>CAZQJK010000035.1:0-41119 GCA_964593545.1 uncultured Bacteriovorax sp. | reverse complement strand
GCCTTAAAGGTAAACTTGGAAAGATGGCCGGAGAAATGGGTGCACTTAAAGGCGAGAACGATGGCCTTAAAGGTAAGCTTGGAAAGATGGCCGGAGAACTTGGTGGTCTTAAAGATCAATTAGGTAAGCTTAATGGAAAACTTGCTGGACTTGGAAATGAAAATAATGGTCTTAAGGGTCAATTAGAAAAATTTCAAAATGATAATAATGGACTTCAAACTAAAGTCGCAAGTTTAGGAAATGATTTAAAAGGCCTGAAGGGACAGTTAACCTCAATGGGTAATGAGAATAAAGATTTAAAAGATAAACTTTCTAATAAAGGTCGTTCGATTGCGAGTCTAAATGATAATTTAGATCAACTAAACGGTGTTATCGCAAAATGTGGTAATGAGAAAGACGGATTACTTGGAAAGATTTCTGATCTAGAAAATGGAATTGGTACTAAATCAAAAGCTTTAACTCAGTGTGAAGATAAGAAGGATAAAGTTATTGCGACTAAAGATAAGTTTTTAAATCAGTTACGCGATGTCGCAAATAAAATTGAGAACCAAAAGAAGAACTTACGTGCAAATATTGCTAAGAATCTAGCAAGAAAGTTTAGAGAAAATAACATTGATGCTAAGGTTGATCCTAAGACTGGTAACGTAACCTTACTTATGGACAAGAACTTATTATTCGAGACAAACTCTGCAAGATTATCAAAGTTTGCAAAAGAGAAGTTATCTCAAATTATACCAGTGTATTCGGATGTTCTTTTTTCTGATGGTGAGATAAAAGAAAAGATACAAAGCTTTAATGTTGAGGGGCATGCTTCACCAAACTATTTAAATGGTGCCGTTGATCCATTTAACAGTGAACCAAATGCTTATAACTATAACTTGAATCTTTCTTCGAGAAGAGCTCTTTCGATTACAAACTATATTTATGGGGAAAGACTTAGATTTCCACATAAGCTTCATATGAGAAATGTTACAAAGAGTATTGGGTATGGGTTTACAAGACCTGTTCCTCTATCTGTAAAGAAAGAGAAATATGTTGACGATTTAATCGAACCACAAGGGATCTTACTCGCTGATAGATCACCTGCTTCAGCCGATTATATTCCGTTTGAAAACCCAGATCTTAAGTGTGGTGATTTTAGTTGTTCATTATCACAAAGAGTTGAGCTTAGCTTTTCATTAAAAGATGATCCTAAGACAATTGAAAAAATATTAAACTTACCAAAGGATGATTTATGGTCGAACTAGTTCTCTCCTTTTTTGGAAATTATCTAATTGAGTTTATGATGTGTTTATTAACTGGTGCTCTTCTTTTTAGATATGCAGCTTATAAGCATTCTAAAGATGATGAAGCCTACTATTCAAGATTTACACGAGAACTTGACACTTGTGTAAGTGAAGATAAAGGAAAAGGTGTAAAAGTTGAAGATGTTGATAGTTATCTTTCAAATGTACTTGGAAGAGTAAATGAGAAGCTGCCTGCGAACTCTTTACGTTTTTCAAGTAATAAGAATATTACAGGAAGGGAAAGTGAAGATGAAGATGATGCTCGTTTGTCTTTGGGGGACTATGTTGGTTCAAAGCACGGTTTGATCGCATCGATCCAGGCAGAGTCTGCAATCTTCAATGTTCAAGTTCCTCCCGATTTTGATGAACTTACAGATCGTATTATGAATGAAGATAAGAATTGGACTCAGCTCTATGGGCATATTCCTATCGAAGGTATTTCGAGAACGATTGATATTCTTCCTTCTTTATTTATTGTTTTTGGAGTTTTTGGGACGTTCATTGGTATTGCCATGGCACTTCCTGAAATTGCTAATATTGACTTTAAGAATCTTGAAGGTTCAAGTGAAAACTTAACAAGATTCGTTATTAACGTTGCCTTCTCGATGAAGACTTCGATTGTTGGTATTTTATTTAACTTAATACTTACTTTTCTTAATACGTTTTTCCCAATTCAAGATATGAGATTTAGAACGTTTAAAAAAGTTGAAACGAGTTTACAGATTCTTTGGTATCACATTCAAAATGATAGTAAGAAAGATAAAGATGTTTTTCCGCAAATGCTGATTGTTTTAAAAGATATTCTTGGGCGTCTTGATAGAATTGAAAAGAAAGATGAGAAGAGAAACGATAAAGAAGCTGCTTAATTTGGAGTTGTTATGAGTGTTTTAAATATAGTAAAAGGTTGTCCGTTGTTTCAAGAGCTATATGATGAAGAGATTATGACTATTTGTGAAAAATGCTCAGTAATAACATTAAAGCCGGATGATTATGTATTTAGAAGTGGAGACCAGGGAGATGAGATATATCTTATTCTTGCTGGTAGTGCTTATGTTAATAAAGATGGACATAAAGTTGCGACATTAAGAAAAGGAGATCTTTTTGGGGAGATGGTACTTTTAAAAGAAAATATTCGTTATGCTGATGTTGTGAGTGATAATTACACTGATATCCTTGTTGTAAAATATCATGAGATTTTTAGTCTTTATAAGACGAATCCAAAAATATTTTCTTTGCTGATTTTGAATCTTTCAAGGTTACTTGCAACCCGCTTAAAGGGAGCAGGTCAAACAATTGAGAAATTAATAATTGAAAAAGAAGAAAGTAAAGATGCCGCATAATCAGTATGGGTCTATTTAGGCCTGTAAATCAACAACCTACACAAAGTCTAGGGGCCCATTTTCTTGGGCCCCTTCTTTATTTAATTAAATAGTGAGTCATAATCGCAATTTTTAAAGATACTAAGATCAATAATCTTATTGTCAGGAGTTGTTAAATAACCATCGAGCCCTTGGTGCCAAGTTTCATGATCATGTGTAACTTCAAAATATGTTGCAGTCTCTGATGAGATTGCATTGATTGTAAAATTTCCGGCCTGATCGTCTTCTATTGTTCCAATGTCATAAATAGTCTTCTCGCCGTCTACGGTCGAAACGAGATAATCAGATTCACTGAAGCTAGCTTCTCCATCAGTATAGGCCCTATCGAGGGTCTTGTTTGAGAGATTTACTCCTATTGTGATATTTCCTTCTGTGCAATCTGCGTTTGCTGAAAAAATCATTAGTGTAGTTAGTAGAAAGACTAAAATTTTCATATAGCGACCTCAATGTTTAATGATGAAGTCACTATAGTCTTTTTATCGATGATATTCATTTGAAGTGAAAATAATTCAGTCTATTTTGAGCAAGTAAGTATTGAAGTGTAAGTTGGACCAACTAGTGAATGCTTAAATTCTCCATTCTTATCAAATTCGCCAGTTACTAATGTTCCTACTGTGTAATCTGGACCAAGAGAAATGATCGATGTTATTTTGTCTTCTGTTAAAGTCACATTGAAGCTTGATTTCGCAGTATCAGTACTTAATTTGATCATTTGTGGTGTCTCAAATACGACTTCTAGTTTCCCATATTCGATACGTACATTGTTTGAATCAATATAGTCTCTAGTTTCGCTTGCACAGTCTAAAGCTAGTGCGCAACTGAATAGTGAAAGTGATATTAGTAGCTTAGCTATCATTAGAGCTCCTTATTTGTTTAAATTTTAGCCGTTTATTGTTGCTAATATGTTATTTTTACAAATTGGAACATTAATTTTTAGAAATGGCTATATTGAAAGCATGAGAACTTTAAAAGTATTAGGTTTAATTGCGATCACTGGCGCAACATTTGCTAACACATGTAATTTGAAAACCAGAATTTTTGATGAATCTGGAAATCTCGTTATTTCTGATGGTCGTATCATTAGAATTGGAGAATCTAAAATTTCTGCGAGGCTACCAGTTAAGGGTGTTAACATATCAGTTGATGTTAGTGTCGATCTGGCCAATCAAGATATTAAACTAAACTCAGAGAGTATTTCTGATAAAAAAATTGGAAATAGAAGTTATAATAAATATGGTGAACAGATAATCGAAGCACAATTAAATGGTCAATTTAAGAATTCTCTAAATCCTTTTTCTGATGAATTAAAAGTTGAATCAACTCTTTCTTGCATCGTCGAAATATCTTAGGCCTTATTAATCAAATCAAGAAGAATTGAAAGGGCCTTTGCTGCAAACCTCTCTTTTAGTCTTACGCGATCACCATGAAAGTGATAAATATCACTACCTGAGCTACTCGCTGTTGAAAAACCAATCCCTACTGTTCCTACTGGTTTATCTTCTGTTCCGCCTGTCGGTCCAGCAATTCCAGTCAATGAAATCGCAATATCAGTATTTAATTTCTCTCTGGCCCCAATTGCCATTTCAAGCGCTGTCTCTTTACTTACAGCACCAAATTTTTTTAGTGTTTCAGACTTTACTCCCAACTTATTTATCTTTACTTCATTAGAGTAGCTGACAATTGATCCGATAAAAGGCGTTGAGCTTCCAGAGATATCAGTAATTAGTGAACTTACAAGTCCACCTGTACAACTCTCAGCAAATGAGAAAGTGATACCTTTTTCTCTTGCTTTAAGAACAACCACTTCTTGTAGGCTCTCTAATCCAATGTGCCAGATATTTGGATAGAGATTAGTGGTTTTAAGTAATTCGATTACCTTATTCTTTTTTATCTGCGTTTCATCATTTTTAAGAAGTCTTAGTGTTATATCCACACCATTAATGCCTGGTAGCGAGCTCACACTACCATAGTCTTCAAGCTGTTCCCAAAGTCCAGGACATAAAGTTCCAAAGATAACTTCCTCTGGAATGCCATAGGTACGGATATTGAATAATTCAAGCTCAGCCTCGTCTCCACCAATTTCTTTGTCAATAATTGGGATAATGACTTCGTTTAACATTCCTTGAAATTCTCGCGGAACGCCCGGAGCCGCAAAAATAAAAGTTCCATTCTTTTTAAGCATGAGACCTGGAGCAAAGCCAACTGGATTGTAGAGGGGAGTAATCCCTTCAGGAATAAGGTGGTAGCTATTAAGCTCACTTGTCCACTCTCTATTCCAACGAGCGTAATGTTTTTTGGCCAAAGTGATGGCCTCTTGATTTTCTTTTTGTTGACCGCCTATCCAGTCCCCGAGTACTTTCTTTGTTTTGTCATCTTTTGTTGGGCCAAGGCCTCCTGTAATGATAATGACGTCACTCTCATCAAGAGATTGAGTAAGCACTGATTTTATCTGATCCTCATCATCTCCAATAATTCTTGTTGCCACAAGTTTGTGTTTAGTCGAGAGAATAGCTGTGGCCAGCCATTTAAGATTAAGATCCTGAATTTTTCCGCTTAAAAGTTCATCACCGATGATTATCTGAGTAATTTTGGCCATAATATGTCCTTAAAAATGTATATTTATTGCATTCCTAGTAGAAAGAATGACGGATTTCTAGTATTTTATACCCATGAGTAAATTAGTGCAATTCCAACTTGATTTCGATCAAGATTTAGATTTTTATTTGAATAAAACATATCCTGGTTTCGAGGATTATCGTATTTATTCAGAAGCTCTTGATGCAAGAAATGCTAATCGTGGAAAAAAACCAATCTATAATTATACCGTTGAATTAGTTTACCCTGGTGAAGAATTTAAAACTTTCAAAGAAGAATTTAGAAAACTAGGTGAGTTTAAACAAAAGCCTATTATCATAGGGGCCGGTCCTGCTGGACTTTTTTGCGCTCTTCGTCTCGTTGAATACGGAATCCCGTCAATATTGATTGAACGTGGTGATCGTGCTCATAACAGAATGAAACATATTGCTAAATTTTGGCGTTATGGTGAATTTGATGAAGAAAATAACGTTTGTTACGGTGAAGGTGGTGCGGGGCTTTTTAGTGATGGAAAACTAATCTCTCGAATCAAGTCTCCTTACGTTGAGTACGTGATGAACAGGCTTGTCGATTTTGGAGCTCCTCCTGAGACGGCATACGCTTCAAATCCGCATCTCGGTTCAAATAAAATTCGTGCACTAATTAATAAGATTACGGACTACTTAATTGCTCACGGCTGTGAAATTATTTATAACTCTCGAGTTGATAAATTAATCTACGCAAGTGATAACAATAGTGTCCAAGGTGTTGTTTTAAACGATGGTAAGCAAATCGAGTCTAATAATGTTGTTCTTGCAACTGGACACTCGGCCAAGGAAGTGTATTTTCATTTAAAAGAAAATAAAGTCGCAATGAAAGCAAAAGACTTTGCCGTTGGTGTTCGTGTTGAACATTCAAGACAGCATATTGATTATTTACAGTATGGTAAGTTTGCAGCATGTGACTTAGGTGCTGCTCGATACAAACTAACTTTTCATAATAAGAGTAACGATAAGGGAACTTATAGTTTTTGTATGTGTCCTGGTGGCTATGTTCTTTCTTCTGGAACAGAAGCTGATGGTATCGTTGTTAATGGAATGAGTAATTACGCGCGCAATTCGCGTTGGTCTAACGCTGCACTTGTTGTAACGGTAAGGGCGGGGGAAGATTACCCAATTGATGATGTACTTGCTGGTCATTATTTTCAAAGAGAAATTGAAAAGAAAGCATTCCTTGCTTCTAAAGAGGTCGCGACAGGAAGAGAGATTCCAACTCAAACTCTTACAGACTTCCTTGATAACTCGCTTAAGTCAGATCTTCCTAAAACATCGTGTCCTTCAGGAATATTTAAGTATGACTTAAGACAGATTCTTCCTGAATTTATTCAAAAAGGTCTCCATGAAGGTCTAACAAACTTCGATAAGAAAATGCCTGGATTTGTTTCTAATGATTCGATATTAATGGCCCCTGAAACAAGAACATCCGCTCCTGTGACGATTCTACGCAATCGAGTAACATTTGAGTCAGACTCACATAAAGGGCTTTATCCATGTGGTGAAGGTGCAGGTTACGCTGGGGGGATCACTTCAGCGGCCGTCGATGGGATTAAGGTTGCCATGGCCATGATTCGTAAAGAGAAGAACTAAGCTAATCCACGCTAGAATTCCAGCTAATCCAATTGTTTTGAATGAGATTTAATTTGTTCATAGTGGCAGGTTTTACGAGCTCTTGATCAATATATTTTAAAATAGTTTGATCTTTATATGATTTACTAAGTAAGAAAAAAAAATCTGTTCCTTCATAATAAATTTTAGTAGATTCAATATCTTTATATCCATTCTTCTTAATAATATAGTTTGATGATATCTCTGAATCAATAATGAGGTCGCATCTTGCGGAGTTTAGCATCTTAATCTTACTAAGCATGGTCTGAGAATAGATGATATCTGTATTTTTCTTAAGGTTTTGCTTGGCCCAACCTGAGCTGAAATATTCACAAACTTTGTATTTTTGAAAATGTTTATTTCGGATTTCGGTAATGTCATCTGGGGATAATTTAATTGATTTATGCTTGAAAACCTCAAATCTCTGTTTGATGATTGGGTGGGTTGTTTGATTGGTATACTCAAGTCTTTTTTTTGTAGGAACTGTGATAATCGCATCAACCTTTCCTTCTTTTGTATAGAGTTGTGCCCTTTCCCATGGAAGACTTACAAATATAATTTCTAAATTTTTGTGATTCTTGAAAATCTCTTTGATGGAGTCAGTACTTATACTACTTTTTTGATTATCGATGCCAAAGTGCACAGGAGGGTAATCGTCAGATATTGCAATTCTTAGTACATCTTGCTTCGCAAATAATGATGAGTACGATAAACATAATAAGATAATATAAGATGCCTTAAGCACGGCTTTCAAGTCCTTCCAGTTCTTCATAGAGACTGAGTAAGCCCTCTTCAAGGGCCTCTTTTCTTGATGTTAACTTACCAACTATTTCACTTTTTTCTGCATCCATTGAAGAGTAATCAAAGCGGGCAAGTATTTCTTCGATTTCAGAAATCGACTTTTCTTGTTCTTCAATAACTGTAGGCAATTTCTCAAGTCTCATTTTCTCTTGTTGGTCTAATTTCTTTACTTCGACAATAACTTCTTTCGGAGAATCTTTTTCATTTCTTTCTAAAAAATCCTTTTCGATTTTACATGCTTCAAGATATGGGGCTACTTGAGAGTAACCAACTTCGAAGAATTCAATTTCCTGATTTTCGATGTGCCAAATTTTATTTGTAACGTTTTCAAGGAAGGTTCTATCATGTGAGATGATAATAACAGTTCCATCAAAGCTGCTAAGCTTGTCTTCAAGGATTTCTATCGACTCAATGTCCAGATCGTTTGTCGGCTCATCAAAAATCCACACATCGGCTTCATTTTTTAAGTTAAGGGCAAGTTGAAGTCTATTTAACTCACCACCTGAAAAGCTTGATAGTGGACGATGAAGCTCTCCTTGATTGAAGAGATAGTTTTGAAAATAGGTCGCGACGTGAATTGATCTTCCGTTTTTAAAGTGGATGAATTCTTCGCCATCTCCCAGCAATTCAAAAGGGGACTTGTTTAGAGGCAATTCATCTCGAAGCTGTGAGAAGTAGCAAATTTTTAAATCATCGGCATACTTGATCTTTCCAAGTGTCGGCCCAAGCTGCATCGAAATGATTTTCATCAGTGTCGATTTACCAACACCGTTTGTTCCAAGAACTCCAATCTTGTCATCCTTGTATAATGAAAAGTTTAAATCTCTAAAGAGTACTTTCTTATCATAGCTAAAGTTGACGCCAATGAATTCACAAAGTTTCTTTGTTTTTCTTCCTGATTTGTTAATAAGGATTTCCATCGACTTCTTAGCATCACTTTTAAGTGTCGATACTTTAGATGCGAGATCATGATAGTTTTCAACTCTCTTCTTGCTTCGTGTTCCTCGGGCCTTGATTCCCTGGCGCATCCAGGCAAGTTCCCTTGTTAGAGAATTTTTTAGTTTTGAGAGCATCTGCTTTCGCGCATTTTCCTCACTGGCCACATGCTCCATATAATCGGCATATGTTCCTCTATAAGAGAGAATTTGAGCTCGCGAGATATGAAATATTTTACTTGTTACTTTGGAAAGTAAGTATCTATCATGGGAAATGATAATATGAGATGAATTTGATTTGGTGATTTCATCTTCAAAAAGATTAATAGTTTCAAAGTCGAGATGGTTCGTTGGTTCATCCCAAAGAATGAGATTTGCCTGAGATGTTAAGCCTAGTGCAAGTAAAACCTTTCTTTGTTCTCCACCTGAGAGATCATTAACATCTGCCTCAAGATTTTCCAGATCAAATGACTTCAGGTACGAATGATACTTATCTGAAATACCATAGTAATCGAGGTGATCAAGCTTTTCACTAATATCATGGCGTTTTTCAATGAGAGCGTAGTCTTCATGATTTAGTGCAAGTTTTGCATCTAGATCTTCGAGTAGCTTAAGATTATGCTTTATTTCTGGGTAATAAAATAGATAGTAATCACTAACCTTGTTTAAGCCTAGCTCTTTTGGAGGAAGTTCAAATTTCTGTGGCACTAGGAATACTGTATATTCTTGGCTAGCCGCCTGCTTACCTGTCGCCTTATCAAAGACAAATGGGGGAGTGCTAGTATCTGGAGTCAGTCTCTCGCAAAGGATTTTAAAGAGAGTTGACTTACCCATCCCATTAAGACCGATAAGACCAATTTTATCGCCGTGTTCGATTTGAAATGAGGCATTATTAAAGATTACTTTCTGTCCGAAAGCGACATTGATGTTTTTTAGTGAGCATAGAATTGTCATGGTGGCCATTCTACACTTTCTTTATAACTTATCCTATCTTTTTAAGTGTAATGTTGCCATGAGCTATATAGTTTTTGACTCTTTTTCTCCTATAAACCGTGACTCATAATAGCTCTTTGGGTACTATATCTACAAAAAAAAGTAGGTGTTTTATGCAAAGAGTTATACTCGTAATATGTTTTAGTTTTTCTAATTTAATTTTTGCACTTAGTCCGAAGCTAATTGTGGCAACTGGTAATAATGGATATATGCTTCCAGCTGTGAGTTTTCTTACGAATATTTCTCCTTCAATTAATTCTAATGGAGACATCGCTTTCAGTGTTATGGCCGCTGGTGATGCTGGTGTTGATAGCGCTATTTTCTTTAAGAAATCTGATATGGATAAAGCTGAATTTCAAACCGTTTTGGCCGGAGGAATTTTTGCTTCAGATGTTTCGCTCTCAAATACTGGAATACTTGCTTTTGGTACTCACGATGGTGGTTCAAGTCAGGGGAGTTTTTCATTTAATACAAGGACAAAGATTAAGACAGATATCCTTGAATTAAAGCGCGAAACTTTTGCAATGTCAGGTGTTGCTGTTAATGAAAATAGTCAATATATTCTTCGCTTAATTGAAGATCGTGGAGAGCGTGCCAATCATAAAAGACTATTGGTCATCGATGGTAAAAATACGCAAGAGATATTCTCCGATCATCAAGATGGAGTCTCCTATCTCTTTAGTCATCATGTGGCCGGAGATAATATAGTATTTAAGGCCCGTTATGGTGAACCTGGTGAACTTGCTGAGTCTCAACCAGATAAACTTTGGTTATATTCGATATCTAAAAAACGATTTACTCCAATTGCTCTTGATAGGGATGCGATGCCTTCATCGCAAATTATTTCTATCGAAAACCAATATAATGTTTCTCGAAATGGTAGCATAGCATTCTTTGCAAAAACTGATTCTGGTATTGTTCTCTATTTGTCTAGTGAGAATGGTGTAAAACCTGTGTTAACAGAAGGAGTTGATATTAAGAATTTTGATCGATTCTCACCATCTGTTAATAACAGCGGAAATATTCTTCTACGTGGAGAAGACTTTGATGGAAAGAAAGCTCTTTTCTTATTTAACGGGGCTAGCTGGTCCTCTGTGTTTAGAGAAGGTAATACAGTCGAACAAGATGGTAGAGTTTATGAACTCTCAAACTCGAGAGGGATTACTTTTATAGGTAGACCTAACTTGAGTGATAATGGGGAAATTGTTTTTAATGCAATCTTAAAAGAACTTAAGTCTGGCGAAGTGCTTGAAGGTATTATTAAATTAGGAAATTAAATGCTATTAAAAAAGAATGATAAAATAACAAAGAATTATGATGTCGTGGTAGTTGGCTCTGGTCTTGCTGGAATGACTGCTGCTAATAAACTTGCGATGGATGGGCGAAGTGTACTGCTACTTGAAGCTCATAATAAACTAGGGGGCTTTGCTACTTGGTTTAGACGACCGGCCAGTGAAGGAGAAAGACATATCTTTGATATTTCTTTACATGGTTTCCCATATGGGATGGTAAAGACATGTCGACGTTATTGGTCAAAAGAAATCGCAGCATGCATTGAACGTGTGCCAAAGATACGTTTCATTAACCCACAATTTGATATTGAAACTGATTTTACGAAAGAAGACTATATTGGTATTTTGGTCGAGAAGTTTGGCCTGGATAAAGACTATGTGCTTGGCTTCTTTAAAGAACTTCGTGAAATGAATTTCTATGACGATAGCGCACAAAAAAACCAAGACCTATTTGAGAGATATTTTAAAGGTCGTAATGATGTCGTGAGATTCCTTCTGGAGCCAATGGCCTATGCAAACGGCTCAACGCTTGAAGATGAAGCTATTACATTTGGTATTGTATTTTCTAATTTTATGAATAAGGGTGCCTATATCTTTAGAGGTGGAACCGATAAACTTATTGGAATGATGAAGGACGAACTTCTAAAAAATGGCGTCGACATCAAACTTCAAACTAAAGTTGATAAAATTCTTATTGAAGATACAAAAGCAGTTGGGGTTAAGATCGGAGATACAACTGTTCATTCCCGTACGGTTGTTTCAAACTCATCACTTCATGGAACGATTTTTAGTCTTTGTGGGAAAGAAAACTTTTCTCCAAATTTCATGGAAAAAGCGCAGAAAGTAAGAATAAATACTTCAAGTTGCCAGGTTTTTATGGGCCTTAAAGAAGGTGAGAGTATTCCACATATTGGAGAGCTTATCTTTTATTCTGATACCAAAAATTTCAACACCGAAGATCTTCTCTCACCAAAAGCAGAGAGTCAGACATTTTCAATTTATTACCCCGAGATGAGACCCGAACTTCCACAGAAGTACGCGATAGTTTCAAGTATTAATGCTCGCTATGAAGACTGGGTTAATCTATCTAAAGAAGAATATGAAGAACGTAAGCAATACCTTATTGAAAATGCGATCAAAACTTTCGAAAAAATCGTTCCTGGAATAAGAGAGAAGATCGACTACGTTACTGCATCTTCTCCACTTACTGTAGAAAAGTATACTCATCATCACTTTGGTTCAAGTTTTGGAACAAAGTTTGAAGGTCTCGAAGTTTCAAAAGAAATAACAAATGAAGTTCAAGGTCTCTACCATAGTGGATCTGTAGGAATCATTATGTCTGGTTGGCTTGGCGCTGCTAATTATGGTGTTATTCAGGCCCATGAATTAAATTTATATCTCGATTCAAATACGACTAAAGAGGATTTACATGTTTAATTTTGATAATCAAGTTGCTGTTGTAACTGGTGGAACAAGAGGAATTGGAAGAGGGATTACTGAAGCCTTCTTAAATGCAGGAGCAAGAGTAATTGCAACATATTCTTCAAATGATGATAAGGCCAATGCCTTCAAAAATGAGCTTGGGGCCCTTGGAGAAAATTTAACATTAAAGAAATTTGATGTTTCAGATGCCGTAGGTGTTGATAACTTTTGGAGTGAAATTCAAGGTCAGTTTGAAAAAATTGATATTCTTATAAATAATTCCGGAATTAGAAAAGATAACCTTTCTCCAGTGATGCCAGATGAAGACTGGGCCAGAGTTATCGATGTTAATTTGACTGGAACTTTCTTTATGACAAAGAGAGCGGTTAATCATTTCTTATCAAATCGCTATGGACGAATTATCAATATGAGTTCTGTTGGTGGTGCGCTAGGTCTTCCTGGACAAGCAAATTACGCGGCATCTAAAGCCGGCCAGATTGCGATGTCAAAATCGATTTCAAAAGAAGTTGGTAAGAGAAATATTACCATTAATAATGTTTGCCCTGGATTTATTGACACTGAACTTATTGCTGATCTTCCTGAAGATCAAGTTAAAGAATATAAGAAACAAGTTCCAATGAAGAGATTTGGAACTGTCGCCGAAGTTGCTCACGCTGTATTGTTTCTTGCTTCTAAAGAAGCAAGTTATATAACAGGTGCTTCGTTAGAAATAACTGGTGGATTATAATGAGTGAAGTTGTTACAGATCTTATCCCACAACGAGCTCCCTTTCTCTTTGTTGATAAAATCATCGAGAGACAGGATGGTAAGATTCTTACTTCATACCAAGTTCTTGGAAGTGAAGACTTTTTTAAAGGTCATTTTCCTGGAAACCCAATCATGCCAGGAGTTCTTCTTCAAGAAGCTCTTTTTCAAACTGGTGCCTGTTTGATGGCCAAGGCAACTGGTGGTGGACTTGGTGTTGTAACTAAAGTCGCAAATGCACGATTTAAGTCGATGGTGAAACCTGGTGATGAACTTGTGATGGAAGTCGAACTTGTTGAAAATCTCGATAACGCTTTCTATTTTAAAGGTAGAACAAAGGTTTCAGGGAAAACAGTTCTCTCAATCGAATTTACTTGTGCGAGCATTAAAGGATAGTGATGAATTTCTTAAATATAGATGAAAAAACTTTTTTGATAACAGGTGTTTCTAACAAGAAGAGTGTCGCTTATTTTAGTGCCAAGAACCTTCTCGAAAGTGGAGCTAAGCTCATCTTTACAGTTCAAAGTTCGGAGCATGAACAAAGAGTTAGCAAGTTATTTCCAGATTCAGATATTTTTATTTTAGATGTTAAAAATACGAGTTCAATGACTGAGTTGTGTAATGTTCTTCAGGAGAAGAAGATACGCTTGTCGGGAATTCTACACTCAATTGCGTTTGCAAACCTCACAAGAATGGCACCTTTTCATGCAACTTCATGGGAAGACTTTAGTGAAGCAACACAAATCTCTTCATTTTCTCTAGTCGAGCTTACAAATGCTTTGCTTCCTCTTCTTGAAGTTGATGCAAGTATTGTTACAATTTCCATTTCTGATACTAAGGCAACAAGTTATGGGTATATGGGACCGATCAAGGCGATGCTTGATGCAACAGTTTCCTATTTAGCAAAGAGTCTTAGTGAAAATGAGTCAACTAAGTTTAACCGTGTTAATGCTGTTTGTGCTGGACCTTTAAAAACTTCAGCATCTGCTGGTATTCCAGGATATATCGATAGCTATATTTTTGCGGAGAAATTAACGATGAGAAAGAAAGCGCTCGCAACTGCCGAAGTTGCTGATACCGTCACTTTTCTTTTAAGTCCTCGTTCAAGTGGAATTAATGCAACTGGTATACTTGTGGACGCTGGAATGAGGTCCAATCACTTTGATTCTTCTGTTGTTAAAGGTACAAATTAGTGGCAAGAATAAAATTATCAATTCCTGATTCAAGACCTATTTTTTCAACCACAGTAACCCTCACTGTAAACTTCATTAATTACGGTGGGCATATGGGAAATGATGCTATTTTGACTCTTTGTCAGGAGGCGAGAATTCGCTACCTAAAAACATTAGGCTTCAATGAACTTAATTACTTTGGAAAGAGTATTATCCAAGCTGATGCCGCGATCGTTTACAAAGGTGAGGGGTTTTTAGGGGATCAGCTTAGCGTTGATATCTACCTTGACGACTTAAATGAATATGGCATGGATTTCTTCTATGTTTTTAAAAATAGCGAAAACCAAAAAGAAATTGCTCGTGCTAAAACAGGTATTGTCTTCTTTGATTATACATTAAGAAAAATTTCAAAAAGACCAACAGAGGTAAGACTAAGTGAATAATTCTAAGATTCAAAGTGCATATTTCTTCTTTGTTCTATTTTTGTTGATTGGCCTTAACGCCTATCTGCTGGCCCCTATCTTTGGTGTTTTTATGTTTTCTGCAATTATTGCGAGTACATTTTGGCCTCTACATGTCCTCATTAAGGAGAAGACTAAGTCTAGTGAAAATAACGCCGCAATCTTAACAACAACGTTTATTAGTTTAGTTATTCTAATTCCTGTTACCTTACTCCTTATTGGCATTAGTAAGGAGTTAATAACTTTCTACAAGCTTGTTTCGACACCAGAGAGAATTGCCCTTTTTAAGGAGGATATACTCTCTAAGAAACATCTTACTGATCATTTTCTAGTCCTGCTTAATAAAGTTGGAATATCAATCACAATGGAAGACATTATTAATATGGCGCTTTCTAAGGTTCAAGGTGTGACTGGACACTTATTTAAGTGGCTTAATGGTCTACTTGGAAGTGGCGTGAGTTTTCTCTTTCAATTTGTGCTTCTTGTAATGATGATCTACTCATTCTTTTCTCGTGGTCGCCAACTTAAAAAGTATATTTTTGCAATGTCGCCACTTCCAACAGAGGTTGAAGAGTTACTACTATCAAAATTTAATCAAATGAATTATGTGACTTTGATTTGTAATGGTCTAGGTGGCCTGATCCAGGGAGTGATTGGTGGACTTACGATGCTCATCTTAGGATTTGGTTCAATGTTTCTTTGGACAACTCTGATGATTGTCTTGGCCTTTATACCTCTTGTTGGAATTTCATTTATTACAATTCCTGCCTCTGTTTATCTTCTGATAAAGGGGCAGGTCATTTCTGGGCTTATCCTCGTTGCAGTAACTATCATCACTTCAACTCTTGTTGAAAATTGGTTTAAACCGGCCTTTATTGGCAAGAAGATTAAAGTGGACTCAATGTTAATGCTTTTTTATATTATTGCTGGAATGATGACTTTTGGTATGGCCGGAATTTTCTATGGGCCAGTTATTTGTGTTGTTCTCATGACCATCTTAGAAATCATGAGAAGTTATTATACGAGTGATTTTGACTAGGATTGATAGAGATCAAATACTGATTTAAAAAGTAGCCCGATTAAGACCAAATTAAAAATCATTGATACAACTTTTGTATTACCTTTTATAACATGTCCAGAGCCTAGATAGTTACCTACCAGTGAACCAAGGATCGCTACCGATGCAATTTTCCAAGCGATCGCACCTTTGATAAGAAAGAAGATAAAAGCAGAAATATTACTCGCATAATTGATGATCCTTGCATTCGGTGATGCTTTTATCATTTCCATATGAAGAAAAAAGACCATTGAGATAATTAAGAATGTTCCAGTACCTGGTCCAAAGAATCCATCATAGCATCCAATAACAAGGCCTATGACCAAAGTTCTACTAATTACCTGTTTCTTTGTTAGATCGTTAATCCTATCAGGTTTAATCCTTGAACGCTTGTAGTTAAGAAATAAGATCAATGGAACTAAGATAATTAAAAGATAAACCATTTTCTGATTATCTAAGAGCTTACTAAAGTACGCTCCTGTAAAAGACCCTAAAATACCTGCAATTATTCCGTAGATCATAATTGAGAAATTTATCGTTTTATTCTTTATATAGCGAAAGATGGCCATGGTTCCACCTGTCGTAGAAACACATTTATTCGTCCCAAGGATTAGTTCCGCCGGAACGCCAAGAGCGATATAGGTTGGAATTGTAATAAGTCCACCGCCTCCGGCGATTGAGTCTACAAAGCCTGCAAAGCCGACAAGTGTAAATAAAATGATATATTGAATAAGATCGAGTTCCATAAAATTCCTTTCAACTATCATATACGTTTGAGTAAATTAGTGAAAGTTTTTTATAGAAGGGGGAGCGATGAATAACTCCCCCCTGATTTTTTTATTTTATATCGTAATGCTTTTCAAGATCCTCACGCCCACCAATGTGTTTTCCATCGATAAAAATTTGAGGAACTTTTGTCTGCCCTGTAATCGCGAATAAAGATGAATTATTTGTATCTCTACCAAGAACGATTTCATTGAAATTAATATCCTTTTCTGTAAAAATTTCCTTTGCTCTTAGGCAGTGAGGACAACCTGGTCTTGAAAAAATTGTTACTGACTTCGGCGCATGTGCTTCGGGATTCAAATATTTAAGCATTGTATCGGCGTCACTTACTTCAAATGGATCTCCTGGTTTGTCTGGTTCAAGAAATGCTTTTTCTACAACACCATTATTAACAACCATCGAATATCTCCATGATCGCTTTCCAAACCCAAGGTCTGTCTTGTCGACAAGTAGCCCAAGCCCTTTACTAAAGTCGCCGTTTCCATCTGCTATTGTTTTTATATTCTCAGCACTTTGATCTTTGGCCCAAGCATTCATTACAAACGGGTCATTTACAGAGAGTACATAAATATCGTCGATGCCTTGTTTCTTAATGACTTTTGATAACTCATTATATCGAGGTAAGTGTGTCGATGAGCATGTCGGTGTGTAAGCTCCTGGCAGTGCGAAAATGACGACTCTCTTGCCATTAAATATTTCGTCGTAACTTTGTTCGACTAGAGATCCTTCCTTAAGTAATTTGAAAGTTGTCTGGGGTACTGATTTTCCTTTAATATCTTCAAATGCCATATTTTCCTCCTATGGTTCCTTTTCTTTATTTAGTATCGTTGATTTAACGATATAAATACAATTGATTAAGTATATGAAGAGATAGCCAAAAACTATCGATTTCTAAGTGTAAATACATGTTTTAATTGTTAGGTTTTATTCTTTTAACTGAAGTTAACGCATTTTCCGATACCTCTGTATAATTTTGTCCTAACGGATAATCGAAGTTACTTTAGCTGCACGTTGGATCTCCTTAAGCTACTTCATCATTCAGGCAAAATTAGTTAGGCCTGTTTGGGGGTGTTAAAGTGAAGATACTAGCGTTACTTGTAGTGATCTTTTCTCTCAATTCATTCGCTCAACAATTCTCTACTTTTCAGGTAGGGCAGGCACTTCTAAATGCTGGTATGGCCCAAGACCCAAATAGTGTTTCCAACTATTCAGGTGTCTACGATCAGATACTTTCACACTATCAGACTAACTATGAAACCATTGGCTCTCGCCTCGCTGACCAATCTATCAATAATGGAGTTTTTGGTGGAACAAATATGGTTGGATGGAAGCATGCAAATGAATTTTCAAGTTTTAAAATTCTTTTTAATCGATCGATTGCCCCTGCCTTATTTGTCGAAGACAAATATATCGTCAATGATGAAATGACAATTGAGATCGATGCAGCAACTTATTTAAAGAAGCTAAAGAATGACCAGATCATCAATATTACAGATAAGAATCTACTTGCCTATGCGGGATTAACATTTAAACGTACAATGCGTTTTAACCACTTTGCAGATTCTGTTGCAGATGGACTGCAAACGAAATTTGATCATCTCTTCTTTATTTTTAAATTCTTCAAAGCAGATCAGTTAGAGAAGCTATCTGAATATGACTACATCACAAAAGAAGATTCTTTTACTCTTGGAGCTGGTGGTCTAGCTACCGCGCCAATTACTGGATACCTTTCTGGTGCCGTTGGTGCTTACTCTAACTTCATTAAAAAATCTAAAGTTTCCATTCAAAAGCTTGGTGCTGATGATGATAAAGAGGAAAATGAAGTTGTAAGACTTACTGTTGAAGATTCAAAAGGCATTGAGGCCGGAGGGAATGCAACACTTCTCCTTGATTTCTTTGGTCTATTGAAGCTAACGCTTTTACAATATGATTTTGAATACTCATATGCGAGTACTTACAAGACTTACTTATCTCTTTACCAACAAGACCTTAGAGATTCTCAGGTCATGGGACAAGTTGCTTCTGTACTTAAGTTTAAAGATTATAATAATAAAATATTAGAAGATAATATTAAAACTAAAGAAATCAGACAAAAAGAAGTTCGAACTTCTAAATACCTCGCTTTTATTTGGTGTGGTATTAGAAATGCTGCGACAGAGTTTAGTGAGATCCTTAAAGAAGGTGTCGTCTATAAATTCTTTACTCATAATTATGAAAAGTTAACATACAAGGAAAATTTCTTCTCGAAATTATTGTCCGCAGCTCTCGGAAAATTACTTGGTTTTGAACAGCTTGCTGCTAGAACTGAAGTTGAGAGTAAAACAGTATCCATCAATTATGAAGCTCAAGAAAATATATTAAATACAAAAAGAGACTTTAATATATTTGCTGATAATATCCTTACGGTTGAGCTTGGTAATCGATATCGCATTGATCAAAACTCGAAACTTTCTAAAGATAAAGTTAAAAATGCGATGAAAGATAGAATCATTAATAGAACAAATAGTTATGATAAGTTTCAAGGCGTCTTTAAAAATTCGATATCAGCGCCTGCTGAATTTAACTCTCAGGTTATGTTAGATAACTCGAATATGGAAATTTTCATCAGACAGAATTCTGGTAATGTCTTTTCTATTCTATCAAGTATTTGTAGCACTAAATCTAAGAGCATTTTTTCTAAACTTAGATCACTCTTTGGTGGTTGCAAGTCTTCTCTTTATAGTAGTTATAATAACTTTTTAAAAGAATGGACCACTGTTAATTTTGGAGCTTATAGTTATAATAAGTGTAGTAAGAAGTATAAGTGGAAATACATTTTCAGACCAAGTAAGAGAAAAGTAATGATTCAAAAATGTATGGAAATTGAAAATAAAATAACTGGGGACTTAAGAGATAAATCTCTGCCTCTTTGGCGATTCAAAGACTTTTCTAATGACCTGGCAAAGAATATTAAATCAGTAGATTCTCTTCATCAGATATTTGGTAGTTTTAATAATAAAGGCTATTTTCAGGCGACCATAAATGGTTCAAGCTCATTTAAGAATTATTTTAGTGAAGGTCAGGTAAAGACTAATATTATCACTCAGTTTCAAATTGATAATAATTTACGAGCTCCAGCTAGTGTTGAATAGTTCTTTTAAGGCATCGCCAATTTTGATAGGACTAAAAGGTTTATTTAAAAGATAATCAACTTGCAGATAGAGGTCATTCTCTTCAACTAATTGGATGAGTGAGAGTGACTTGCCTGTCGCTAGAATAATTTTCATCTCAGGATTTCGGTCTTTCTTAATTTCTAGAAGTAAATCTTCGCCAGACATGACAGGCATTTGATTGTCAGTAAAGAGGAGATCAAACTTTCTACTTTGTAGTTCGGCTAAAGCATCACTGCCATCTTGTGCTAGTGTAACTTCAAAACCAGCTTCCTCAAAAATTAATTTGAGAAGCGATCTAATTTCTGCTTCATCATCTACGATTAATACTTTCTTGGACATAAATACCTTTATAAATCTTTTATAGCATCTTCGATTGTTAAACTTGGAGAGTAGTCAAAATCATTCTTAGCACTTGCATGTGAGAAATAATGTGAACTACCAAGTTGAAGAGCAACAAATCTCGTCATTGGTGGGTGTATATTAAATATTCTAAATGCTTTTAGAAATATTTCAACAAGAAGTCCTAGTGTGTAAGCAGTTTTAATACTAATTTTCTTGTGTACAGGCCGTTGTCCTTTATACTTGAGTATTTCATTTATAAAGCTCCAAAGTTCAACAGGTCTTTCTTGTGCAATGAAATAAGCCTTTCTGTCATTCTTAGCTTGACCTTGTAACTCTTCGAATGCTTGAAGATGAGCAAGTGTTGCATTTGAGACATGGATGACATCCACTAAGTTCTTTCCATCTCCAATAATTTTAAGCTTTCCTTTCTCATTAGCTTCAAGTAAACGTGGAATTATATTCTTATCTCTTCTTCCAAAAATGAGATGTGGTCTTAAAGCACATCTTCTAATGGCGCTTTCATCATTTAAGATATACTCCTCGGCCATTGCCTTGCTTTTTGCATAGAAGCTTAAATATTCTTTTGGATAGGCGAGTGATTCATTTGCGCCTTCAATTGATTCTTTGCCAAATACGACACTTGGTGTACTCGTGTGAATAAAGTACTTAATTTCTGATTTCTTAGCTTCATCAAAGAGATTTTTTGTACCGACAAAATTTATCTGATAAAAATCTTCCCATTTTCCCCACATTCCAACTTTTGAAGCGACGTGAAAGATAGCATCAAATTTCAATTCTAATGCTTTTTGAATATCAGCAATACATGAAAGATCGCCTTTGATGGTCTTTACATTGATACTCTCAAGTTCATCTGAGTGAGAGCGGGAGAAGTTAAAAACTTCATGACCCTTGAGCATTAAGTCTTTTGCGATATGAAAACCTAGAAATCCTGTCGCTCCAGTAATTAGAACTTTCACTTTATTTTTCCAACATTGACAAGTCTTTCAATTTTCTTGCGATCTATCTTTATATTATGTCTGATATCGACAGGAAACTTTTCCATAAAATAAATGTTTTCAATATCTTTGGTGTGACCGTAACGACTACCAAGTTGCATTAGGTCTTTTTTGAATTGATACTGATGATAATATTTTTCGCTTGGTTCAATGACAATCGCTGGTCGAATTTTTCCATCTTTATTTATACCAATAAGCGCCGAGCGTTTTACGAGTAAATGTGTGTTGAAAATTGCTTCAACTGGAATTGAATACTTAATCTCACTCTCTAGTTCAAGGCGGTGTATTTTACGACCCATGAACCAAAGCTTACCCTCTTCATCGAAGTAACCAACATCTCCCATGCGATGCCAAAATGTACCACCATCTTTTATTTTAGCTTCGAGGGTTTTGTCTGGCATATGATAATATTCATGAGTCACGACATCCCCACGTACGATAATCTCTCCTACTTGATTTGACTCAAGCTCTTCTATTTCATCAAATGTATTGAGAACCCTTTCATGGGCCTTAATTATTTTAACTTCAATTCCTGGAGCAGGAGAACCAATGCATGTTCCCTTTCCTTGGTTGGATAATTTTGCGGTATTATCTAAGATATACTTGCCGCTGATATTTGAAATAGGCAATGCTTCGGTCGCGCCGTATGGGGTATAAGTTGTTCCATTCGTTAGTACTCGCTGAAGTTTCTTGTGCAGTTCTACTCTTACTGGAGCTCCAAACATAACAAGATATTTCACACTTGGAAGGATTAGATTATTTTCGATGCAATAGTCTGCAACTCGTTCCCAAATTGCAGGAGACCCAGCAACAAAAGTAGCATTATTATCAGCAATATTTTGCACCAGTGCCATTGGTCTACACTTCGCAGGTTTCGAAGGGTTCATATCCGGGATACAACTAGTCATTCCCATCGCCATGGTAAAAAACGAAAAGAGAGGAAAACCAGGAAGATCGATATCTTTATCTGTTAATGAGAACATTTTCTGTAGAATATCTGTCTGTGTATTAAATATTTTGTGAGTGTAGACAACCCCTTTAGGAATTCCAGTACCACCTGAGGTAAAAAGAATCGCCGCTATATCTTCAGGTGCACATTCTTGTGTGATAAATTCTTTCTTTGGTGCCTTCTTCATTTTCTTTAAAGTATGAGTGTCTTTATTAAAGGCAATACCTGTTGAGATGAAGACTTTTATTCCATCAAAGGCTTCTTTGAAAAATATTCTCATGAAGTGAACTTCCGCAACTGCCATCAGTGCATCAGGTCTCACTTGCTTGATTGCCGTAATGAGATTCTTTCTACCCATTCCAGGGTCAATTAATACTGGCACGGCACCTAGTTTAAAAATTGCAAAGACAAGGGCCGAAAAATCAAGAGATGGTCTTACAAAGAGTAGAACCTTATTTCCTTTTTTAATTCCTTGATCAAAAAGGTAAGAAGCGTAGTGACTACTTCTTTCATTAAGCTCTTTAAAAGTAAGAGACTTATAGATATAGGTGTCATCTCCAAGTTTTTTTGGAAATCTTACAGCTACTTGCTGTGGTCTTATTTTTGCCTGAGCCTCAATTCGACTGGCTATGTTCATTGAAGAATCCTTTGATTTCATTCATACATTTCTCTGTTTCATCTTCAAGGAGATAGTGACCTGCCTTATCGAGAATTACATAGCGATCACTAGGGAAGAAATCTCTCCATCTCTTTAAAAACTTTAAACTAAAACAAAAGTCCTTTGCTCCCCATAAGAATAATTTTGGACAAGTTACTGTCGTCAATTTCTCTTCAATCTCTTTTAATGTATCAAAGCTCACGTGACTTGATTTTAGAGGAATGTCTTTTACAAATCTTGCTGTGGCAATTCTATTCTCATAATTATTATATGGGTGAAGAAATCCTTCTTTGATTTCTGGAGCTAGTTTCTTTTCAACTGCCATAAATGTAGCAGGCCATGCAAAGGCATTGAAGTTTCTTACAATTTTTTCTCCAATCACAGGTAGCTTACAAATTGAAATTGAAAAGGGGATATCTTGTGAGAGAAATGCTGCAGTATTCATAATTGTCATCCTCTTGACTTTGCTAGCAAGCCTTGTGGCCACACCCATTCCAATGGCCCCTCCCCAGTCGTGAACAATCAGAGAAAAACTTTCTAGTTTGAGCTCTTCAATCAGAGTGAGAATATTTTGAATATGATTTTCAAGTGTGTAATCATAATCTTGTGGCTTGTCACTTAGGCCACATCCAATATGATCTGGGACAATACAACGGTGATTAACTTTTAGCTCATTGACAACATTACGATAGAAGAATGACCATGTTGGGTTACCATGTAACATGATGACAGCATCACCTTGCCCTTCGTCGATATAGTGAAGCTTATTTCCATTGATGTTGAGGAAATGACTTTGATATGGGTATTGTGACTTCCATGATAAATTTTCTGTTTGTGTTGTTTGCATTACCACTTTACTCCTAGGGCCAGTGAAGAAAGGCCACTGCCAATTCCCACTAGTGCAATTTTATCACCTTTATTTATCGGTGTATTTTCATGTTTTAAAATTAGTGTTGTCGGAAGCGCAGCAGAGCCTGTGTTTCCTAAAGTTGGAAATGAGTCAAAAGTTGCATGCTGCTCAAGTCCTAGCTTCTTTAGAACGATTTCTTTATGGGCCTTTCCAACTTGATGACCAATAACTAAATCCACATCCTCATTTGTCCATGCAAGGTTTTCCTTGGCCTTAGTCCAAGTTTTAGCGGCAAGAATCTTTCCATGTTCAAGAAGGGCCTCCGAGTCTGTTTCCATAAACAAAGAGTTTGGATCCCCATCTCCTTGGCATAATTTATTTGCCGTAGAATCAGTGAGAATTGCTCCACCACATATTTGATGACCATCGGGACATAGTTCCTTACTTGTAAGAACGAATGCACAAGCGCTAGAGCCTATAGTTAAGTTTGCAAAATATTTCTTAATGGACTTTCTTGTTATCGATTGATCACTATTAAGACGTCTTACTGTTTCATGTAAGAGGGGAGCGCCATTTTCACCAGAAACGATAAGGGCACGTTTAATTTGTCCACATTCAATCATATTTGCGGCCACGACAAAGGCATTCATCACACCGAGGCACGCATTTGAAAGGTCAAAAATTGTGCAGTTTTCACTGAGTTCAAGATCTCCGTGAATAATTGATGCAGTCGATGGTTCGAGAAAATTTCGACAAACTGAACCGTGAACGAGAAGGTCAATATCTTCTTTTTTAACTTTTCCTTTTTTAAAAAGGTTATTGGCGGCCGCTACTGAGAGGCCACTCGGGAGAGTTCCCGCTGGCCATACACCACGTTTTTGGATGCCTGTCATAAGCTCTAGCCTTCCCGCAGGAAGCTTAAGACGCTCATAGATAGGTGCTAGCATTTTCTCAAGATCAGTACTGCTGATATATTCTTCTGGTAAGTATGTTGCAAAGTCTTCGATGACGACATTATTAAACTTCATTATAAATTCCTTAGTCCATTAGACTATGAAGGTTGGCCATAGAGATTCCACTTAGCATTGAACCAACAATCCCTAGAAATCCCTGATCTGTTCCACAGAGGTAAAGTCCCTCAATATGTGTTTTTCCATTTCTTAGTTTATCAGTCGAGCCATAGACTGTTCCACCAAAATGTCCCGTGTATCTTTCAATTGTTGTTGGAGTGAAAACATCCTTGAATGTAATATTGGCATTAAATTGTCCAAAACAATTCTTAATCGTAAGAAGAGAGTCCGTGGCCAGATTTGATTTTTTTTCAAGGTACTCTTTGCGCTCTAATTCTTTCCAGAATTTATAATTGGCGATATAAGTAACCCTTGCAATACCTTCATCAGTGGTGTCATTTCTAAAATTATTTGGAAAACAAATCACTGCACTTCGATTATCATAGAGCGCCTGAGGGCTCTTGTATTCGTAAATGTCGCTATCATTATAAAATATAATGGTTTCATTAATTCCAAAGTCTGAAGGCTTCTTATCAAGACATAGAATGGATTCACAAAAGCTTAAAGGTCCCACTTCGGGCAGGCCTTGACTTGTTTCGCCAGTGATTGCCATTGTTTCAGGATGGCCCATACTTGAAATAACCTTATTTGTCTCTAGCACATCTCCATTACTTAGCGTGACACTATGAACTTTACCTTCTTGATGAGAAATCAAACTGACTTCAGACTTAAAGCGAAGCTCTCCACCAAGTTCTTCATATTTTTTTAAGAGAAGATTTAAAACTGTTCTGACTCCACCATCTGGACGACAAAAGCCTTCGAGATAGATACTTTTGAACATAATTACAAATTGGGAGAAGTCCATATCATTTTCCCATGCTGACCCATAGATCAGTAGGGGGGCAAAAATCATTTCAATAAGAAGTGAGTCTTTTAAGAATTTTTTGGCAACATCTTTTGCCATATATGTTTCATTTTCAAGTGCGACTTCATTAAATTCTCTAATATAGTTTACAAAATTTAAAAATCCATCGATCTCATGGGGAAATTTCTGAGCAACTTCACTCGTGAGTAATTCAAAATCATTTGAGAAGTGCATGCTCTCTGATTTGAATTTAATTAGTGAAGTTGTTTGTTCACTCAGTTGGAGTTCTTCATATTTTATACGTAGTTGTTTTAAAAGTTTTGTTAGAGGAGAAGCCTTTGTTCCCTTCGGTACAAAGTTTGTCATGGCATGAAGGCCAACATCAAATTTTCTCTTTCCTCTTTGATAGTAAGAATTAAGTCCACCTGAGATGATATGTCTTTCGAGGATCACAACTTTCTTACCATACATGGCCAGTCTAATACCGGCCGCTAGGCCACTCATTCCTGCGCCTATAATAATTGTGTCGTACTTCTGATTCATAAAAGCCTTAAAGCTTACAGAGTGAGAATTCCCACTCTGTAATTAAATTCAATTATTGAAATTTTGGCGTTAGGTAAGCAACACAGCTGCTCATCGACGCTAATTGTCCGTAATCTTCTTGAGGAACTTCTACTTGGTGTCTTTTCTTAAGTTCCATCACGATATCAAGAAAGTCCATTGAATCTAGATCAAGCTGCTCTCTTAGTGGTGTTTCATCAACAATATCATTAACATCATCATCAACTGCGATGTCTGCGATAATGTCTAATACGATTTTTCTTACTTCTTCAGTTGTCATTTCATTCTCCTGTTTAATTATTATGATATTTTTTTACGATTAATACTGAATTTATTCCTAGCATTCCAAATGAACTATTAAGAATGTAGTTAACTTCTCTTGTTACTGCTTTATCGAGAACGAGACCATCAAATGCACACTCTGGATCGAGGTTGTCGATTTTGTGACATGGGTGAATTAAGTTATCACTAAAACTTGGAAGGTTCCCTGCAAGTTCTAATGCCCCTGCTGCTCCCATTGAATGTCCAATAAGGCCCTTTGTACAATTTACTCTTGTTGTAGGGCTATCTGCAAACATTTCAATAATTCCCTTCATCTCTTGGATATCTCCCATTTGAGTTCCTGTGGCATGAAGATTAACGATATCGATTTCAGTCTTATTGATTTTTGCTTTTGCAATGGCCGCCTTCATACATTCAAGTTGTCTTGTTGGATTAGGAAGTACAAAGTCTGTTGCATCACTATTGCTATGGTAACCGACAATCTCACCATAAATTTTTGCACCTCTTGCGATGGCGTCCTCAAGTCTTTCAAGCGTGTAGATCGCTCCACCTTCTGAGATAACAATTCCATTTCTATCTTTATCTAGTGGCTTTGATGCCATTGATTGATCGGCTGGATTATCTGCTAATGCTCCTTGGGCCATGAAAGAAACATGATTACCAAAACTATTAGATGATTCAGATACTCCCCCTGCAAGAGCGAGATCAACTTCTCCTAGTTGTAACATTTGTACCGCTTGAATGATTCCCATATTTCCAGCTGCACAGGCCGCACCGATTGTATAATGTGGTCCTGTAATTCCAAGATTTAGTGAAACTTCTCCTGCTGGATTATTTGCAACTGTTCTTGGGTTATGGTGGTGTGTCCAAAGTTTTGGATCTTCTCCATTATTCTTATAAAATTGAAAAAGTTCTTCTTCTGTTTCAACTGGACCATGCTCTGTGATTCCAAGATAGATCCCGATGCGCGAGAGGTCCGTTTGAGCTAGACTTATTGAAGCGTCATCTAAAGCTTCTTTTGCACAGTAAACAGATATCGACCCAACTCTTGTCCCGCGTCTTCTCATTTTCTTTTTCTGGTGTTTTTCTTCGTCAAAGTTACATTCTCCAACAGGAATTTTTCCCATGAATCGAACTTCTTTTTCTGTGATTCCAGATTTTTGTTCAAGTAGAGCATTTCTAAACTCTTGTAGGTTATTACCATTTGGTGCAGTTAGGCCTACTCCTGTGATTACGACTCTTGATAAGTTCATCTTATATCTCCATTTGAAAGCCAGCTACCAAGCTTTCCCATTATTTTACTTTGTATTTGATCTTTCGCATTCCCAAGGTGTGGCATATTGGTTTTTAAAAGATTAAAAACCTGAGGAAGCTTTTCAATTATCGGGTAAGGATTTTCTATTTCATCTGTAAGATCCACTAAGAATTGACTAACTGTTTTTGCAAATTGAGTGGTTATAAGTATTGAGCCTAGTCTTGATTTTCTCTTATCATCTTCAACTATTTGGAGAGCTTTCATACTCATTTTCTCAAATTCTTGAAGATGACCCAATTCTCTCTTTCTAATGACACTTGAAACGATTTGTATTGCATCTTCTTTGACTGAGTGAAGCTTCAATCTTTTTATTTCTTTATGATCATAAGTTTCGATCATTGAGTAGAGGGCTAGAGTTTTCAGCGATTGAGACACAGCACTTTGTGATAGGTTGAGTATTTTCTCTATCTCATCAGAGCTTAGGGCATCTTTAGAGAAAGTGAGTAAACCAAATACGGCCCCATCAATGCGCTTGAAACCTACTCTGGAAAAGAAGCTTTCAAAGTGAGGTAGTAAGTTGAATAATTCATCTTCAATTTCATTCACGGATTAACCTTTAATATTACAAAAATAAAATATATGAAATATTACTTTGTTTTGCCATGTCTTGAAAGAGTTATTTTATGTGCTATGTGTCTAAAACTATTGGCTTTTTTGGGGCCATTTAGGTTCCAAAATACTGAACGGTGACTAAATGACTCCAGTATTGAACCATGCGCTTCGCGCTAATGGTGTCAAAGTCATTCCAATAACTTAAAAAATATTGGCACGAGTATTGTATATAAGTTTTACACTTACGTTTAAAACATGAAGTTTCTACGTTATACACAGTGTGTTGAAAATGTTTTTCATTTAACACGAACACATAACGGAAACAATATTAATTGGAGAGAGGGATTCGATGGAGAAAAAAATGACAAAGACACTTAAGAACTTAGCTTTACTTTCAACTGCAGCGATCATGCTAGCGTCATGTGGTGGCGGTGGCGGTGGCGGTGGTGGTTCAACTTCTACTTATGGGAAGTACACATCTTCTTCAATCAACGGTCAACAATTCGTAAACGCACTGAATAACACTGACCCATCTTATACTCCATATAACACAATGGAAAAAGATGAGTGGCAATCTCTTAAAGATGGTTGGTTTGTATATTATGATGGAAAGTATGATGAATACGTTGCTGTAGACGTTTATTATTTAAAAACACTTTCATACTGGGATTATTACTCTAGTAATTCTTCTCTAGCACGTGAGTTTAGAGATGTTCAATCTGATGATGAATTTGATTTTGGATTTATCGGGGATGCATGGGGTGATAACTATGAAATCGTTGATCTTTATGGATATGATATCTTAAATGATGAATATGTTTATGAAGGTATCATTACTGGTGATCTTTATGAAGACGAACAACAAACAACTGATACAGGTCTAATGGCCGCAAACAAAGAAGATCTTGAAATGTTTAAGAAAGCTTCTGATTATTCTGTAGCTTTCAAAATCCCAGCTGACAAAGCACTTTCGCTTGTAACAATGGAAAAAGAAGTTAAGAAAATGCTAGAAAGTTCATCAAATGGTGAATTAAGAGCAGAAGATCAAAAAGCGATTGCTAAGAATATCGAGCACTTCACTGGTAAATCACTAAGTGATTTCGAAGCGGCGAAAGAAGATTCAGCTGCAAGAGAAAAACTAATTGAAGAAGTAGCGGCTCATATTGGAACTCCAGGTTCTAACCTTGAAAACGTTATCCTTCCAGAGCTTCTAAGTATTGATCTTTAATAAATAAATTTAAAGTACCCAATATTTAAGGGCCTCGTCATTGACGGGGCCTTTTTCGTTTTTCTAATTTAACTGCTCCAGCTAAATGGGGACAGAAATTACCAGGATTTAACTACTTACTTAGTAAAACTGTCGTATTTGACGCTTAAATATTTTTGGTTTTTGGGCCGCGAGAAATTTTAGCTAAAAGCCTCAATAGATTACTAAAGTAGGCTCAGAATTTATCCCCATTTAAAGGGAGCAGTTTATTTTTCTAATTCACAAGACATCTTAAATAGGCTAAATATGGTGGGTTATGGCCATATTGCGAAAGTTATTTACTACTGAAAAGTATCAAGCCACATACTACGTTGAAGAAACACACGAAGGTATGCGACTTGATCAATTTCTCCAAATTTATTTGGAGACTTGGTCACGTCAAGAAATCAAAAAAAGAATCAAGGCCGGAGATGTTGTTATAAAAAACCGCGAAGGTACACATCGTCCTTCTACAATGCTTCACTACCAAGAGGAGCTTACTTTTACAGTTCCAAATACAACTCAAGAGGATGAGTATTGGAATGGAGAGTTGATAGAGAGAGACGAACATCCGGAAGTCGTTTTTGAAGACAAGAATTTAATAGTCATTGCAAAGCCTGCATATATGGCGGCCCATCCAACAGGTAGTCACTTATTTTATTGTGCGACTGTCTACTTTGGTGAAAAGTATCAACAGACCATTCATAGTATTCATCGACTTGATCGTGAGACTTCTGGAGTGATGCTGCTTGGTAAAAACCCTGAGACATCTAATACGCTTGGAGAAGAATTTTTTCACGACAATGTAAAGAAGTGCTACTTCTTTATCTCAAAAGAAAATGAGGCCTACGATGGAAGAGAATATTTTGAATCAAAAGAAAGGCTAGGTGCTGGTGAAAGTGGACTTAAGCGAGTTTATATTGATCACTACCCAGAAGATTCTCATGAAGGTAAGCAGGCACACACCAAATTTAAAGTAATTTATAGAGAAAATGGTTACGCCCTTGGTCTGGCATTTCCTCAAAGTGGAAGACAGCACCAAATTCGTGTTCACGCAATGGTAAGGGGATTACCTCTTGTCGGGGATAAACTCTATCTAGGAAATTTTAAAATGTTTCAACGCTTTAAAGATAAGTATGCAACAAAGGAAGATCATGATCTGATGGAGTTTCATCGTCATGCCCTACATGCTGTTGCTCTAAAGATTAACTATCAAGGGGCCCAAAGTATTTTTAGATCTGGGCTTCCTAAAGATTTTATTCCTCTATTGAAGGAAAAAATTTCAATTTCAATTTCAGAGATTGAAGAGAAAATGCAAGCAGGAATTTTAGAGTATTTTAATTCGATATAATTTTAAAAGAGAGAATTCTTAATGAATGACAATGAAGAAACAAAAATTAACACCCACGAAGATTATCTCAATGAACTAGAGCATCGCTATCGTGATGAAGAGCTTGAAAATTGTCTGAGTATTTTAGAGATGTTTGTTGAGCACAGTGAACAGCTTGTTCATCTCACTGAAGAGAAAAGAGTGAAGCTCCTAACTCTTTCTGGAAGACTCTCTCGTCCTGATCGTAAAGAAATTGCTAAACGTCAAAAAGATGTCAAGCGAATCAGGAAAAAGAAGAAGGCCGTTGCAGATCGAGAAGCACGTGGAAATACAGGAATTAGAAGTGCTCGTGAAGATGCTATCTTTGTAGCTCCAAAGCTTATCTCCCTTGATCAAGAAACTTTAAATGCCTCTCGACCTGAACTCTCTTCTGCTCGTAACTGCTATGTGTGTAAGGCCGAGTTTACAAAGCTTCATCATTTCTACGATACAATGTGTATTGAGTGTGGTGATTTAAATTACTTTAAGCGCCATCAAAGAACAGATATGGCAGGTCAAGTTGCTCTTATTACTGGTTCAAGATTAAAAATTGGATATCATGCAACCTTAATGATGTTACGCTCTGGTGCAACAGTTATTGCGACAACAAGATTTCCTGTTGATTCAGCGATTAGATATTCTAAAGAAGAAGATTTCAAAGACTGGGGACATCGTCTCCACATTCATGGACTTGATCTTAGACATACTCCATCAGTTGAACTTTTTTGTAATTATATTGAAGCGACGTATGATCGTCTTGATATCCTCATTAATAATGCTGCTCAAACGGTTCGTCGACCACCTGGATTTTATGCCCATCTTATGGAAAATGAAGCCAAGGCATTATCTGATCTTACTCCACAGGCGCAGCAATTACTTCAGCGTCAAGAAGCTTGCTTGATTGAACTTAGAAATGCAGGAGACCATTTTGCAGGCCCTGTTGATACCGAAGCCCTTCCTGTTTCGTGGCACAAGCAGGAGGCACCAGGTTTAGGTCTTCGTGAATCTGCTAAGCTCTCGCAAATTCCTTACACGATTGATGATTCTCTTGTGACTCAAGAGATTTTTCCACAAGGACAGCTTGATGTTGATTTACAACAAGTTGATCTAAGAAAGACAAATAGTTGGCGTTTAAAAATAGGAGAGATTAACACTCCTGAGATGATCGAAGTTCAGCTTGTTAATGCTATTGCTCCATTTGTTCTTTGTAATAAGCTCGCTCCAATGATGAAGAGAGATAATACTGGGAAGAAGCATATTGTGAATGTTACTGCGATGGAAGGAAAATTTCACCGCTTTAAAAAAGAAGCAAGACACCCTCATACCAATATGGCAAAGGCCGCGCTTAATATGCTTACTCATACGGCCGCTTCTGAACTGGCCGATCATGGTATCTATATGAATGCTGTTGATACTGGCTGGGTAACAGATGAGGATCCTGTTGAACTTGCCAAGCGAAAAGAAAATCTTCATGACTTTCAACCACCACTTGATATTGTTGACGGTGCAGCTAGGGTATGTGATCCATTTATTGATGGGATTAATACTGGAAAACATTGGTGTGGGAAATTTCTAAAAGATTATTTTCCAATTGATTGGTAGTGAAAATATACGGCAAATTCGAGTTCAACTTGATATAAAAATATTGCCTTGAGATAATTAACTCCTTATTTGGCCTGAGGGCCAAGGAGTTAATTTATGTCTACAAGAAGAACATTTTTGCTTACAGTAACTGGCTTTCTGACATCTTGCTCTCAAAATTTAAAGCGAAAACCATCTTCAATAGTTGATTACTTCTTTCCAAGTTCGTCAAATAATTCAATTTCAAATAAAGGCATTAAAAATCTTAAGGAAGAGTATGACCTAGTAATTGTAGGCTCAGGTTATGGAGCAAGTGTTGTTGCCCAAAGAATGTCGGAAGAATACCCAAATTCGAAAATCTGTATTCTTGAAAGAGGAAAGGAGTTTCATCCTGGAGACTTTCCTAAAAATTTAACCGACATGGTCTCCGCAGTTAGAAGTCGTATTAATCCAAATGGCCTTATCGATCAAACTCTTGGAAAAGATGACGAAAGTGACCTCGATATAATATCTGCCAATGGTCTTGGTGGCACTTCATTAATAAATGCTGCCATCGCTATTCGTCCTACTCGTGAAGTTCTGCTACAAAATGAATGGCCGAAGGAAATTAAAGATGATGTCAAAACTCCTTCAATTGGCACTCTTGGGGCATTTGAAGATTACTACCAAAGAGCGGAGCGAAAACTTGAATCTCGCTCAAATCAAACAAGTATTGAACTTACACCTAAGTCGAGCATCTTTGGAAGGGCCGTCAAAAAGCTAAAAGTAAGTGTAGGCTTTTTAACTTTAAATATTAAGTACTCAGATAATTCTGAATATAGTGTCGACCGTGGTGACTGCACAATGTGCGGGGATTGTTGTTCTGGTTGCAATGTGGGAGCTAAGAATATTCTTCCATATAATTATCTCTTTCAAGCAAAATCGAATGGATGTGAAATTTACACAAATGCAGAAGTTGAAAATATAAGTAAAACTATAAATGGATACGAAATTAGCGTTATCGATCCGACCACAATGAAAATGATAAAAAAGTCGGTGCAGGCTAGAAATCTGGTACTTGGTGCTGGTTCTCGAGGAAGTACTTCAATATTATTAAAATCAAAAAAAGATGGGATTAGTCTATCGAGCACACTTGGAACACGTCTTTCATTGAACGCTGATGTCATGGGCTTTTGCTATAATGGCAGTGAAAAAACAAATGCAATTGGTACGGGCACATCAAAACGTAAATTTCTTGCTCAAGGTAAAGTTGGTCCAGGCATTTCTACATATGGAAATTATCGTGAATTAAATAAAGAAGAAAACCTTGAAAAGCAGTTCCTCTTACTGGAAGGTTCAATACCTTCTCCGATTGCTGGTGCTGTTGCTACGGCGCTTGCTCGTTATTCAATTCAAAATAAGAATAAAATTAATTTTACGGAAGCTCAGTGGCAAAGAGTTGAAAAAGACAAAAATATTTTTAGTGATTCAAGCAAAATTGAAATTGATGGCGCTCTAAATTATTCGACACTATTTCTTGCTTGCGGGCATGATGCTTCAGCTGGGAGATATATCTTAGACAAGGATGATAAATTAAAAGTTATTTATAAAGACGTGATCAAAGAAGAGTTTTATACGGTTATTACAGATAAAATGAAAGCTGTTTCACAAAAGCTTGGAGGGTTATATTTAGATAATCCAAGAACAGCAATCTTTAAAGATAAGATGATGGCAACACACCCTCTTGGTGGTTGTCCTATGGGAAATAGTCATCTTGATGGAGTTGTAAATCACAAAGGACAAGTTTTTTCGAGTGATGGAACTATTCATGAGGGTCTCTATGTTGTAGACGCTTCAATAATTCCTAGATCACTTGGAGCAACTCCTCTTTTAACAATAACGGCCTTGGCCGAAAGAATTTGTGACAAGATGATTGAAGATAAAATACTATAAAAAAAGCCTTCGTATGAAGGCCTTTTCATTATTTACTCATTGAGCTTGTTACACATTTTTCAATTCTTCTTTCAACATTAAAGTCTGATCCGTAATCATCGCTTAAGTTATAAGAAACTTGAACGAACTCTGGAGAGTATTCATCTTCTCCTCCAACAACTTCACAACTTAATAGTTTCATATTGTCATGATTACCTTGTCCATACATCATCGATTTATTGAAGGCCGCATCTGCAATTTGTGAGCAAACATCATTGATACTACCATAGAAACAAAATTTTCGGTCTCTAACGGCGTCAGTATCCTTGTAGTTGAAGCTAGAATCACTAAAACCGATTACTGGTCCAAATGTATTATCTGAAGTGATTATCAATGTGCTACTTGCCATTGAAGAGAGAGTCACTAGACTCGCGAGTACTAAAATTATATTTCTCATATAGATCCCCCATAAACGATTTGCCTTTTATATAACGGCCATAAATTGGGATGACAATCGAGGTTTGTTTAGTCTGCAAAAATTTCAATTGTCTAAAATTTATACACTATCTATAGATTATACAATTTTTAATGAGCTTAACGACTCTACTGATAGAGTTGATGGATCTATCAATTATCTCGTTGGAGTTTTTATGCTTAAGAATATTATCCTACTTTCAATAGCTTGTATCTTAGTTCAGAGCGCTTTTGCTTCTTCTGAATGTGAGAGAAATGTCGCCGCTAACGTACTGAAAATGGACGATGTTCATCAAGGTCTTGAGAGGATCGGTGCTAAAAAACAGACAGATAAGAAGCATAAGTACCTCTCTAATGATTCAAAAAATTCGATTTATTTCCATACTTATCAATTGGCCGAACTGGTCTGTAAGAATATGGAAGCCACTAAGCGAGATGTGGCATCACAGTTGCAGAAGTAATTAGAAAAAGACTAGGGATTGAGATGAAGTTATTTATTATTCTATTTGTTGGTGTAATCTTAGGGAGTAGTTACTCTTATGGAGCTATTTCGCAAGTTGCCGTTGATAACTCAGGCCTGCCTGCAAATGATCTCGTCCATGCAAAGTATGGCGTTCTTGATCCTGAGCTTGCATTTGATCTCTCTAGGGAAGAAGGAGTTGATCTTTCTAAACTTAACCCTGTCGACAACACTTTTTGGGATGGAAAAGACCATTTTGAGGACTTTGTCTTAGATCGTGAAATTTCTGTAGAAACTAATGATGTACTTAATTATAATGGGAAGATTGGAAGTTTTTCAGGAATGTTTAGATTCAATGCTACAAGTGAGTCGGGAAAACGTGTCCAAATTCATCTTTCTAAAAATATCCATACTGTTATTTTGAGAAAAAACCTCTTAAGAAAAATGGGATATATCATCCCTCGAATGAAGTATATTCAAAAGCTAAAAGTTAATTTTAAATCAGTTAAAGAAAAAGAAAATTTTAAAGATATTGATCTGGTTTTTGAATTGGGTCTTGCTCCTGAACGTTGGATCGTTGAAGAAGGGGAGAAATTTCTTGTTCTTCAAGATATATTAGTCAAAGAACCTTCTGAAACAGATGGACTTGATATCGCTTTGACAATGATTCCTGAGACTTTAACATCACGTGCGCTAAGAGGATCTCTCTTAGCTTATACTCTTTTAGACCTCGATGAGAGTATTAATAAATTTCCATACCAAGCACTAACTAAGCAGGAGTCTAGTTACCTGCTTCCTCATGATACAGAGGCCGAATTTAATGCAACTCTTGATGATATCAAATGGATGGCAAGAAAGATTTCAAAACTAAGTCGTTTTGATTTTGAAGAAATTGTTGAAGCATCTGAATTTCCATATGTTGTGTCAAGACTACTGGTAGAGAGACTTATTGCAAGAAGAAATAATATTGTTGAAACGTTAAAAATTGATGCTCAAGAAATGAAGTACACAAAGAAGCTTAATCTTGATGGAGTCGAAGATGGTTTCTTACATACTCAAGTCTTTAAAGGTTACGCGACTCGCTTTAGTAGTGGGGTACAAAAAGGCCCATTAGATGATATTTGGCGCTATGGTCTTTCTGAACTCCAGTCGACTATTATTACATCTGCAGCTGATATGTTAAATGAAAAGCTTCGTGCATTCAGTAATGGACAGGCCAGATATGAATGGTTATTAGAAGACTTTGAAAAAAATAAAGAATACGCAATTAAATATTTTACTGAGCATGGAGATTTTCCTGCACTACCAATGAGTTCATGGAATGCTCCTGTCTTAAATGGAAATCTACTCCTAGGTCGTGACATCATTATTGGTGGCGCTCTTGGGACAGATAACTTTGTTCAATTAGCAGACACTGCTGGACTTACAATGACTGTTGGCTGGTTCTTTGGACTTGAGCGTGTCATTAATCAGGTCATAAGTGGAAGTGTTTTCCCAAATATGGGTGTTCTTTTAAGTTATTCACACGTGAAGCCCATCTCATCAATGAAGCAAGCTCTCTCTGAGCCTTATAAGAATATTCTCGTGAATTGGCTTACACATAGACTTAAAAAGAAATTTTCTGCTGTTGGTAAAACTGAAGAACTTACTTCTGAAGATCGTTTTGCAGAGATCTCAAAGATCTACGAGCAAATTTCAAAAGATCTTGGAATAGGAGAGTCATTAATTATTTCTGAAAACTTTGTACCTGATGTTTCTTTAACTCTAAAAGGCCCACTTTTTGATGGTAGTACGATTAGTGGTTCGGTAGGAACACGTTATAAATCATTGAAGAGAGTCCAAATTTATCGAAAGTCAAAATTTGAATACCAGGTTTATTTTGATGATGGAAATATCAAAGAATTATATTTGAGAGGTGGAATAAGCTATTTACTTCCAATTCTTTCTGGCGAGTCGAAAAAGGCTTTTGGAACAATGAATATGAACTACTTTAGTTTTAATTTTGATCCAAACTTAAATAACAATCCTGACTTCTATAAGAATGTAGCAAAATTTGTTTCGATAATTGAAAATAGAGATTTAGAGGCAGTAAAAGACTTTCCTGTTAAAGTAACAAGTCAAATCAATGATGGCTCATCAAAATTTAGTTTTCTTTTCTTTGTAAGTAAGTGGGCAAAGAAACTTACTGATATGGTTGTTAAGTTTAAAGGTGCAGCAGATACAAGATTTGTTTCTGCAACATATGGTAAGAAATCAGGTTTTAATTACGTGAACTTCTTCAAAGATGTCGCAAACTACTACCTTGATATCTATTCTGATTTCTTTACTTTTGATGTCGATCCTCACAAGAATTTAGGTCGTAACCTTTATGGAACAGCGTATACAACCGATGTTAAATTTGAGGCGAAACTTATTGATGTTAATAAGAAAGGTGATGTTGATAATTTCTCGACGATGTATGCGACCTATCTTGATAAAACTGAAGGTGGCGGTATTTCGCAAAAAAGACTTTGGAAGAAGCTAAAAGATGTTAACGAGAAGTTTAGACGTGAAGTATTTACGGATGAACATGCTAAAGATGCGGGCGATTTATCTCTGTATAAAATTGAGTCGACACTTCACTTCTATGACAAAGCTGTAAGAAAAATGTTGTTTGCAAGTAAAGAAGAGATCAAAGCTTTAGAGAAGGCCTCAAGCTCTCATGTTCCAGCATTTTGTTACCGTGATCAAGACCGTCAGCACTCTCGCACAATTTCGAGAGAACTTACGTGTGGAGATTATAGTCATATTGAAAGATTTGGTCGTGGTTGTCTAAGTAAGTTTTATGATGACGAAGTAAGTGATGGACAAAAATGTATTGCAAGGCTTGTCTACTACTATGCTCACTACGTAAATATTGATGTGCTTATTGACTTTGTTGGCGCTGAGAATATTTATCTCGAGTCAAGTGTAAATGGTTTTAGAAAGAATCACGAATATATTTATAAGCCAATCGCAGGAAACTCTTTTGGAAGAAGAAATAGTAAGTACCGAACAGGTCCATTTGATGCAATAAAGAAATTCTTAGGTGTATTAGGTGGTGAACTCGATGGCAATTGGTTTAGGGAGAGATTGTAATGAAAACTAGTGTTTTAATAACTTCACTCCTTGCTCTTTCTACAATTGCAGCAACTGAACTTGATAAGAGACAGTGGGCCACAAAAAATGATGGTCAACAATATACAAGAAGAATTGAAGAATATAATCGAGAGATTGTAAGCTCTACTCCAGGTGTTGATATAGGTAATTTTGATGATCTTTCTATTCTAGAAAAAAATGGAAAAGAAACTATTGTTGCAGTAATTGATTCAGGACTTGATATTGAACATGAAGATATAAAGGGAAGCCTTTGGGAAAATCCAATCTGTAAAGGAATTGTTGGAGAAGAACGCTTTAAATATCCTTGTCATGGTATAAATATTTTAACAAATACATCAGACCTTTCTGATAAGCTCGGACATGGAACATTCATTGCTGGTCAAATATCTGCAATGAATAACAATGTTGGAATTACTGGCGCTGCTCACTCAAAAATAAAAATTATGGGAATCAAGGCCCTTGATGATAAATTTACAGGTTTTACAAGTGATGGAAAATTAACTTCCGAACTCATCGCTAACGGAGTTATATTTGCAACTAAAAATGGTGCGAATGTTGTCAATTTAAGTATGGGATTTCCAAAAATTGTGATTACACCAAAAGTTAAAGCTGCCTTTGATTATGCGATGGATAATGGTGTCGTAATTGTCGCCGCGGCCGGAAATAATAATAAGAATAAACCAGTTTTTCCATGTAATTATTCACGAGTTATTTGTGTTGGTGGTATTGATGGAAATGGAAAGAAAGTCGTTAGCTCAAACTTTGGACAAAAAGTTGATATTTATGCACCTGGAGAAAACATTATTTCAACAATTCCAACAGGAATGGAGTCTGAAATACTTCGAGTTAATAATTATGATATTAAAACAGGAACTTCATATGCAGCTCCTTATGTAACTGCTCTTGCTGCAATGATAAAGTCTAAGAATTCTGAGGCAACAGTAGCAAAGGTACGTGAAGCTATTTTAAATAGTGCTAGAGATATTAATGGCATCCATGTTGTTAATTTTAAAGCTGCTCTTAACGAAACATATCATTCCTTTATTGATGCAAACTTAAAAAATGTTGATGAAGTTACTGTTACTGATAAGAAATTTAGCTTCTCATTTAAAATTTCTTCTTTAATTCCTTTAGAACAAGAAGATTTGAGTCTTGACTATAATAGCTCTGATCTTAGTGAGTTGAGCGCCAAGCTTGATGGTGATCTCGTTACTATTAGTGGCGAGGTAAAAGCTTATGATATTAATTCAAATCAAAAAATAAATCTAACATTTAGTCATCTTGGTAAAATTCAAGTTCTAAATCTTGAAATCGATCTTAATATCAAGGCCGATAAACAAGAGAAGAAGCTTATTACAAAGATACCTTCAAAAGCGATATTAACAATATCTCCACTCGTAAAACGAAGTACACTTCAAAGAGTTCTAATTCGTGATGCCAATAAAGAAAGTCAGGATATGTTCTTTGTCGACGGTGGAAACAAAAAGAGAATTTATCTTTTAAAAGAGTCTTCCTCATCAATGGAACCAGTAGTTTTAAACTTAGAAATTGATTCTGCAATTTCAGCAATCATGAAGTACGATGTCAATTTTGATGGAGTAGACGAGTACTTTGTTTATGGTGCTACGGATGATAAAAAAGCCTATTTCTTCGCTTTTTTCGATAGTAATGGTAAGCCAGTTTTTGAAAAAAATTATTGGAAATTTAAGGCCAGCAGATTTGAAGGTCTATCTTTTACTCGTGGATTTGAAAATTTCTCTTATTTAAAGGTTCAAACTGAATTTGGAATTCTTAAGTTACCTGTTTTTGAGAGAAATTGGTCAATGCCTTTTGAAGACAATGGTCTTGACCCTATTGATAGACTTTATAGTGGGTTACAAAAGAGAGCGTATTATCTTGTTCCTGAGTCAAGTGAAGAGGACGGGGTTTCATTAAATATAAGAACTTTAAACTCTGAAAAGAATATTAAAAGTCTCAGAAAGCGATTAGATGTTGAAGATTTTGAGGAAATTGATATGTCTGAAGTTGTTCTTCAGTCAGCATCTGAACTAAATGAAGGCGCTGTGTACGTGGTTGTTACCTATGGTATTGGTTACAATAAGAAAACGGCACTCGTAAAATTCTATGATACTAATAATTTTTCAGTAGTTAAGAAAACTCAAACAAATACTTTTGGTAATGACTTCATGAGACCAAGAGCAAATGTGAATACTTTTTCAGATGATATTAATTTTTCGACTGTCTTTTCCCGTAATTTTATTCGTTTTGGTAATCTTGACGGTGTAAAAAATAAATTTGACTCGGGCTCATGGTCTGATTTATTAATTTCGACAATCGATGTCTTTGATGGAAAATCGGAGGGGATGACTTATTTCCTTGAAAGTCGATATAATGTGTTCGCGATGCAGGTTCTAGAAGACGGTACTCATGTACAGTCTAAGTTACCTGTTGATCGTGAATCAGGATATCCTGGCTTTGCGTTCTCTCAAAGCTTTCAGTCGGTCTTACTCTCTGATGGTCGTCCTGGTATTTTTACTGATACTAAATCGATTTATGGTGATACTGTGGGTGTATTAAAACTTGTTGATGGTGCACTTATTAAGTCACTTGATTCAAATTTCACAATTCCTGATGATTGCGTGTCTTTAGGCGTAACTGAAATTAAAGGACAGGCCTTTCTTCAAATGCATTGTGGAAATGCTAGAGATTCATGGATTTCACGTGTTGCTTTGTAATTAATTTATTTTAAACTGCTCCATTTAAATGGGGACAAGACCCTTTAAATAAACCAAGTTATAATG
>CAZQJK010000034.1:0-41598 GCA_964593545.1 uncultured Bacteriovorax sp. | reverse complement strand
CTACGGTTTTGGATTTAGATGGTTCTCACCAATTGGGGTTCTTAGATTTGAATTTGGTTTCCCAATTAATCCAGACAGTGGTGAAGATGATGGAAGTAAGTTTCATTTCGATATAGGTCAATTATTTTAAATATCAGGGAGAAAGATATGAAAAGAATTATTCTTGCGCTTACATTATTAACAGCAACATCTTCGATGGCCTTAACTGTAGGAAAAGTTGATGTACAAAAAGTATTATTAACAATTAAAGAATCTGAATCTATCAGAACAAAGTTAAAGACTGAGTTTGATAAGAAGCAGAATGAAATTAAGAAAGAAGAAGAAAAGCTTGTTAAAGAAAGAGCTGATTTTGAAAAACAAGCAATGGTAATGAACGAGCAAACAAAGCAAAAGAAAGGCCAAGCTTTACAACAAAAATTCATGGCGCTTCAACAAAAAATGCAAAAATACCAAGGTGAAATGCAAGAAATGGAGCAAGAATTCAAAGCACCAGTTCTTAAGAAAATTAAGGATGTAGTCGAAGAAATTTCAAAAGGAAAAGGCGTAGACTTTACTTATGAAGCAGGAACAACACCACTTCTCTATGTTAAAGAAGTTGTCGATTTAACTGCAGATGTAATTAAGAATTACGACAAAAAGCATAAGTAATATTTAAGAAATATATAAACATAAGGGGAACATTTTTGTTCCCCTTATGTGTTTTAAGTCCCCAAAATATTTTATGGATAGAATATGAGAATAAGTGATATTTTAAGTATTGATGATGGATTAGTTCTTGAAAGAGGAGACCTAGAAGCATCAATTGGAACAATCTCAACAGTCGATCTTCTTATTGAAGATTCAATTGTGTTTATTGGAAATAAAACATTCTATAAAAAACTAGTTGAGAATACCATTATTCCACGAGTGATTATTTTTGCTCAAAAGTACTATGAAGAAATTAAAGATGATGAGTATTTGAAGTCAGCCAATTCGGTACTTATGACTTCAAGTCGTTTGCCAATATCAATTTCAAAAATATCTAAGCCTTTCTACGATCAAAAGATTAAGGGGTTAAATTATCAAGTTGATGGACGAAAACTAGGAACAGTAAATATTCATCCCTCTGCTCGAGTTGGAGAAAATGTTTTTGTTGGTGAAAATGTGACCATCGGTGAAGATGTAGTCATTATGCCTTCTGTAACAATTCTTCCAAGTGTTGAAATTGAGGCCGGTACAGTTATTTATCCAAATGTCACAATTTATCCTAATACAAAAATTGGAAAAGGCTGTCGAATCCATGCTGGAACGGTGATTGGATCAGATGGTTTTGGTTATAATTTTGAAAAGGGCGAACATTTAAAGGTGTGGCACTTTGGTGGAGTTGTCATCGAGGATGGTATCGAGATTGGTTCTAATACATCAATAGATCAAGGAACATTCTCTCCGACCATAATAAAGTCTGGCGCAAAAATTGATAACCTTGTTCAAATCGGACATAACGTTCAGGTGGGAAAGGGAGCAATTTTGTGTGGACAAGTGGGGATGGCCGGAAGTTCAAAAATTGGAAGCTATACTGTCTTTGGAGGGAAAGCAGCGATAGGAGATGGAGTGACACTCGGCGATGGTTGTAAAGTGGCTGGAGCGTGTATGGTGACATCAACATTCACTGAAGATGGAATAACTTTAGGTGGGCATCCGGCACGTCCACTTAATGAATGGTTAAGAGGATTAGCTTTTATTAGAAAAAATTCGGTTAAGAAGTAAGAGGGATTTATGAAATTATCAAAAGAGCAAGTAATGTCTATTCTTCCACACAGAGAACCATTTCTCTTTGTCGATGAAGTAACAGAAATAATAAGTGATTGTCCTAAAGTTGAAACAGCAAGGGATCTTGTTGGGTCGATTGTTCGTGGGACCTATGAAACAAAAGCTGAGCACCCAATCTTTGCTGGACACTTTCCTGGAAACCCAATTCTTCCTGGAGTCGTTCAAGTCGAGATGATGGCACAATTTACATCTTTTGGTCTAAAACTACTTCATCCCGATTTAGAGCAGAAAACTTTTGAGGTAGCATTACTTTCAATCGAAAATGCAAAATTTAGAAAACCTATTGGTCCAGGGATGAAACTTGATATTGAAACTGTTTGTACTAAAATGCGAACAGGCTTCTTACAAAATGACTGTAAGGTCTTTTGCGCAGGAGAGTTGATGAGTGAGTGTTCTGTCTTGGCAACGTTTAAAGTATATTAATTAAGGAGAAATTTGTGGCGACTATCCATGCAACAGCAATCGTTTCTGACGGTGCAAAACTTGGTGAAAATGTAGAGATTGGACCTTATTCAATCATTGGTCCTAATGTTCAAATTGGAAATAATTGTAAAATAAGAAGTCATGTTTTAATTGATGGTCATACGATTATTGGAAATAATAACGATATTTTTCAATACAGTAGTATCGGAGCAGAGCCACAGGACACTTCATATAAAGGTGAGCCAACGAGAACAGTTATTGGTGATAATAATACCTTCAGAGAATATGTTTCTATTCACCGTGGTACTTTGAAAGACAAAGAAGTTACAACGATTGGAAGTAACTGCTTGTTCATGGCTCACGTCCACGTCGGTCACGATGGAATCGTCGGTAATAATGTAATTCTTGTAAACTCAGTAAACCTTGCTGGTCATGTTATAATTGGTGATCGAGTTATTATTGGCGGTGGAACAAATATTTCTCAATTTGTTACACTTGGAAGAGGAGCATATATTGGTGGTGCCTCAGCTATTGATCGTGATGTTCCAATTTTTTGTACAGCATATGGAAATAGAATAAAGCTTAAAGGGATCAATATTATTGGTCTAAGACGTCAGGGATATGAAAAGAGTGTTATTTCCGAACTAGTTGATTTCTATCGAACAATGGAATCTTCTGTTCTTTCTCCTCGTGCTTTTGTTGATCATGAAGAGTTAATGGAAGACTATAAAGAAAATATTCTCGTTCAAGAAATGAGAGCAGATATTAGAAAGAGTGAAATTGGAATTGCTCCATTTGTAAAATAGGTTAGTTTATGAAAAAAGTAAGAGTCGCGCTTATCGGTTATGGTCACCTTGGTAAATGGCATGCACAAAAAGCTCAGGCACTAGAGTCAAGCGAGTTAATCGCAATTGTTGATCCAAGTGAAGCTTCGAGAAAACTAGCCGCAGAAGCCTTTCCGAACGTGAGGATTCTCGCTTCTTTAGATGAGGTCATCGAAGATATCGATGCCGGACTAGTTGTTACTCCAACGACATATCACTTTGATGTCGCATTGAAGTTAATCAACTCTGGTAAACATCTCTTCTGTGAAAAGCCAGTGACTTCAACACTAGAGCAGGCCTTAAAATTAAAAGAAGCCGCAGCCCAAAAAGATCTTGTTATTCAAATTGGCCACAGTGAAAGATGTCATCAATTTTGGGAGCAACTTCCTAGTTTTGATTTTGCACATAAAGAGGCAAAGCTGTGTACGATTCAAAGAACCTCTCCATTTAAGGGGAGAGCGGCGGATGTCGGTGTTGTTGAAGATCTTATGATTCACGACATTGATCTGATGAGAATGTTCTATGGTGACCCCAAATCAGTAAAGGCTACGGGAGCAAAAGTTATAACTAAGAATTATGACCATGTTAAGGCCATTTTTGATTATGGTGATAAGCTTGTAACAATCGAAAATTCAAGAGTCGATGTAAAAGTCGAAAGAAGTGTTCAATTCGTGTCAAATTCTGGAATATTGAAAGTCGACCTTTTTGGACTTAAAGCACTCTATTCCAAGAATATGACATCTGAAAGTGATCAAGTGGTCGAGGAGTTATCTTACGAAAGAAGAGATCACTTACTCGTTGAGCAGGAAAAATTCTATAACTCAATTCTAAATGGAGCTGAGATTTTTGTTACATTGCAAGACGGGATAGACGCTGTTGCCATTATTGATGCTGTCAATAAGTCACTTGAAAGTGGACAAGAGGTAACTCTGTAGTGAAAAGCTGTCTGATCATCGCCGGAGAAAAATCAGGAGAGGAACACGCTCTTAGTTTCTTTAATGAACTTAGAAAGAAGAATCCTGACTTTAGTTTCTTTGGTGTGGGCGGTGAACAGTTAGAAAGAGAGGGACTTGAACTCATTTATCACTTGAAGGATTTTTCAACTTGGGGAATCTCAGAGGCAATTAAAAGAATACCATTCTACTATAAAGCCTTAAGTCGGATGGAAGAAGAAGTTGAAAGAAGAAATTGTAAAGTTGCAATTCTTATTGATTTTCAAACTTATAATATGAAGCTTGCACAGCGTTTGCAAAAGAAAGGTGTTAAGATTCTCTACTACGTCGCTCCACAAGCATGGGCCTGGAAATCATGGAGAACAAAGGTTCTTGAAAAAACTGTCGACACTCTTTTTTGCATTTTACCTTTTGAAAAGAAGTGGTTCATGGATAGAGGCGTAAGCAAGGCCATTAGTATCGAGCACCCAGTTTTAACTCATAATAAAGTTGCAATTCAAAAATTTGAAAGAACAGAACTTAGCATTGAAAATGGTATTTTGAAGTTGCTACTTCTTCCAGGCAGCCGAAATTTTGAAGTAAAAAGCCTTTTACCTCTTTTTGCTCACTTGGTTAATCAATTAAAGAAAACCAGAAAACTCGAAGTCAGTATCGTCAAATCGAGTTCGGTTAAGGAAGCTCTCTATGCTCCTTATGAAGATCTTTTTGATAAAGTTTATCAGAATGAGGATCTAACAAAGGCCATCGAATCTGCCCATGTGAGTTTAGCTTCGAGTGGTACAGTAAACTTAACTTGTGCTCTCTACTCTTTACCGACCATTGTAGGATATACCGGTACTTTATTAAATCAATTTATTTATAATACTTTTGTTTCGTATGATGGCTATATTTCGATTACAAATATTGTGCATCAAAAAGAAGTCTTTCCTGAATTTATAGCTGAGAATTTATCAGAATATAATATGATGACTGCACTAGAAAAGATCTTAGCGTCAGATGCTAGTTATCAAGAGAGAGTTTCTGTTTTAAATAGAACAAAGGAACTCGTTAGTGGAGATGATATCAACATTTCTACTTACCTTTCGGAGAAGTTAAATGAATCGTATTTCAATTAATTTTAGTAAAATATTCTTCTTCATATTCGCACCAGTTAGTATTTTGTGGGAATCAATTTATCGTTTGAGACGTTTTTTCTATGATGTTGGGTTACTAAAGAAGAACCGCTTCAAGGTTCCAATTATTAGTATCGGTAATCTTACTCTTGGTGGAACTGGTAAAACACCATTTACATTGTGGCTTGGCCGATACCTTTCGCAAAAAGAGAAGAAAGTGATGGTTCTCACTCGAGGGTATAAAGGTAAGTTCGAGCATGGAAGTGGAATCATCCGTACAGGAAAAACAATATCTCAAAATCCATATGAATTTGGTGATGAGGCATTAGTAATATGCCGTGGACTTACGAATGCGAGCGTCGTCGTTGGAAAGAAAAGAAGTGAAAACTTACGACACTACTTTGATCTTGAGAGTCCTGATGTTGTCTTACTTGATGACGGACATCAACATTTAAAAATTGAGAGATCGTTAAATATCCTTCTCTTTGATTCACTTCTACCGATTGAGCGTTATAAAGCTCCTCCTCTCGGTTACTTAAGAGAGGGACTAACTGCCTTGAAAGATGCCGATATGGTTGTACTTGGAAGAGCTGATTTATGCGAACCGGAACAAAAAGAAAAATTGGTCGAGTTAATAGAAAAATATACACACCCAGGAACCCCAATTGGCAGTTTCTATTATTCTCCCTCAAGTATTAAAGATATTAATTACGTGGAAAAGTATCGCCCTGACGAATTGGCGAGTAAAAAAGTAATATGTATTTCAGGTGTTGCTTCTCCACACTCTTTCTATGAATTAGTTGAGTCTTTAGGTGGGCTAATTATTGATACTTATGAGTTTAATGACCATCATTTCTATACAAAAGAGGAACTTTTTCCAATCATTGAGCAAGCCGAAAAAGAAGATGCTATAATATTAACGACAGAAAAAGACATTGTTAAATTAAGACGAATTGTTGAGAGCTTAAAGATACTGTTTGTTGAGATTGAAATTAAATTCTCATCAGGACAGGAAGAGCTTGAAAAACTTGTTGATAAAGTAACATTATAATTAGTTACAGGTCGTAAATATGTTTAAGCTTATATTACTAGTATCATTTCTTACTTTTTTATCCTCATGCGCGAGTAAGAGTGATTTTACCGAACCGAGTAAAGTTGATCTTGTTAAAGTTTTTAATATGGATCAATCCAAACTTAGTGATTTTGAGACAAGACCAGTTTCAAAGAAAGCGAAGGTCGAAGTTCCAAAGACAAAGAAAGAAGCTAAGAAGTCTAAATCATCTCATAAGGTAGTTGAAAAATCTCATACGGAAGAAGTAGAGAAGTCTGTTGTGGTTGTTAACCCAGAAACAGTAGATGGTTATCCTGAAGCATTTAAAGACTATAACCGTCGTTTTAAAAAATATTGGGTTGAACAAAAACCATTTTATCGTGTCGGAGAAAAATTTAAGTTAAGTGTGTCGTGGTCAATCTTTAAGGCCGGTGATATTGAAATTGAAACTCTTGGAGAGTTAGAAATAGGAGCGAAAAAAGTCATCGGCTTTAAAGCGAAGATGGAATCTGCTGATTATTTTGAATCAATTTATAAGCTAAAAGATACAATTGAATCTTATGTGACTCTTGATAATTTCTTACCTGTTAAATTTTCAATGCAACAAAGAGAGTCCGGGCAGTCTGTTGATGATCTCCAGTTATTTGATAATGAAAAATTAAAAACATACTTCTACTATCACCGCTTGAAGAAAGGTAAAAAGAAAGAGATTACTAAAGAAGAATTTACTCCAAAGTATTTTACTGATTCTTTTTCAGCCCTACACTTTATTAGAGGAATGAATTTAAATGTCGGCGATGAATTTGTTGTCCCTGTCGTAACAAGAGCAAAGGTTTGGCTATTGAAGGCTAGAGTTTCTCATTACGAAAATATAGAAATCATGGGAAAGAAAGTTAAGGCAATTCTAATAAAAGCAGAAACTCAATTTCCTGGTGTATTAAAAAAGAGCGGGGATATACTATTTTGGTACTCTGCTGATAAGGACCACCGAATATTAAAGTTTGAAGCAAAGATAAAAATCGGAACTGTAAAAGGTGAGCTGATTGATTATCAAGAAGGTCGAATTGATTAATATTTTTAAGATTCAACAAAATATTCTCTATGTCTGTCCTTCAACCAATTCTGGAACAAGGGAGAGGATGTTATTGAGAGATAGTCTTCTTCTAAAAGAAGTTGGTCACAATGTTTTCGTGTATTGTCTAAAAGATTCGTACCTTGATTCAGAATGTTCAAAACTTGGACTGAATGTCATACACCACGTTGGAAAACGTCCTATGAATGTCTTTAAATGGCACAAGTTAAAAACACTTAGATCATTCTTTAAACGAATTGATGTTAATATTGTTCATTGTTACGAGTTAAATTTTCTCTGGCCAGTGGCTTTCTTTTTACGAAAGAAGAAATTAACCCCTTTATTTTTTACTCTTACTAACGAAGTGACAAAGTTTTACCATCAATTTTGGTACAAACCGCTTTTGACTCGTCTAGACCTAATTTTTATTCCAGTAAGAGAGATGATTGATACAGTTACAACTCATATGGATATTCCACAGAGAAAAATTTATTTCTCTGGTTTAGGTTTGAAGAAAATTAAGAAAGACCTCGATAAGAAAGAGCTGGACTCTAATGTCTGGAATTTTTCATGTTGGGTTAATGATCACGAAGAAAGTGGTAAAGATTTATCTGCTTGCTTTGAAGCCATTTGGGCCGTGAATACATCTTTTAAACTTAAGAAAATTGCTCATCTTCATCTTTATTCATCTCGTAAATGGCAAACAAATATTATTACAGAAAAGCTCAATACGCAGATCAATAAATTAGGAATTGAGAAGTTTGTCCACTTTCATGAAGATACAAATGTACAAAATATTACGAGTGATATTTGGATTTCTTACAATTCTAATACTCCCCTTGAAGATTACACGCTTATTTCAATGCTCAAGGGAATTCCGACAATTATGCCTCGTAATGCAACAACAAGTGAGATTTGTCGATTCTATGAAGGCCTTAATTTGACATTTAAAGCATCTGATTCTAGAGACTTAAGAGCTGCAATGGACAAGATTACGGCTAAGATTTCGAAAGGGGTTGGTGCTGAATTAACGGCTCGAGATGAGCTGTGGATCGAGCATGGAGAAGAGGGTTATAAGTATAATCTCTACAAAATCTATGAGAAACATCTAAATAAAAGAAAACGCTTCTATTCTTGATTTTTACTTTTCAAATGGCCCAAGGCAGTGTAACATCACGAAATCAAAAAACTAAAGTCCCTTCAGTAGAAGAACTGCAGTCCACGTCTTACGTGGTTTATCAAAAAAAATGAGTCCTATAAAAAATTATAGCGCACTCAAAGAGGTATTTTTATGACAGATTTAAACAAACTAAAGCAATCTTGGATGGCTGGTTACGAAGTTGTACTTGGTGAGGACGTTGAAACTCGCGAAACAACTGAGTTTTCTACGCTATTAGAAAGCGAAGCGTCTCTTTCATTCAATGAAGGTGAAGTTTTCAAAGGTAAGATTGTTAGCATCAACCCTGACTTTGTTCTTGTAGACATCGGTTACAAGCAAGAAGGTCTAGTTCCAGCTAGAGAATTCCAAAACTTTGACGGTTCAATGAAAGTTAAAGTTGGTGACACTATCGAAGTTTATCTTGATAAATTAGAGTCACACATGGGTAACCTAGTTCTTTCTATGGATAAAGCTGAAATTCTTAAAGCTTGGGATAAAATTTCTGAAGCTTGTGAAAAAGGTACTCCACTTGAAGGTACAGTTGTTGCAAAAGTTAAAGGTGGTCTTTCTGTTGACATCGGTGTTAAAGCGTTCCTTCCAGGATCACAAATTGACATCAGACCAACAAGATTCCTTGATAAATTCATCGGTAAAAAGATGGAATTCAAAGTTATTAAGTTTAACAAAAAACGTGGAAACATCGTTCTTTCAAGAAGAGCTATTCTTCAAGAAGAAAGAGGAAAACTACGTGGTGAAGTTCTTTCTCAAATTGAAGAAGGAATGGTTGTTAAAGGTATCGTTAAAAACATCACTGATTACGGTGCATTCATCGATCTAGGTGGAATTGACGGTCTTTTACACATTACTGATATGTCATGGGGAAGAGTTAAGCATCCTTCTGCTCTTATCAACATGGGTGACGAAATTGAAGTTAAGATCCTTAAGTTTGATAAAGATAAAGAAAGAGTTTCTCTTGGACTTAAGCAAGTTCAACCAAACCCATGGGAAAAAGCTAAAGAAACTTATGTTCCAGGAACAAAAGTTAAAGGTGAAATCGTATCTGTTAAAGATTACGGAGTATTCATCGAGCTTGACGACGGAATCGAAGGTCTTATCCACGTTTCTGAAATGTCATGGACTAACTCAATTAAAAACCCAACTAAGCACTTCAATGCTGGTGAAACAGTAGAAGCTCAAGTTTTAGAAGTAGATGTTGATAACAAGAGAATTTCTCTTGGAGTTAAACAACTTCAAGCAAACCCATGGGATGCATTAGAAGCTAAATTCCCAGTTGGTTCAAAAGTTAAAGGAACTATCAAGTCTGTTGTAGAATTTGGTATCTTCGTTGACCTTGGTGAAGAAGTTGATGCTCTAATCCATGTTTCTGATATTTCTTGGACTAAGAAAAATGTTAACCTAAATGACGAGTACAAAGCTGGTGATTCAGTTGAAGCTATGGTTGTTTCTGTTGATAAAGAAAATCAAAAATTCTGTCTAGGGATTAAGCAACTTGCTGAAGATCCATGGAAGAAAATTGAAACAAGACTTCCTGTAGGAACTGTTGTTGAAGCTGAAGCTGTAAGAGTTACTGAATTTGGTGTTTTCGTTGAGCTTGAAACAGGAATTGAAGGATTAATCCATATTTCTGAACTTTCTGAAGAGAGAGTTGAAAAGCCAGAAGACGTTGTTAAGAAAGGTGACGCTGTAAAAGCTATGGTTATCTCTCTAGATAAAGATGCGAAGAAAATCGCTCTCTCTATTAAAGCTGCTGCAAATGCTGCTTCTAATGGAACTTTCTCACAAGAGCCAATCAAAACAGCTACTCTTGCTGACAAGCTAAAAGGTTTCAACCTTTCAGGTGGATCAGAAGAATAAGTAATATAAAGATTCATTTTTATATTTTGGAGGGAGGTCTTATGACCTCCCTTTTTTTTTGAGGCGTTCAATTAGCAGGAAGCGAACTTGAGAGGGTACGCAAAGAGGTAGTTTTTTGGCAAAGCTTCGCGCATGATCTCGAAGTGGTCGCCAATTCCTCTTGCCTACGATCACTATTCTTAATGTACTAAAATAGAGTCCGGAAATTTTTTCAAATGTATTTTATTTTGAACCAAATGCAATTTTTGAGTATAATTAAATTATGAAAATATTAAAAAATGAAGGTTTCTCGCTAGCCGAGATTGTTATTGCTATGGGCCTGATGGGAGTCGCAGCAGTGGCCTATATGAAATTCCAAGAAAATCAGATGAGAGGGCAGAAGACCATTCAAAATAGGGCCTTTATTGATGAATTCACTTACGAGTTTAAAGGCTACTTATCAAGACCTGGAATCTGTAATAAGAGTTTTGATAATGTCACGATGAGTGATGGCGCTTCAATCGATGGTATAAAAAGAGCAGATGGCGAATACAAATATAAAGTTGGAGAAAAGCTTGAGGGGTCATCATATATGATTTCGGCCTTAACCTTAAGTAATGTTTATGTCGACAAAACAGAAACTCAAATTGAAATATATCGAGGAGAGGGTTCGTTAAATGTAGAGTTCAAAAAACTTGATAAAGCTTCATACGGAGCAAAAACACTACTCAAGAAAATAGAGCTAGACTTTACCGTTAATCGCATTGATAAAATGCAGGAATGTGCGCCTATTGGAAAGCTTGTTCTGCCAGCTTCGATGCTCAATAAAGAAAGTGACTCTGAAAATAAAAAAGAAGATTTAAAATCGAAGATGAATAATGCTTTTGAAGAGTCGGCAACTGAGATGATGAAAAAAACTGGTGTGAAAGTTGATCAAGAAGATATCAATAAAGCAATTCAAGAGAATCCAGACCTGATGAAGGCAATGGAAAATCTTAAGAGTCTTCAAAAAGCAAATGAGAATTTTGAAAAACTAATGAATTCTAATTAAGTTTCGTTGGAGCACAGATACTGCAGCCAGTATCTTCTTCAATGTGTGATGCAATTTCTTCATCAAGCATTGAGTTTAATGATGCTACATTCTCTTCGCTTGCGCCTAATGAACGGATAAGTGTTTCCGGAAGAGATGGAGCTTTTAAGATAATATCTAGTCCAAAACCCTCAAATTCTTCGGCCTTTTCATAGGCCTTTTCAATTTGTTCAATTGGGCATTCAAACAGAATATTACCTGTTTCTTTATCAATAATTTTGACAGTACTAGACATCGTTTGTTCCTTATGACAAAAATACTATTATAGAACTAACATGATTGGTGAAGTGATGAAAGTAAAAAAGTTGTTTGTGATCTCGACGCAGGAAATGCTCAGACGCACTATCGAAGGCTACTGCAAGAAGCAAGGTATTGAAATCTTTCACATTGATGATGCGAACGAGGCCATTCATTTTATAAATGACCTGAATCCAGACGTGATTCTATTGTGCACTGAGCAGTATCAGGAGGATGAGATTCTCGCGATACGAAATACGCAGATTCCTGTTATTGATTTACTCTCAAAACAGGGAAATTCAACACAAAAGTACCTACTGCTTCCAGTTAACCCAGTTAGTTTGATTTTAGAAATTGAGGCATTATTTTAGTTATGGATAAAGATCAAATTTATATAATTATTGGAATTGTTTTAGCATTAGTCATTGTACTAACGACATATTATTTAAGATATAAGGGGATTTTATGAGCAAGGTTTCATGTAAGCATATTCTTGTTGAACAAGAATTTGAAGCAAATGATTTAGTTAAGAAACTATCTGAGGGAGAAACATTTGAGGCGCTCGCTCAGAGTTTTTCAAATTGCCCATCTGGCGATCAAGGTGGAGATTTAGGTTCATTTGGCAAAGGAATGATGGTTAAGTCATTTGAAGAAGCTGCATTTGGACTTGGTGTTGGTGAAACTTCAGGACCAGTGAAAACTCAATTTGGTTATCACCTGATCCACCGTTACGCTTAATTAATCACAAGTCGAATCAACTCGGTAAGCGCGTCTGTCAAAATCTAATTTCAAGCAGGCGCCACTTTCTTTCTCAAGCCCAGTAACTATTTGAGAATGAATATCTTCACACTCCCCAATATCTAAGACCATAAGTTGACTAGAGCCGTCTGTATATTGAATATTTACGTTATTGATAAATCCTTGGCAATCAAGAATTACCTTACTGTAGGCATGGTTTTGAATTTCAAAAATAAATTCCATGTCAGTTGATAAATAGTCTTCAACATTAATTTCTGCAGTGTCAGCAAAAGTTGATAGAGAAGTCGCCATGAGTAGTAAAAGTCCGATTGTTTTTGTCATGCATAGCTTGTCGGACTAATAAACTCAGACTTTAATTTTGACTAAAACGCTATAGTTCTAATAGGTTAAACTCAGATATTAGTGGATCATCTGGACCAATTAAGAACTGATGAAGGGCCAATGGCTCAAAAATAAAATCAGGAGCGCGAACTCGATAGAAGATACCTCTTTCAAAATTAGCTGTTTTAATAACATTTGTCTTTGAAACAACCTGAGAATGAACGGCTCCAGCATCATAGGGAACAAAGAGGTCATAACGATTTTGCTTATCAAGAAAGTAATTAACAATGTGGCTTCTTAGACTCTTAATTTGATCAGGATCAAAACTCGAGATTACAAAACTTTCTGGGTACGTTCTTTTAATGATCGAAGCTTTTATTGAGTCATTTAACAAATCAGATTTATTAAAAACAATTAATTTCTCTTTATTTTCTAAACCTAGTTCAGAAAGAACACTCATCGTAACTTTTAATTGTTTCTCATAGTGTTCATCACTGATATCACAAACAATAATAAGCAAGTCTGCTTCCAGGGCAGATTCTAACGTCGTTTTAAAACCATCAATTAGTGTGTTTGGAAGATTTGATAAGAAACCTACCGTATCAATTAGAATCATCGGTGGTTTTGTATCTGGGTTTAGCATTCTAAACGTCGAATCAAGGGTCGCAAATAATTTATCTTCTTCAAGAACATTCACACGACAAAGGCGATTCATCAAAGAAGATTTTCCTGCGTTAGTATAGCCAACAAGAGCAGCAGTGATTGCTTTTTTACTTCTTCTCTTTCTTTGCTCGACACGACTTTTTTCGACTTCCTTTAGCTCGCGTTTAAAGAACTCAATTCTTTCTCTAATGATACGACGATCAAGCTCGATCTGTTGCTCTCCCTCTCCTCCTCGTACCCCAATTCCACCTTTTTGGCGTCCTAAGTGTGACCAAAAACCTGCAAGACGAGGAAGTATATATTGAAGACGAGCAATTTCAATTTGAATTTTTGCTTCATTAGTATGCGCGTGTTCCGAAAAAATTTCTAGGATGATGTGGCAACGATCAACAACAGATAACCCTGTTAATTTTTTTATATTTCTAATTTGACTTGAAGTAAGTTCACAGTCAAAAACGAGAAGTGATGATCCTTCTGCTCTGGCGAGGTCTGCAATTTCGAGAATTTTTCCACTTCCTAGAATTGAACCAGGATCAATAGTTTTCTTGTTTTGAATATAGTGTTCACCTGTTTCAATCGCAAGAGTTCGCATTAACTCTCTTAATTCTCCAAGACTTCGAAGAGTTTCTTTCTCTGTTGCATGTTCTTCAAAAGAAGGACAAACAATTGAGACAAGTGAAGCTTTTGCTTCTCTTGAAATATAGAATTCATTATCAAGCATATCTTATTTCCAATTTTCTATTATCTATTAATCTTGTTGCTCCAACTCTTAATGCGCCAAGAATGACAACTTCATCTGTCAACTGGCTAACACTTTTTAAGGTTTTAGCATCTAAGATTTCAAGATAATCCCAATCCTTATTTGAGATATAACTCTCGAGGATTTTGTTTACTTTGATCACCGAGTTTACCCAAGATTGCGCTCGCAGTATAGTCTCAATCTCAATTAAAGTTTGAGGTAGCTGTAGAGCAATAAGCCTCTGTTCTGCTGAGAGATACTGATTTCGGCTACTTCTCGCAAGACCATCAGCATCTCGAGAAATAGGTAGAATACTTAATTTTATATTTAATCCTAGATCACTAACCATTCTCTCGATAACCTTCACCTGTTGAAAGTCTTTTTGACCGAAGTAGGCAGTGTTCGCTTTTGAGATTTTAAAGAGTTGATAGACAACAGTTGTGACACCATCAAAGTGGCTAGGTCTATTTGCACCACAGAGAATTTTTGTAATTGCTCCTACTTTAATTGTTGTATCAAAACCAAGTGGGTATATTTCTGAGTTATCTTCTGGAGCAAAAACGATAATTTCGTTTTTAAATTTCGCCTCAATTTTAGCAATATCGGCCTCCAGAGTACGAGGATACTTGTCGAAGTCTTCATTAGGACCAAACTGTTTTGGATTTACAAATATTGTAATAATTGAAATATCATTTTCCTGCGATGATTTTTCAAGAAGGCTCAAGTGGCCTTCATGCAGATTACCCATTGTCGGAACTAGGCCAACGCGTTTATTGGCAAATCTGTCTTGTTGGTATTTTTCTAAATCGTTAAGGGTTCTAATTAAATTAATCATTTTTCTCTAATTCTCTAAATATTAATTCCGGTAGTTTGGCTTTTTTAATTTTCTCTTCAAGAATGACTTTACCATTCTTAAAGAACTTGTAACTTGCTTCATCATTAGCAAATCCAGAAATTTCTTTGTTGTGGCAAAGACCGCTATGAACTTCAGTACCGACTAAGAGATCAACTGGCTTTCTCTGCCATTTCTTATTTAATACTTCAAAAGACAGATCAGTCTCAGCGGCAAATCCAACAATTTTGATATTAAGATTTAGTTTATTTCTTCTTTCGACCATCTCGGCTAAGATATCTGGAGCCTGATTGAAGTAAAGGGCATTTTCAAGAGTGTCTTTTTTCAATTTTTGCACACTAGGGGAGAATTCGATATCGCTAATTGCGGCACTTGAAATATAGAAGTCCGAGTGATCAATAAACTGGAGAACCTTTTCATGCATCTCTCTTGTTGTTGTTACACGATGGAGAGTGAAGCCAGGGAGACCTAAGAGGTCATCCAGTTGAGCCGTCGCACTTTTACCCGCGACAAGAATCACTCGATACCCACGCCTTAATGCTTCACATGATAATTGGTAACCAGTAAGTCCTGTTGAACTATTTGTAATATAGCGAACAGGATCGATTGGAGCAATCGTCGCTCCAGTGTTGATTAAGCATAGAGGAGAGTTATCGTTAATTGCAGGATTTATAGCACCAATGCAATTGATTACTTTTTGTATGTCAGGAGCTTTTCCTGCTCCCTCATCTCCACAAGCAAGTAAACCTTGAGCTGGAGGATGGATAAAGATATTCTTTGCACGATAAATTCTTTCAAGTAAATTTATATTTTCCTGCGTGATAGGATGAGTCCACATATAGGTATTCATTGCAGGGTAGATTGAGACAACTGTATCTTCTCTCTTCGCTAAGAATGTCGAAGTGAGAAGGTCGTCACTTTGTCCCATCGCTAGTTTGGATATTGTATTTGCACTGGCGGGAAAAATTGCAAAGTGCTCAGCCCACTTCGCGAGTTCGATATGCAAGATATTGGTGGTGAGATTTTTAAAGTCATCCGAGTAATCAAAGACATCCTGCACCCCAAGATATTTAAACACTTTAGCCTGAACAAATTCGCACGCGCCCTTTGTTAAAATAACTTTAACTTCATGACCTTCTTTTTGAAGCCCACGTGCTAAGTCGTAAGTTTTATAGGCAGCGATAGAGCCGCAAACACCGAGTAAAATTCTCATAAACATCCTATGTAGATGGCAATATTTCAAAATACTAAGATTTTGTAAATAGTTAAACTTTTTAGTTTTTTCTACGTAATAACAGATGGTTAGATTATTTTTATAAATTCTTTATATTTATCTTTAATTTATCATTTAACATTGTAAATAATTTCCGATTAAGAGATGACAAGAAATAAAATATGGGGTTTTGACAATGAGAAATAAGTTATCCTTTATTGGATCATGGGAATATAGCTTGGTCTCTAAGGAGCTTGTATGGTCTCCAGAAACAAAAGTCATTCATGGCGTTCCTCTGTCATTTGAGCCTTCATTTGATAGTGCAATAGAGTTTTATCACACAGATTTTCGTGATGAAGTTGCAAATGCTTTTGAAAACCTAATTCGATATGAAGAAAATTATCTGATTGATTGTTGTCTTGTGACCTATGATAAAGAAGAAATCTGGGTTCACACAACTGGTCAAGTTCTTGAATATCAAAATGGTGCAGTCACTAAAGTTGGTGGAATATTTGAAAATATTACGAAAGAGGAAAACTCAAGACTTAAACTAGAGCGCTATTGGCATGTAATGAATGAAACAAGTATGGTTTCAATTACAGATATTGATGGAAGTATCATTTACGTCAATGATAATTTTTGTAAACTCACTGGCTACAGTAAAGAAAGTATTATCGGACATAGTCATCGAATTTTTAATTCTGGTTATCATAATTCAGATTTTTTTAAAGATCTTTGGAACACAATTCTTACAGGTAATATATGGGATGGGGAAATTCTTAATAAGAATGAGGATGGTCATCTGCAATGGATTAAAACGAAAATATTTCCAGTAAGAGATTTTCAAGGGGATATTGTAGAATTTATCTCTGTAAGAGAAGATGTCTCTGAGCAAAAACGTAAGCAAGAACAATTAATTTCGGGGGAAAAATTAAAGGCCATGTCTGATGTCGGAAGACAAATTCTTCATGAAGTTATGTCTCCGTTAACTATTCTTAATGCTCATATCGCAATATTGGAAAATGCTACAAAGGAAGGAAGAAAGGAAGAAGTAGATTCATCAATCGAAACTTTAAAAATAGTCTCGAATAGGGTGATTGAAATTTTTCAAGATATGCGTTCACTAATAAGAGAAGAAGATAACTTTGTTATTCTACAAATCTCTGATGCCATTAACCAGTGTTACTTCTATACACATTTAAGTTTACAAGAAGAAAATGTCGCTTTTTCTACAGAGATACAGTCAAAGAACTTTAATGTACTTGGTAATCAAGGTCATCTTATTCAAGTTTTAACGAACTTAGTGACAAATGCCATTCATGCCGTAAAAAATTTAGATGACAAGTGGGTAAAGATTAAATGCTACGAAGTAGACACTTTTGTCGTTATTGATGTTATTGATAGTGGTGAAAAAATAGAGCCAAGTATAGCAGAAAGAATATTTGATACTCTCTTCACAACAAAGAGCAAAGATGAAGGCTCAGGGTTGGGATTAGCAATCTCAAGAAGAATTATCGCCAGAATGAATGGGGAGCTAAGTCTTGTAAGCGACCTTGAAAATACTTGTTTTAGGATAAAACTACCATCTATAAACAAGAACTTATAAGTATATAAAATTGCCACGGTCCATTGCTTAAACTTCTGTTAGTGCTTAGAATTCATCTATGAATCTAGCAAAATTTCACATCATTAGCGACAGAGATGTCCAGGCCTTAGAAGAAACTACAACGCCGGTTCTTTTAAATATCGATCATATTATCTCAATTAAGCCTATCAATATCGTGATGGAGTCTGGTGTGATTCAAGGGTATTGGATACGAATGAGCAATGGGAAGAAGTATCGTGCGATAATGATTCCTAAGGAATTAAATGCACTCTTAGGATTTCCAGACACTATTGATGAAGATATAGAATAAGGATTTAAATAAGAGATTTTTATCTTCTTTCACATCTTCTCGGAATAAGTGAGAAGCCCCACCTGTCAAATGAACTTCAGAACCTTTGGCCAAATCTAAAATTGAGTCTAAGAGGTATTTTAATGAAGAGGTAATTGCATCTTCTGTGTTTAGAGGAAAACTATCAATCTTTTTTAAATTTGAAACTTTGAGAACTGGAAGATTTTTTCCTGCCTCGAATGAATTTAAGTATGTTTGAGGCCCTGGAAATATATATCCACCAAGGTGTTTACCATCTTCGATAAAGTCGACCGTGATAAAAGTGCCCGCATTGATAATCGTATGCTTATGTATTGGATATTTTTTTTGTATATAGTATGCAATTGCAAAGCGGTCACTTCCAAGCTGTTTTGAGTAGTTTGTCTCAAAGTCAAGCTGTGCTCTTACTTTTTCAAATTGTTCAATACTATCAAGATCTTCAAATTTTAAATTTACTGAGCATGATGCGAAAAAGTCATTTCGATTTTCTTGTGAAAATAAAACTAAATCATCCTCGCTTAGATGGTCTAGTCGCTTTATTAGCTCGCCTTGACTATTAAATGTAGCAAGCTTGAGATTCGAGTTTCCTGAATCAATGATGTGATAATTGGGCATTATCATTTTCTCGCTGGTTGTTTAAGTACGTTGTGATGAGTTCTTTTTTTAATTGGAAAAGATCAGAAATTGGTGTGCAAAACTTGGGAGGAGTACCAGGGCCCATTTTTAAGAGATCGTTTATAACGAGAACTTGCCCATCAGTTCCTTGTCCTGCACCTATTCCGATAGTTGGGATATTAAGAGCTTTCGTTATTTGAGTTGAAATATCTTCTTGTACACATTCGAGTACAATAGCAAAGCAACCGGCTTTTTGAAGGTTTAGAGCTTCATTCATTAATTTTTCTTGGTCTTCTTTATTTTTACCGTGTGTAAAGTAACCACCGAGCTCATGAACAGACTGTGGAGTTAGTCCGATATGTCCCATCACTGGAATACCAGATTGAGTAAGTCTTTTAATTATTTCAAGTTGATAGTCAAATGCTCCTTCAACTTTTATTGATTCACATTTTGTTTGTTTAAATAACTTCGTTGCATTCGTTATAGCATCATCAAATGTTGAGTATGATCCAAACGGCATATCAACAACTGTAAACTTGTTTGGTGCGCCTCTTTTAACTGCTGCGCCAAGCATGATCATTTCCTCTAAGGTAACCTCTACTGTTGTTTCTTTTCCGAGGACAACATTACCTGCACTGTCTCCAATGAGCAGTAGGTCAATTTCCGTTTCATTGAGCATCTGAGCTGTTTGGAAATCATAACAAGTTAACATCTGAAGTGATTTCTTACTCGTTGCAAACTTTGCTTTACGGATTTTTCGCGTATCAAGTATTTTAGTGTTAATTATCTTTTCCAAGTTCTTTTCCTAGTTTGTTATAAACTTTTTGCAACGGAGAGTTCGCCCAGTCATTTAATACATTTATTTTTAAAGATTGAAAATCAGTATGAGTTGTTTCTTTAAAAAAATCACCCGAATTGATATCGCTTAGTAATGAATCTAACTTGTTATTCATTTCGTCATCAAATATTAATTTACTGGCCTTGACTCCACCTAGTAGAGCATTTGGAGAGATCATTGCGAAAAAAGCCTCTGGGCCAACTTTAATCATAGCATTAGCAATTAGTTTAACTTCATGCCAACACTCGATATATGCGATCTCTTCTGAGATGCCATTTTGAACTAATTTTTCAAATGATTTACGTGCTCCAAATGGAATCATTGAACAAAGAATACTTTGTTCTGAGAAAAGATCGGCAACGGCTTCTTCATGAAAAGAAGATTTTATTGGCCCAATATTAATTCCAAGAGATTGATAAATTTTTTCAAATGCCAGTTTTGTTAATACAATATTATGAGCGACGAGGTCTGTATCAACCACGGCCGTCAGAGGAGATTTCGTTTCATAATTAAATCTGACTTCACTTGCAATGGCTTTGGGAGCGAGTAAAAGAAAGTTGAACTGTGGATAGAGTTTATTTAATTGTAGATAATGCACACTAAATCCGTGAGCGAATATTAGAGATTGACCAGTATTTAATTTTCCCGAAATTTGATTCAAGATATTGTGGTGACTATCATCAGGAGTTAAAAAACATATGAACTGAAACTTGTTAATTGAATCAGACTCAAGCGTGATAACACCATGTCCTGCTTCAAAGACATGAGAAAAGCTCTTACTATCTGGTCTTAGGCCAATGAAGACCTGGTAACCTGAGTCGCGCAAGTTTAAGGCCCAAGCCTTTGCCTGAGCGCCATAACCTATGATAAGAATAGAGTTATCAAGATATTTATTCATAGTGTTTTTTAGCACGTATATGAAATTGGTGTAAAGGGTGAGAGTCGAAGTAATTGAAAGTGTAACTACTTGTAATCATGAGTTCGAGATGAACTCTGGGCTTCTTTTTGGACAAAGTGTTTTCACATCTTCCATTATTTGTGAAGGAAAAGTTCCATATCTTAACGATCATCTTGAAAGATTACGTGCTGGTGCGATGTACCTCTTTAATTTAAGGAGCCTCGATTTTAGTCATCTTGAAGTAAAACTCAAGGAGCTTCTTCAAAACTCTATCGATTTGCATCACTCTAACTACTTGAGAATGACGATATTAAAGAAATCGGACGAACTTGTTTGTTTACTATCTTTGGGAGTGAAGCCAAATTTTACTGACCCTGTTTCTTTGAAAGTACATCCAACGATGTTTAACAATGGGATGCCCGCTTTTGTTAAAGTAGGGAATTACTCATATCAGTTTAGAGAAAAAGAATTAGCTCAACGTGAAGGTTTTGATGATGTTTTATTTGTAAATGAGGTATCAAATAATTTCTTAGATGTTTCGACATCGAATATTTTTTTTACGATTGGAGAAACTATTTATACAGCTCCATTACAATCTGGTGTTTTTGATGGTATTTTAAGAAAGCAGATTTTAACTTTATCTCAAGCTCGAAATATTGAAGTCGTAGAAAATAATATTAGTTATGACAGACTCTCAGATTTTGATGGTGCATTTATAACGAATTCCTTTTCAGGGATTCGTGTCGTTAAACGTATTGATGAATTTAAATTTAATGAAAGTAAATTAATAGAAAACTTTAAAAATGATGGTAATTTATGGAAAAGAAAAAACTAAATGTAGCTTGTGTCAGATGCAAGACTAGTTTTGATTATTATTCAAGTGAGTTTCGGCCATTTTGCAGTGATAAATGTAAAATGCAAGATTTAGGTATGTGGTTAAATGAAACCTATACTGTTCCTAGTGAAGAAGGTTTAACCGAAACAGATCTTGAATTAGTACTAAGAGAGAAAGAAAAAGAATTCTATGAATAATAAAATAGATTATCTAAAGCTTGAAAGTGATATCGACTTAATTGCAAAAAAAGCAGGACGTCGAATTTTAAAGTTTAGAAAAAAGTTAGATGAAGTAGGTGTTGTAAGCAAGGATGCACACGGAATTGTTTCTGCTGCTGATATTGATTCGGAAAAATTTATTGTTAAAGAATTAAAGAAGCTCTATCCCGAAATACCATTTCTTGCTGAAGAGCAGTTCTTTGAAGACTACAAAGGTAATAAAGAGTTTTATAAACAATATGAAACACATAAGTATCTTTGGGTTATTGATCCGCTTGATGGCACGAATAATTTTATGCATGGACTTGATTACTTTGCCGTTTGTATTTCCTTAGTTAAAAATGGAGTGCCAGTGGCTGGAGTCGTTCATGCTCCCCTTCGAAATGAAACATTTCTTGCTTCAAAAGGTAATGGGACAAAATATACAACTAAAAAAGAAAAGCGTGTCGTTTTCCAAAGTACTGGACGAAAAGATTTAAGTACTTGCTTGTTATCCACTGGTTTTATTCGTTCAGGGAAGAAAAATTTTAACAAGCATATCAAACAATTTACTCAACTACTTTCCGAAGTCAGGGCCGTTAGACGAATGGGCTCGGCAGCTCTTGATCTTTGTTATACTTCTATTAATTTGTACGATGGCTTTTGGGAAGTCGGCTTAGCTCCGTGGGATATGGCCGCTCCAGCAATTATCTGTCGAGAATCAGGTGTGAAAGTAACTAAAATAGATGGAACAAAACACTCGGTTTTTGTCGCTGATGTACTTGCTGCAAGAAATCCAATTCATAAAATTTTAAGAGATAAGCTCTCTTTATAGCCGATATTTCCAACGATATTTAAACTTGCACAAAATTGGATGTATCTCTATAATTTTACTAAGATTATGTTAAAATAAAAGTGAAATTATTTTTTTCCAAGGATGGATGAAGTGGGACAGACAACAACAAGATTTATCAGAGAAATGATGCATATAAATGATAATGTATTCTATATTTCTCTTTCGATACTACTGTTGATCCTAAGTTTTATAATTATCTACTGGTTTTATACTAGAAAGAAAATGCAGGAGCTAAAGCATCAAATCCCTGCGACAGTTTTAAAAAACTATCTTGATTCAGTAATTCAAAACTCAAATGCATTAAAGTCTTCTCTATTTAGAGGTGGAGGATTAGAAGCAGGTGAAGGAATTCCTTCTGTTGTTCCTGCTGGAAGTTTACCTGCTGGCAATGTCGGAGTTAGCTCAGAAGAACTTGCTCAAAAAAATGCAGAGATTGCTTCACTCAATGGACAAATTGGAAATAAGAACACACAAATAAAAGAACTTGAAAGACTACTTGCTGAAGGCGGTGGTTCTGCTGATGGAGCAGAAGAAATTGCAAAGCTTACGGGTGAAGTTGCTTCACTTAAGGCACAGCTCGATGCTGCACGTAATGATCTTGCTGATGCTGGTAGTTCTGAAGGTGATGGAGAAGCCGTTGCTGCTCTTGAAGCAGAAAAGGCAGAGCTTCAAAATAGACTTAAAGAATATGAAATTATCGAAGAAGATCTAGCTAATTTAAGAAGACTTCAACAAGAAAATGAACAATTAAAAGAAACAATCAATCAATTGCAAGCAGGTGGAGCACCAGCTCCTGAAGCTACTCCTGCACCTGTTGCAGAAGAAGCTCCGGCTCCGACTCCTGCACCAGAACCAAGTGAAGACTTAACAAGTGCTCCAGTTGCTGATGATGAGGAAGATCTTGAAGCAGCGATGGCCGCAGCAATTACAGATTCACAGGCTCCAGCTGAAGAACCAGCATCTGATGATGAGATGATGGTTCCTTCAAATGAGGGTGAACAAAAATCAGCAGAAGAATTACTAAGTGAATTTGAAAAAATGCTAGGATAGAAAATGAAAAATTTACGAATTACAATTTTTACAGCCTTACTACTTAACAGTTCTGTATTTGCTAGTGTAAGTACTGCACAAGTAACAAAGGTGAACCCATCACCAATAGAGCAGAAATTTAGAAAAAATTTAAGTAAGAAAGAAATGATGGTTCTTCGTGATGAAATTATTAATCTGAAAGGGAAGTCTGTTTCCTCTCTTATTAAAGTCATGAAAGATAAAACTTTTCCAGATAAGAATAGATGGATGGCAACTTTTCTTCTCGGACAAGTTATGGGAAAGAAATCAGCTCCGTTTATTTCAAAATTCTCTACTCATCCTGACTGGATTATGAGAATGGCATCGCTAAAAACTTTAGCGGCCCTAAAACAAGTTCAGTATAAAGATATTTATAAAAAATTACTTCAAGATAGTTCAATGCTAGTTCGTTATCAGGCGCTTGAGACTGTTAAAACACTCTCTCTTAATGAGTTAGCTCCAAATGTTTGGGCAATGCTTTATGATAAGAAGAATTATCATGTAAGTGATAAGACGAAGGGATCAAAGCGCACTCATATTATTAAGAACGTCATCATGACCGTTGGTGAATTAAACTTCGAAAAAGCAAAAGAGCCACTTCTTTCGATGATGCAAAAAGAGAAATATAAAGATATTCATGTTGAAATCGATCTTGCTCTTCAAAAACTATATAGTAAGAAATCACCAGATGGATCAATAAAGTTAAAGAAGAATTTTTGGAAAAAGATTCAAATTGCTAATACGATAATCTAAGAGGAACTAAAAAGATTTAGCTTCCTCTTTTGCTTTCTTGTCTTCAATACTTTTAATCATTTTCTCTCTTAGTAAGATTCTATTGATTCGATAGATGATGGTATTTTCAAGAATTCCATCTGAACGAACAACTTTCCATCCCTGCAGAAAATCCTTTTCAATCATTTGACGTTTAAATACTGAAACTTTAGAGACTTCTTGAGACCCTCTAAAACCTTTGACAACATTAACAACCAACTTAAAGCGAGCAGATTTAACCATATCTTGAGAACCAAAGGCCTCATTAAAATTTAATTGGATGGTGTTATCGATCCAGCGAGTTTTTATTATCCCAGCTTCTTGATTCTTTAGTGCTAAGTCATACTTTTGCATAATCTCTAGAACTGCTTGCCATGTTTGGTTAAAGTTAAATTTAAAAACTTGTGATGGTATTTCTGTTTCCTCAGCAAGATTTTGAAATTGTTCATAAGAGCTGCAACCACTAAAAAGACTGAGTATTAACGCTAGCAAAATATTTCTTTTTAGGTTTTTAATCATTTTTGTTTCACTTTATTTAGTTATAAAATGGTCATATGACCAACAATTTAATATTATTATCTTATTAGTATAGTATAAAAAACAGTACAGTCAAAGAGGATGAAATGAATGCATTAGAACAGATGAAAAGAGTTTTAGAGCTAGAAGCAAATTCTATCACTAGAGTCATGAATCTCTTAGACGAAGAAAACTGTAACAAGCTAGTCGATCTCTATACGAAAATAAGAACAACAAACACACAGATCGTTTTTTGTGGAGTAGGGAAGTCGGGATTAATAGCGCAAAAACTTTCTTCGACTTTTGCATCCCTTGGTCTCCGTTCAATATTCCTTCACCCTACAGAAGCCTTACATGGTGATCTTGGACGAATTGGCAGTGATGATACCATTGCTTTTCTTTCAAAGTCTGGTAACACTGAAGAGATCCTGAAGTTACTTCCGTTTATTAGTAACCCTAAAGAAAATTTAATTGCAATGGTTGGTAATACTAAGAACGAGATTGCTCAAAAATGCGATATTGTTTTGGATTGCTCGGTTGAAAAAGAAGCCTGTCTAAATAATCTTGCGCCTACAACGAGTTCAACTGTTGCTTTGGCGATGGGTGATGCCATGGCCGTCTTATATGAGAGTGTTGTCAATCTCTCAAAAGAAGGATTTGCTAAGAATCATCCGGGAGGCCTCCTTGGAAAGTCTCTTGTGATGAAAGTTAGAGATTTAATGTGGAAAAAGGATCAATGTCCTACTCTGACAGGAGAAAATACACTAAGAGATGCGATACTTGAGATGACAAAGAATCCTGCTGGAGCTTGTGCAATTCTAAATGAAAAGAATGGTCTTGAAGGTCTTTTAGTTGAAGGCGATATTAGAAGAAATCTTGCAAAAAGTGATCAAGCAATCAATTTCAAATTAAAAGATATTATGACTAAAAGCCCTGCTGTAACAACTGCAGATAGCCTTGCTTATAGCGCACTCGAAATTATGGAAACAAAGGAAAGACAGATCTATGTACTTCCTGTTTTAGATAACAACGAATTCGTTGGTTTTCTTAGGATGCACGACCTCTTAAAAGAGGGATTTTCGAAATAGTGAAGATGACGCTGAATAGGATAATCATGAGAGTTAAATAACTTAAAAAACCATATTTTAAATATATCGTTTTTTCATATCTAACTGTATCGAGTTCGAGATCAAGTGTCGTTTGCTCAAAATTTCTGGTTCTTTTAATTTCACGACCAGTCGGTTCCATTCCAAGTGAGATTCCAGTATTTGTAGCTCTAACAAGAGGTAACCCAAATTCGTAACTTCGCCACTTAGCAAGAAAGAGGTGTTGCTCTTGCTCCGAGTAAGGACCATACCAAGAGTCGTTCGTGAGATTGAGCATGAAGCTAATATCTTCTTCTGTGGAGTTTAAGTATGTTCTAAGATACTCAGGAAAGAGGATCTCATAACAAATAAGACTAATGAAGTTAGAATCCTTTACTTTAAATACAGAAGACCTATCTCCCTTGGCAAAGAAAGATATATTTCTAACATAAGGAGCAATATGTCGATTCATATCACCAAATGGTAGTCCCTCTCCAAATGGAATTAAAACTCGCTTGTGGTAGTAGTTTTCGATTGTCGAATTCTTCTCAAAGAGAATTGCTGTATTATACTGCTGCTCGTATGAATCCATTCTCTGATGTGCGAGATCGTATGTACCAATAAATAGCTTTGTCCCAAGTTTTTCAATTGTTTCTTGCAATTCCCATGGGGCTTTTGTTGTTTGTTTGGTCGAGAGAACTCTTGGATATGCAGTTTCAGGCCAAATCACTAAATCAGTAGGAGGTAAGTCTTTGAGTGATAGGGTCTCGTATGTGCTAACAACTTGAGATGCCGCTAACTGAAGACCTTGTTCCGATTTTAACTTGAGGTCATTGCCAATATTTGCTTGAACGATACGTAGATTGAGCGATTCATTCTTAACGTATGAGAGTTTTCCTACACTAAAATTGGCAATAAGTAAGAGGGCACTAATCCAAGCATAGAGATTTGCAAATTTAATCTTCTGAAGCTTCATTAAGAAGCTTAGACCAATAAGTAGTGTTAAAGCTGAGAAGAATGGAACACCAAATACTTGCGCGAGGCCGATATAAGGAGTTAGTGCTTGCCACGGATGACCAAGGTGTGCTGGAAACTGCTGTGGGATAAAGTATTCTAATGTTGTATAGAAGAAAACGATTATTGCAGGATAAATTATTTTAGTTGAAAACTTTTTTTGAATAAAGTGAGTGATGAGTGTGAAAGCAAAAATATGGGGCGCGATGATAAGTGTAAATAACTGCCACATAATAATATTAAATGGAGGATAAAGCCCACCAAATTCAAATAGAGTGAAGTTTAACCAGTAGTAGCCAACACAGTTGTATCCCCAGATATAAATTAATGTGTAGATTAATTTCTTTTTTAAGGATAGTTGAGAATTAAAAAATTGAGATAAGAAAATTGCTGCGGAAATGATGATTCCAGGCATGAAGTAAAATTTCCCGATGAATGGAAAAGCTAACGCGTATAAAGCACCACCGATAAAAAAAGCAATTTCATTTTTATATTTCATTTAGATATCATACTAAGCTCAATTTAAATTTGCCAGACGCTACTTTGCTTTATTACAATAAATATATGGATATGGAATTTTTTAACGACATTAAAAACCACTCACACCTTTTCACGAAGAGTGAAGGAGAGGTCTGTCCAAAATGTGACTCCTTTGCATTTGAAAATGACATTTGTGAAACTTGTCATTTTGATGGAAATATCTCAGTTCTAGGTGAGCCATTAGGTGAAAAGTCTTTTTATTCCATGAAGGAGAATTTCTTTCTCTCTCTTTCGAGACTTGAACGAGAGCATCCTAAAATGTTTCTTGAAGATAGTCGCTTTAAGCAGTATCTCAATCGTACTAAACTTCGATATAATGATCTTCTCGATTTCTTCTACAGCGTAGAAAGTCATTCAAGTGAAAATAGGGCCCTTTATCTTCAGGAATTACGCGATACAATTGTCGAACTCATGAGTTTTGGTGTTGAGGAAAGGGAAATTTGGAATCCTCTTAATCGCCGTAATGTTGATAATCAATCTCTCTTTAATCGAATTAAGGAAGTCATAACTGAATACAACTTAGAGAAAGCTTCGATTAAAAAGCTCTCTCTAAGTTATAAATTCGGGGGGATTATTTCAATTGGTACTATTCTTTTATCTTTAATGATGGTGACAGTTTTGATGTGTCTGTCTTACTCATTTCTAACTTATTCTAAATTTTATAATTAACGATTAAGTCTATAAATGATTTTTCCTGTCGACTTAGAGTTTGCAAGATCTCTCTTCTTTTCATTCTTAGCTACTTTTGTATCATTTCCGTGGTTAAGTAATTTTGCTGCAACTTCTTGAGCTTTAGCGGCATCAACTCTTCCCTCAGACTTACACTTATTAGTAAAACTAAATTCTTTCTTTGCTGATTCGATAATTACTTTCTTCATTTGGGCCGCAGTAATTTCTGGGAATTGAGCTTTTAGAAGAGCAGCTACTCCAGAAACAAAAGCTGTTGCTTGACTCGTTCCTGTTAGGAAACCAGCTTTTCCGAAGTTTAAAGAAGATTTAATTCTATAACCTGGAGCTGCTACATCAACACTATTTTTTCCATAGTTTGAAGAGCTTAATATTTGTAAACTTTGGTTATAAGCAGTAACAGTAATGATATTGCTTAATTTGTAACTTGCTGGGAAGTATGCGTTCTTTTCTTGGTCAATATTTGACTCTTCATTTCCTGCCGCTGCAACAACTAAGATTCCTTTTGCTTCTGCTTTTTTAAGGATTTCTAATTCTGCGTAATCTGGCTCAGGACCTCCACCAGAGTAGTTAATTATATCGACACCACTATCAACAGCATATCTTAGAGCTGCGATTGTCGAATCAAGATTGTCTTTACCTGATGCTGTTTTATCATAATACTTTAATGGAAGAATTCTTACTTTAGGGAAAACACTTTTTATAATTCCAGACACGTGAGTACCGTGTCCATGAGTATCGATTGGTTGAAGTTTATTCTTTGTACTCTTTGAGAAGTCTATTCCATAATTTGTAGCAGAAGCACTTCCGTTCTTTGTATATAAGTTATCTTTTAAAAATGGGTGTGTTGGATCGATGCCAGTATCGATAACAGCAACAACAATTTCTTTCTTCCCTTCAAATTTCTTCCAAGCATCGACGATATTGATTGAAGATGATTGATTTTCAGGTTGTACACCCCAGCTCACATATCGTGATTTAAGAATACTTTCAGAATCAAAAGATTCATTTTGAAATTGTGGTTTTGTAATTTTTTGCTTGAGATCATTAAGTGAGATTGATGGAGAATCAGCAAACGTGACAGCAGTAACAGATAAAAGTGATACAGCAAGAATGAGATGGCGAGTTAGTAATTGCTTCAAAATAATCTCCTACCTAATAATATTTTTAATTGCTCACTTCTGACAATTAATTTGTCATATATTACAAAGCAATAGTGATGCCAAATAGGGGAGTAATATAATCGGGAACTTGAGGTCTCTGTACTAACTCAATATGATCAACATTTACATAGGTGTCAAAAAATTAATCAATATCCTTCTCGATGGTGTCTATTTGACGGTCAATTTACTACTGGCACCACTTAAATAGATGATTTTCTGTGCAAATAATTGGCCCTGAGATTGCTTTATAATAGGTAGGCAGGATGCCTGAAAGTGTTCAAGGAGAGATGTATGAAATTAGCTAGTTTTTTTCTATTAGGGTTATTAGTAACAGTTCTGGCCATGTTTAGTGGAGAAACACAGAATGGGGAGGTAACAGGAATTGGATTTAACAATAGAACACGAAATTTGGCTTCGGCAAAAGCTCTGTATGCAAGTAATTTGAATAGTGAGGTATCGAAGCTAGTCGCATTTAAGGCATCAAATCATGTTAATTATAGAGGAGAAGTATTCCAACCAATAAAAAAGGCCAGTTATTAACTGGCCTTTCTTTTATTAAACAACTCGCTTAAAGCGATAGTCTGATCTTTCTCTTTCTTCTGCATGGGCAATGCAGTACTCGGCCCACGGTTGGTTCTCAAGTCTCTTGTGAGCAATTGGTTCCTCACAGTCTTCGCAGTGACCATAACTTCCTTCATTGATCCTTTGTAGAGCAAACTCAATATGTCTTAATTTGTTAAGCTCTCTATCTCTCATGCTAAATGAGATTTCTTGATTGATTACATTCTGTGCAATGTCAGCTTCATCAGGAAGGTCATCCGAAGAAATATGTAAATCGTCTCTTTTAGAAAGAATACCGCTATTTAATATTTCAGACTTCATGTGAAGAAGTTTTGCTTTAAAGTACTCTAATTTTTCCTTATCCATTTATCTTCCTCCTTGAGAAGCTTTTTCTAAACAATGCTAGGCACAATAATTTTATAATATTCACTCCGTTCTAAACAAGTATTATAAAATTTGGGCAATGATTGCCTTAGCTCCTCAAAACAAATTCGATTGTTTTGTGCTAAAACAATATAGGCCTTAATCGGTAGAGGAGTTAAAAAAATTAACTTATCCAAGTTTTTATAGGTATTTGAACTAATTTGCCTAATGGGCTTAGCGAAGGTTATCCTTAGATAATAGCCAATAATTATTGTCAGATATAAAATAGGAGTTTGAAAATGAGTAGAGATATTGCAAAGGCCGTTGGCCACATTCCTTCGGGACTATTTGTTGTCACAACTAATAATGGTGGTCAAAAAGATGGCTATCTTGCAAGTTGGGTGCAGCAAGTTTCCTTTTCTCCATTAATGATCGCTGTTGCTATAAAAGAAGATCGAGTTTGTTACGAACCAATTAAAGAGGGTCAAACTTTCACTGTGAATATTGTCGGTAAGCACGATATGAATTATTTAAAGCATTTTTGGAGTGGTTATGCCCCGGAAGACAATCCATTTAGTGAAATAGCTACAAAGGATGGAGAGCATGGTGGAGTAATTCTTGAGGGAGCTAAGTCCGCTGTGGAGTGTAAGATGGTTTCAATGCAAAAGCCTGGAGATCACACTATTATTTTTGCTGAAGTTATTGGAAGTTATGTAAATAATGAAGAAGCAGAAGTTAAGACTCATATCAGAAAATCGGGTCTGGATTACTAGACTATCTTTAGATAAGAGCGGGGATCGAGAATGATTTCTCCGCTTCTTTCTTTTTCGCTGATAAATTTACAAATAGCATCTTGAGCTTTATTTATGGCAGAGGCTGGTTTTGAAGAATCAAGTTTTTCTAAGAATTCGTCTCTAATACTGTCTGTAACTTCACTTAATAAATCGAAAATAAGTTCTTTTGATGACATTCTCATCGCACAAGCAAGAAGGTCGTGATTTACTTCAAGGAGAAAGGTCCTCTTCATTTCGGTGGTTAAGTATCGAAGACGATCAATATCCTCAGATCTCTCTCTTATGTTGAGAGCGAGCTGCTTATTACTTTGAGCAACGACTGAAATAGCTCTTTTAAACTCATCAGGATTGAGACCATTGAATTTCGACGTCTCGAGACCTCTTACTTTTTCCTGTTTTGATTTTACGATTTTACTTATTGATCGATATGAAATTGAATCCATAGGAGAAGTGAACTCAACACCAATTTGGATTAACTCACTATTTGATTCACGAGATAATTTGAAAGGGGTGAGGTAGACGACTCTAGCTTCAAGAATCTCTTCGAGATTTTGATCAGTAAGGCTAACAATAAGTATCTTATTATCTTTACTTATTTTATTTCTATCTTTTTGATTAACAACAAAACTTAGACCAGTTGTTGAGACATCCGTTAAAATATGACTATGAACAATTTCTGAGTCGTCAGTGTGAAATGATATATTTTTAAAATCTTGATACTTATAAGTAAAACGCTTTGAAACACGAAGGTCTCTAAACTTCACTTCCGTAGGTGTTTTAAAGCTAATGATATTTCCATTTTCGATGGAGAAAATATCTTTCTTAAAGAGCATGTCTCTCTTAGCGTAGTGGAAGAATATAGCATTTTGAACGTTAATTCTTCCATAAGAGCTTCGGTATTTCTCATCCAGTTGAACTTTACAATTTTGACTTGAGACTTCTAGAAAGAAACCAGAAAACTTCTCTCGATAGTCATCGACATTTTGCCACATTTCGACTGTGGTAACTTGTTCTTTTAATTTATTGAACTCAGCTTCGATATAGTCAGGAGAGTAACACGACCATAGGTTCATTGTTTAAGATCTCGCCAACTTTTTCCTGCTCTATTTTTACGATTGATCTGCCAAGTTTTTACCGCTTCGTTATGATCTTTATAGCTCTTTGAAAAAATATGAGTTCCATCATTCTTACTTACAAAGTATAGATATTGATGCTTCTCAGGCTCTAAAACAGCTTTTATTGACTCAATTCCAGGATTGGAGATTGGGCCAATTGGCAATCCTGGAATTTTATAAGTATTATAAGGAGTTTTTTCCAGAAGATCTTTCTTTCTCAAGTTACCATTATAGTTTTCATAAATTCCATAAATCGTGGTTGGATCAGACTGAAGGCGCATCCTCTTTGAAAGGCGATTATGAAATACTCCTGCAATACGTGGTCTTTCAAACTTTGCCCCAGTTTCTTTCTCAACCATTGAAGCTAGTGTTACAACTTGAAATTTTGTAAGGTTAGATTTTGAAAAATCAAGCTCTGAAGTCTTTGCTTTAAAAACGCTATACATCGATTCGATAACAAATTGTGGGCTCGAGTTTGGTGTAAAGTTATATGTATCTGGATAAAGGAATCCTTCAATTCTTTGTGCGTTTATACCTAGGCTTTTAACAAATTGTTCACTTTTTGCGAGACGAATAAATTCTTCTGCTGATGAAATTATTTTTGCCTCTTCTAAGATATTTGCGATTTCAAATAAATTCTTTCCTTCAGGAATTGTTACTTTTGAAGTTATTGATCGACCACTAGTTAATAGCTCTAATGCTCCTGACATATTAAGACCAGGATTTACTTCATAAACACCAGCTTTAAATGAGGTTAACTTTTGGCTGAACTTTGCATAACGGTGAAACAAACGTGGACTATAAATTATTTTCTCTTCAGCAAGACGATAATTTATCGAACCAAAACCATCACCGGGCTTAATTTCAAAAGTTGTCGTTGGGCCTTTAAATTCCCAAACATATATTCCATAGTAGATATGAATAGCAGAGAGAATTAAAGCAAAGGCCGGGGCCAGAAATAGAAATATAAAAAGGTTTTTTTTACTCATTAAAATAGTCTAGCTATTAATGGAGAGAAATCAAGCCCTTAAATTCTTCTAATAAAATCCTCAAGAATTATTATTGCACTAACTTCGTCAATTTTTTTAGGGTCGATAGAAAAGTTGAACTCCGGAGAGTTAAGCATTCTTTCTTTGGCAGTAACTGTAGTAAGAGTCTCATCTTGCTCGATGACTTCAAGATCACCAAACTTCTCTCTTACGCTTTGGCAGATGGATTTTAGTTCCTTCGTTTTATCTGTCTCTGTTCCGTCTGTAAGGTAGGCGATTCCAAAGACAATCACCTCGACGGCCTCGTCATCGATAATAGTTAAGAGTTCTTGAAAGAAAGTATCGAGACCAGTATTAATGATTCGTCCGCGTGAAATAGGGAAGGGCTCACGGCCAGGGGTAAAAATACCTAGACCAATAACTTTCTCTCCAAAATCAATTGATAGAATTGTTTTATTTTTAAAGAGTTCAAAGTTTGGATATTGCTTAAAGTCTTGCATGTTAATTATTTAAAATAGATGGTGCTATACGTCAATGCTTGATATTGTATTGACTATTGTCCGATTGGCGAATAATATAAATCTATCCAGAAAAAACCCCAAAAAACTACCTTTATTAATATAATCAATAACTTAGAGGCATTCTCAACAATTCGATTAATAATTATATAAAATTTCTATCAGGAGTATCAGCGGCTATGCATCTTAATGATCTTAGAGAAAAAGAAATCAACGAGCTTAACACTTTAGCTGAAAGCATGGACATTGAAAATCCATCAAGCTTAAAAAAACATGAACTAATCTTTGCTATTTTAAAGACTCACGCAAAAAACGATGAAGAGATCTTTGGAGCAGGTGTTCTTGAAATCCTTCCAGATGGTTTTGGGTTTTTAAGATCTCCAGGTTACAACTACCTTCCTGGTGCCGATGATATTTATGTATCACCAAGTCAGATTAGAAGATTTGGACTTAGAAAAGGTGATTCAATTGAAGGCCAAATCAGACCACCAAAAGATAACGAAAGATATTTCGCTCTTTTAAAAGTTTCAACAATCAATGCTCAATCACCAGAAGCACATAAGAAGACGGTTCTCTTTGATAACCTAACTCCATTGTACCCTGAACGTAAGATTGATCTTGAATACAAGCCAACAAATTATTCGACAAGAATGATCGATATGTTCGTACCACAAGGTTTTGGACAACGTTGTTTAATCGTTGCACCACCAAAAGCTGGTAAGACAGTTTTACTTCAAGAGATTGCCAATGCAATTACAACAAACCACCCAGAGTCTGTTCTAATTGTTCTTTTAATTGATGAGAGACCAGAAGAAGTAACAGACATGAAGAGAAATGTTAACGCTGAAGTAGTTTCTTCTACTTTTGATGAACCAGCTTCTCGTCACGTTCAAGTAGCAGAAATGGTTCTTGAAAAAGCAAAAAGATTAACTGAAGCAAAGAAGGATGTAATTATTCTTCTTGATTCTATTACTCGTCTTGCTCGTGCATATAACACTGTTGTACCACCATCTGGAAAGATTCTTTCTGGTGGGGTTGACTCAAATGCACTACACAGACCAAAGAGATTCTTTGGAGCAGCAAGAAATATTGAAAAGGGTGGATCTCTTACAATTATTGCTACTGCACTTGTTGATACTGGTTCAAGAATGGACGAAGTTATTTTTGAAGAGTTCAAAGGTACAGGTAACTCAGAAATTCAACTTGACAGAAAATTACTTGAGAAGAGAATTTTCCCTGCTCTCGATATTAATAAGTCTTCAACTAGAAAAGAAGACCTACTAATGGATCAAGCAAATCTTCAAAGAACATATGTTCTTAGAAAGGTACTTCATCCAATGACAACGATTGATGCTATGGAGTTCATGCTTCAAAGAATCACGAAGTCAAAAACAAATGCTGAGTTCATGGAGTCAATGAACAGCTAATAGATCCTAAGGAAGGAATGATTTTTTTATGAATATGTTTGATAAGCTCGATGCTGTATGTGAGCGATACGAAACTTTAAACGAGAAACTTGCTGATCCATCAATTTATGATCGCCAAGATGAGTTCAAGAAGATCTCATCAGAAAGAGCGAATATGGAAGATGTTGTAAATACGTATCGTGAGTATCGTCAGATAATAGAAGATATTACTGAAGCTAAAGAAATTCTAAAAAATGAAAAAGACGAAGATATGCGTGAGATGGCTAAAGAAGTTCTCGATGAGAATGAGCCAAAGATCGCTGGTCTTGAAGATGAATTGAAAATTCTCCTCCTTCCAAAAGATCCATTGGATGATAAGAACGTTATCGTTGAAATTAGAGCTGGTGCCGGAGGGGACGAGGCTTCGATTTTTGTTGGTGATGTTTTTAGAATGTATCAAAACTACTGTCGTGAACAAGGCTGGAAAGTTGATGTCGACTCAATATCTGCAAATGATGAAGGTATTAAAGAAGTTGTCTTCACTGTTTCTGGAGATAAAGTTTATTCAAAATTAAAATATGAGTCAGGTGTACACAGAGTTCAAAGGGTTCCTAAAACAGAATCTCAAGGGCGTGTCCATACTTCAACCATCACTGTTGCCGTTATGCCTGAGACTGAGGATCTTGATTGGAAACTTGATCTTAATGACGTTAAGATTGACGTTATGAGAGCATCTGGTTCAGGCGGACAGTCAGTTAACACAACTGACTCTGCTGTTCGTGTAACCCATTTACCGACAGGGATGCAAGTTCACAATCAAGAAGAAAAATCTCAGCTAAAAAATAAAGAGAAGGCACTTAAACTTCTATCTGCTCGTTTATTTCAAATTCTACTCGATGAGAAAAATGCAAAAGAAGCCGCGGATAGAAAAGGACTAATTGGAACAGGTGATCGATCTGAAAGAATTAGAACTTACAATTATCCTCAAGGCCGATTATCAGATCATCGAATTGGTTTAACTCTTTATTCTCTCGATCGAATTATCGAAGGTGACGTAGGCCCAGTTATTGATGCTTTGATTGCATATAATCAAGCAGAAATGCTCAAGGGTGATGACGAATAGGTCATGGAATTATTGTCGCTAGATGAATATACGCGCTCTTTTTTTAAACATGAGCGCGCGGGACTTGAAAAAAATTATCCGGGTATCTCTGAAGAGAGAATACGAAGAGAAGTCCGTCAATTACTCAGCCAAACTCAACTTAATCCAAGTGATACTTCAAAAGCCATTTTTTTTCCATCTGCTACTGATGAAGTTACATTATTTTTTGAAGAGCTAAAAACAGGTCGACCAATTGAACAGATAAGAAAGAGAGCGTTCTTTTATCGCTCTGAATTCTATATTAATGAAAGTGTTTTAATTCCACGAAGTGAAACTGAAATTCTTGTCGAAGAAGTCGCTAAATATATAAATAAGAATCTTTCAGGGCCAGTCTCAATTTGCGATATTGGAACAGGTAGTGGTGCAATTATCTTATCCCTACTTCAAGAGTCTAATTATGAAATGAAATGTCTTGCAACAGACATCTCAAATGAAGCACTGAAAGTTGCCAAGAGAAACCTTTTTTTACAGCGTTTTAAATTTAAGAAAAGCTCTCATGTCGACTTTCATCTTGGGGATCGTCTCAGTGGAATTGAACACAAGTTTGATATCATTGTCACGAATCCTCCATATATAAAAACAAAGAAAGACTTTGCAACTGTCCATCATCAAGTTGCGAAATTTGAGCCTCATCTTGCTCTATTTATCGAAGATGAAGCATATAGCGAGTGGTTTGAAGTTTTATTTACACAAGTCCATGAGTGCTTAAATGAAGGCGGCTTATTCTATATGGAAGGTCATGAAGATCACCTTGAAGACTTAAGCCAGAAGCTTTTAAACAATGGTTTTAATAATGTTGAAATAGTAAAAGATTATACAAATAGAAATAGATTTTTAAAGGGATATAAAAATGCAAAAGCTTAAAATAAAAGGGCCTGTCAGCCTAAGTGGGGAAGTTGAAATTTCTCGAGCTAAGAACGCTTACCTTCCAATTCTTGCAGCAATTCTATTAACTGATAAGAAAGTAAGATTAAAAAATCTTCCAAATTTAAGAGATATCAAAACAATGATGCAACTTCTAAAGAACCTTGGCGTTCAAATCGAGGAAGATGGTGACTATACCGTTTTTGATGCATCAACTTTAAACTCTCATGAAGCTACTTACGAATTGGTTAAGACAATGAGAGCTTCGATCTTTGTACTTGGTCCATTATTAACTCGTCTTAATAAAGCTAAAGTCTCTCTTCCTGGTGGTTGTGCTATTGGTACACGACCTATTGATATTCATTTGGCAAATCTTGAGAAGATGGGTGCGAAGATTGATCTGAGAGCAGGGTATGTTGAAGCGAATAGTGATGGTCTTGTCGGAGCGAAGCTTCCACTTAAATTTCCATCTGTTGGTGCAACTGAAAACCTGATGATGGCCGCAGTTTATGCAAAAGGTACAACGACGATCGAAAATGCAGCAATGGAGCCAGAGATTGATGACCTTGCAAATTTTCTAAACTCAATGGGTGCAAAAATTTCAGGAATCGGAACTAATAAAATAATTATCGAAGGTGTTGATGAGCTTTGTGAAACAGACTACGAAGCTATTGGTGATCGAATTGAAGCTGCGACATATATTATCGCAGGGCTCATGACTAACTCTGAAATCAAGGTAACTCGTTTTAATCCAGAGCACTTAGAGTTTGTTATTGATAAATTAGCCGATATGGGTGCAAAACTTGAAGTAGGTAAGGATTATGTAAAAACTTTTCCAAGTAAACTTAAAGGTGCCAAAATTGAAACGGCTCCTTTTCCTGGGTTCCCAACAGATGTTCAGGCCCAGATGGTTGCTCTTTGTGCAATCGTTGAAGGAAACTCAATCATTGCAGAGAATATTTTCGAAAATAGATTTATGCATGTTCCTGAATTAGTACGTCTTGGTTCTAAAATGGATCAACAAGGTAGTTCTCTCTTTATCGAAGGTGGTGCTAAACTTATTGGTGCTCCAGTTATGTGTACAGACTTAAGAGCATCGGCTGCTCTTGTTCTAGCTGCACTTGTAAGTGAAGGTGAGACGATTATTGATCGTATTTACCACCTCGAAAGAGGTTATGAAAACTTAAGTGATAAGTTTCAAAAACTAGGCGCTAAAATAGAAATTATTAATAGCTAAGAGGTCATGATGGAAGATTGTCTGTTTTGTAAGATATTAAAAAAAGAAATACCTTCAACTAAAGTCTATGAAGACGATAGAACTTATGGGTTTGTTGATATTTATCCAATGGCAAAAGAGCACTATCTTTTTATTCACAAGAACCACACAACAAATGTATGTGAAATGAGTAAGACTTCACCACAAGAAATTGGTGAAGTTTACCAGTCAATTGCAAAATTTACTGAAGAAAATTCTCTTTCTAAGGATGGCTTTAGAGTCGTAACTAATATTGGATCTAATGCTGGTCAAACAGTATTTCATACTCACTTTCATGTACTGGGTGGGGAGAAATTAGGACGCTTTGGATCTTAAAAGCGTCCGTTATTTTTAGCGAGAAAGAGCAGTGATAAAATTTTGAATTACTGCTTGCTGAAGTCTTGAGATATCAGTAATCGTGGCCATAATAATATAAGGACTATTCTTAATATTTCCTGCAATTACAAGCTGACCTTTTTCGACAACATACTCAACCATATTAAAGTTTAAAGCAAACTCTTCTTGATAGTTTTCGATTAAACTTTTTTCTAGTTCTCCACCCTCAACAGGATTAGGATTGCGATCACCTTCAATGGACACCTGAATTAAAGAATTCTTGTCATCATTCTTTCCGACTTTCTTGAGATCGTTGTAGATCACTCTAAGGGAAAGGGCACCAAGATTTTTCTTGATTAGAAACCAAAACTCTTCAAAGTAAGTTGTTCGATCATTTGGCCAAAGTGCATTGAGATGATTAATCACAGTGTGCATATTTTCGAGTAGTGAAATATTATTTTGTAGAGTCCATGTTTGATTAATCTTATTGAAAATTAAAACTAATTGATCAAATTCCATTTTTTCAAAATTTTCATTATCAATTCCAGCCTCAGAGGCTTCTCTAATTGGGTAGAATTTTGAGTTCTCAAGTAAGCTTTCTTTTATCGATTCATCTTCAAGAAGAGATCGATCAATAAATAAACAAGAAAGAACTTCATTTTGTATAGTATCAATCGCCACAACTTTTGAAGACGAAGATTTATCCGCAAAATTAAGTTTCTTAATTACTAATTGTTTACTGTTTTTGAGATGTCCTAGCTGGAGAATCATCCTTATACCTCACTGAATTGGTCAATTTTATAAATAGTAGCTTATAAAATACTTGTTGTGAATTAATGGAGGCAAAATATTGTGTAATTAGACATAAATTTTGCATGGAGTTAGAATAGATAAATGATGAAAATCTTATTCCTAATCATTTTATCTCTAAATTCTCTAGCTCAGGATGAGTGGTTCTTTAAAGATATGCTTGATGGCGAGATTACGCTTCCTAAGGACCCTCCACGGAAAAAACACTTTATTGCTGAGCCTAGGACATATTCCTTCGATATTTCAGGTGATGGAATCAATGAGTTTTTAAAGTTTCAGTTTGTCGATGGTCTTACTTATTTTAAATTATTCAATCATCGTAAAGAATTTCTCTATGAATATAAATTTGAAATAAAAGGTTTCGATGCTAGGCCCTATAAATTAATTAAGAAGAATATTTCAAATACTCAAATTGCAACTTTGATATTTTTCTTTGAAGGAAAAACGGGCTATTTAGAAAAACAAGGAAGCTCCTCAATTTATGTAGGTGTTGCAAAAATAGGTGAGGTCAGTAGCTATTCATTACAGAAGCTAACAAGTGTTTGGTTTGAATTTGGAGATGGGGATAGTTATATAAGAAGACCATATGAGTATAAATTTGAAGATGTAAATAATGATGGTCTACTAGAAATTATTGTTTATAGCGGCAAAGTCCAACGTATCTTTTTTCTTGGAAAAGATGGTCGTTGGACTGATGAATAATTATGATGCTTTTGGAATATCGTCGTTGCTTTCTTCTTCTTTGCTCTTTCTTGTTCTTAACTCTTCAAGAGAAATAACATTTGAATGATCCTTTCTTGTAACCTTGAAAAATGCAAAGCCACTGGCGATGATCGGTAAAAACATAAAGAAGAGAAATAGTAGTTTACTTGTACTTGAGCTTGAAGAGTCCGAAAGAGACTTAACTTCAATTCCCTCTGGTGAGTGAACTCTTTCTTGTGTATTCAAATTTTTTGTCTCAGAGAAATCGTACCCTTTTGCTTGTTCTGGGGGTACTTCTTTATACTCTTCGATTGATACTCCTAATATTGGCTCAACAGCTGGCTTCCTCGCCCAAGTTGGTGCTGATATAAGAAATAAAATGGTAAAGAACATATATTTGCTCATCGATCCTCCATGATCCCTTAAAGCAATCTAAGGGAATAATCCCTTATCGTATTATTTTACCATTAAATTAAATAAAGAAATAGTCGGACAAATTTCACATTTAATATCCGTACTAAAATAGTCAGTGTTGAGTTAAGTATCGAGATTATTTACCGAAAAGTAATTGATGAAAATACTAAAAAAAATGAAGGGCGATACAGAGTTCTTTGAGCAATTCTTCTTTAATTTTGTAAAAGAATTTGTAACAAGGTTCTTAAGTGCACTATTTCTATTTAAGAAAAGAAAGGGAGAAGTGTTAGCAGGAGCGACGACATTTTTCACAATCTTAAGCTTCGGACCCGCTATTCTATTGATTATTTCAGTGATTGGTTTATATGTCGGTGATAATGAGATTGCCAAAGAGCATGTTATTACGACTCTTTTTGCAAGCTTTCCAAAGATTGATCCCTCAATACTCAAAAGTCTTAGAATGTTAATTGAGGAACAAATCTCTGGTCATAGTGTGAAGCTTTATCAAGTTGGAATTTGGTTCTTTGCATGTCTTGGAATTAGTACTTCTTTTGTTTTTGGTATAAACACACTTTCTAAAGTTGATGTTGATGGAGGTTTTTTCCAGGATGATGTTAAATCATTTGTTTTTGGTGTCTTAATGGCCCTGTTTTTCTTAGTGATATTTATGCTATTTGAAAAACAATTTGTTCTCACTCTTGTCGAAACATTCTTAACTGATAGTGATACAGTATTAAAAATTATTGAATTAGTTGTCTGGCCTTTTGCTATACTATTTTTTGGGCTTTTTTATAAATTTAGTGCACAAATAGAAGTATCTTTAAAAGATGCCCTATGGGGAGGATGTGTTTTCACTCTTCTATTCTTTATGGGTAAATCAAGTTATTGGCTGTATCTTAAATATTTTAAAGATGACCTCTATCGAGATTATGGAAATTTCTATAATTTCATGGTGGCCATGCTATGGATCTATTTTATTGTTTGTTCATTTTATATAGGTGCAAGTTTTACATATGTTAATAAAGTAAAAGTATTTGTAAAGGCTAAGAAGAGATGAAAAAGTCAGAAGTTAAACTATTACTATGTCACTATATTATTTCAAATTCTCGTTATGAATTAAAAGATGCTGAAAAGTTTTTAAATTTTTTTAATTTTTCATA
>CAZQJK010000033.1:0-42398 GCA_964593545.1 uncultured Bacteriovorax sp. | reverse complement strand
GAGGACGCTGACCCATAACACTTCTCTCTCTCCTTAAGCTCAAGTAGCACACCTTTGTAGTTACTAAGAAGTAAACTAGCTGAAGACGAGAAGGATACAACATTAGGACACTGAGATCTAAATGAGGATAGTAGGAGTTCTGCGGGGTCTACAGATGCAAAAATACTTAATGATATTACTAATGAAATAATTAACTTCATAACTGTCCTTCAAATTAGCCTGAGTATCCGATAAAAAAGTTTGGTTATTAGATCATTGATTGGAAAATACTGTCAAAAAAAGAATGCAAATAACTGAAATTTAAGGTAACTGTCTGAATTTATGTTATTTAAAAATTCTCTTGCCCTTTCGTAGACAATTGTATATATTCTTCAACCTATATAGATAAAAAATCTAATAAATTGATTAATATAAGGAAGTAGTTATGAGCCGTGTATGTGACTTGACTGGAAAAAGAAGACTTGTTGGGAATAAAGTTTCTCACGCAAACAATAAAACTAAGATGACTCAAAAGCCAAATCTTCAAACGAAGAGAGTTTTTGATCCTGAAACTGGACAAACTATTAAGTTAAGACTTTCTACTAGTGCAATTAGAACACTAGATAAAGTTGGATCACTTTCAAAGTTCTTAAGAAAGTATAAGCACCTTTGGAATTAATTTAAAGACTAAGTTTTTAGATATAAGAAAGCCCACTGTAAAGTGGGCTTTTGTTATTTAAGCTGTTTTTTGATTTTAGTACTGTACACTAACATCAGAGATATCAAATCCCCACTTATTAACTGATCTATCAGAAATAAATGTTACAGTGATTGAATCACCAGCAGCATGAAAGCTCTCATGATTTTCACCAGAACCACTGATTTTTTCAACAAGGTTCCCTGCACTATCTCTTACTTCAAGATAATCATATCTATCTTCAAGTTCAAATTTTGAAACATTTAATCTAATGAATTTTGCCCCATCAACTTTAAACGTTCTAACTTCGTTAGCATTATCACCATATGGGTGATTTGATTCCCAACCATCAACAACTACAGTTTCCCATTTTGCTGGATCTGGTTCTTGTCTGTCTGGAATTGTGTTCGTTAAAAGATTGTAAGCATTGATCCTACCACCATTAATAGTTTTACCTCTTAGCGCTGCAACTGGATCAGAAGTTCTCATAACTCTTTCTCTAACTTCGATTGGATTAATTCTTCCTTCATTAGCAATTAAAAGTCCGATTACACCTGTAACATGTGGAGTTGCCATTGATGTTCCAGAATATGAATCATAACCACCATCTTTTACAGTTGATAAAATCTTGTGCCCTGGAGCACCGATATGAACAGTTCTTCTTCCGTAACAAGAAAATGAAGCTAACTCGTCAGCAGAAGTTGTTGCCGCGACAGAGATAACGTTATCAACTTCGTAGTTAGATGGGTAATGTGGTTTAGAGTCATTATCTGTTGAAGAGTTTCCTGCAGCTGCAGTGAAAACGATTCCAGCAGCATTTGCTCTTTCAATCGCTTCTTTAAGAGCTTCAGATCTTCCGCCCCCACCCCAAGAGTTTGACATAATATCAACGCCCATTTTTGTAGCATAGTCGATCGACTTAATAGCACCTTCAGTAGTTCCTGAACCTGCATCTGTTAAAAACTTAACTGCAACAAATTCTACTTCACCCATTACACCAGCTACACCAATAGCATTATGTGATGCACCGATTGTACCTGCACAATGTGTTCCGTGTGAGTGACCATCTTTTGGATCTCCATCATTATTAGCAAAGTCATATCCATGGATATCATCAACAAATCCATTCCCATCATCATCAACACCTGGTTGACCATTTAGCTCAGCTTCATTTGTCCACATTTGGTCAACAAGATCAGGGTGAGTATAATCAATCCCTGTATCGATAACTGCAACTCTTACAGCTCTTGAGCCTTGTGTAATTTCCCATGCTTTCATTGCGCCAACATCAGCACCAGCAACACCACGATCTCCAGCAGGAGCATTTGATCCTGTGTTATGAATTCCCCAAAGTTGAGAGAACTTTGGATCTGCAGGAGTATAATAAGCTCCTTGTGGTTCGATATCTAAAATTTCTGAGATAAAATTAGTTTCCTTGATTGGCTTAACAATTCTATAAATGAAGTTTGGCTCAGCATATTCAACTTCATCCATTGATTGAACCATATTCTGTACAGTTTCGATTCCACCTTTTTGAGACTCATCAAACTTTACAACGAATAATTCTCCACCTGAAGTTTCGATTGTTCTTTGAACGTTAACACCATTAGATGCAAGTGCATTGAAAGCACTTTTGTTAGCGTTTTGTTTTAACTTAACAATTAACTCACCTGGTACATGTTCAGCGCCTGCTGCTACTGCCATTGTACTTGCGACTGCGAGACCAAGTCCCAGAGCTTTTCTTAACATCATAGATCCTCCTAATCATTGTGTGATGTGATATTTCTCTTTTTACATTGAAAATAAAAAAGATAGATATTTATGTAAGATTACTATTAAGTCTAACTTCCCTTTTGAGGTAAGCGTCATAGGTAATATTTTCCAAAGCCCTATTTTACGGTATTTGTGAGAAAATGTTAGAATGATATACGGAAATAGTTCAGACCCAGTTCTGATAAAAAAAATCTCACTACGAATATGGACCCTTAGAGACGAGCTTGAAGCAGTCATCAAGGAGCGTATATCAGACGGCCAAGAGCGCCCTCCCCTCGACGACCTCATGAAAGAATATAAGTCTAAAGGCAGTATCTCTGCACTTCACGATTCAGATGATGGTGGAGATGTTAAAGATGCTTCTGAACTCGATGATTTTGGTGAAGACGAAATGGCTAAGGCCATTGCTGAAGCAGAAGCTGCAGAGGCCGCAGATGCCACTCCCGAAGCAGAACTAGAAAGTTCAGATGAAGAAGAGTCTGTATCAGCAGAAGAAGAAAGTGATGCCGACGCCATGGCCAGAGAGATGCTTGGTGATCAAGCAGCTGTTGAAGCCGAGGAGCAAGCACCTATTCTAAACAATGTTGTCCCTCTCGAAGTTGGTCTAGAAAGTAATCAAGGCCGTAACTTAGTAAAGCAACGCCTTCCTTCCATTCCAGAAGAAAGAATATCAGTAGGAAAAGCAATTCTTGCTGAAATATATATGGATCAAATGTTTTTCTTCTCGAGTAAGCCATTTCTAACCGGCCAATCGATTGTTTTAGATTTCCTAGTACCAAGAAGATTTTTAATGAATGCTGACGTTACTTTTTGTCGAACATATAATATGAAAAGTCGTATAATTTCAAAGAATAGATTATCCTACCGCGTCGGAATTAAATTCACCTATCTTAAGGAGGGTGAAAGAACTATTTTAAGAGAGTTCACAAGATCTATTGAGCCAGATGTTGAAACTGTTGTTGCAGCTAAAGAAGTAGCAAAAGAAGAGAAGAGTTCTGGTGGTGATGACTTTGATATCTTTGACGATCTCGATGATTAAGAAGTAAAATCATCACATGACAACATTAACTAAGAAAAGTACATCTACCCTACTGATAACGATATTCTCAACTTTCATTGTTATGGGAGCACTCATTAGTGAATTCTTCCAAGCGCCTATCCTCTCAAGTAAGGAATTAAATAAACTGCAATTCCTTTTTACAAAGAGTGACGTCCAAAGTATCTCACAAATAAAAATTAAAACTTCTATTGATGAGTTTTCATTAAATAAAGCAGAAGGAAATAACTGGATTCTTAGTAAACCTCGAGTCATCGATGCAAATCTTGAAATCGTAAACAAAATTCTCGAGACACTTGAAGATATCAAGATAAAAAGAATCTATCCAAAAGATCAGATTAATCTCGCTAACTTCTCTTTAGATAATCCAATATCAACATTAACAATTAAAGATAAGAATGAAGAAATAAAAACTCTTTCTTTTGGTCTCGTCAATCCCATTGATAACTCGACATACCTCAGTGTTTCAGGAGACAACGCAATTTATCATATTAATGTCCTTAAAATGTCTTTTGAAAAAATAGAGCTTTCTTCAATCATTGATTCTCAAATTTTTAATTTTAACTGGAATCAAGTAAAAGAGCTGAAAATCTACCCACAAAGACAAACGACACCGGCCCTGGCCATAGAAAAATCAACTGATGGTACAAACTGGATGTCCGGACAAATGAACCTCGATGAAGAAAAAATTGGGGAATACCTTAATGAATTAATTTCAATGAAGTCACATATTATTTTAGATAAGACTGATGATGAACTGACGGCTGAACTTGATAAGATATTGTCAGTACCATTCTTCAAAATTGTTATTGTAACAACAAAGGACGAGACAAATACTTATGATATCTCCTACTTTGTAAATACTCTACCAAATGTTAAAATCGAAAAGAAACAAAACTTTATCATCAGAGCATCAAATAGAAAGCATCCTTTCCTTGTAAATAAAGACTTTATGAAACTCTTTTATAAAAGATCTAATCAGTTTAAAGGGACATCGATAAAGAAATTAATCTACTAAGAAACTTTCTTACTATCTGAATTTAGAATTTTTGCAGGGTCAACAAAGACCTTAATAAAATTTTCGACAATCATTGAATTGTACCTTGCAACCTGCTCCCTATTCATAAGCATCTTCTTAAGAGCTTCAGGCGGGCTTAAGCTTTCATCAATCATAATATGAACAAAATCATCCGCACAGCAGACAATATTAGCCAGGGTCAAAATTCTGCTCGATTTTATACCATATGGAAAACCTGTTCCATTATAAGCTTCATGATGTTGTAAGATGATTTGCTTAACAGAGTTAGAAATCATTCGATTATTCTCAACCATCTCAACACCATATTCAGGGTGTTTTTTATAAATTGCCATTTGTTCATCATCCATTTCAACAGGACGAAGATCATAGATCTCTCGAGGTAATTTCATTTTTCCAATATCATGAAATAAACAAGCAAGTGCAGTTGATTCGATTGTAATCTGCGACTGCCATTCAAATTGCTTTATTATCGCTGTTGCAAAAACAGAAACCATAAAACTATGCTCATAGGCCTTTGGATCAAACGCTTCAAAGTCCTTTAAAATTTTATAAAGATCTTCCTGTTTTTCAACGAAGGTAAAAATATTACTTACAATTTCCTTACCTTGCTCAATAACCTGAGGCTTCATCCCTTGAGTATGAACTTCCTCAAGATATTTTTCAGCAACATTCTTTAATTGATTGATACGAGTATTACCGCCAACATTCTTAGTATTGATAAGTTTCTTTGCGATAAAATTATTAAACTGAATATACTTTCTTCGATCTTTTTTATGGAAGAAGAGAAACTCAACCCCCTTCTCGTCCTTATACTTATCAATTCTCTCTTTAGAAAAAGTATCACCTGCATGAAGAATTTTCACATATCGACCACTAGCGAGTTTTACATACACATCAAAGAGAACAGCTTGAGAAGAATAAAATTCATCTATTCGAATCGACGTAAATTCTTCGTCTTGACTCGTAACTTCTACTTCTTCAGTAACTCCACCCTTTTTCGGTAAAGAAGTCATCATATCTCCAAGAGATTGATGTCCTTCGAGTAACTGTGAAAGGTAACCTATTTCAAAAGGTTTAATTGCAACTTCACTCGCCCCCATTTTCTTAAATTTCTCAACACCCTCCGGCCCACCACAAAGGTCTTCATTTTCAAAAATCATCACAACTTTCTGAGAAGGATGATTAGTCCTAATAAACTTTAGAACTTGTCCTCCTGCATGATTTTTTACGGAATAGTTAAGAATTACTGCGAAATATTTTTCATTATATAAAGCAAGTTGAGCGTCTTTACCATTATTGACCACCTTAACAGTATAAAACTGCTCTTTAAAAAATGATGCTGCTGATTGTAGCCATTCATCATCGGGATCAACAATTAAAACACTTAAGGCCAACTTTATTCCTCTGGAAGAGAGAGTTACTTTACCTCTATTGTATCGGTAAATTTGCCTGAATTGTTGAATTTAATTACGAAGGTAAGATACTGAAAAGACGAAAAAAAACCTCTCTTATTAAAGCAGAGAGGCCTTGCAAATCTGAAATATTCAAAAGAAATTAAATTACTTAATTTCTTTGTGAATTGTATGTTTTCTTAAGAATGGGTTGTACTTCTTAATTTCAAGTCTTTCAGGGTTTGTTTTTTTGTTTTTAGTTGTAGTGTAGCGAGATGGTGTTTTACCAATTTTTCTAGCTTCTGTGCACTCTAACGTGATTACAACTCTTGGTCCTTTAGCCACAACATCCTCCAATTTAAAAATATTTATTTGCTAACTAAAATTATTACTCTCTTTGAGATTAACAAATCTAACTGAAATCATTTGCCATGGCAAGCCTAAACTGATAAAAATTTCACTATGAACGATACAAATCAAATGTCCCTTACAAATTGGAACTTTAGCTACTTTAATAGCGAGTTTTTTAAGGCCCTTATCTCATTTACCGGGATGCCAAATGGTAATGACATCGAATTTATCTACAGCGCTACGGTTTTAGACACTGAGGAAAAAGAGGTCTTCCAAAAAGACTTCAAGGGCCTAGATGAAGCTATTTTATTTATGAATAGCACTTATGGGCACTGGACTTTTATGGACCCTACTTTAAAAGAAGGCGGCTGCTCAAGCTGTGAGGCCCATTAATCCTTGACTTTTAGTCTAAAATCAGCGAAATTGCATGGACTTAAAATTAAAAAGAAGCATTGTAACTGTCAATGCCAAGACATGAGGTATAAAAATGAGAAAAGGTATCCACCCAGAGTATAGAGAAGTTCTTTTCCAAGACGTTTCTTCTGACTTTGAAATCGTAACAAGATCAACAATCGCAACAGACCTAACAGCTACTTTCGAAGGGAAAGAGTACCCACTAGTAAAACTTGATATCTCTAGTGCATCTCACCCATTCTTCACAGGAAAAACTAAAATTCTTGATACTGAAGGTAGAATTGATAAATTCAGAAAGAAATTTGGTTCAAGCTACGCAAGTCTTGGAAAGAAATAATTTATTTAGGTTATTTCATTCAATTTCAAATATTAAGGGACTGATTTCAGTCCCTTTTTTTTTGGGAGAGGCGGGAGCCGATGCCAAAGTTCGTGCACGATCAAAACTGCTCCAGCTAAATGGGGACAGAAATTACCATGATTTTACTACTCACTCAGTAAAATAGCCTTATCAGAAGCTCGAACAACGGTTATTTTTGGGCCGCCAGAAATTTTGGAAAGAAGTCTCAATAGATCACTAGAGAAAGCTCAGAATTTATCCCCATTTAATGGGAGCAGTTTAAAACTACTTTAGAAACTCTAACCGAACCATCTCCTAAAACTTTATCAATTGAATATTCAATATTAAGACCTGTACTCATTTTTGAAAGTGACTTCATTTCACTCTTAGTGAAAAGCTTCTTAGGCACTTCAATTTCTTGTAATTTTAACTCTCCATCAATTAATGTACAGACTTCCCAAAAGAAAGCGTGCTTCACACTTTTTAAGAGTCTCATGATAAGTGCCGACTGATTTTCAGCTGAGAGTTCTTTGCTGTAGAGGTGAATGATCGCAGGCATCACAGTTCGGTCAAGACTTACCAGCTGAGATAGCCTCAAAGTTGATGGATCAAGAGAAGTTCGAACGACCTGATGACACCAATCATCAAGTTTGTTCTTTATTATTGGACAAGGATCATTACTTTGGCAGGGATAAAGAATATTATAATCTCGGCCAATTAAGGTACTTCTAAGCTTTGACGTCTCTAAAAAAGATTGTTTTGTTCCTGGTTCGATAAAAATAATATGAGCAGGATTTAATCTTTCAATCAGACGAAATGCTAATGACGATCCCATTTCATTAAGAGAATTTCCAAAGATTAAGGTAATTTTCTTATCTGCTGGCAAGGATGGTACATCTTCTCTCCAGTATGCATCAGCAGTTGGGAACAATTCTTGCTGAAGTTTTTTAGCCTGTTCTAACATTAGTGGATTATGATCGATTCCAAAAAAAGACATTTTTTCGGGACCTAGAATATCCATAAGGGCCAGAAGATAAGTTCCAGGACCGGTTCCAAGTTCGATGACAACACTACTTCTTATTTCTTCAATAACTTCAGGAGATACTCTTTCCAAAAAGAAGTTCATTTTCTGAGCATTAGTTGGAAGATAGAAACAAGCATAACTTGCAACCATCGCTCGAGATTCATAGATATTTTGAATCTTGTCTCTTCCCTGCGTAAATGTAAATGATATTTTTTTTAGATTTTTGACAATCTCATTTTCAGAAATTGTCTCAATAAGATGATCTTTAATTATGTCGTAACTAAGCATAAACCGCCTATTAAAAAGAAGGGCCTCAAAAGAGGCCCTTAATTTATTATCTGTCTGAGATTTTTTTGTAATTTCTTTCGTTTTCACCAACATAAATTTGTCGAGGTCGAGCAATTTTAGCAGTAGTATCTTCTCTAAGTTCTTTCCACTGAGCTAGCCAACCAGGAAGTCTTCCTAAAACGAACATTGCTGTAAACATATTAGTTGGAATTCCTAGGGCCTTGTAAATAATCCCTGAGTAGAAATCAACGTTAGGATAGAGATTTCTTTGAACGAAGTACTCATCTTTTAATGCTTCTTCCTCAAGTCCTCTAGCAATTGCAAGTAATGGATCTTGAACATTTAATTTCTCAAGAACGACATCACAAGCTTTCTTGATGATTTTAGCTCTTGGATCAAAGTTTTTGTAAACTCTGTGACCAAATCCCATAAGTCTAAAGCTATCATCTTTATCTTTTGCTTTGTTGATGAATTTCTTATAATCACCACCATCATTCTTGATTTCTTCAAGCATTTCTAAAACTGCTTGATTTGCTCCACCATGTAATTGACCCCAAAGAGCATCAACACCACCAGTGATAGAAGCAAAGACGTTCGCTTGACTTGAACCAACAACACGAACTGTTGAAGTTGAGCAGTTTTGCTCATGGTCAGCATGAAGAATTAAAAGAGTATCAAGCGCGTGAGCAACTTCATCATCAATTTCTTTATCAAACATCATATTTAAGAAATCTTTCGAGTAACCTAGAGATGGATTAGAATCAACAGGGTCTTTACCGATAGTTTTTCTATAGAAGTTTGCCATGATGATTTTTACTTGTGCCATAAGTTGTGCAATGGCCTTATTCTTAATTTCTTCAGTAGCTTCAGAAGTTAAGTACTCTGGATAAAATCCACTAAGTGCTGAAATTGTTGCAGCGACAACTCCCATTGGGTGGGCCGTAGCAGGAAATTGATTAAGAATATTTTTCACTCCACTTGGTAGAGATGAAAAGCTAGAAATTTTGGAATAGAAAGCATCGTACTCTTTCTTCGTTGGTAGTTCCCCATTGAATAAGAGGTATGAAGTTTCAACAAAGTTAGAGCTTTCTGCAAGTTGCTCGATTGGATAACCACGGTATCTTAAAATACCTTTTTCTCCATCAAGAAATGTAATTGCAGATTTACAAGAACCAGTATTCATAAATCCATTATCAATTGTAACAACACCAGATTTAGCTCTTAGACTTGTAATATCAATTGCAGTCTCGCCTTCAGAACCAGTGATGACAGGAAGCTCGTAAGTATTCCCTTTTATTTCGAGTTTAGCGTTATCAGACATATAACCTCCGTATATAATTTTATTATCTCAATGTTTTTGAGTAAAAGTAACAATAGATTGTTAAGCGACATCTAATTTCTATACCTAAATAGCTAGAATGTCGAGCGATATGCGTCTAAATAGGATGGCGCTCACTCCAAGAAATTGGATCAGTATGCCAGCTTTTTAAAAGATCATATCCTTCATCATCAACAATTTTTTCGCTTAATGCCATTTCGGCAAGCTCCGAGAAATTAATTAGAGAAAAAAGATCAACTTTTAATGTCTTGAGTAATTCCTGTGCCTTAGGTGTTTGATAGTTAACAATGCTAAGTGCTGTCTGCACTTTGTATCCAGAGCTCCTTAGCTGTAGTATAACGGCCTCGAGACTCGCTCCCTGGTTTACAAGGTCTTCAATAAGTAAAAGATTTGCACCATCCTTAACATCACCTTCAACAATCTTGGAAAGACCGTGCCCCTTTGGTTTGCTTCTGATATAACTCATTGGCTCATTTCTAAATTCAGCAAGAAACGCCGCATGAGTTATTCCTGCTGTTGCAACTCCCGCAAGTTGATCATACACGATATGATTTTTATCAATAATTTCAGAGAAGCCCTTGGCCACAAGTTTTCTAAGACTAGGGTGAGAAGGAATAAGTCGGTTATCGCAGTAAAGTGGGCCTTTTAGACCAGAGGTATAAGTAAATGGATTTTTAGGGGATATCTTAAGACAGCCAACATCCAACATTCCAATCAATAATTCTTTCAAAATTACCTCTTAAATTTATTCATCTTCATCAAAACTTATTAATGGTAATTCTATATCAAACTTCATAAACTCTGAAGTCTTATCAACATCAAAACTTCCGTTAAATCTTTTAATAATTTCTTTGCAGATACTTAATCCTAAACCTGTTCCCTTTCCAGGAAGCTTCGTCGTATAAAATGGCTCCATCATATTCTTGATAACTTCATCCGAAGGCCTCTGCCCCGCATCAGTGAACGTCAGATAAACAGTATTAGCATTTTTAGTACAAGTAATCTTAACCCAACGCTTAATACATTGGTCAAGAAGCGAGTCGAAACTATTGCTTAGAAGATTGGTTAAAACTTGTGAAAGCTGACCTGGTTTACACTCAATTAGTAATTCATCATCATTGAAATCTTTAATAATTTCAATTTTCTCAAACTGTAAACGTTCTTTTGAAATATCAATTGTTCGATTGATAATATCTTTAAGATCACACACTTCGAGCTCATCTCGCTTTGTTGGACGTGACATCAGCCTTAGCCCTTCGATGATATTTGAAGTTTTCTTACAACTTTTTTGAATATGATCGAGGCAACGAATAACTTCATTCGACTTTGCTTCAACATCTCCTTCTTCAAAAATTTGTTCGATTCGAGTAGCAAAACCACCAATGAGAAAAATAGGATTATTTATCTCATGCGCAATACTAGCGGCAATTTTTCCTAAAGATTCCATTCGATACGAGTGGTCATCAAATTGGTTAATAATTTTCTTATTATAATGTTGAATTTTTTCAATGAATGAGCTGATCTCACAGACGATGTATTGCGCCCTCTCAATTATGCCTTCCCCCTCAAAATCTCTTTCTTCATCGAGATCGTGAACCGTAAAGCTTCCCCAGATTTCATTATGAACAATTATTGGAAGAATGAGCACAGACTTAATTCCTGAGTCTCTGTAAAATTCACCAAGAGTTGAATCTAACTTCTTATCAATTTTTTCAGGATAAATAACAAAGGACTTATCAATTGCGATTTTATTGTAAGCTCGATAGACATCATCAAGATAAAGTCTTCGAGGCACTTCATCGGTTGCATACCTAGAACCACGACTAGGCTCACTCCATTCATGATAGAATGAAAGATATGCACCATCTTTTTCTTCATCAAAGCGTCTGTCAAAAATAACGATTCGATGAACTCCAAGAAATTTTCCCATATGCTGACAAGAAGATTCAAATGCAGAGTGAATATTCTTATAACTTTTAAAGCATTTTTGAATTTCAAGAAGTTCTTTTAACATACATCTCTACTTAGTTCGTTTAAAAATACAAATCTTCACGCCATTTTCTTTATCAACTTCTTCAAAATCACTAGGAGAAAATAAAACTTCTTCTAACTGAAAGGACTCACTGACGAGGTTAAAAGCCTCAACAATAAAGCCGTGCTGCTCAAATGGAGTATTTAGACATGCTACAAAGTAGCCATCCTCACAAACGAGATCCTCTGCTCTTCGTAGAACTTTACTATAATCTTTCTTATAGTCAAAGCTCCCCTTTTGAAATGATGGAGGGTCAAAGAAAACAAGACCAAATGGCCCCTTCTTAGAAAGCCAAGTTAATGACTTTAAAATATTTTTCTTATGAAAATAAATTCCATCAGTATTCTCAAAATTTAAACGATGATTCTCTCTTCCCCAATTTAAAAAACTACTGCTTAAATCAACATTATGTACTTCGTTCGCACCACAAAACTTTGAGACAACGGATATCGAACAAGTATAACTAAAGAGATTTAAAACTTTTTTCTCTTTAAGATAATCTCTCTTTGTTAAAAGCCACTCTCTCATTAAAGTCATGTCAGGAAAAAAGCCTAGGTTTTGATTTTGCCCCAACTTAATAAGATACTTCAAATTAAGTTCAGTTGACTCAAAACTTCTCGCTTCATCATCAGTAATATTATGAAAATGAAACGTATCAAGCTCCCGATCATGGTAAACAATTTTAAAGTCTTCATTAGCTTCTAAAAGACCATTAACTAAAAGTTCTTCTAATTTTATATCATGCTTAAATGAACGAATATACAAAACGGGTGGATAGAAATCGACTGTCAGGTGTTCAAAACCCTTATAAACATTGCCACGGCCGTGAAAAACACGTCTTATTTCACTGCAATTACTTATAGCTACAATGATTTTATTTATTAAATCTTCAGTCGAGAATGAGGCAGAGTTTGTTGGCATCTGGTAAATCTTCCTATTTCCAAGGTATAATATTTCAAATACTTAACTTAAATCCTAGCTCTAGGTCAAGTTAGAATGGATAATATTCCCTCGGGAGCGTGAATGAAAGCCTTATATGTATGCGATGACAAAGAAGAATGGAATTTTATTAGAAACCTCTTTGCCTCACATTTTCCAAAAGTTGAATTAGTCTGCGTAATTGATGGTGCAGACGCGATGGAATATATTAGCTACGAGGGGCCTTTCGCTGTTATCCTCATCGAGGCAGCGCTAAAAGAAGAGAACCCTTCAAAAATCACGAAGAATTTACTCTCGGTTGCCGGCGAGAGACCGGTTATCTTCATTGGAGAGAAAGTTCACGTTAACGATAGGATTGATGCTGATCTCTATGAAACAAGTGAAATGAATCACATCATTCTAAAGCCGATTGAAATCCCTACGTTTAAAGAGAAAGTAAAAAAAGCAATTGAATGGGCCAAGAATGAAGAGTTTGAAAAATCGATCGAAGAAATCGAAAAAGAAGAACTCTTACCGATGAAGCTTAGAAACTTCTATCTCTTTGACTCTGTTCCCTATGATGTTTTCCTTGAGTTAACTTCAACAAAGTACATTAAAATTATCTCTGCGAATAAGAGATATGTTCATAGTGAAATCAATGCCTATGCAAAGAAGAATATTAAATATCTCTATCTAAGAAAGAATGAGTATCTGAAGTTTCTTGAAGATGGTATTGAAAAGCTACTAACCATTTTTGATTCCAACCAAAGACTTGGAGCAAAGAAAACGATATCAAATCAAATTCGTTCAATTCTCATTATACATCAGTATGTGCAAACAGTTGGTGTTTCCGATAGTCTCACTAAATTATGTGACGCTGTAATTTCATCTACACGTGACGTCATTCTTGAGCATAAGAAGTTTAAAAATATATTACAATTCTTTCCAACGGCCCATGCTGATCTCGCAGAACAGGCCATTATGACATTATATCTTTCAGAGTCAATCCTAACAGCTCTTGGTTGGGCAAGCGAGACATCACGTAAGAAGCTGGGTCTTGCTTCCCTACTCTATGATTCAATGTTAAAAAATGATGATCTCTCTAAGATTACAAGTTTGGAAGATCCAAGCTTACCAATGTTCACAGAAACAGAGCAAATTGAGTTTAGAGATCACCCTCTTAAGGCTGCAGAAATAGCAAGACAGTTTAGTGCCTACCCCGATGCAGACTTTATCGTTGCTCAACATCATGAAAGGCCAAAAGGCGATGGATTCCCAAGTAAACTTAGTACAAATAGGCTTACGGCTCACTCTTGTACATTCATCTTGGCAAATAATTTCATTACTAAACTTTGTAATAGTGGAAAGGAACAAGGGGCTCTTCTCAATATCTTTAGAGAAGTGAAGATTGTTTATAACCAAGGGAATTTCAAAGAACCAATTTTGGCACTTCAAAGAACTATAATTTAATATTAATTAACTCTTTGCTAATTTTGACATAGGTATGCTTAGGAAATTTTAAGCAAAGCTCCTCAACAAGAACTGAAATATCAACCTTATTTCCTCGATGGATACTTTTGAGCAACTCTTCTGTAAACGCTTCAGCTACAATTAATACCTTCGCAAGTGGAGAGATATCATCTTTATAAGTTGTCGCAAATCCTAACCCATTGGCAGTCCCATGGTGCTGTCTAATGATCGAATCAACACCCATTGGGCACTTAGGAAATCTCTTTATTGCATCAGCGGCTTCATTAGCATGGGAGATGACAACTTCTTTTTCTTCTTCTGATAATCTATTATCAAAAATAAGATTTTCTTCGTACATCAAATCAGGATACTTCTTATAAACACTCACAAGATGCATATCATGAAAGAAGAGAACGAACTTTAACTTTTCCTTATGAGACTCTCCACCCCACTCAATATTATCCAATATATGTGAGGCAACGAAACCAGCAATGACAGAGTGACTGTAGAGAAAACCTGACTTATTGCTTGTTAAGTCTCTGAGTAATCCCTTAAGATCTGGAAGCTCCTCAATAACTTCTGCAAGTGTATTCATACACTGATGTGACAACTCAACAATTTCCTTTGTCATCTCACCATCAAATATTTGTTCTGCAACAGTTTCAATTCCAAGTTCAACTTTATCTAATTTTTCACTCGTTTCACTTCTTTCACTAAGTCCATTCATATCCTCAATCAATTGATTCGTGACAAGCTTTGCAAGAGAAAATCGATTTTTAGCTTCGACGTAAAGAACATGAACTCCCTCATCAAGGTAGCTTCTAATCTTAGGCCAAACTCCTTCATTTTCTTCGAATATCGTAAGGTATTCAACTACTCCATCACTAGAGCGAACTTGGTAAAAGGTATTACATGGAGCATTTTTAAGTGGAAAGAATAAGCGTATTGGCATTGGATAATAGTCAGGAACTTCACGATTAACCATATCCTGTGCCGTGATATTCAAGCTCGTTGCAACTTGACCAATAAGTAATTTTACATCAAATAAATTTCCTAATTGCTGTACTTCCGTAGGAACTTCGCTTTGTTTTCCCATTACAATTAAAGGGATTGACTCTCGCTCATTTTCAACAAGATAGTGATAAACGAGAAGTGCCGTATCTTGATCACCGATCATACAAAGAGAAATAACCATCGAATAATTAAAATCTTCAGCTTCTATTATATCGACAATTTCCTCAAGAGAGTTTCTAACATCACACTCAAGACCAGCATAAATTTTTAAATTAACACTATAAAGTGAATTTAAAACTTCGTTATCAGAAATGAGTAAAACTTTTGACATTAATTAATTCTCCAATACATTATAATAACACTAATCGGTTGAATTTAAAGGATGATTACTAGAATTCTTCAGACTTTTTTAGTACTGTATAACGATGAAATTTCCTACTAAATTAATAAAGGCAAAAATACTTCGAAGATATAAAAGGTTTCTTGTTGATATCGAACTCGAACAAGATCACCTTGATCGATCGAAAGGATCTCTTGTGACCATTCACACTGCAAACACAGGGAGTATGAAAACCTGTATTGGGCCAGATTGGATAGGCCTAATAAGCTATCACGATAATCCTAAACGAAAGTTAAAGTACAGCCTAGAAATGACTCATAATGAACAATCTTGGATTGGAGTTAATACTTCAATTACTAACTCTCTCGCTATTGAGGCGATTGAAAATGGTGTGATAAAAGAGCTCCAAGGTTATAAGAATTTAAAACCAGAGTTTAAAATAGGAAGTAGTCGCATTGATATCCTCCTCTACGATGAAGATCATGAAGGAATAAAAAATCGATGTTTCGTTGAAGTTAAAAATGTCTCAATGAAGAGTGAAGATGGTCTTGCGACATTTCCAGATGCAGTAACAGAAAGAGGACAGAAGCATCTAAAGGAGCTCACTGATATTGTTAGAAATGGTGAAAAGGCTTGTATGCTCTACATTATCCAAAGGGAAGATGTTGAAGTTTTCACACCTGAGAAAACGATAGATCCTGAGTATGCTCGTTTACTCAAAGAAGCAAAAGAAGCTGGAGTTCAAATACTTGTTTACCGCTGCTCGATCAATGAGACAGAAATAAAAGTTGATACCGCACTAGAGTTTATTCTATAACTTAGAGCGATAGTCATATCTTTCAAGAGAAGCTTTTAAGTTCTTTCTGACTCGAGAGTTTTTTGGCAAATTATTAAGAATACTCTCATACTGAGAGCGTGTATCTTGATTGACAAATTTATAAATACCTTTTGCCAATGCTTCTTTCACAAGAAGACTCCCTTCTCTAAAGTTTTTTAAGAAGCTTTCTTTTATTTGAATATGATAATCTTCATTCTTGTATTTCTCTAGTTCAATCAATGCAAGACCGATTAAATTAGGATCATGGTAGTCAAGTACATTTTCAATAATTCCAGTTAAAGCAACTTGAGAAGGGGGTTGAGTACTTAGTAGTAGCAATGCAGCTTCTTTAACATGCCCATCATTAATGGCCAAAAATTCAAGAGCAACATCTTCGATCTCAGTCGAGACTCGTCCACTTTTTAATACCTCTTCATAGAAAGCTAATAACTCTTGCTTTAATTGAGAGCCAATCGTTAATTCATACTCTCGAGAATCACTACTCGCAATATCACAGTCAGTTGTATAACAATTTTTTAGAGTGTAAAGTTTTGAAAGTTTAATCTGAAGTTTTGTGCGATCAACACTCTCAGTCTCCACAACTTCTTGTGCATCTGAAATGCTCGCAGGCTTTCTTGTGTAAGGATTTCGATAATCAAGTAAGCTTCCAACTGTTTCTTTAGAACTAGGAAAGAAGAATAAATATCCAACCACACTAAAAAACAAAATTAATCCATAAGTTACTTTATTCATTATCAACCTTTTTTAATATAAATAAACATATTTAGCTTGAATCCAGCCAGTCTTACCTTTTTGAGTAGCTTTGTACCAACCTAGCTTCTCTTCGGAAATTTCTAACTTACTGCTCGTCAGTTTTGGACCTTTAAAAGTTGGGCCTTTTGAACATGACGTCGCCGGACAAGAATAAGTCTTCTTCCACCAGATACTTTTACTTAATCGACCATAACGTACTTCATCTTTAGGATCATCCGGTAGTGGTGCCTGATCTTCATCATCAGCTTTCTCTGATAAAGTGAAGAAGTCTGAAATATTAACTGCTTCAAAATTTCCCGCATAGAACTTAGCTTCAACTCCATTAACATCGAGAATATAGAAAAGCTTATGACCTTCAACAGAACTATCTACCACTTGGTAAACATGTCCTTCCTCGAGATCAATAGTCTCATCATCAACAGATGACAAGCTGTCACTCGCCTTAACGTAATCACCAGCAATAGCATAGAGCTTATATGTCAGAGATTTTTGTGTTTGCCTTGCCCAACTCGCAAAATCACTCTTATTTCCTGCAAAAATATACCCAATCTCTTTTCCATAAACTATTTTATAGTAGCGATCTTGAGAAATTGGATGAGAAATATCGACGCCTACAATTTGAGATGTTGAACCACTTTTAATAACTCCAATTTTTTCTCCTGCCGGCGTTTTTCTAACATTGATATTCTTTAAGACTTCAAGCGCTGTTCCTGCCGAATAAATGCCACTAATCTCAGAACACAACCCTTCATCAGGAACTTGTTGAACTTGATATTCATCCCAAAAGTCTTTAAAGACTCCCATCGAATAAGAGGAACTCGATCCATTAAGCTTTGTAAATAAGCATGCTTCATTTGCTGATGAACAAAAGAATTCTTGGCCATCATTTTTAAATACACATGATCCTAAAGAAGAAGAACGATAAATTGTATTTTCTCGTGGTAGTGCTTCATTCACACCTTTCTTGCAGTTTTCTCCCTCATTATAAGCACACTCAATATTTAAATAACCTTCTCTATCAAGGTCATCAACATACCTTTCCCAAGAACGATCGTCATACTTGAGTCTAAAGCCTTCATCGTTGCGTGCCCACTTGTCTTTTGGATTAGTGAAACGACAGATTTTTGAAGCCCCACCGTTATAAGCACTATAAGCAGAACGAGCTCTTGCTCTCCAGTCTCTTTCACCGTTAACACAGCTTTGTGAAGGGGCACGTTGCCAAGCATCGTAATACTCTTCTAGAGAGTAGACCATATTAAGAATAAGGTTTGCTCCTCTTCCCTGATTTATTGCAGTAAAATGCCATCGATCATCGACTTGAAAAATTCCATGCCCATGGCCATAATCACCGCGCATATACTGAAATCGCTTATTCGATGGAATACGATAATGACTCCAATAACTTTCTTGGTGCCCAATCGCGTAAGCAGCTTGGATAAACTCAAGGATCTCCTCTTCACTAACCTCAGGCTTTCTTGAAACGATATAGTAACGAGCAGTGTCCTTAATTAGTCCATAAACTTCAGACATATATCTGGCCCTCTCAACGGTAACTTCTTTAGAGTCATCGAAAATAGCAGGGCCATACACAGAGCTCACATAGGATGCATCAATAAACTGATCCACATCACAGACATTAGGAGCACGTCCAAAATTCCAGGATCCACCAGATTTATTATTGCACTTCCAATAATCAGGAGTCTTATTCTGTGCTAAGGATGGATAATAGAAAAACATTATAAATAGTGGTAGTAGTAGCTTCTTCATGCCCTATATATCGACATATCAATCAATCAAATTAGCAAAATCGACAGAATATCAAGTAATTAGCTCAGGTATTATTTACACAAAAGAGCATTTTCGATGCAACGCGTTAAAAATTAAGGTATTTTGCTGGAAATGATATTAATTTGGAGAACCAGATGAGACCAATAAGATCGGCAATAATTACCGCAATTCTACTCGCTAACCTAGGCCACGCTCAGGAAGCACCTAGCCACGTTAAGTGGATGGACAAGATGTTTTACACCATTAATAAAAAGGTTGATCTAAAAGCTCCAATTTGGATTAATACTGAAGATGATCGAAATAAGTACGGTACAGAATATATGAAGGCACTTTTAACATCGGCCCATAAAATTGCAAAAAAGTACCTCGAGTACGGAGATCACGAAGCCTACAATGCCTTCATGATGCTCTCTCTTACTTTTCCACTTCATGAAGGACTCTACATGAGCTTTCGTGAAACAAAAGATGAAAAGGGACTTTGTCATGAAGCTGCCAATTCTGGTGATATCATGTTTCAACAGACAAAGAAGAAAATTTTTGAAAATGTTCAGGCAAACCTTGAAACTGAAATTATAACTAATGAAGAAAGAGGACAATTAGAGATTCTTAAGGAATCTGATCTTGAAAACTTTGAGAAGCTCAGAAATATTTTAGTTGATGACTACACTCATATTCAATTACAAGAAAAGAAAGAGTCCATTGCAAATACTGAAAGCCCATCAAACTATAGACATTTTAAGAAGTACTTAAAAGGTGGAGAGACTCCATTTATCGTTGAGTGCTCAGATGTAAAAGATGATCAGGATATTAGACAAATAATTAGAGGTGGAGATGGTACAGATATTGGTCCTGTCCAATTATCTCTAAGATGGCACTTTGATAAATTTATTGCAAAAAAATATTACCAGTCAATAGATAAAACTTTTGATTATGGCCTCAACTTCATCCACGCTGGTTTTAAAAAATTATACTATGATAGCACTGATAGCAAAAAAGCTCTTTCATGTGTTCTAAGCAATGGAAAAGTCGATTTAAACAAGCTTGTAAGAGCGACATGGTCAGGAAAGTATAATCAAGGACAAGTTTCTAAATCTTGTCGAATTGATAATATAACTCAACTAGATGAGCTCGAAAAAGAAGCCTCAAAATTAGCAAGAAAGATGAGATTTACTTCGAGTCGTTCGAGAAAAGAAAAATATCAGAATGAAATCACTAAACTTGAAACGGAAATAAAGTCAATTAAGAGACATCCTGACTTTCACTTCAAGAACAATCTTGAAAAAGTAAAAGGTTTTATTGATAGTGAAAGTGTTGGTTATACTGACAGTATCTCTTTCAAAACAACTTCAGAAGTTAAAGATGCCATTAATGAAATCATCGAAAACTTTAATGAAGGTAATGCTGATGGAAAATCTCATTCAAAAGTGCAGGCCATATTAAAATCTTAATAGTAACACTTGAAAAGACTTAAATTACAAACCATAATGGAAGATATCAACTTCCATTATGGTAATATCTCATGAAAAAAATATTTATCCTCGCAATTCCTTTAGTTATCATCGCATCCCTACTTTATTTCCAAAGAACGCCCAAACAAAATAAAGACTCAATTAAAAAAGAAGTTGAGACTGTATCGAAGCCGGAAAAAAGTGAAATAAGACCAACTCCTGTGAAAACAGATATCTCAAAGCTAAGAACTGTATTAAAAAAGGAAATGTCAGAGTCTGCATTCTTTGAAGAGGTCATCGACTTCTCAAAGTCAGAAGAAGAATTTTTTAAGTCTCAGCCACCAACGACAATATATGCAAATTCGAAGGAACTGATTAAGCAAATCACAGACTGCTTAAGTACTTTTTGTTCCATGTCTGCTGATCGAGATGGGTACTTTGATCCGAAAAATACTGTCGCAGATAAATTACTCGCGAGAAATTTAAAACTACTCTATCTAGTATCAACTGAATCTAATATTTTTGAGTATAATTTGGATGATCTTGATTTTGAAAGAATTTTTCAAAGTCAAAATAATACAGTTCAAGAAAATGCTCTAAAGCTATATCTCAATCGTTATAGTGAACAATCTGATATCATCAAATTATTTAATATCTCAAGCAGTATTCAAGAGGATGTAAAAGGAAGCTTCTACGCTTTACTTGATGATGCAACTAAGCAGGATCCTTACCTAAGGGAAGCCTATCTTGGAAGTATTAATGATGAGCTCAAAAATGCCAATGGATATACAAAGATTGAAATTATTGAAAAAATTGAATTTCTAAGTATTGATAAAGAAGAAGCAAAGAAAGCTTTTGATAGTATTTGTTCTGAAAAAAGTGAAAAGATAATTAACGCATTTAATGTGAACTTAAAAAAGAATAAGAGCGGAAATATAACTTTTGATTCAATATGTAACTAGATTGTCTGTAAGAATTTCTTACAAACTTCAAGCAAATCAAGTTTTCCCATTTCGATAGATAACTCAACGGCCTTTTGCGTGTAGTCTTTTGCATAACTTATTTGCTTTTGATCCTTCTTACTTAAGGCCATATAGAGAAAAACCTTAGCTAACTGGTCCTTGTATTGTTGAGTCTTATTAGAGATTTTCACACATTTCAAAAGGTACTCATCTGCCTTGATATATCTTTTTTGGATGAAGTATAAGATCCCTAATTCCTTACTGGCAGAAAAAAAGAGATCGGCGTATTTATACTGTTTAGCCTGATCATAAGCACACAAAAGGTTTGGTTCTGATTGCTCACATAAGTTTAAAACTCGAGAGCATCGACCAATATTTAAATTTAGATCAATAATCCTTAGTGAGTCTTTTTCTTTTTCGAGACGTTGATTTAAGTTTATTAATTCTTTCTTTAGTTCATCTAAGTTACTTGGTCGCTCTAAAAATGATTCATCAAAGTAAGTGTTTTCCATCTTACTTTCTCACCAAACAAACAAGATATTCCTCAAAATTTGAGACAGAATACTTCAAAAATTCATCTTCAAGATTTTTTTCTACTTCTCTTAAGAACTGTGGTCCTTTATAAATAAAGGAACTGTAGATTTGAATAGCTCTTCCACCTGATGACCAGTATTCTTTCATTTGCTCAAAGTTTGAAAATCCCCCAACCCCTATTAAAGATATCTCAGGAGTCTCCTTTAACACATCAATACACTTAAGTCTTATATCTCGGGCCTTTTCATATAAAATACTTCCAGAAACACCACCAGTTCCAAGCTCCGGAATTGATGTCGTATTTGTAGCAATAAGCCCAGCAAGAGAGTGCTTTTTTACAACTTCACAAATATCTAAAACAGTAGACACATCAAGATCAGGTGCAATTTTAATATAAATATCTTTCTCTTCTCTTTTTCCAAGTCCATTGATAATTTGCTCGAGACCTTCAGTCGTCTGATGGCCTCTGAGTCCTGGCGTATTTGGAGAAGAAACATTAATTACAATATAGTCACAAGAGTCGTTGAGTCCGTGATAGAGCTTGGCATAGTCTTCATAAGCTAAGTCATCAGGAGTCGATTTATTCTTTCCTATATTCACCCCAAGAGGCACAACTCGATGCTTTAGCCTCGCAAGATTTGCATGCATGACTTCGCTTCCAAGGTTATTGAAACCCATACTATTGCGCAATGAATTCTCTTGCACTAAACGGAAAAGCCTAGGCTTCTCATTTCCAACTTGGGCCAAAGGGGTAACAGTTCCAACTTCAACTGCCCCGAAACCTAAATGAGAAAAGAAAGGATAGCAAAAAGCGTTCTTGTCTAAACCAGCAGCTAGACCAACTGGAAAAGTCCAATCAAGTGAGCCAACTCTAAGTTTAAATTTATCAGAGTCCTTGTGCTTTCTTCCAAGCACATTTGCCGTGTGTGGAAAGTAGTGACAAAGATTAACGACTGCTTCGTGTGCAACTTCTGCATCCATATTGAATAGAATTTTCTTTAAAATATTATACATTAATATAGCTGAACGAAGTCACCCTCCGCAACAGATCCTCCAGAATGTAGAACCGCGATAGCAGCATCTGGGCCAACAAAGTCGATAACTTCTATCGTTCCCTTTATCTCTCCCTTAGAAACTCCCATCAGGGCCCCTGTTTCAGGATCAAAGATCTCAACACCTTCAGTAACAACTTTTAAAATATCACCGATGTTGATCCCTGCAGATCGACCTGCATTAATATAAATTTTTGTTCCGATAATCTTAGCGACTCGACCAACCCATTCAAGTTTTTGAGCCAGATTAACAACTTGTGGGATTGCTTTACGAACAGCAATTTTTACAACATATCGAAGTAAGTCTCTTCGATATTCAAGTTTAGATTCTTGATCTGCCACAAAGAATCTAAAGCTACTATCGTCGGCATAGCCTCTTACTGTCTCTGTGAAGATTTCCTTATTTGCGTTGACATCGAAAATTCTAATTTCAACCTTTGATTCGGTATAGGCCTTAGTTTGCCTTACAACACCAATTTCATCAGTCTTTTCTCTAATTCTCGCTTCAATAACACGGCCAAAGACAACGAAGTTAAGTCCAGAGTCCTTAGCTTTCCTTGCCATTTGAACAAGCTTTACTCCTCCACCTGCATAGATTTCTTTTGAAGATCCAAATATTCGTGAGGCCTGGCTATCGATAATAAATTGACCTGCGCGAGATAGCTCTCGACGTAATTCCTCTGTTGCTGTAACAGCGAGATCTTCTCCACCGTAGGGAGATTCATTAAAAAATCCAACCAGAGCGATTCTTTTCTTAACACCATTAAAGTATTGTTTGGAAACGGCAAGAGGTCTCTTGCCATGGTTCGTTCTATCAACGACGTCAGTAGCACATGAGCACATTGCTAAAATTAAAATTAAGCTTGAAATTTTTTTAAGCATGATTAATTTCCATTAGTTGAATTTTCGGCCTTCACCTCAGGTGAATTTCCATTTTCTAAACCAACAATATTAAATACAAAAGGAAGAAGATTATCCTTAGTCACAATCCTTGAGTCCGTTAATTTCTCAGAAACCATTTTTCCTAATATCTCAATGGCCTTTGTTCTCGAACCAGAAAAGGAAACTTCAATTTTGATGTCTTTGCCAGTTGCCTCAGCAATTTCAGTATTCATATAAATAAGCAGGCCTTTTTCTTTTAACTTTTGTGCAAAGCTGATAGCTTCATTAACACTATTTGTATTTTTTAATACGATTTCTATAATCTCATTATTTTTTACACTCTCCTCAACAATCTTTCTAATTTGTGAAAATTTTAAAGAAGGAAGACGATAGACAGTACTCGCAATATTTGAGTTTAGCTTATGTTGTTCAGTTGTATCAAAAACAGACTTCTCAGGAGGAAAGTCATAGTGAGCAATAACTCCGTTGTCTTTTAAATCTGTAATGACAAATCCACCCTGAAAATAAAGGCTGATTTTGTTCAATTCATTATCAAGATTAGTTTTTCTGATGCTAATTTCGATATTAATATAGAGAGAGTCTTCAAGCTCATCATTACTAAAAACACCTGATGATTTCTCTGCAAGCATTACAAGTCGAGATTTCTTAAGTCGCTCCTTGACTGTAGTTCTCGTGCTCTCATCAGCAATTTCAACCCCATTGGAGATAACCGAACTTAACGATGTCTCGAGGCTTTTTTTCCAATGTTCAGCAACAACATTCGTAAAGTCCGATTCAGTTTCAACACCAAGCTCTAACCAATTTGTATCCACTAAGCTATAAGAGATATCAAGATACACTTTCTTAAGTGCTCTAAACTTTGAGACTCCTATAAAGCGGTAGTAAATATCAGTAAGGTCTTTTCTATCGACTTGCGCCGTAATGTTGATATAGTGAGAATTAGGAACCCTTACAGACTTTGACATCTTCGTGATTGAGTAAGATTTAATCACACGATTGAGGCGACCAAACTTTGCTTTAGAAGTTAGTCTCTTATCTCTAAGTTCTTCTGACTTTCTTTCAAGTTCTTGCCTTGATAAACTCTTTCCTTCATCTGGTGCAAATTTTTGATCAACACTTAACTCTATTTCTTTAAAGTGCTCTGCAAACTTTTGCTCATAGTTTTGCCAGAAAGTGATATAATCTAGCCCCATTGCTTTAAGCTCAGAATCTATAACTTTTTTAAAGGCATCAGAGAGTAATTGTTTTTTTATGAACTCAAGAGAATCATTATCATGTGCGATAAACTTCCCTTCTCCTTCAAGTGACTTAGCTGCGAAGACATTTAATACTAGTAGTAAAAGTATAACGATTCGTTTCATATCCTTCCTTAGATGATGAATGTTTTTTAATTTATTGGTTAATTACAACTTCTTCTAATCTTCCATCGACTACAAACCTAACAGCGTTATCATCAAGTATCTCATTTACCTTTGCGGCCATCTGTGGCGTTGGATTAACAAGAAAACTCTCACCTAGTGGAATTCGGGCCCTTCCAAGATCATTTTCAAAGACCAAGTGAAGAGGTACACTTCCACGATAACCTAGTAAAATTTGTTTTAATCTATCGATTCGACTTAGATTAATTCCTTCCATTTTAACATTAATTCGAACAGAGGTAACCCTTTGTTCTGCTTCTTCCTTAAGTTTTTGAATTTTTGATGGAAAAAACTTACGAGGCTCTTCAGAAAGGTTGACTTGACCAGTCAGGATTATCGGTTCATCAGTACTTAAAAGCTCTGAAAACTCAGCAAATGTTTTTGGAAAAACAATACATTCAATTTTCCCTGTCAGATCCTCAAGAGTAGCGAAGCACATACGATCGCCTTTCTTTGTCATAATATCTTTCTTCTCAACAATCATCCCGGCCAGAATCATATCTCTCTTTCCCTGTCCGTCAAAAGATTGGATTTGAGAAATTGGCATCGAGGCCATCTGTTCAATGACTCCCTGATAACGATCGAGAGGATGACCAGAAACATAAATTCCCATCAACTCGGCTTCATATAGAAGTTTTTCTCTGTCATCAAAGTCATCCACGTGATGGATGTCTAACATATCAGCGCCGTTCATCGATGGCATGTCATCTCCACCCATATCAAAGAGATTAACCTGCCCTAGTAGCTTTTCTTCCTGCTTCTTATTGGCATAGGAAACAATCATTTCCATATTTTCAAGCATCGTCTTTCTATTAAGCTTAGCTTCACAGTCTTTAAAGGCGCCGACTTTGATCAAGGCTTCGAGAACGCGCTTATTTATATTTTTTAAATTAACTCTTTCACAGAAATCAACAAACCCTTTAAATGGTCCATTCTCTTCTCTTTCTCTAACCATTTCTTCAACAGCCGCTTCGCCGACACCTTTAATCGCCCCCATTCCGAAGCGGATATTCTCTTCAACAACATTAAATAACCAAAGCGACTCATTCACACATGGAGCAAGAACCTTGATGTCGTAATTTTTTGCGTCGTTGATATAAATTGTTATCTTCTCAGTATTGGAAAGTTCAGTACTTAGAAGACCTGCAAAAAATTGCGCGGGATAATAATATTTTAAAAAGGCTGTTTGAAAAGAAATATATGAATAAGCAACTGCATGTGATTTATTAAAACCGTATTCTGCAAAACTTGCCATCAATGAATAAAGATCATCAGCCTTTTTCTCATCAAAACCTCTTTCTTTAGCACCACTTAAAAAGATTGCTCGATGCTCTTCAATGAGTTTAATTTTCTTTTTCCCCATGGCCTTACGCAAGATATCAGCTTGTCCCAGTGTATAACCTGCAATAATCCTTGCAACGTTCATAACCTGTTCTTGATAAATAATAATTCCATAAGTATCGTTAAGAATTGGTCTCAATTCTTCAAACGGATAAGACTCTTGCTTACGTCCATGTTTGATTTCAACAAATTCATCATGCATTCCAGAACCCATCGGTCCTGGTCGATAAAGAGCATTAATAGCGGTAATATCATCAATTGAATCGGGCTGAATTCTTTTACAAAGATCGATCATCCCAGAAGATTCTAGCTGAAAAACACCCGTTGAATTTCCATCTCCAATAAATTGAAAAACTTTCTTATCTTCGTAGTCAATTTTTTCAATATCAAAATTTTCATCAAAGTCTCTTCTTACAAATTTTTGAGCGTGGTCAATAACGGTAAGGGTTTTCAAACCTAGAAAGTCGAACTTAACAAGACCGATCATTTCACCAAAGTCTTTATCAAACTGGATTACTTTCTCGCCCTTAGACCCTTTAAAAAGAGGACAATATTCAACGAGAGGCTCATTGGTAATAACAACACCTGCCGCATGAATACCAGCGTGACGATAAAGACCTTCAAGTCTTTTTGCGATTGTAAAGATTTGCTTTATTTTCTGATCAGTTTCAATTAACTCTTGAAGCTTTGGTTCGGTATCAATTGCCTTCTCAAGAGTTATTCCTATTTCATCAGGAATAAGTTTTGAAATCATATTTGCTTCAGCAAAAGATAAATCAAAAACTCTGGCCACATCTTTTACAACGGCTTTCGCTTGAAGCTTACCAAATGTAATAATCTGACCAACTTTATCTTCACCATACTTTTGAGTTACATACTCAATAACTCGTTGACGACCACTTTGACAAAAGTCGACGTCAAAGTCTGGCATCGAAATACGCTCAGGGTTAATGAACCTCTCAAAAAGTAGGTTATATGGAAGAGGGTCAATATTTGTAATATTCAAAGAATATGCAGCTAATGATCCTGCTCCGGAACCACGTCCTGGTCCAACAGGAATTCCATTTCGAAGAGACCACTGAATGAAGTCGGCAACGATTAGAAAGTATCCAGGAAATCCCATTTGATTAATCATATCAACTTCGTATTGAAGTCGATCATAGTATTGCTGCTTTAACTCTGTTTCCCAATTATCTTGCTCAATTAATTTTCTAAAGTGAGGACCAGCAAACCTTTCTTCAAGTCCTTCTTTTGCAACTCTTTCAAAGTACTCAGCTGGCGACTCTCCTGTATCAATAGGATAATCTGGAAGATGATAAATCTGCTTACCTGAATCATCTGTCCATTTGAGAGTTACATTACACTTGTCAGCTATCTCTAATGTATTGTCACAGGCTTCTGGGCAGTAATGAAACGCCGCTCTCATCTCCTCAGGAGTCTTATAGTAGAACTCCTGCGTCGTCATTTTCATGCGATTTTCATCTGCGTATGTTTTTCCTGTCTGAATACATAGAAGAACTTCTTGAGCTGTAGCATCTTCAGGAGTCATGTAGTGAGCATCATTAGTTGCTACGAGCTTGATATTATTTTTTCGAGCGTAGTCGATAACTTTCTCATTAACAATTTTTTGTTCAGGAATTCCGTTCTCCTGAATCTCGAGATAGAAATCATCTGGCCCAAACACTTCTTGAAGTTTTTCAATGGCCCTGATTGCACGATCGTCTTGCCCCGTAAAGAAGTTATATCCGACTTCTCCCTTGAGACAGGCCGTCGTACAAATTAAACCTTCAGAGTACTCACGAAGAAGTTCAATATCGGTACGTGGCTTATAATAGAAGCCTTCCATATATGCGCGAGATAAGAGCTTACATAAATTCTTATAACCCGTATTATTCTTTGCAAGTAAAATAAGATGGTGAATCTGTCTTGAAGATTCTTCAGCATCCTGAGAACCAACTGTCTTTGCTCGTTTTGCTGCACTTCGATCATGCCTTGAACCAGGAGTAAAATATACTTCAGACCCAAGAATTGGTTTTATTCCTGCATCATTACAACGATTATAGAAGTCGATGGCCCCAAACATATTCCCATGGTCAGTCTGTGCAATTGCTGGAACACCTAATTCTTGAGCGCGAGGAATTAGGTCTTTTAATCTTATTGCTCCATCTAAAAGTGAGTACTGAGTATGTAAATGAAGATGAACAAAACTATTAGCGTGGCTCTCTTGAAAAGATGTCTGTTCTGTCATTGAAAATCCTTAACAATCGTTGTGTGTGCGTTACTTTATACTCCTATATTTTTAACAAAATGTCAGGTTCAATATCTAATTTGGATAGCGTCATTTTGTTTATAAACTCTTGATTTCTTTATAAAAATGAAAAGTCTACTTTACCTATCGTGTCATCATTGCTTTTCTTTTCCTTTCCTTAATTTAATTAGCTAATATTACGATATAGAGCAAAAGACTTCGGAGCAAAAATAATGGCGAAAACGCATATCAAAGAATTCAATTTCCCAGAAGGAAAAGTCATCGCAAGCAAGTATGAAATTATCGAATGCATTGGCTCAGGCTGGGAAGGAGAAGTTTATAAAGTTCAAGAAGTCGGTACAAATGTTCTTCGTGCTGCAAAATTCTACCTGCCTCAAAGAAATATAAAAAATAAGACAGCAAGTTTGTATGCTAAAAAATTATACAAGCTAAGAAATTACCCAATTGTTATTCAATACATAAATCAAGAAACAGTACAGTTTCATGGCGAAAAAATTACCTTACTTATAACTGACTTTATTGAGGGTGAAACGCTTCACGAGTTTTTAAAGAGGCAAAAAGGCAAGAGAATGGATATTCTCAATGCACTTGTTCTCCTTCATAAATTAGTTTTAGGAATCATGGATATGCATGGCTCTAAAGAATATCATGGGGACCTTCATTCAAAAAACATTCTAATCAAACCATATGGCCTTGGTTATGATGTCAAAGTATTAGATATGTTCGACTACGGCCCTCCAAAGGTCAAAGACTTTAAAGATGACCTCTGTGATCTCATTAAAATTTTCCATGAATGCCTCGGCGGTAGAAAGCACTACGCGAAACAACCACAGATGGTTAAAGATATTTGCTTAGGTCTAAAAAAGAATTTGATTCTAAAGAAGTTTAGAAATCTAACTTCTCTAAAAGTATACCTGGAGAATTTAGAATGGGATTAAAGTATAACTTTCAAACTTTTAACAACCAAAACCTTGAAAAACTTGAAGAATTAACATTTTCAAATGGTGACTTACATCTCTATTCACTTAAATCGAATAATCATGATCAAAATGAAGATTCATACGGCTACCTCGTCATTGATGGTGAACTAAAATTCTTCTTTGTTGCAGATGGTATGGGCGGACATCAAGGAGGGGCAAAAGCGAGTGAAATAATCTGTAAAGTTATTTCTGAGCATATCTCAGCTCTCAAAAAATATGATGATAGAGAGTTTAGAAATACAATCATTGATGCCATCGAAACCGCTAATGCTGAAATAAATAATTTAAAAATTGGTGCAGGAAGTACTTTTTCAGCGATCCAAATTACCTCAACAGGTGCTCGCTTCTTTAATAGTGGCGACTCAATGGGACTTCACCTTGGAAGTCGAGGAAAACTGAAACACAAAGTTATCGAACATTCTCCTCTCGGATTTGCAATCGAAGCAGGAATCACAACAAGAGAACAAAGCAATATTGCAGATAACATTATTTCAAATGCTCTAGGCTTTTCACCAATGTGGCTAGAACTAAGCGAAGTTATCCCCTTTACTGATGGTGACCTTCTCTCCGTTTTCACTGATGGGGTTTTAACAACTCACAAAATTGATGAAATAAGCGATGTACTAATCGCCGATCTCTTTCAAACCCGGCTTTCTAATCTTTTTAACCAAATGAAAACTGATCCAGCAAAGTATCTCACTGACGATACGACGATCATGCTCTTCAAACTTGGCCCACAAAAAGAAAGTGCTCCTGAAACGAAGCCAGACAATTAATTGTCTGGCTTAATCAAGCGAGGTTCAGCATGGAGTTTCTCCAACCTAATGGCCTGAACTTGTTCAGCTGTTGAAGCAGTTTTTCGCGACTTTCTGCTTGAAACACAAGACGCAACTAATAGTGACATAAATGTTATAAGTAATAGCTTTTTCATACTTGACCAGATCGGTACATTATCAAAATATCTTGATTCGATATGTATTTTTTACAAACATAACAGTAGGTTACCTTGCTATTTCTACCAATTAGGATATTATGCGGCCACTATGGTATTTAAATCAAAAAAATTGCCTAAGAATAAGGCACAGCTCGAGTTCGAGTTTCCTCTACCAAGGGAACAAGATCGTAATTTCCACCTAGGTGGTAAGAGCTTTTACTTCTTTGATTTTGATGACAATGTTGTCTTTCTATCTACTCCTATCGTTATATTTCATAAAGATACTGGCCTCGAAAAATTACTTTCAAGTCACGAATTTGCTAAGAACAATAGAATCATTGGAAAAGAAGGGCTCTACAAAGACTTCTACATGGATTTTTGTGATGACAAGGGATCATTTAGAAACTTTAGAGATCAAGATTTTTCGATCACACAACGTATTTCAGGAAAAAGACAATCTTTTATAAGTGATATTCAACACGCTTTAAATAATCACGACCATCAATGGAAAGCACCGAGCTGGAATCACTTCTACCATGCCACTTACAATAATCGTCCTGTATCGATAATTACGGCCAGAGGGCATCGAGAAGACACGATAAAAGAAGGTATTGAATTGATAGTGAAAGAAGGACACCTTCCAAATACTCCTAATTTTCATACCATCTACGCTGTTTCAAACCCAGAAACGCGAAAGAAGCTAGGGGCGACAAATGATAACTACAATGTTCCAGAGCTAAAATACAAAGCAATCATCGAATCTGTTGAAACAGCAATCGAGCGTTATGGATATAATGACCATCACCGCTTTGGAATGAGTGATGATGATGCTAATAATATTGACCTCATTACTGATGCAATGGTTTTCTTGAAAAAGAAATATTCTCAGATGTCATTTTACGTCATTCAAACATACGATAATGGTTTTGAAAAAAGAGAAGTTCTTGAAAATGAAATCAAGACAGTCTTCTCAAAAGATGAATCAATCCTAAGCCAGCTCAACCTTTTTGCCCAATAATTAAAAAGTCGAAAAAATCTCATTTCCCATGGACATCATCTGCTTGGATGCCGGAAGCTTTAGAAGCTCTTTACCATCAACAACATGAATATCCTCCCCCTTTTCAACAAGAACAGCTCCGCCCAAATTCTTACGAACCTCTACAGAACCATCACAAACGCACAGGTAAGACTCTTTCTCATCTTCGAGAATAAAAAACTCTGTCCCTCTCACGCCCATTGAGGCCTTAGCTGTTTTAACCGAGAAATTGATATTACCAGTAATTGATTTTCTAACACGAGAAAAGATCGTTCCCTTCTTCAACTCAACCGTATCATTTAAGTCTGATAAAGAAACAATTTTTAAAACACCATGCTTAAGCATAAATCTCGTACCGTTTTGATATTCAACAACGAAGAAGCTCTTCTTAGTTTTAGCAACTAAAACATCACCAACATTTAAAACTTGCTCTATTTTTCCAGGCTGATTATTAACGAGAACCTCGCCATGTATTTTTGAAATTTTCGCCAACCCGGCATATGAGTTTATTGCAAAAACAAATAATAAAGAAATCAATAGCTCTTTCATCGAAACCTCTTGCGTATTCTTTGTGGCTCATTTATACCTAAATGATGTACGATAATTATAAAGACATAATAGACACATCACTAGTATTTTTAAAAAAAATAAATATTACGACTCCACTAGTATGTGACCATATCTGCTATCGTGTTACAAGTTTAGAAGAATACGAAACTGCAAAAGCAGAGGCCCTAAAAATCAGTGACCTCATCACTGAGACTATGGTTAGAGGGAGACCAATATGTATCTTCAAATTTTTTAAACCTATCCAATATGAAGGACTTTCGATAAGTTGCCTCGAACTTCCAGCACCCAAACCAGGAAGTCTCTACAAAAAAGGCTTTGAACATCTCGAATTTGTCGTCAAAGACCTTCAAGTTTTGATTGATCAAAACGCTGGTTTTAATTTCGACATTTCAGGAATTAATCGTGCCATCAATCCAGAGATTGCGTTGGCGGTTTCTGAGAACTATAATCTAAAGTTTCACCCTCTTCACATCCTCGATGTCATCGAAATCGAGAAAAATCAGAACATTACAGAAGTAAACTAAAGGGCCAACTCGTTAACATCCCTACCATTCTTAAAGTACCCAAACTAAATCTTCACCTCGTTTAGTTAATTTTAAATTATAAATACTTGTAAATTTTCGATTGGTGATAAAATAATTAAGCTCAAATATTCATAAAAAGGTATCAACAATGAAAAACTCTTCATTAAAAAAGAAGCTAATTCTCAGTCTAACACTTGCAGGCCTACTGCCCGCTCTAATCATTTCCTATCTCGCCTACGATAAGTCTTCAAACTCTCTCCATGATGAAGTTAAGAGTAAGCTTGTTGCAGTAAGAGAATCTAAAACATTTGAACTTGAAGAACTTATCAAATTAATGGAGACTCAAGTAAAAGATCTCGGAGGTTCTGGCTCACCTCTGGTGCATACAATGCTCTAAACGAAGGATATAATAACCTCGAAAACGACTATAAAGACCAAGACTTGAACAAACTCAGAACTGAGCTAGTAAAGTATTACACTGCAAACTCTACAGAAGAATACAATAAGACCAACGAAAAGAAATTGAGTGTTGAGAAAATAAAACAAAAGTCATCATCGACAGAAGTTCCATCCTCAGATGATGATCGTTTTGAAGATATTGTATAAAGAGAGAATCATAACGCCTAGAGTTTCTAGGCGTTCACTTTTTAAAATGAAATTGGTCTAAACTTTTCTTTATGACCTTTAAGTCTTACAAAATCAGCATCATAGATTTCAATAAAACATTCAAGCGTAACAGCAACTTCGGCCTCGAAGAGATGCCCACCAATGGCTTCAAATTTCTCATTACTCATCGAAATATGTAAGTGAACGAAAGTATCATCCTCCATCAGAGAAACATTTCCCTCCATTGAAAGAAGCTCAAATTCCCCATCAAATGGTCGACGATCATAGATATCACCATCATAATCATAATATCCAAGTTCAACTTTATGAAGAGCACCTATTCCATGAAGACGAGCACATTTAATCTCATGCTCAATACAGAAGTTTTTCAAAGTCTCATTTACTTTGTCACCACGATCAAGTCTAACGAAGAATACATCTTCTTTTAATCTTATAAAGTCCATTACCTATCCTACTCCCATTCGATTGTTCCAGGAGGTTTTGACGTAATATCGTAAACGACTCTCGTAACTCCCTTTACTTCATTTGTAATACGGGCTGAGACTTTTGACAAGAACTCAAATGGCATGTCCGTCCAAGTCGCCGTCATTCCATCAGAGGAGTTAACCATTCTAAGGCAAATTACTTCTTCATATGCCCTAGCATCTCCCTTTACTCCAACTGTTTTAACAGGGAGTAGAACAGTTAATGCCTGCCAAGTTGAATTATAGAGATTGGCATTAGTGAGCTCTTCAAATAAAATTTGATCACTATGCTGAACCTTTAAGATCCTCTCATCCGTTAGCTCGCCTAGCACTCTGATCCCGATACCAGGACCAGGGAACGGATGTCTATGAGTCCACTCATAGGCCAAGCCTAGCTTCTCACCCATTTGCCTTACTTCATCCTTAAATAGGTAGCGAAGTGGTTCTAAAAGCTTTAGTTTCATTCTTTCTGGAAGACCTCCCACATTGTGGTGAGATTTTATTGTAACTGACTTTCCATCTTCCTCATGGGGAGAAATTGATTCGATAACATCTGGATAAAGTGTTCCTTGAAGAAGGTAATCAAATTTAATTCCTCTTTCGTTTTCATATTCATGAACTTTCTTTTCGAAAACCTCAATAAATGTCTTACCTATTGTCTTTCTCTTTTCTTCGGGATCACTTTTCCCTGCAAGCTTTGCAAGAAATTCTTCTTTAACATTAATAACTTCAATATTAAGAGGTGTATTCTTTTGAAGAGTCTCGATATGATGATAATCCTGCGGCCTCAATAGCCCATGATCAACAAAGAAGCAGTAGAGATTCTCTCCGATTACCTCATGAGCAAGAGTTGCGGCAACGAGCGAATCAACACCACCAGAAAAAGCACAAAGAACATTTGATTTTTCGACACCCTTAACAAGCTGTTTTGCTTCATCAAGCATTTCACTTGCACTCCAATCAACTTCTAGTCCAGCCATCTGTGCAAAGAAATAATTTAAAATATCTTTACCGTGTGAACTATGTTCAACTTCTGGGTGAAACTGCAAACCTAAGATTGGACGACTATCATGCTTAATGGCCGCAACAAGACCATTATTAGATGACATTACAAGTTTGAAATCATTCGGTAATTTTGAAATATGATCTGAGTGACTCATCCAAACATTGATTGAATCTGGGACTTTTTCGATTGAAAAATCATTTTGAAAATTTAAACTAGCATGTCCATATTCACCAATTGTCCCCTTCTCAACGATTCCACCGAAGTACTTACCTAGAAGCTGCATACCATAGCAAACACCAAGAATAGGCAAATCTTTTTGCTCTAAAATAAAGCTATAATCGTTTTCATCTTCAAAAACTGATTGTGGACCACCGGATAAAACGATTGCCTTAGGTTTCATTCCTTCACTAAATAATTGACGAGCTTTTTTTACGGTAATAATCTCACTCGAAAAACCAAGTTCACGTGTTTTTCTTGTAATTAATTGTGTGTACTGTGAACCAAAATCTACAATCCATATTTGTCTTAAACTCATTTTATCTCTCTTTTAATCAATTGAATAATTAGGTGCTTCTTTTGTAATCATAACATCATGAGGGTGACTCTCTTTTAGAGAAGCTGCAGTGATTTTAATAAACTCTGCCTTTTCTTGAAGTTCATCGATTGTTTTAGCTCCAACATAACCCATCCCAGACCTTAGTCCACCTATAAGTTGATAGATATTACTCGCAAGCGGTCCTCGATATGGAACCTGACCTTCAATTCCCTCAGGAACAAGCTTCTTATCTTCGACACTCGCCTGCCCATAGCGATCTTTAGATCCAAGCTTCATCGCTCCAAGAGATCCCATTCCCCTATAGACTTTATAAGTTCTTCCTTGATAGAAAATCATCTCCCCTGGAGTTTCATCACAACCAGCAAATAAAGATCCAAGCATCACGCAACTTGCTCCCGCAGCAATTGCTTTAACAATATCCCCAGAGTACTTAATTCCACCATCTGCAATAAAAGGTATTCCGGCCTTGTTACAGGCCGCTGCACATTCAATAACAGCAGAGAGCTGTGGAACTCCAATACCTGCAACAACGCGAGTCGTACAAATAGAACCTGGCCCGATACCAACTTTAACACCATCAACGCCAACTTTAATAAGATCTTCGCAGGCCTTATGTGTTGCCACATTTCCAGCGATGATATCAACAATCTGACCCGAAGGAGTAAGGCCTCTGACTTTCTTCACCATTTCAATAACACCCTTGGAGTGTCCATGTGCCGTATCAATGATGATACAGTCAACCTGAGCTTCGATAAGTGCCTTTGCACGATCGACTTCTTTTGGGCCTACACCAATAGCAGCCGCGACACGAAGTCTTCCGAGACTATCTTTATTTGAATTTGGATATTCGATATTTTTTAAAATATCTTTAATCGTAATAAGACCTTTAATTTTTCCGCTCTTATCAACAACTGGCAATTTTTCAATACGATGCTTATGAAGAATAGCTTTAGCCTCTTCAAGCTCAATTCCAACATTTGCTTTAATTAAGCGCTCTGCAGGTGTCATGATATCTTTAACTTTCTGATTTAAATTAGTTTCAAATCTCATATCTCGACTTGTTAACATACCAACAAGTGTGTGATCTTTATCAACAACAGGCACCCCTGTTATGCGATGTTTTGCTGTAATTTCGACGACCTCATTCAATGAAGTTTCAGGCGTGACAGTGACTGGATTAGAAACCATCCCCGAGACAAACTTCTTGACCTTTTCGACTTCAAACGCTTGCAGCTCTGCACTCATATTCTTATGAACGACACCAATTCCACCTTCTTGGGCCATAACAATTGCTGTTGTTGCTTCAGTAACAGTATCCATTGCAGCAGAGACTATTGGAATATTTAAAGCAATATTTCTACTAAATCTTGTAGTAAGAGAAACTTCACTAGGAAGTGTTTCAGAATATCCTGGTCGAATAAGGACATCATCATAAGTTAATGCGTTTTCAGAAAGAATCTTAGACATATGGTAATCCCAGTAAAATTAATGATCTATATATCAATAATAACTGGGATTGAGGTAATTTAAAGGTAGAAATTATGTCCTATAAACTAGTATGCTTGTTTATAGTCTTGATCATAACTCTTAAGATCTTTGATTAGGCTGTTGATTTCGTTACTATGTCTCATTTGTTTTTTATATTGATCAATTAGAGACTTTTCAAAAACATCATTTTTTATTTCTACTTGAGGATTAAGCTCGGTCATTGAAGCTGGCATACGAGATGTCGACTTATGATTTTTAATCTCTACAGAAGCAGGAAGTCTCGTCGTTGGCACATTATGGATTTTAATCGATACATGTGACTTCGTTGAATAATCTGGCTTAAATTTCTTTGGAACTTTCTTATACTTCTTTTCCATTGAAGTTATTTGGTTTTTATAAAAACTTTTTAGTTTGTCTTCACGATCTTCCATTGGTGCTTTTTTTACAATAATAACTGTTCCCGCACTAGTCCCCTCAGGAGCAGGAGTCGAAGCAATATTACGGCCAACAGGTGCTGCTTCCATTTGAACTTTTGCAATATCCTCAACAACATTTGATTGCTTATCCATTGGCTTAATACCATCATACAGAGAAACAACTGATGAGTATGTCGATGAACCAATTGGAGTTGGTACTCTTGGTGCACCATTTTCATACTTCTCACTTACAAATGAAAATTTACCAGCAGGCACTTCTTCTTTCATATAGCTATTTTCATTATTAGAAAATAAGTGAGTACCATCGATACTCAATATTTGTGTTTTACCAGAGTCTTGATCGTAAGAGATAATAAATTCACCACGAGAGTAAGCTGCCGAGGAATTAACTGTTTGAATGTAAAAATGGTTAGAGCTTGGTTGATCTGTTTGTACCCAGAGATAACCGCCCTTCAATTCGATAATTTTATTTAAAATTGAAACATAGCCTGAACCTGACATGTGAAACTTATGATCATAGTAATCTGCAAAAGTAACTTGCGATCCGACTTCAGAAAAGACTTCATCGAAATCATAAAGATAATCACCTACAGATAATTTTTCTGTCCGGCCTTCTCTTGTTACAAATGCATTACCTTTCACTGCTTCGATTACTGCCTTAGGCGAAGCCGCCATAACAGCTGAACACAAAGAAAGAGCAATACTAATTTGACTTATATTTTTGTACAATCTTTTCATAGTGACCACTTAAAATATTCCATTCTGGAGTGTTTCTATATTTCTTTCTAAATTCTTCGACTACTGCAAAAAAATCTTTTTCCTTACCTTGCTTAAGATAAGTTAAACCGAGCCACAACTTCGAACCTAAGTAGTACTCAGAAGTTGGATATCTCTCTACTAACTGAGAGAGATACTTTTCACTCCACTCATAGTGCTTTCCTGATTCAAATGAAGCTATTCCAGCTTGAAACAAAAATTTATCATTTAAGTTTTTATCTGAAGGGTACTTATTAGAAAATTCAGAAAAAAACTGAGCACTCTTTTCATAGTTCTTTGTATCAAATTCTTTTTGAGCGATCGTCAACATTTGATCGGGCTTCCATTTATAGACATCAAATTTTACTAAATCACTTCCGTTCATTGGAGCGACGCTAGCAATTTTCCTATCCATTGACTGAGCTCTTTGTGCCATTGATGGCATCGTAGGCTTTTCTTTTAATTGAGTCTCTAAATAGAAATTCTTATTTTCTAGTGTTTTAATTTTGTACTTAAGTTCCCTAATATCATTTCTTAGATATTGATTCTCTTCGTTTAAGGTAAGAACCTTATCTTCAAGAGAATTAAGAACAGCAGCTCTTTGTTCAACATGCTCCATAAATCCGCACGATGAAAATGATGCCAAAATTAATGATCCTGTCGTAATTTTTAATAGTTTTTTCATGAACTTAGTCCTAGCTCCTTAAACTTCTTCGTAGGACTAATCGGTAAAACGTCAAAATAATTTAGTTTTTTATCTCAAGTGCACCAAAATGGAAGATTCTTCCTCTCAGGCATTGCATTTTCAGTAGTTTCGAAGGTGATCAATGATGATGTCAATCCCGGCCATAATCGGCGCAATCCCCGGCTGAAGAAAAATTTCTGGCTCAAGTTCATAAATACAGTTGTTCTTTATCGCCTCAGTACGAGCAAGGTATGCCCTCTCCTGAATCGATTTTATATCGACTTTCTTTCCACACCAACAAGCAAAAATAATATCAATATCGATATCTACAAAATCGGTTTCTGAAACAATACGATTTTTTGCAAGCTTATTTATCGACTTATCACCGAAGACAACATCTCCTCCACAAAGATTAACGACTTCACAAAACCATTCAATTCCAGAAATTAGAGGTTCGTCCCATTCTTCAATATAAACTTTTGGTCGGTACTTCAAACTTTTAGCAAAAGCTTTTGCTTCCTCAATTTTATGTGATGCTTTAGCAAGAAGCTCTATTGCAAGAGCGCTCTTATCAACCATGCGTCCAATGAACAGTAGATAATCGAAAATCTCCTTGATACTTCGATGATTTGCTATATAGACATTAAGTCCCTCAGCGACAAGATCTCTTGCAAGATCTTTTTGAATATCAGAATATCCTATAACTAAATCAGGGTTTAATTCCTTAATTTTCTTGATACTACCACTAACAAATGCAGTGACAACGGGCTTCTGCACAACTTCACAAGGTCTTCTCGCGTACGCAGAAACACCAACAATTCGATCTTGCTCCTCAAGTGCATAAAGAAATTCTACTGACTCTTCGGTAAGGCAAACGATACGCTGTGGAAAACCCTTCACTAATACTCCTCATTTAAGTAAAATTAATTATCACGTTATCTTAAAGTCAAAATTTCGTCAAAACTCATCTTATTAAGATACGAAACCTAATATCTCTGATAAAATCGGACGATAGAATTGATGAAATGAAAAGGAAGACCCAGTGAATAAATTAGTAATTTTACTTCTACTATCTCTATCTATTTTTGCAGAAGATATACCAAAGAATGTCATGCAAATGAGTATGTCACCAATAACAATTGACGGACAAACCTACCTTGCAGCTAATTTCAAGAACTATCCCCACTGGCATACCTACTGGATAAACCCAGGAGACGCTGGTCTTCCCATAGAAGCAACCTTCAAAATTAATGGCGAGGAAAAAGTTCTCGATGTTAAAGAATGGCCTATTCCAAAAAGATTTAAAGAAGACGGCGACATCATGACTTTTGGATATGAAGATGAGTACACTCTCTTCTTCCCAATATCTCAAGATCTCAACGATGAAAAAATAGAGGCACATTTCAAGTGGCTAATTTGTAAAAACATCTGCATCCCTGGTGAAAAGCATATCAATGGAGAAATAAAGGATTCAGCTTTCATCACTTCAGACAATGACTTTCAAGTCTCGATGGATGAGATGAAATCTCGCTTTTCGAAACTACCACAAACAAAAGATATACCTTCCTATTTTGATATCAGTCTTGTGAAGCAAGGTGAAAACCTCGTCTTCATTTATAGTCTTTCAAAAGAAGTAAAAGAAGTTCCAATTACAAGCAATATCATTTCAGTCTATCCGATGCTCCCATTTTCATTTAAAAGAGAAACCCTTTATAAAGATAGTAAAAACTCTCTTTATGGACGTTATACGATGGACTGGGATGGAGTGTATATGGACCCAGAGATGCCACTTCCAGCAAGTGGTAAATTTGAAAAACCATTTAATTTTAAATTTCTCTTTGTCGACCCAGTATCAAATGAAACTTATGTGATCTCAAAATCTTTTTCAAGTTATAGTTCTGATATAAATGGACAGTTTGAATCATTCTTCAAAATTTTAAAACCTATTCAACAAATTGATGACAAGAAAGAGCACAACAAAGCAGAAGAATCAGTGAGTGATGGTAGGAATATTTTCTACTACCTCATCATGGCCTTTGTTGGTGGATTGATTTTAAATATCATGCCATGTGTACTTCCAGTAATTTCACTAAAACTATTTAGCCTCATTGGTCATAGTAACGAGAGTAAAAAATCTATCTTTAGACATAATATTGCTTACTCGGTAGGTGTAATCTCTACTTTCTTTGCCCTTGCAGGAGTTATCACTGTTTTAAAAAATACTGGTGAACAAATAGGATGGGGATTCCAACTACAGTCCCCTAGTTTTGTTGCTTTAATGATCGTAGTGATTTTCATCATGGCATTAAATATGTTCGGTCTCTTCGAATTTCGAACTCCAGGTGGCTCTAAGCTTGGCTCAGTAGAATTAAGAGATAGTTTTAGTGGCGACTTTATTGGAGGTGTTCTTGCGACAATCCTTTCAACTCCATGTTCAGCTCCATTTCTAGGAACGGCACTAACTTTCGCTTTCAGTGAGTCAACAACAACAATATTTGGAATATTCTTTGCCATCGGTCTAGGACTCTCATCCCCATTTTTATTAACGGCATTCTTTCCTGCGTTAATTAAATTCTTACCACGTCCAGGAATGTGGATGGATCACGTCAAAAAAATACTAGGACTAACACTTGTTCTAACGACTATCTGGTTACTCGATGTCTTTTCGGCACTAACAGATTCAAGCCTTGCACTATTAAAAATAAACACTGGCCTTGTTCTCATTTTTTTCATTTTCTATATGAGAGCAAAAATGACGAAGAAAATATTTTTTTCAATTGCTCTTCTCATCCCAACAATTATTCTGATCTACCAGGCACAAGCAACAATCATCTCATATGGTGAAAGTGGCTCTAATATGCTCAACGATAAGAATAGAAGTTCAGAAATAACTTGGCACAAGTGGAGCGAAGAGAAAATGAACAATAATATGAGAATTAATAAACTTACCTTTATCGACTTCACTGCGAAGTGGTGTATAACTTGTAAAGTTAATGAAAAACTTGTCATCGATACTGATGGTTTCAGGAAATTAATGGCAGAAAACAATGTTGAACTCATGCTTGGAGACTGGACGAAGCGTGATCCCCAAATAGGCTCATGGCTTAAATCCCAAGGTTTTGTGGGGGTTCCAGCTTATTTTGTCATCAACAAAAAAGGCGAGCTCGTCAAGCTTGGCGAGACAATAACTCTCTCAGAAATTAAAGAAAGCTTTTAAACTGCTCCATAAAAATGGGGAAAAATTAATTACATTTGAAATCAGTTTTTGATTCCTAATAAATTTTTCGTCATACATTTTAAGTACTTACTGTCTTTGTAACGACACAAAGATTGCAGTAAGTACTGCATGATCTACCACTGCCCAAATTCTGACTGCCATTCCACCACTAAAAACAAGCTTATCTCCAAAGATGGATTCTATTTTCGCCGAAGTGATTCAAGAAAAGTTCAACGCTTTGTCTGTAAGACCTGCGGACAGAAATTTTCTCGAGCAACCTTCACGCTTGAAAAGTATCAAAAGAAAAGACGAATCAACAAAATGCTATTTCACGATTTAGCGACAAACG
>CAZQJK010000032.1:0-42672 GCA_964593545.1 uncultured Bacteriovorax sp. | reverse complement strand
ATGTGATATTGCTCCTGCTTTATATATGTCCCAGCGTTACCTGGCTGAGTTATTTGAAGAGAGAAAAATATTTAAATTCCAGAACTTTACGAGCTTTGAGGATGTTGAACAAAGCATAGACGAAAGTGATATTGTATTTATAATGCCCCATCAGCTTAAGTTGCTACCAAGTAAATATTGTGATTTATTTATGGCGATCGATTGTTTGCACGAAATGAAAGAGGAGCAAATTAGTACATATATGCAAATTGCTAATGAGCTGTCGAAAGTGTTTTATTTCAAAGCATGGAAATCAACAGAGGTTCCCTTTGATAAAATAAAATTAGACGAGTCAAAGTATAAACCTCTTTTAACATGGAAAGAAATCTTCAAAAAAGACTGCTATGTTCCAGCTGACTTCTTTGAAGCTATGTATGAAATGGATAATACTTAGTTCTTTTTTGCTACAACTTGAAGCATTGGGTCTCTTTCACCTTTCCAAAGGAATTCCGATAGTTCAATAATGGTGAAGTCTAGTTTTGCCATCATTGCCTCAATTTTACCCTTTGAGTAGCAATTAGTATGGAACTGGCCTTCTCCATTTTGACTGCCGAAAATCATAGCGGTTAGATAGCCCCATCTTGAATCTGTTGAGTATGAATATTGTCCAAACCAATGTTTTTGCTCAATAGCCTCTACATCATCACGATAAAAATCTTTCCATTCATCTTTTGCGTTAAGCCAGATTTTACAAACTGCTTCAAAGTCTGGAACTGAGAAAGTAAAGATACCGTCAGTTTTTAGAAGTCTCTTAACTTCATAGAAAAACTTTTTCTCATCTTTAAAATTAAGATGTTCTATAAATGCATCAGCACGAACTTCATCTACAGATGCATCCTTGAGAGGAAAATTCGTAATATCATAATTTCTTAAATCTAGGTCACTACTGAATTCTTGTGATGGATATCTTTTGCGTAAATCATCAAGTGAGTCCATGTCGACGTTTATATAATTGAGTAATGGACGACCTCCGCAACCAATATTTAATTTAATATTTTTAGACATTGTTAGCTCCTTTTAAAAGATCAATAGTTTCTTTTAGGGATCTTTCTAGAGACCCTTGAAATTGAAAACCTGTTGATTTGAATTTATCATTTTCTACTTTATAAGATAATTGATTCATTATTTCAGTGTCTACATACTGTATTTGTATTCCTGGATTATAGTGATTTATTAAGTCGAGTATACTCTTAACTGATGAATTTAAAGTCAGTATATTGTAAGTGCCAGAATTGAATAGGTCTTTTTCTATTATGAAGATAATTGAATTAATTGCATCATTTAACTCGAGATAAGGTCTTACTTGATTAAGAGCAGTAGTCCATACAGTAATAGGTTGGCCCATAACAGCTTGCCAACAGAACTTGTTAATTGCGGTATGAAATCTCATTCCTATAGAAGTACCAAAAATTGTTCCAAATCGACATGTTATGTGTTTTAGGCCTTTATTAGATGCCAGCTCAGACAAGAGGTATTCTGAATTAAGTTTAGAGGTGGCGTAAGGGCTCTGAGGAGCAAGCTCACTCTTGTCGCAGTCTTCGTTAACAACATCTTTTTGCGTACCATAAACGCTTGTCGTAGATAAAAAAAGTAATTTTACATCGTGCTTAATACAGGCCTCGGCAATTCTCTTTGTACCTATAAAATTTACATTTTCAATTTCTTCTTGTTTCTCAAAGCTTCCTGCCGCATTTGTTATTGCTGCAAGATGAATTACAAGAGTAGCATTGGCAAGTAGTGAATCTAAGTTACAGGTTAAAATATCATACTCATAAAAAGTATAATTAACTTTTTTGTCAAGGTTGAAGAGTGAGCAATATCTTTGCGTTACAAGATTATCAATCAAGATAATTTGAGAGTTAGGAAAAGAAATTGGAAGAATTCTTAGTAATTGTGAGCCAATGTGTCCAAGAGCACCAGTGATAATAATTTTCATAAGAGTGTTTCCATTGTTAAGGTAATGCCCTGTTCTAGTGAAATCTTTGGCTTCCAGTTGGTAAGTGAGATGAAGTCAGTATTATCACCTATGAAATTTCTTTTCTCTATATTCAAAGCTTTATCGGAGAAAGGTGTAAATTCTATAAGAGGGTTTATTGTTTTAAGCTTATTCGCTAATTGGATTATTGTATTTATTACATTGAGAAATTGGTGTCCTTGACCAGAAGAAATTATAAATTTACGGCCATTGCACTTTTTAATGTGAATAGCGGCTTCAAGAAATGAATTAGCAACATCACTTATGTAGATAAAATCACGAATATATTTTCCATTACCAAAAATTGTAATATTTTGATTTGATAATATCTTTTTGATCATAATATTGATTATGCCTCTGTCGACTGAAGACTCTTTTGATCCTGGACCATATACATTCGCTAGTCTGAGAGAGCAGCCATTGATGTGTTTATTTTTAATATAGTAATTAAGATAATCTTCACCATGTAGCTTATGAAGATCGTAGAAAGAAGAAGGCATATCGGGTGAAAGGCTTGTCCTTAAAGGAGGTTCATGAATTCCGAAAATAGTAACAGTACTGGCGAAGATAACCGTAGGTATTTTATCCATCGTTTTACAAATTTCTAATATATTAAGTAGTGGTATGAGATTACACTGTAAGTCTAATGCTGGATTCTCTTCAGCTCTATAGGCACTTGTTTGAGCGGCTAAATGGAAAATGATATCAGCTTTCTCAATATGAGGACGTAAAGATTCAATATCTTGATAGTTAACTTGAGTTATTGAATCATCGCTTGAACTAGCTTTGCTAAGTAGGCTTATAGATTGTGCAAAAGGTTTTAATCTGGAAAATATATGACCCGCTATAAATCCAGTGCCGCCAGTAATAACAATGTTTTTTTTTGAAAAAAAATGTATCATTTAATTTCTGGACCCTTAAGCCAATCAAAATCTATGTCAGGTGAATTATAAGGAATTCGTATTTCATCGTTTGGATTATAAATATGTGACATTAAGTACATGAGATTCGCTGGGCCTTGCACAACCTTTACACCATGTGCGATCCCTGGTGGAATTTTGACACAAAGTGGATTCTGATGATCTCCCATTAAAAAGTCCATAGTCTCACCATAAGTTGTTGAGTCTTTTCTCATGTCAGCTAATCCAACTCTCAGTACACCTGAAACTACGTAGAAATAATCTGTTTGTATATTGTGATAATGCCATGCCTTTATGACATTATCAAACATAAATGAATGGCTCCATTGTCCGTAAGGAACATCAAAAAATGGATCATCAGTTACTCTAATTATTTCTCTAAAGAAACCTCTTTCGTCAGAGTGTGTTTTTAATGTTTTAAACTCTACTCCAGCAATCATCTCAATCCTTATTCGAAAACTTGTACGAAAGGTACATGCGTTATCCACTTACCTTTGTATTTGGATTCTTTTTCCATTATCTCTGTTTTGTGATTCCAGGCAAATAAAACAGTGTAGTCGGCATCAGATGCAATAAAATCATTATATTCTTTTACTGGAATATGCATACCTGGAGTTAACTTGCCTTGTTTGATAGGGGTAGTATCTGAAATAAACTCGATCAAGTCGGGACCAATATTACAGTAGTTCAATATCGTTGTACTCTTAGAAGTCGCTCCGTATCCCACAACTTTTTTTCCCTGGGATTTAAGACTCGACAAAAGTTCATAAAGATCTGTTTTTGATTTTTCGATTCTAGTTTTTAGTTCAGCATAATTTTTAGAATTGTTGAGTCCAATACTCTTTTCTTTTTCAATTAAGTCCTCTACTGATTTAGAGACATTATAAGCACCTTTGTGGGCAAGAGTATATCTCATCGAACCACCATGAGTAGTTTGATGAGCAACATCAATAAGTTCCATACCATGCATTTCAAAAAGATATTTTACAGACATTGCTGAAAAAAAGAAAACATGTTCGTCATATATTTGATCATAAGATGCCTTCTCCATAATATCACCCATATATGGATCCTCAAAACAAAGTACTCCATTATCTGAAAGTAATGTTTTAATACCTTTGGCAATAGAGTGAATATATGGGATATGACACATAACATTTGCAGTCATAAATGCGTCTGCTTTTCCATACTCAGAAATAATATTTTTTGCAACTTCTTCATCAAAAAACTCTACAATTGTGTTGATTCCTTTTGAGCGAGCAACATCGGCAACATTAGATGAAGGCTCGACTCCAAGATGTCGAATATTCCAGTTTTTAAAATTTTGAAGCATAATTCCATCATTACTACCCATTTCAACTACAAAAGGGTTATCATTTTGTAAGTATGTACTTTTAATCGTCTCAGCAAATTGTTGAAAGTGTTTTGCCATATATGTAGAAGTGGAGGAGAAAAATGCATAATTACTATTAAACATTTGTTCTCTGTCGGGCTGATCTACAAGTTGAACCATATTACAGACCTCACAGTGGCCTACTTGCATATCGAAAAAATATTCATTACCAAGGTCTTCCATTTTTATGAAACCGTTAGCAATAGGTTGTGGCCCGAAGGAAATAAACGGTTTGTATTCATTATTACATATAAGGCATAGCGACATATCTTTCTCCATTTAGTATTCGTTTAATGTTTGGATTACTTTCTCTATTTGATTTTGGGTGTGACCAAATGATATTGGAAGACTTAAAGTTGTATTGTGTATTAGCATAGAAATATTTGATTCACCTTGAAACATAATATTTTCGAGTGCTTTCTGATTACAGGGACTGATTGGGTAATGTATCTCAGTTTGTATATTATTCATCGCTAAAAACTTTTTGAGGTTGTCTCTTTCATCATGTCTTATGTTGAAAATATGAAAAACATCTTTGAAGCGAGAATTTCTATTAGGTAGTACAAAAGAACTAGACAGATTATCGAAGTAGAGCTGAGCAAGCTTTACTTTGTGGTCTGTAATTAAAGACAGGTATTTTAATTTTACATTAAGAATTGATGCTTGAATCTCATCGAGTCTGGAATTCATACCTATGTAATCATTATGATACTTAATTTTTGAGCCATAATTTCTAATAGCTTTAATCCTTTCGTCCAATACGGGATCTTTACTTAATATAGCGCCAGCATCACCCATTGCGCCAAGATTTTTAGTCGGATAAAAACTAAATGCCGCAATATCGCCAAAGGTTCCAGCCTTCTTGCCGTCTAAAGTTGCTTCGTGAGATTGAGCACAATCCTCAATAACTTTGAGATTATACTTTAAGGCAAGTGGCATGATTTTGTCCATTTCACAAACTTTGCCATAAAGATGAACAACAATAATCGCTGAGGTGTTGGGAGATATCATCTTTTCGATATTAGTTGGAGAAATGTTATAAGTTTCTAGATCAGGCTCAACAAATACAGGTCTCAAGTCATTTTGCACAATAGAGAGAACTGTCGCAATGTAAGTGTTTGAAGGTACTAGTACCTCACTCCCCTTTGGAAGATCAAGACTAAGGAGTCCTATAGTTAAAGCATCTAGACCAGAAGCTACCCCAGAGCAAAATGAGTTTTCATGAAGCTCTGAAAATGTTTGCTCAAATTTTTTTACCTCATTTCCAAGTATATACCAACCAGAATCAATTGTTTGAGATACTGCTTCTTTTATTTCTCCTAACATAAGTTCGTTAGTTTTCTTAAGGTCTTCGTATGGTATCAAGCTGGCTCCTCAAAAAAATAATCATTTTTATCATAGGGCTCAGAACAGGCTACGAGTAGAATAATATCACTTGAGAAATTTTCAAGTCTATGCCAGTCATTTGGCTCAAGTTGCAAGCAGATGTTTTTTGAATTTAAAGTGATAGTATTCGATTCACTTCCATTATTATAAAAAATATCTACTGAGCCAGAAAGAGCAATCAATGCCATTCTGTTTTTGATATGACCATGTAAACCACGAATCATATTTTGAGGTACTGCTGTTATGTAAAAAAAACGCTTAACGTTAAAGTCGAAAAAATCGACGACAGTTAAGTCTCCATTGTCATCACTATGTGTCGTTAGCGTAATTATTGAAGCCATGTATTTCCTGTAGACTGTTGAAATACAAATATATCAATAATATCCATTATAAGTCTACATGATGAGCTTTAATTACCTAAAAAATATTGATTTTAGGAGCCTTAATTTATTAACTACCCATTTAATAATTATATTTATTAGAAATAATCTAGGGTCAGTTTTTTTTATTATATTGAAGCGTAATGACTCCAAGCAGGATGATGGAAGAATAAAAGGTGGGTGAGAAATGTTACCCATGGACTGAATCTTGAAATTATTATAAAGGTTAAAAGAATTGAAAGAACTATTGGCTCCGGTCCCATCTTTGGTAAACCCAATATTTTCAACAAGGTTTGAAGAGGGATTTATAGATAAACCATTGTTGACTATCATGGCGTATGTCCATTGAATCGACCAGATTCGAGAATCATTAAAGTATGTATCGTCAAGATAACTTTGGAGCCACTTAGTTATTTCTGGCTTTAAACCGTAATTTTGCAAGTTTGAGCCTTTTTTAAATTCCAAATAATTGGGCATATCTAGAGAGAAATGTTTCCATGCTCTTCTCCATGTCGCCCATCCCCAAATGTCGTTTAATCGTGTAAAATAGTAAGAGTATGGATAATGTGAGTTGTGGTTACTTACAAGGTGGCTACCAGAAATTTGCATTACTCTGTTATCATCACGATATCGATTTAGCATTTCATCACAAAAATGGAAAAAACTTAAGCTAGGCTTACAGTCATCTTCCAAAATAATACCCACCTCTTCATGTTTGAAAAACCAGTCGATAGCACTTGATACAGCAACCTTACATCCCTGATTAACTTCAGAGTGCAATGTCTTAACTTCACATTCCCAGTCTATATTGTCAAAAATCTTGCGAGTTTCCTCAAGTAGAATCGTATCGTTTGGATGTGTAATCCTGGCTCCATCCGTTGCGATATAGAGTTTACGAGGTTTTGCATTTCGTATAGCATCAAAAACTTCTTTTGTCTCTTTTGGTCTATTGAATGCTATAAGTAATGTTGCTGGAATTTTCATGATATATCTACTACCTTATTTGAAATAAATTAATTATAGGCTTGAGGGAATAGATGGTCAAAAATATTAAAGCGGTTCTTAAGAATCTTCTAACAAGTGAAATAATTGAAAGCTGCTTGGAGCAACTCTTACTTTTCAACCTTCCTGCTCCAGCTAGGAAAATAATCAGTCATAATAAAATTTTATGGAGAAATTTTAAAGTTCTGAAACCAACTTCAATAATTATTTGTGATCTTTTTTATGTGCCTGAAACATTAATCATGTATTCATATTTTTGCAATATTCTTGCAAAGAAAACAAATTCAGAAATAAAAAATTATATATGGGGAAATAATCTAAAGAATTTGAAGTACTCTTTGATATATAAGTCGTTTAATTGTGATACTACTATCAGAATTAAATTGAATAAAGCCCAAAAAAAACAAATATTAGCGGAATATTCGAGAGTGATTAGTAGTTTTAAAACAAAGACGGATGTTCTAAATTATGAAATAGAAGGAGCCAAAATAGGTGTTGATATTTATGAGTCTTATCTCCGAGAGTACAATAAAGCAACGCTTGATTTAGCAGACCCTCGATTTAACTTTATTCTTAAATGTGGAATATCATTATTTTATTTTTGGAACAATTATTTTTCAGAAAATAGTGTAAGAGGATTAGTTGTTAGTCATGATAATTATATTTGGATGAATATTGGCTGCAAAGTAGCTTATAAATTTAAAATTCCAGTCTATCTACCAAACCCAAGATCAATGACGTTCGCACAAGAACCATTCTCTGTATATAAATACTTTAAAGATCTTCCCGAACTATTCTCAAAACTAACCAATAGAGAAAGGTTAGATGCTATTAAGATCGCGAGAGAACAGTATGGAAAGAGGTTTAGTGGAGAGATTGGTGTCGACATGTATTACTCTACGGCTTCTTCTTTTGGCAAAGTCGAAAACAGAAAATATTTAAAAGAATCAAATGCTGTTAAGGTATTAATAGCTACTCATTGTTTTTATGATAATCCACATGCATATGAAATGTTACCATTTCCTGATTTTTATGAATGGCTTAATTTTTTAGGGGGCGTTTCCAATGAAACGAACTATGATTGGTATATTAAGGTACATCCAGATCCTTTACCAGGAACTTTAGATATAGTTGAGAGGATAGTAGGTAAGTACCCGAGGATAAAAACAATTCCATATAATGTCTCGCATCATCAGTTAATAAATGAGGGCATTGATTTTGTTTTAACATGCTATGGAACTATTGGAGAAGAGTATCCATATTTTGGAAAACAAGTAATTAATACTGGTTATAACCCTCGTATAGCTTATAAAAAATTAAACTGGCATGCGGAAACTATTAAGGAGTACAAGGAAATGTTATTCAACTTGAAAGATCTACATCTAGAGATCGATCAAGATGAGTTAATGGAGTTTTATTATATGAACCACTATTTCAATTGGAGCGATGACCTTTTGTTCAATTCTTATAGAGAATTTTTATCCAAGTTTTCAGGAAATCAACAGTCTTTTGATGTGTTTACTTACTTTTTGCACGAGTTTAGTGTGGAGAAGAGCGATGAAACAATATCAAAAATTGAGGAGTTTATTAGATCTGGTAAGACAAACTATTTTTCAATCGGTTCTGTCTAGGCTTAAATGTTTGTTTCCAAAGTGAAAGAGTTCTTTCTTGTGAGTAACAATGATAAAAATAGAGTTGGGAAAATTGTCTTTTAGATTGTTCATTATTCTCTGTTCAGTAGTACTATCTAAGTTTGCAGTTGCTTCGTCTAAAATAAATAGATCAGGATCGCGTAAAATTGCACGACAAATGGAAATTCGTTGTTTTTGACCAGTTGAAATATCTGCATGCTCGTCAAGGATATAGTTAATACCTTCAGGTTTTTCGCTAATTAATAAATCTGAACAAGAAAGGGAAATGGCTTTTTCTATTTCGTTTGAGCTTAAGGATTCTTTAACTGAGCCCAGAAGTATATTGTCTTTTATACTTGCATTAAAGAGAAATGGTTCTGGTCCAACATAGGCAATAGAACGTTTATAGGAATCAGCAGATATGCTCAGGGGCAAATCGTTAATACAGATAGACCCATCTGATGGTTGGTTGATACTTAACAAGAGCGATAATAATGTACTTTTCCCTGAGCCAGATTGTCCTGAGATGATAAGAATGTCACCAGAATTGAGACTTAGATTTAGTTTGTCTATAATTTTTTTATCTTCATATGAAAAGGACAAATCTTTAGTGGTCAGCGACTTTATTCTAAGCTTCTGTTTTGTTTCATCTAAAAATGAAGAATGGTTGTTACTAGAAGAATTAAAGAGAGAGTTCCACATTACAAGCTTTTCTGCACTTGGAAGATTGAGACGAAGGTGACTTAATGTGACCGAAAGCTCTCCGCCTCCCTGTGCAACTCTAATAAAAATATATAGAAATGATAGAAGCGCTGAGCCTTTTGTATTTAAAAATGTAATACTTATGTATGCAATCGAGCTTACCAGCAAGATTCCTGCAATATTAGGAAATCCGTTTTTTATTGCCGAGTATCGATAAAATGTTCCATAATTAGTTTCATAGCTCTTCAGGTGAATTTGTCCAGTTCTGAGTTGTTCTTGCTCTAGACCATGAGCTCTGAAAAAATAATTATGCCTGATATTTTCGAGGAGTGATCTAGTGATATTACCCCAGTCTATTGAAAGATTATCTCCAAGAGTGCTAATCTTTTTATTTATAAAACGAATGGGAACCCAAGTAAGAAAAAGACCCAACGTTCCAATGCACATCTCGACGGGGGCTGTTGTAAGACCAGTTAGAAAAAGAAGAGAGATGCTTGTAATGGTAATCACTAATCCCGTTAGGTCTAGTATAGTTGATCCAGACCTTGAAAGAATATCAGTATAGAGACTAGTCATTTCATGTGTGCTCGTTTTTTCAGCATTATATATAGCATAATTCGATATCATCTCTCTTTGGCTACGTAGAAACTTTTGATTTGTAACACCTATTAAATAGTTTTTAAGCATCAATGCCGAAACTCTAATTGCACCAACTAGGAAAAAAAATAACAAAGAATACTTGGCACCAGTAGGAAGCCATTTTGGCAAATCAAGACTTTTGGCATCTGCAATGCCAATAGAGCTAAGCATACTTTGCAGAACAATTATAAAAGCGTATTCCGCGATGAACAAAAGAAGTCCAGTTAAAATGGCAAATATTAATGAATGTTTGACATCTGTATCTGTAATAAGTAGTAAGTTTTTTAAATTCTTAATCATTTCGTCTTCTTGTATATAGATAGTAGAGATGTGCCCAGCAATGGTTTAGAAAGGATAAATAACTCTATTTTAGAAATATAAATAAATAATTTATTAATTAAGTCTGAAGGGGGTTGAAAACCAGTTTTAATTATGTTTTTTTGAGTTGTTGATATAGCAAGATAAAATTTTCTTAATACTAAAATTGGAAGGAGAGAAAGGCCCCAATATCTATTATCTAAAACTTCAACTTCTAGTTTAGAGAATTCGTTATTTATTTGTTCGATATTATACCTTCTGTAGTGACCAATCTCTTTATCATATATGCTATAACACTCTTGAAGTGCTGGAACATTAACAAGTAGTAGGCCGTTCTCTTTCAAGTGTGCTATGCAGGACTTCAAAAAGCTTTCTGTTATTTTAATATGCTCAAGAACATCATAAAGAATAACGATATCGTATTTGTTAATCATATGTTTATTTTCGTCTCGAATATTATAGAGAAACTTATGCCCTCTTATTTGTGCACAATCCTTTAGAGCTTGTTGATCTAGGTCACATATGTCTACATTCCAGTTCGTTGAGTGCTCTATTTGATTGGCAAGGATTCCCATTCCTCCTCCAATATCCAAAACATGCAACTTTTTCTTGATATTAAGCCCACTCTCTTTGAATTGTTTTAAAGCAGCATGAAGCCGCCAGTTAAACCAAAAGTGGTTACTATTAGCATATTCGAACCACTCTGTATCCATACTTAAGCTTTCTTGATTCGATAAAACAATTATGTTACTCACTTGAACCCCACGTTATATTCTCCATCGCAATATATGTAGGCCTTCCTTTTACCTCAATATAAGTTCTGCCAACATAGGCGCTTATAACATAGAGACTCATCATAATAACAGAACCAGTTATAAAGATTAATAAATATGTAATATAAAAATATACATTTTCAGCAACTTTGGAAGTGAGGATTAATGTAAGTATGAAGACTGCCAGTAATATAGAAGAAAAAGAGAATACGAGTGCAAAGAACTGTGTAATTCTTAATGGCTTTGTTGAAAGAGATGTAATTCCATTCGTTGCAAGATCATAGAGTTTCTTGAAGGAGTATTTTGTTTCTCCAGCCGCTCTAGCATACCTTTCATATTCGAAACCGATTTGCCTATATCCGACCCAAGTTTTTAAACCTCTTGGGTATCTGATCTTTTCTGGTAATGCACGAATAGCGTTAACAACCATACTATTCATGACTAAAAAATCGCCGCTATCGAGGGCGATTGTTAAATCACTAAAATATGCCAATATTCTATAGTAAAGCCAGTAGCAGAAAACCTTTAAAACATTTTCTTTACGTTTTTGCCGAACCCCATATACTACATCATAATTATCTTTCATTTTTTCTGCCATTCTTAAAATGACTTCTGGTGGGTCTTGCAGGTCAGCATCAATAAGACCAACAATGTCACTAAAAGCATTATCAAGACCTGCTGTAACAGCATTTTGATGTCCAAAGTTTCTAGAAAACCTTATTAATTGGCCACATCTCACTTCCTCTAGGAATTCCTTAATCATGAATGAACTTTTGTCTTTACTCCCATCATCAATAAAAATAAATTTAACCCTTGAGATTTGATACTTAATTAAATTTTCTGTATTGAAAACATTCTTAAGCTCAAGAAAAAGATGATCTAGAACTTCCTCTTCATTATAAACTGGTATTATCAAGTCTAACGTTTTCATGGTTTTTGTCCTGTGAAATAGTTGTAAGTATGTTGTATTGAATCCTTTAAATTATATTCGCATTTGAAATCCAGAAGTTGTTTAGCTTTTAGAGAGCTTCCTATTAGAATTGGGGGATCACCTGGTCTGCGCTTTTTGAGTATGATATTCACTTTTTTACTTGTTATTTCTTCAAATGTTTTGATGACTTCGAGAACAGAGTGTCCTTTTTCACTACTGAGGTTGAAATCATAATAGCCTGAGTTTGCTCGCAAAAAGTTTAAGCCGGATAAGTGTGCCTTAGCTAAATCCATAACGTGAATATAATCTCTTATGCATGAACCATCAGGAGTATCATAGTCATTTCCATAGAGAGTAAAACCTTCAAATTTATTATTGATAATTGATTTACATATGTTTGGAATGAGATGAGTCTCTGGCTCGTGGTTTTCACCGAGGTCACCATCTGGAGAACAACCTGAAGCATTGAAATAGCGAAAAACTACTGCATTTATCATTTTTTTACTACAAAGATCTTTAAGAATATTTTCGATCATCATTTTAGTTAATCCGTAAGTATTAATCGGAACTTGAGGATGATTTTCATCAATTGCATTATCATTTGAAATACCAAATGTTGCACATGTTGAACTGAAAATGAAATTCTTTACATTTGATTCAACACAGGACTGGAGAAGGGAAGTGGTTTTGTGAGTATTTTCTAGATAATATAAAAATGGATTCAGCTGACTCTCTGACACAAGAGCTCTCGCAGCAAAATGAAAAACGCCACTAGGTTTAACCTTACTTAGTAGTGATTTAACCTTCTCTTTATCATCGATGTCAAAATTATGAAAAATACCGTAATCATGGGTTTTTGTTTTTGGTGAGGTAGAATGATTGTCAATTATGTGCACCTCACTTCCTTGGTCATGCAACAATTTACACATATGTGATCCAATATAGCCATTTCCACCTGTTACAATATATACATTATTCATTAATCACCTAACGTCATATAAAATTTGAGTATTATTTTTTGCAATAATAGGGAGATTTAATTTGTAGCTTTTCGTTGTTAAAATCTGAGTGAACCCAAATTTTTTAGATAAGTCAAACCAGTCTTTGGAGCTCTTTTTGTTCCATAGAGAAATGACATACTCTTCAGGTAATCCACCCTTGAATTGTCTTATGTTTTTAGGTGGCGAAAGAAAGCTGATACCATATATTGTAGAAAAAATTTCATGGAAGTTTGGACCTGCCTCAGGAACATATGTTAATACAGAGGTACCAGCATTGAAAACCTGGGGCCTTCTTGTTTGAATCATTAACCACGATCCCTGAGTTGGTGAGTTCAGCACAAGCCCTGTTCCATTTTTTAACTCGTGAATCACTGGATCACTATTTTTGGCAAAGTAATTGTGTCTACTAAAGTTCCAAGCCTTAATACTAGACACTAAATTATATAGGATTAAAATAAATAGAAGCGATTTCATAAAAATTTGAAATAAATAATCGGATAAAAAATTTTTGATATTGCTTATCTGGATTAATCGAATTGAAGCAAAGATGAAGACGAAAAAGCAATTTGCCTTAAATAAGTATAATTCATTTGATAGTGGCTTAAAATAAATTACAAGAAGAGTGCCTACATAAAGTATAAATAATGGACGAAACTTTCTTCCTTCATTATAAAATAGTGAATATAATAATGGAGTCAGTACTAAGATGTTAAAGTTTAGAACTCTAGCTGGGTAGAGCATTAATATCTTGTAGTATGGTCCAATCTCGCTCGGCGTAATCCAATAAACGAAAGAAAGACTAATTCCAAGGATTGAACATGCTGTGATACTACGACTTAAAAAATAAAGGCTAATATTTGTCTTGGTTCCCTTGAGCAATAATATTTGAATTGCCAAAAATAATGAAAGTACTGCACTTAGAAACTCTTTAGATCGAAAGCTAAATCTTCTAAAATGCTCAGACCAGTAAAGAATGATACTCTCTTGGTATTTCACTAACTCAGTATCTGGAATGGATGGCATAGGAGATTTCGATATCTCATGACTGAAGAAACTAAGTAAAGATATAAGTGCACCTAAAGCAAAAAACCATTTGTTGTGAATGAAAATTTTAGAAGTGTGCTTTAAGTCAAATATTGAGGCAAGGAGTATAATTAAACATGCCATTATGCCTTGAGATGGGTGGAGGCATGGGCTAAGACCTAGGAGAAACAAACCGTATTTGTACTGACCACAAGAAAAAAATCCTACATTTAACACGATAAGAGATAAACCAATCATACCATAAGTTTGTCCTGTTCCAATAAACATAATGGCATAGGTAACACCGTTTAGATAAGAACCATAGAGCATAAAAACGAGTATAGAAGAAATTGTTGATACTAAAGTACTTCTCGTAAGACTGAATGTTAAAACACCAATTGCCTGGAATGAAATCATTCCGGCTAAGGCGCTAAGAATGTAGCACAGCGAGATTTCTGAAAATCCTATTCTCAGATAAATAGTTGATATTTGATTGATAAGTGTCCATGCTTTATGGGCAGATAGATAAAAGGTATGTGTTTTTGGGTATTCAACTAAACCAGAGAGTACTTGTGCATGTTCAACAGCCCATTGATATTTCACTAAAAGTAAACCAAAAATAATACCGAGAATACCATTTATCAGAAGTGGAGTTACTATTTTATGTGGATTGTTCTCAAGCGGAACAGTAAAGAAATCTTTGTCATATGAAATATACTTATACATTGTGATTACCATAGTGATTATAAGTGGGTATTATCTGACAATGTAAATGGTTGAGCAAGACACTTTAAATAAAAACTTTCTAATGCTATATTAATGTAGAGTTATTCAAATCAACTTAAGGATATTATGAGCTTTTTTACTTTTAATCAGCAAGTGAGTTTGGCAAGAAGTCTATTCACAAAAACATCGCCTGCATATGTTCAATTCTATATTACTTCTCGTTGCAACCTTGCTTGTGAGCAGTGCAATATAATATATGCAGATGCAGATAGTAATGAAATGAATATTCATCAAATAAGAAAAATGGCAAGAAACTTTTCTGAGATTGGTGTCAGTATGGTCTTGCTAATTGGCGGTGAGCCATTCATTAGAAAAGATATTCATGAGATTATTCGAGCTTTCACCTCTAACGGTATTCATGTACGTATGCAAACTAATGGAATAGCAACAGAGTCAAGACTGCGTGAGTGTGTCAAAGCAGGCGGACACGATATTAGCATATCTCTGGACTCATTAAATGGTTCGGTACAAGACTCAATCAATGGAGGCTTTAATAACTCTTGGGAGAGAGCGATCAAAGCCGTTGCCTCTATAAACAAAGTATTCCCAGAGAATGGTACAGGCTTCTTTGGTACCGTTTTAATGCCAAAGAATCTTGAGCATATAAAAGACGTTCTAGAATTCGCGACAAAAATTGGCTGGGGCGTATCACTTGTTCCCGCACATGTAAGCTCTGTTGAAAAACCGATGGGATTTCGAACATTTGATGATGATGGTGTTTGCACATTTGATCCTTCGCAGTATCCAAGAGTCAAGCAAGTTCTTGAAGAGTTAAAGGTTATGAGAGATTCTGGCTATAACCTTTATGATTCAGATGTATACCTTGATGATATTTATAGATTTATTGCGAAGGAACCGCTTCAGTGGAGACAGAGAAATGACAATGTCTGTGATTCTCCAAATTTATACTTTGCTGTAGAGCCCAATGGAAATATAAAACCTTGTTGTGATTTCAAGTTGCAAAAAGATTTTAAAGTCTTTGATGATAAATTTCCTGAAGTTTTTCAAAGTGGCGTAATACATCAAGAAGTTTATCAATTCACTAGGAGCTGCAATGGATGCATGTATGGGAGTTATCCAGAGATTTCAATAACTGCAAGATATTTAAAACCATTCTTGCATAGATTAAAATTCTTTAATAAAGATGCTGTAAATACATTACAAAAAATATCTTACGAGGATATGGTTGAAATTGCCAAGGAAATATTTCAAAAAAATGAAATTGAGAGAAGCAAAAAAGTGAGTATGAAATAATGAATGCCAATCACGCATTACGCTATTTACTGCTTAGGCACTTAAAACAGGTTGAGTCAGTAGTCGGATCCGATAAATTATCTACAGTGGCGAACTCTTTAGTGGTTTTTTATAATACAAATGCTGAAGCTTGCGTTAAATGGAAAATAAATAATATATATTATGAAAAAATTTTCCCCAAGGGTTACTTCGTATTCTGGGAGAGAGCAGATATAAAGGCTGAGGAGAGAAAGACTACTGATAGTGTCGCGAATTTGAATAACTTACGCGCCAGAGAATTTATAGAAGAAGTTTTTGAAATAAATTTAAACGATCTTGTTAATGTTAAACAAAAACTCGATCCGTATTTAAAATATAATTTTCTAGAATTAACTATTTATGCAATTCTACTTTTAAATTATAGTTCTTTATTAAAACTTGAACTTGCCTTATTAATTACTGTGTTCGGGATCGGATTATTCCACAAAACAAATAACTTCTTTAACGTTATCTTCCCGTTGTTAGGTTTTGTATCTCCAGGTTTTTCTGTCACCTCCTCACCTTTTTTAGGTGTACTGAATTTTCTAAATCCTGTGAAGAAGTTTCGCATTATTAAAACGATTTACCCTTTGTGTGGAGTGTTATTTCTTTTTCAAATCAATCCAATAAATCTGAATTTAGAATTTATTTCTTTAGTAATTGCCTCGATAGTTTATATTATCGTACGGTCTTTATATGGTTTCCATTTTAAACAAACTGATTTTTTATTTCCCTTTGTCCTAATCGGATTGTATCTAGACAGTCAAATTACTAATCTTTTACCAGTAATAATTTATCTTCTAGTTATGTCTTTCTATAAAGCATTTATTTTTTCTATACCGCTTAGGAAGAGATTTATAAATGCTTAAGAAAAAAATGTAGGTTGGGATGAGTATTCATATTGATACATTAATTATTGGAGGTGGAATAGTTGGGCTATCAATTGCTCTTGAATTAAAGAAAAAGCATCCTTTGAAAGAAATTGTTCTTTGTGAGGAAAGTGAGTTTTATGCAGATCAAACAAGTGGCAGAAATAGTGGAGTACTTCATAGTGGTATATACTATAAAAAAGAATCTTTGAAGCAAAAACTTACTAAGCGCGGTTTGGAGCTGTGGAATCAAAAAGAAATTGAACTTGGGCTTTCTATTAATCGTTGTGGAAAGTTTATTGTAGCAGATGACTTAGAGGCAATAAAAAAACTCTGGTATAATGCAATAGATAATCTTGTAGAAGTTGGCGAAATTCAAGAGAACTTAGAAGAACTTAAGGATTTTACATTTCTAAAATACTCATTTTTTGTCCCTTCAACGGCTAATGTATGTGTACCCGATGCAGTGGCAAAAATATTTCATGAATGTGAAAGACTTGGAGTAATTTTATTAAATAGGACACATGTTGATATTAAGCAGGATGTTATCTATTTAAACGATGATATCATTTATACAGATAACCTTGTTAATTGTGCAGGTCTCAAAGCGGTTGAGGTTAGAAAGAAGCTTGGTCTATTTGATATCGAAAATCATTATGTAATTGGTCACTATTTAAAGTATTCTAAAAACTATTACAATAGTTCTCTAATATACCCATTGCCTAATGAGGAATTGAATACACTTGGGATTCATACTTGTTTTGACATAGAGGGAAATATTTTTTTTGGACCGAGTGCCGAAAAAGTATCAGAAGTAAACTATGCTCAAAGTGATAATTTAATAGAAAAGTTTTATTCTGAAATTTCAAACTCTTTTGTAGGAGTTGAGAAAAATGGGCTTTCTTTGCATTATGCAGGTATTAGGCCAAAAGTTATGACAAAAAATGAAATTCAAGATGATTTTATACTAAGGTATTATGACCATTTACCATTTCGATATACCGAGCTGTTGGGTATAGAGTCACCTGGGTTAACGTGTGCATTTTCAATTGCTGAAATGATTGTAGATAAGTATATAAAATTGTGAAATCTTCAATCGGAAATGACTCAAGTACAATTAATAAATACAATTTTTCTGTTTACCTACTTCGTCCCCGGAATCAACTCCAAAATCTCTTTAATCGAAAGTAAGCTCTTCTCCGCTTCATGACTTCTGTCATTTTCAAGAATTGTTTTTGCCGTGTTCATCATACCAGGATATGCCGCTCTAAGCATATGGTTTGCGTAGATCACAACATTAACCCCTACTTCAGATAGATTTTGCGCCGTGATTTCATTGAAGCTTGTTGGAACGACAACGATTGGAATATCTTTATTATAGGCACGGTACTGTTCACAGAAAGCAACGATTTCACTTGGATCTTTCTTGCGTGAGTGGATCATAATCCCATCGGCCCCCGCTTCAGTATATGCTTTTGCACGAGTTAATGCATCCTCAAGGCCCTGATCGAGAATTAGGCTCTCAATTCGTGCGATAATCATAAAGTCTTCAGTGACCTGTGCTCTCTTTCCTACTTTAATTTTGTGACAGAAATTTTCAATAGAATCTTGAGTTTGCTCAACATCATTTCCAAAAAGAGAGTTCTTTTTGAGTCCTGTCTTATCTTCGATGATTACTGCAGATACGCCAGTTCTCTCTAGAGTTCTAACAGTAAACTCAAAGTGCTCAGGCTTTCCACCAGTGTCTGCATCAAAGATCATTGGTTTTGTTGTGACTTCAAAAATTTCATTTGTCGTTGTCATTCTTGCAGTTAGGTCAACTGCTTCAATATCTGGCTTACCTTTAGATGTCGAATCAGTAAGTGAGCTTGACCACATTCCATCGAATTCAATTTCTTGTTCTTGAGCGTTAGTTGCGGTTGCATTTTCAACAATAAGGCCAGAGAGAGCATTGTGAACTTCCATGATGCGAACAAATGGCTTCGCATTTAAAAGTCTCTTTAGTCTTTGAAGTCTTATTGTTGGAGTTGTCCCAACTTCTCTTAATGAATTATTTATTTGAGTTGAAGAGATCCCTTTCGTGTAAGGAAATTCAATCAGCTCCCCGCCCCATTCTTTAAGTGTTTCGATAACACCTTCTCTTATTTTCTTTTGAACACCAGTTTTCCAGTCGTCCCCATGAACAACGAAATCTGGTCGAAGCATTTTTAAATTTTCAGTATAGTCATGAGTCTTTTGAATAACTACTTTTGAGACTCCTTTAACATTTTCGATAACTTCAAGTCTTTGCTCATATGTTAAGTAAGGAACGCGTTGCCAAGATGCAATGGCCTCATCTGTTAAAAGTCCAACTGTCACTTCGCCAAGCTCAGCCGCCTTTTTGATAATATTCATATGCCCTGGATGGATAAGATCGGCACTCATTGTGATATATACTTGTTTCATCAAACGCTCCTAATGTACTAAGCTAGTAAACAAACGGTAGTTAATCACCTGAGGGTTTCTCTGTCAATTACTGGAAATTAAGAAAAATGAATAGAAAATTGAAACTCTTTGAGTCCAGTTGTCGTGAACCACCAAGGCTCTATACATATGAAGGGCGCGCCAGGAGGTGCCCAAATGGCAAGAAATTCACTTTCATAGGCAACAGTTAGAATCTTCAAGTCTGACCTTATGACTAGAAAAGTCATTTTTAAAGACTAAAGCATCTTTATTAAAAGTTTCGTGAGTAACTTCGAATGTGTGTTTATTCGTTGTAAAAATATTTTTGAAATCTACTTTCCCATCTTTTAGAAGATAGTATTCTTGAGTTTCAAGTACCAGCTGACTCGGAAGTCCAGAGATATTAAAGGCCGGATGAGCACCAATCATGAATGACATATCTGTTATGACGTCATATTCAACGGTGAGTGAAAAGTCTAGAAGAGTATAAGTAATTATTAATTCATTATTTAGATTATAAGATAAAGAATTCTCAGTCTTTTTCTGGAGGTCAAATAGGCTATCTCTTGCATATCCGTGCTTTATTACACATGAATTTTCTTCATATCCAATACGTGGAAACAAAACGGGGGAAGTTCTTCCCCACCATTTTGGATCTGCTTGCCACAAGTATTCTTTTTGTGCTTGTAAATTCTTAATACTTCTAAGCTCTGCCCCTAGAGTGGAAATTTGAACTTTTAAAAATTTATTTTGTAAAACATTGATTTGCATAAAAAAATACTCTCATATTTTTCATGACTTAGAAAATAGTAAAGAACTGGGAGCTTGAAAAGAAACCCCATGAATCCCTGTGTGTAGCTTTAGGACCAATGAAGGTCCCCTTTTCTATAAAGGAGTTATTTATGGAGGAATTCATGAGGTTCTTAAACTTCTAATTCTTTGTCTTGAGCTTTGGCTCTTGATTTTAGAACTTAGTAAGCTTTAGGGTAATTGAGGTGGTGTATGAGCATCACCTCTCCCTTATTGAATATTAATTTGTTTTCAAAAAGGATGCAAATGTTTTTAAAAAGGTTCCAGGAGACTTTATAAACAAGTATTAAAAGTTCGAAGCGAAAGATTATTATATTTCCCTAGTTCGTATAGGCCAATAATTGACTCTAGTTTTCCATCGCGAATAAAGATATTTGGAGTGTTAGTCACCAAATTTGCTTTCAGCTTTTGACCAGAAAGATTCTCTAACTTATTAAAGGTTGGATTTTGATTAAGTATATTTTCTTTTACATTTGAAGGGACAATAACTGTTTGAACCTCTTCACCATTAAAAGGATTGTATTGGTTTTCAATGGCCTCAAATAAGAAAAGTTCTTTTGAATTTTGTATTTTATCGAAAGAGACAATTTCTCCAAACTCATTCATTGTGATATTTAACGAGCTCTTATTTCTAATCCAAAAATTCGGTTTCGCTGAAAAACAGTTGATGTGATCAGAAATTTGAATCGAGTCTCTACTGATATCAATCAATGGAAGAAACATTGTAACTTCCTCGTTAGGAGAATCTTTCATCATGATAGCGTTTAGCTCGAGTGCAGATTCAAGTGAAATATCCTTAAAGTTCTTATTAATCTTACTGATCGTTAGAAGAGCGTTGTCTTTAACGGAGTCTGATTTACGACAAGTTCCTTCACCGGTAAGGCACGACTGATTGACTGCGATTGATAAATTGTTTTGGAGATCCTTGTTGGTGATGAGACCAACAAATTTATCTGCAAGATGTAAGACCCCGTGTGAATCACAGCTCTTGAAATTAAGTTCTTCAAATTGTTCAGAAGCCGCATGAGGATGAAACAAAGACTTATATGTTATCTCACATGAGTAAGAATGTTGCTTATAGCTATTGTCACTCTTAGAGATGGTTGTATTTAAAAACATGAGGTCAGTCTTAGTAATTTCTCGCGACTTTGCTGGTGCTCCAATAGATTGCGCAAAAGTAATGGCCTTGAGATTAATTCCATTTTCTGCCGTGTAGAAATCATCGATCTCTACACATTTTGACACTTTTCCAGCTAAGTCATGAGCTGAAATCGACTTACAAGTTGATACACATGCAGCAGGAACAATAGCTGTTTGAGAATCAATCATTTGGCCTTCACAGAAACCGTCGTTCGACTTTATAAGCACAACAGAGTCTAAGCACTTTTCGTCATCACAAATATAACTTGTAGAGTCACTTACTTGCGAGAGCGTAGGAGAACTTGATGTATATTCAGTTTCTTGCTCGTCTTGCTGGCAAGAAAGAAAAGAAATAAGAAAAAAGGTAATTAGAAGTGATTTTTTCATTAGAACCAATATATCAGACCAGTAAAATCAGCAAACTAAACAAGGTAAAATGAACATACTGTCATGTTTTTTGACAGATCACACGAGTCTATATCTGAGTAATGTCAGTCACTTAGGTGGTTGATAAAAAGAGTAAACTATTGTCGCTTAGATGTCGATAGGTGAACAAGGAGATAAAATGAGAACAACTTTACTTTATTTTATAGGATGCCTCGTGTGGCAGGGATTCATCTATGCTGACTGTAGTAAGATCATGAATAGCAGTGAGAAAGTGAAATGTGAAAAGTTAGCGAAAGCTCATAACGAATTTGACGAATTCGCTGATGTTCATCCTAAATGTCCATTTCTTAATTTCACAGGAGTTGATATTGTCGAAGCTTGCACACGCTATGATATACTCATGGGAGACTGTGGTGATGAAGGACAGGCAGAGTGTAGTAACAAGGCCTTTGAGCAAGTGGCCGAAAGTTACCCTTCTCGTAAAGAGAAAAATGAAGAAGTTGAAGAAAATGTTGAACTTGCAGGCTGTACAATAGAAGGGCAAGTTAACACGGTTACATGTGCCGATGGACGAGTATATACGTTAAATAAATCATCTCTAAAAGATGTGATGACCAATGAATTCAAAAATAGCAAAGCTAAGAAAGACAAAAAATCGAGAAAACCTTCTACTCAAAAGTAGTGCAGAGAATATCAAAATAATAATCACAATGTAGTTGGTCAAGGAGAATTAACCCTTGGCCATATTGTTGTGGATCATTTCTATTTAAAAGTGGATGCTCACTAGTCTTAAGCATATCTAGAGAAAGAAGTAATTGATTTCGATTGAGGTAATTCGTATCTTGAGTCAAAGAACTTAAACGATAAACAAAATGTGGATCATTTACGCTGAAAGATAGAAAGAAAAGAAAATAAATGGCACCGATTGTTGTGGACACAAATTTAATTTTTACTTTCTTGAGTGCATAAATTGCTGGAAAAGAAAGTAGAGGTAGAATAAATAGAATATATCTTGGGCCTAGGCACCAGTCACCATAGGTATGAAAAAAAAGATTCGGCAACATTAAGAAAAAGAAGCTTGCCCATAGAAATTGAACTTCATAAGAGTGCTTCTTAAACGCTTCCTTTAGGCCAATGATGGCCACGATGAGTAGTGGGAAGTAAGTATAAAGACTACGTTTAGGTATGATGAAATAATCTTTAAATCGCGCACTAAAGAAAGACAGGGAGAAGTCAACTTCGTCAAGATTGGCCGGATGAGCTGTGCGTATCGGAAAAAAGCTATCGTAGAGATAATCTTGTTGAAAGAAATATAATCCTATACATATTAATAAAGTGAGAGTCTCTACCCAGTAGCGCTTGATATTCTTAAGTCCTAGATAGGGTATGACAAAGAGACACGAAAGAAAGAGTACGCTCTTAGTAAATACCATTAGAACAAAAAACAAATTTAAAAAGAAGCGATATTTAGATTTACCAGTATTCTTGTACCTTTCTAGGCTTGAGAAGAAACATGTGAAAAAAAGTAATTGAAAGAATTCATAGCTTTGAACTCGAATATATTGAAAAGTAAAAGTCGATACACAGACTAAAGTCACGTAGAAATATGATTCCTTGTTTTCAAAACCTAAGTTTTCAAGTGTTCGTAAAAATACACATAGAAAAAGTGCGAAGAGAATTGACTGAAAAATGCCATGACGAAAAACAGTGTTTTGATCTATGAGAAAAGACTCAGTTGAATGAAAAAGTTCCGGGATCGCGTAAAGAAAAGTATTGAGTTGCCCCCATCGATGAAAATACTTAGACTTAGAATCATTTTCAAAGAAATATTGTCCCTTGTTCTCAAGGAGAGGATAAAGTGCCTTTTTATTGGAATAATCAATCCCAAGAGAGCCTGTCTGGGTAAAGTTTATTGCATTAAGTTTGATTGCATAAGCATCACCTGCATAGAATTTCTTAGGCATAAGAGCGAAAAAGAAGAAAGTGATTAGTGTGATGAATAATAATCGATGCATTTAAAAATTCTAAACTTTCTTTGTGACCTGGACAAGTTTATAATATTTGAATGACGAAAGTAGTTATCCTCTCCCCTTGTTATAATGAAGAAGAAATCATCTCCGATTTTATAGATTCAATAATTAATAAAACACATGGGGCACAAATCGTCCTTGTCGATGATGGCAGTACTGATCGAACAGCTGAAATCATCAGTGAAAATAAAGGTATTACTCTATTGCAATTAGACTCTAATCTTGGTCAACAAGCTGCCCTGGTAAGGGGATTAGAGCAAATTAAAGATGCAGATATTATTGTCACTCTAGATTCTGATCTTCAAGATGATCCACAGTATATTAACGAAATGATAAGGCTGATACGACAAGGCCATGACTATGCTGCTGGCATACGTGTCGATCGTAGCTCTGATACATTTCTCAAAAGAATTTTCGCCTCCTACTTCTACTGGCTTATCAAAAGAATCGACAAGAATGCACTCGTAAATCATGGAGATTATCGCGCGATGAGTGGAGAACTCTTGCGCAAATATTTTAACAGTAATTACAAAGTAAAATATTTAAGGGGACAACTGCCAAGTCTCGCTGAGAATATTGCCATCGTTGAAATTATAAGAAAGAAAAGAAGTAAGGGGAAAACTAAGTATACCCTTCTTAAAATGTTAAAGCTTGCGGCTTCGGCTTTTCGAAGCAATACAAGGTCGCTATAGTAATCTTTTAATGTACCAATTAATTGTCTGATCGATACCGCCCTCAAAAGTTACTGAAGGTTTCCAGTCGAGTTCTTTTTTAAGTTTACTTGCATCAATTGCATAGCGTCGATCATGTCCTGGTCGATCTTTAACGAAAGTGATTAGGTCCTTGTAGCTTCCCGATTTTCTTGGGCGAAGTTTATCTAGTCGTGAACAAATGACGTCTACAACTTGAAGATTTGTCTTTTCTTCATCACCTCCAACATTATAAGTTTCACCTAAGCGACCACGATGAAAAACTTCAGAAATTGCGCTACAGTGATCATTAACAAAGAGCCAGTCACGAATATTCTTTCCATCACCATAAATGGGAATGCTTTCCTCGGCGAGTGCTTTTCTTAAAATTGTAGGAATGAGCTTTTCACTATGCTGTCTTGGTCCATAATTATTTGAACAATTGGTCGTCACAACATTCATGCCATATGTATGATAGTAGCTTCTTACAATCATATCTGAAGATGCCTTCGAAGCTGAGTAAGGTGAATTGGGAGCGTATGGAGTAGTTTCCGTGAAGTAACCAGTTTCTCCAAGTGTGCCATAGACTTCGTCAGTTGAAATATGATGAAAGCGTGCTCCCTTGTATTCCTCTTTATGATCAAAGGGACCATTCATCCAAAAGTTTCTTGCTGTATCGAGAAGATTAAATGTTCCATTCACATTTGTTCTTACAAATTCTCCGGGCCCAGAAATAGAGTTATCAACATGAGATTCTGCAGCAAAGTGAATAACGCCAAAAAATTTATAAGTTTCAAATAATTCTTTGACTAGTTTCTCGTCACAAATATCACCTTGAATAAAAGTGTGATTTTCATTGATCCCTTCGAGGTTCTTAATATCACCTGCATAAGTAAGAGCATCAAGATTAACGAGATGATAGTCATTGTACTTTTCTAAGAAAAAATGAATAAAATTAGAACCAATGAAACCAGCTGCACCAGTGATTAAGATAGATTTTTTAGACATAATTTTAAACTCTCTTTCCAATGAGGAATCTCTATATTTAGTGTTTGTTTAATTTTTTTCTTATTTAAGACAGAGAAATGTGGACGACTTGCTTTTTGGGGATAGTCACGACTTTCAATCGGCGTGATTTTCATCTCAACTTGGGATAATTCAAAGATCTCTTTGGCAAAGTCATACCAAGAGCAAACACCTTCATTTGAGTAATGAAATGTCTCCCCTCTAATTTTTCCATACTTCTTAGCTGCAGCTAAAATGGCCAAAGCTAAATCTCCGGCATATGTAGGAGAACCAACTTGATCAAAGACGACACTTAAACCATCTCTATCCTTGAGTGACAACATGGTCTTTAGGAAATTTGATCGGTATTCAGAATAGACCCAAGATGTTCTGATAATGACAAAGTTAGAAAACTCTTCAAGTAGAATATCTTCGCCAGCAAGCTTCGATTTTCCATAAACGGACTTGGGATTTACCCCATCAAATTCAGTATAAGGAGTGGAGTTTTCACCATCAAAGACATAGTCCGTCGAAATATGAATGAGCCCAAGATCAAATTCTTCACAGGCCGTTGCAATATTTTTAACACCAATTTGATTAACTAGAAAAGCGCGTGAGGCGTCTTCTTCGGCAAGATCAACCGCTGTGAAAGCAGCGGCATTAATAATGAGTGCCCCTGGAGAGAGAGTTTGAAATTCTCTGTGTAATGCTGCGCTATCAGTGATATCACAGATGATTGGCTGTACACCTAACTTTTGTAAGCTCTGGCCGAGTTGGCCATTAGCTCCTAGAACAAAAATCATCAAGGCTCCCAAGAATTTTGTCTTTATCTGAAAGAAGTATATCTCTTTCATCATGTTGCCAATTAATTGCTAGTTTCGAATCGTTGTAGATTATTCCACCCTCGCTTTCTTTATTATAGAAATTATCAACTTTGTATTGAAAAATGGCATACTCACTCAACACCAAAAATCCATGAGCAAAGCCTCTTGGGATAAATACTTGTTTTTGGTTTTCACCTGAAAGCTCTATACTAAACCATTCACCAAATGTTTTTGAGTTATTACGTAAGTCAACAGCAACATCGAGTACTTCGCCATAAGTGACTCTTACAAGTTTCGCTTGCTCATATTCTCCAGTCTGGAAGTGAAGTCCTCTTAAAGTTCCCTTTGTTGAGCAAGATTGATTATCTTGTACAAAGTTATTCATAATGCCATAGCTATGAAAGAGATTTTGGTTGTAACTTTCGAAGAAATAACCTCGATCATCTTGAAATATACTTGGTTGAATTACAACTAAATCTGATATTGGGGTTTCGATTAGGCTCATGTTATTCCTTAAGAACTCTTAAAAGATGCTTTCCGTACTCGCTGTTTTTCATCGAAGCTGCCGTTTCACGAACCTGCTCTCTTGTGATCCAGCTCTTTTTAAATGCAATTTCTTCAAGACAGGCCACTTTAAGTCCCTGACGTTTTTCAATTGTTTGAATAAAGTTAGATGCTTCAAGAAGTGAAGTATGTGTTCCAGTATCAAGCCAAGCAATCCCGCGACCTAGGAGTTCCATATTGAGATCTCCCCTCTCGAGATATGCTTGATTCACCGAAGTAATTTCAAGCTCTCCCCGATGAGATGGCTTAATTGACTTAGCTATTTCAATAACCGAATTATCGTAGTAGTAAAGGCCTGTAACCGCGTAATTTGATTTTGGTTTTTCAGGCTTTTCTTCAATTGAAATTACTTTTTGATTTTCATCGAACTCAGCAACCCCGTATCTCTCTGGATCTTGAACATTATATCCAAAAATTGTCGCACCAGATTCTAATTCACTGGCACGTTCAAGTTTGTCGGTAAGGCCGTGGCCGTAGTAAATATTATCACCAAGAATGAGGCAAACATTATCATCACCTATGAATTCTTCACCAAGAATAAACGCCTGGGCAAGACCATCAGGTGAAGGCTGAATCTTATAAGAGATATTAAGTCCAAGTTGAGATCCATTACCAAAGAGATTTTCAAAATGAATGATGTCTCTAGGAGTTGAAATAATAAGAATATCTCTTATATTTGATAGCATCAAAACTGACAGAGGATAATAAATCATCGGCTTATCATATATTGGTATTATTTGCTTTGAAATCGAAAGAGTCGCAGGATTAAGTCTGGTACCAGAACCACCTGCTAAAATAATACCCTTCATTTTTGTGATACTCCTAAGCGTGAAAGTCTTAATAATAACTGCATATCTTTTGACCAGTCTGTTGCAAGATGTGAATCCATATTAACTGATTTTGGTTCATTGTATAACAAACGATCAATTATACTTGGCTCCATATGCATGAAGAGAGCGCCTGGAACTTTCTTATTCCAAATAATTTCACGTGCATTAATTTTTTCGAGTGTTTCTTTTTGAAAGTCGAGACGATTTCCAAAAATACAAATCTTTCCCGACTCCGGAAGATCGAACTTATCTCCAAGTCTTTCAATTCGTGCGCGCATAAATTCCGGATGTTTTAAAAGTACAGGAGCTAGTTTTGTTTTAGCAAAAGCCTTCTTCTCTCTTTTCCAGTATTTATCAAATTTTTCAGCAGGCCTTATTCTTCGCATAATTTCTTCTTGCTTGGCCTTGTGTTGCTCAGCAGGTCTCACGTGACCATAGTGAAGAAGAAGAACATCACTATCGATTTGAGAATTAAAGCCCGTAAACCCTTGTGCATCCCCATGACAAACGATATTTGAATTTAATTTAAAAGCACGAATTTCCATTGGCTGCCAACGCTTATTAACAGCCATGTGGTAGTGGTCTTTCCAGAAATGGATGAAACGCACTCTGACAGCATCATGACCATTGGCGACCGCTTCTTCAATTTTATCTCTTAGTTCCTGATACTGATCAGGGTGAATGATTTCATCACAGTGAAGAAATAATGCCCAAGCATCATCCTCTTGCCCATGTTCTGCTCGCAACTTATCCAGTGAAATATTTGCTTGTCTTGAGAAAATACTTCCACCGTCACCAGAGTACTTATCTTCCCAAGTCGTATCGATAACATCGACATTTGGAAGCTTTCTAACATTAGCTCCAGTTTGATCATCACTGTCTCCAAGAGCGAGATAGATTTTCTCTGTCAAGCCTGACATTGATTCAAGCATTTCAAGATAAGGGTAATCAAGCTTGTCCACCCCACGCATGAAGGTGAAACCATAAAGTTTTGTCATATATTTTCCAAATGAAAGTTTTCTTCATTAAATTTTGATTCTTCACCAAAGTACTGTTCCATAAAATCATCCATTGTCTTAATTGGTGAAAAGAATCGGCGACGATTCTTTGTCGATACATTCATGATATTAACAACTGGAATATTAAATTTCTTTCTGAAATATTTATCAAGGTTTAGGAAGACTGAACCCATCGCCCCCTCAAGTTGAAAGAAGTTTTTGCCATCCTGAGTCTTCTTATTGAGAATAAGATCCGGAATAATTGCGTTAAGCAGTTCTTCTTCAGATTCACATTTCGAAAATAATTCTTCAAGCACATCAATATTTAAAAGTACAAGATTTGTATTAAAGAAGGCGGCACTATCTGTCGGCCTGAGCCCTAGATCTTTAAAAAGTTGTGATTGCTCACATTCATCGGCCTGTGCTTTTTCAATAATTGTTAAGTATTGCCCCAGCTCTCCTCGATCATAAAGTGCAATTTGTCCGCCCTTTACATCATGACTGGTTTTCGTTGTCGTTACCATACAAACTGGAATTTTCTCTGTAAGCATCCAGTTTACGACCGCTCTATCTGGTGTCGAACTCAAATCTTCGCCATTACCAATGCAGCAGATAAGATTTTTTTCTCTTGGTCGATATTCTTGATGAAAGATTGAATAAAGAACTTCAAACCCAAAGAGACCATGACCAGCAGGAGCAACCCTCTCTGTTGTAATATTATTGTCTTCATCCAAAGTTGGAACATTTGTCTGAATAAGTGGACTAAACCTCAAGAAAGAATCATTTAATAGTCCATCATGCTTAGACCAAATCTCATCAAAAATTTCTGTCACTTCCTGGTTTAGAATATCTTGTAGGATAACTTTTTCAAATGATGTTGTTTTCTTTGAGGCCTGAATAATCTGTGCTTCAGCAATAGAAATTGGACCCTTGGACGTTTCAATATAGAGATCCGTTCCTTTCGATCCTAGTTTTGAACGTTGATACTTTTTTAAATACTCAACGCGCTCGACACTCGAGCCAATTCCACCATGCATTTTCTTTAGCCACAGAGTTGCATTGACTTTATCAGAGGTCGAATACTTCGCCTTAATTTCTTCATAAGTTGAAATTGGATACGACTTTAATAGGTCTTGAGGAGCAATCGCTGTTGGATAAAGACCTGTTGGCTTTTCGCTCGTGTGAATTGCAAGAAACTCACGCTCTTCACGGCGCTTTTTTAGAAGTCCTGCAAAATAGGCCCTCTCTACGGGATTTTCTATTAAGTCGATAGTTGTCATAGATCGTAATTCTACCTAATTAGCTTTGAAATTGATAGGTTGGGCGTTTCATTTTTGAAAAAATTCAGAGAAGAAAATTGAAAACTATGACAATTTTTTGAAAATTCTCTTATAAGGCTTAAAACCTGAGGAGGAAAGTATGAGAATGACGACTTTGATTTTAATTTGCTTAACGATGATATCTTGCGGAAAAGGTAATGTTGCCTCAAGTCATAAAGGTGAAGACTTTGAAGAGACAATTAAGCCTGTACTAACATTTGAAATGGATGACTTAAGAATAATTACGCCTAGAGGAGAATTAAATCTTAAAACGAAGAGCTTCAACAACAAAACAGGAGTACTTGAATTTGATAACTTAAGTGATGAGCAAGCATTAGAAATACTTCAAGAAGAATCAATTGAAACTGAGTACCGAGTTAGAGATATAGGGCTTTTTCCAGGTTTAAAATTATTAGGAATCAAATTAAAAACAGGAGTCTTAGGTGCAGAAATTGATTCAGAAGGACAACATGATTCAAAAAAAATAGTAACAAAGGATCTTATTAACTTTGTCGCAAATAAAATTGAAATTAGAATTGAGGAAGTCGAATTTGAAACAGAAAATGGAGAAATTTTGGTTGTGAAATACCCTAAGTTAAGTGGTTGTCGATTTGGTTTATATGAGACAGAAATAGAAAAAGAATGCAGGAATCATCGAGTGATAATAAGAAATAAACTATTTAAATCAATACCTGAATTTAATGATTACTCCGTAAGTATAAATTATCAAATTATAGAAGTTCAACACTTTGCCAGAGAACCTAGAGAACCAAGGGAACCTCGAGAAAGACGAGTAAAGGTTAATAGGGTTACTTCTGGTACCTATAGAGAAATTACAGGTCTTAAGTATGTTGAAACATCGGGAAACATAAACGAATATTTTTCAGTAATCGATGACGAAGCTTTAACAAATGAATATAGAGTCTTAAATAGAGCAAAGGTAATGCAGGTTGAAAAAATTGAGAAATCCAAGTTAGAAAATACTACCGTTGGATTAATTCAAACTAATGCAAATATGAATGGGGCTATGAATGTGGTAGTTTCAAATGGTAAAGTGCCAAATTCTTATAATCAAAGCTACAATGAAGACTATAAATTGATAACAGAGCAAATTCTTCTCGCCTACTAAATCTTTTTTTCCCACTCAAGAGCAGTTTGGCAAATGGTTTCAAGATTATCGTATTTTGGAGCCCAGCCAATTTCATCACGAATTCTAAGAGCTTTTGAAATCAGTTTTTCTGCATCACCATCTCGTCGTGGCGCAATTTCAACTTTAAAATCAACACCAGAAACTTTTTTCATTGTAGCAATAACTTCCTTAACAGAATAGCCATGACCATATCCACAGTTAAGGCGCGTCGACTTGCCGCCATTTAAAAGATATCTAAGACCGTCAACATGTGCTTGAGCAAGATCATCCACATGAATATAATCACGAACACATGTTCCATCTGGCGTATTATAATCATCTCCAAAGATGGCCATTTTATCACGCTTACCTACAATCGTTTGTGCAGCGATTTTTACTAAGTGAGTTGCATCAGGTGTACACTGCCCGATCTTTAAATCAATATTTGCTCCAGCAACATTGAAGTACCTAAAAATGACGTAATTAAAATCCTGGTAGGCATGGGAGAAATCTTCAAGCATCCATTCGGTCATGTACTTTGTCTTTCCATAGGGATTGAGCGGAGTTGCAGGAGTCTCTTCACTACATATACCATCAGGTGTATTTCCATAAACTGCCGCAGTCGAGGAAAAAATAAAATTATTCAAACCGTGCTGATGGCAAATTTTTAAAAGCTCATAAGTATTCTTAGTGTTGTTATTATAATATTTTATAGGGTTAGAGACTGATTCTGGAACAACAATACTTCCAGCAAAGTGTAGACAAGCATCAAATTTTCCATCTCTGATAATTTCATCAAGTCGAGACGTATTCTCGAGGTCTTCAACGATCAATTCGCCATAGAGTACAGACTCTCTTCTGCCTGTAGATAAATTATCAAGCACCGTAATATCATGAAGACCTTCAAGGCCTAATAGGTTTAAAACATGTGAGCCGATATAACCAGCACCACCAGTGAGTAGTATTTTTGCCATAATAAAATGCTACATTTCATTAGTGATAAATACCAATAAAATGTTAAAAAGCCTTAGATAAAAAGAATTTAGCTCTTGTTTCGACATTGGTATTTGTCTATGCTTGATGGAGAAAGATCACGTCAAAAAAGTACTTAAGTTATTGATTAAACTAGAAAGTTAGAGTTGTAATTATTTCAATCATTTATGGTCGGTTCATGTCATTTATGCTAGATTCCGACCGTGACAAATCAAGAACATATCGACATTCAATTTATGATGAGAGCCCTTGAAAATGCTAGGAAGGGACTTGGCACAGTTTCTCCAAACCCACTGGTTGGAGCTGTTGTTGTTAAAGACAATATCATTCTAGGAGAAGGATATCACATCCGTTCTGGTGAAGGTCATGCAGAAGTCAATGCCGTCGCAAGCTGTGGTGAAAAAAATATTGAAGGGGCTACTATATATGTAACCCTTGAACCGTGTTGTCATACAAATAAGAAAACACCCCCGTGCACAAACCTCCTAATGCAAAGAAAATTTAAGCGAGTTGTTGTAGCCTGCCTTGATCCAAATCCTAATGTTGCTGGAAATGGAATTAAAATATTAAGAGATGCGGGAATTGAAGTCGTTGTTGGAGTACTTGAAAAAGAAGCAAAAATTTTAAATGAAGTATTTTTTAAATATATCAAAAATAAGATTCCATTTATTCACTTGAAATTAGCACAAACACTTGATGGGCGTATGGCCACGATAAATGGCGATTCGAAATGGATCACAGATGAGGCAGCGAGAAGCTTAGTTCATCAAATGCGCTTGAAGTATGATGCTGTCATGATTGGAAGAAATACGCTCAATGCGGATAATCCTGGTCTCGACATTAGAATGGGCGTGGACGCTAAGGGAAAGACTCCATATCGAGTTGTTGTTGGAAATCCTAAGAATATAAATCTCGATTCAAAGATTTTTTCAGATGAACACACAGATAAAACGATACTGATTGCTCGGGTGAATGATTATCAATCAGCGCCAGATGAAGTCTTAAATCGACTTGATGAGAAGAAGATAAGAGTCTTATTCGCATCAGATCTAAAAGAAGCCATCGTTAAGTTAGGCGAAGTCGGTATTACATCAATTCTCGTTGAGGGTGGTCCAATGCTTGCTAGTACAATAATCGAGGAAAAGCTCTTTGATAGAATATCAATTTTTGTTGCACCAAAAATTATCGGTGAGGGTTTGAGTTATTTCAATTATAAAGCAGAGAAAATGGCTGATGCATTAAATTTTAGCAATGCTGAAGTTAAAGTTGTCGGTCAGCAGGCACTCTTTGAGTTGAGCTCCGGGGAGTAATATGTTTACAGGATTAGTAAAAGAAATTGGTGTCATTAGGCGAGTTACAAAGAATACAGAAGGAGCCGTGATCGAAATTGCTTCGAAGGTACTTCTACCTGAAATCGCAATTGATGATTCAATTAGTGTTAATGGTGCATGTCAGACTGCGGTTTCAATTAGTGATAGTAGTTTTACAGTTCAGGCCGTGCATACGACTCTTGAGAAAACAACACTTGGGTCACTTCGTCCTGGTGAGGAAGTGAATATGGAGTTAGCGCTTCGTATGTCTGATCGCCTTGGTGGTCACATGGTCCAGGGTCATGTGAATGATAAAGGTGTTATTTCCAATATAACAAATACTGGGAAGAACTATATTGTCACAATTAGAGTTAATTCCTCACAAATGAAATATATTGTAAAAGAAGGCTCTGTGACAATTGATGGTATCTCATTGACCGTTTCAAATTGTTTTAAAGAAGACTGTTCGTTTCAAGTCTCGATAATTCCACATACTTGGAATAACACAGTTCTTAGAAATAGAAAGGTTGGTAGTTACGTTAACATTGAGGTGGATATCCTCGGAAAATATATTGAAAACTTGCTTTTTTATGGGCAAGCGGCTAACAATGGCCAAGGGCAAATGACTGAGTCCTGGCTTAAAGATAGAGGATTTTGATGTACGAATTTAATACCATAGAAGATGCGATTGAAGATATTCGTCTTGGTAAAATTATTGTCGTCGTTGATGATGAGGACCGTGAAAACGAGGGCGATTTCATCATGGCTGCAGATAGGGTAACACCAGAAGCTATTAATTTCATGGCGACACACGGGCGCGGTTTAATTTGTGCACCCATCACAAAATCACGAGCGAAGGAATTAGATCTTCCGCTTATGGTCGATCAAAATGATTCAATTCACCATACAGCTTTCACAGTTTCAGTTGATTCAGCAAAAGGCGGAACAGGAATTTCTTGTGCCGATCGAGCTTTAACAATATTAGAATTAGTTGCTCCAACGACATTACCAGAAGACCTTCTGCGTCCAGGACACATATTTCCATTAATCGCAAAAGATGGAGGAGTGCTCGTTAGAAATGGACACACTGAGGCCGCTGTTGATCTTGCGCGACTTGCTGGATGCGCACCGGCGGGCGTTATCTGTGAGATTATGGATATTGACGGAGGGATGGAAACTGTTCCTGGTCTATTTGAGCTTGCGAAGAAATTTAATTTAAAATTTATAACAATAAAAGATCTCGTTATTTATCGAAAGAAAGCAGCCGCTCTTCTTGAAAATGGTAATGAAAATGAAATTGGAGATATGCATGTATAATACTTTAGAAGGTCACTTAAATGCTTCAAATAAGAAATTTGCAATAGTTGCTGGACGTTTTAATGAGTTTATCACGAGTAAACTTTTAGGTGGAGCAATTGATTGTATCAAGAGACACGATGGCGATGTTTCTAAGATCGATGTTGCTTGGGTTCCTGGTGCATATGAAATTCCACTGATCGCGAAGAAGCTAGCAGCTTCAAAAAAATACGATGCCGTTATCACGCTTGGTGCTGTTATCAGAGGATCGACTCCACACTTTGACTATGTTTCAAGTGAGGTTGCAAAAGGTGTTGCGAAGGCTTCATATGACTTCGATACACCTGTTGTCTTTGGTGTTTTGACTGTAGATACAATTGAACAGGCAATTGAAAGAGCAGGAACAAAAGCTGGAAATAAAGGTTGGGAAGCTGCGATGACGGCCATTGAAATGGCAACACTTCTTAAAGCTCTTTAATCTGCAAATATGAAATAACTCACCTCTTTCTGGGGTGAGTGAATTACAAAAATAGCTACATCTTTTATAAATCTTTCATGCCAAGGAAAAAACTAATTAGGTGTAGCGACACTTCCTACTACGTAACAATTAAATCATCTTCATCATGGTTCTATCAACCGCTGAGACGCGTTTGGAAGATTGCATGTGAATCCCTTACTAAGGCAGAAGAGAAGTATCCTGTTAGTATTCATGCCTTTGTTCTCATGAGTAATCATTATCACCTCGTGCTCGATACACCCGACTCTAATATTGATAAATTCATGTATGAGTTTAATAAGAACTTTTCCTTGGCACTTCGAAAATATTCTAAAAAAGGAGAGGCGACTTTTAAATCGCGATACCGCTGGTGTCTCGTTGAAAAGAAATATATTAGTTTAGTTCTAAGATATATTGCTCCAACTGAAAATTACACATACAAGCTCATCGCTAGAGATTGCATCAAAAATGAAATCTCTCCACTTTCTGCGGATGAAAGAGCTGTTATTGAAAATGGTCTCAAGAAATATATTTTAAAAATAAAAACTTAGCGATTAGTCTCAAGCTTTGAACTTGCAAAGAAACCCCATGAAATTCTCCATTCTTCTTTGTCACAATGAAGTGACCTTCAAAAGAGGAAAATCATGGAAGAATTCATGAGGTTCTTAAAACTTCTAATTCTTTGTCTTGAGCTTTGGCTCTTGATTCTAGAACTCAGAAGACTTTAGGGTAATAGAGGTGGTGTTAGCGCATCACCTCTCCCTTATTGAACCTTAACATTAATAGAAATTATGATCAAATGATTTTAAAAAGGTTCCAGGAGACCTTTCTAAGACTCTAGTGAGTGATAGAGAAAAATTGAAGCCGCTGAGGCAGCATTTAAATGTGCCACATAATTTGATATTGGAATGAAGAGTTTTTGATCGCAAGCATCGATCACTTCTCGATCCATTCCATTTCCTTCGTTACCAATGATAATACATGTCTTGACCGGGTATTTTATTTCTTTAATACTGATGGCACCGTCTTCATTGGCCGTTGCAAAAACTTGATATCCCCTATCCTGTAACTTTGTGATGGTTCGAGGTAAGTATTCACTACGTGCAATTTTAACTTCAAAAACATTTCCCATCGAAACACGAATACAACGTCTAAGGTATGGAGATGCACTCTTGTAGTCAAAAATAATTGAATCAAAACCAAAAGCAAGAGCAGCGCGAGTCATCGTGCCTACATTTTCTGCGCTCATGACACCATTGAAGATTAAAATTTTATCACCGAGATTATCAAGTGTTGAAAAATCTGGAAGTTCGATGAGCGCCATGACGCCATGATGGAGGTTGTAGCCTACGATTTCTTCCATGACTTCTTTAGAAGCAGTAAAAGCTTTTGAAGTTTTCGAGTCGATCACTTCCCTATTCTCTTCGTAAAAATCTTTGGTGCTTAAGGTTGCATGAACCGAAAATTTTGAATGAAGTGCTTTGAGAACAACTTTTTCACTTTCAGCAATAGCAAGTCCCTTATTAATGAGGTTCTTGTCTTTTACATTCTTAAATATATTAATTTCTTCTAAATTCGAATTAGTAATTTCTATCATTTTTTTAAAATCTTCTTTAAGAAGAATCCTGTGTGAGAATTCTTAACCTTGCTTATATCTTCAGGTGTCCCTGTAGCGACGATCTGTCCTCCACCTGAACCACCTTCTGGGCCAAGGTCGATAATGTAATCAGAAACTTTGATGACATCGAGATTGTGTTCAATTGTTAGCACAGTATTGCCTTGATCAACAAGTGAGTTAATCGCCTTGAGGAGTACTTTTACATCTTCAAAGTGAAGTCCTGTCGTTGGTTCATCAAGTACATAGAGAGTGTGTCCTTTGGTCTTCTTTGCAAGTTCAGTTGAAAGTTTTAAGCGCTGTGCCTCCCCTCCAGAAAGGGTCGTGGCAGGCTGACCAAGTCTCATGTAGCCAAGACCAACATCATTCATTGTTTTAAGAATTCTTGATACGCGAGGATGATTTGCAAAGAATTCGTATCCCTCCTCTATCGTCATTTCTAAAACGTCGGCGATACTTTTACCTCGGTATAGGACAGAGAGAGTTTCATTATTATAGCGTTTACCGTTACATTCTGGGCAAGTCACAAAGACATCTGGAAGAAAGTGCATTTCAATTTTTTTAACACCATTTCCTTCACACTCCTCGCAGCGTCCACCTTTAACGTTAAAGCTAAATCTCCCCTGCTTATAACCTCTGATTTGTGATTCGGCTGTTTGTGAGTATAGTTTTCTGATGTCATCAAACAGGCCGGTATAGGTTGCTGGATTTGAATGTGGTGTTCTTCCTATTGGACTTTGATCGAGTTCAATTACTGTTTTAAATTTTGAAATTCCCGTTATGCTCTTATAGTTTTTCTTATCATATAAAGATTTATTTGCACGTGTTAAAGATGTTTTAACTGCAGGGATAAGGATTTCATGAACAAGCGTCGACTTCCCTGACCCACTCACGCCAGTTATGCATGAGAGTATTCCATGTGGGATTTCAATGTCGAGATTTTTAATATTGTTTTGAGTCGCACCTTTAAGCTTAATTGTTTCGCTAAAAGTTTTTCTCTCTGTAGGAACAGGAATTGAAACTTCTGCATTTAGATATTTGGCAGTAATTGATTTCTTGTTTTTGATGAATTCATCTTTAGTTCCAAGTGCAACAATTTCTCCACCGTGAATACCAGCACCAGGGCCAATGTCAATGATAAAGTCAGAAGCCATCATTGTGTCTTCGTCGTGCTCAACGACGAGTACAGTGTTTCCAAGATCTCGCAGATCCTTTAAAGTCTGAATGAGTTTAACGTTGTCACGTTGATGAAGACCAATGCTTGGCTCATCAAGTACATATAATACTCCCGAAAGTGCAGAACCAATTTGTGTTGCAAGACGAATACGTTGTGCTTCACCACCTGATAGTGAGCCTGCAGATCGATTAAGAGTTAAATAATCAAGCCCAACATCAACAAGAAATGAAAGACGACTTTTAATTTCTTTAAGAAGTTTTTCTGCAATCTGTGCCTTGATACCTTCAAACTTAATGTGCTCGAAATATTCCCTTGTCTCACCAATTGATACTTCACATAGCTCAATAATATTTTTTCCATTTATTAATGTCGAAAGAGCGATAGGGTTTAAACGCTTTCCAGAGCAACTAGGACACAGTTTAATCTTCATGTAGTTTTCGAGGTCTACACGAACTTTTTCTGAAGTTGATTCTTTATACTTTTTATCAAACCAATCGAGGATGCCAGGGAATGGTTTTGAGAATTCAAAGTTAGAGTTCTCTGATTTGAATTTATACTTATAAACTTTGTCTGTGCCATGAAAAAGAATCGAAAAGTTTTTCTTAGAAATTTCCTTTAAAGGCTTTTTTAGATCGATAGATTCTTCTTTGCAAACTGTTTCAACCATCTTGTTTAAGAAGGAGTTCTTTTTCATAATGGCCGGAATCGATCCAGAAAGTACAGGAAGATTGTCATCAAAAATTAAAGAGTCGATATCAAAAGTTTTTGATTCTGCAAGACCGTTACACTCGGGACACGCACCAACAGGGGAGTTGAATGAGAAGAGGCGAGGTTCGAGATCAGGATATCTTTCACCTGTAACAGGAGAAAGATTATGCTCAGAAAATCGTTTGATTGAATCTTCCACATCAATATGTGCAACACCGTTACCTAATTTATAAGCATATTCAATAGAGTCGGTAAGGCGTTTTTCGACACCTTCTTTCACTAGTACACGGTCGATAACGCAGTAAATATCTTGAGATGCCTTGATTTTTGCAATGTCAGCATCTTCAAGAAGGCTAACTTCACCATCAATCATAAAGCGTGAGAAGCCCATGGCACGGTACTTTGTGACTTGTTCCTTTGTTGCCTTGACTGTTGATTCATTGATGTGAATCATCACTTGTAGTTTAGTTTTTTCTTTGTTTTTTAAGAGCTCAGTTGTGATTTGCCCAGGAGTGTAACTTCTTATTATTTGATGAGTTTCTGGGCAATATAAATCTCCTGCACGTGCAAAGAGAACACGAAGGTAATCATACACTTCAGTAATTGTTCCAACTGTTGAGCGTGGGTTTTTGTTTGTTGTCTTTTGATCAATGGCAATTGCAGGGGATAGCCCCGTAATTGATTCGACATCGGGTGCTTGCTGTTGTCCTAGAAACTGACGTGCATATGATGAGAGTGATTCGATGTAGCGACGTTGTCCTTCAGCATAAATTGTATCAAAGGCTAAAGAACTCTTACCCGAACCAGAGGGGCCAGTGATAACAGTTAATGTGTTCTTTGGAATATTTACGGATACGTCTTTTAAATTATGGACTCGAGCTTTGTGAACCTTAATAAAATCATTTTGATTTTTCATTGTTAATCCTGTTTGAAATCGTATGGGCCATTTTTAGGACATAGTAGCAACCCATGTAGTCAGCTATATTCTTACCATAGAGATCGAAGGCCGTCCCGTGATCAACACTTAGACGAATATAAGGCAAGCCTAATGAAATATTGGCACCAATTGTTTTATGTAAACTTTTAAAAGGAGCAAGACCCTGATCATGATACATATAGACGAATAATCTATCATCGCTAAACTTATTGGTTATGAGTAGGCCATCAGCAGCTAAAGGACCCTTGATAAGAATACCATCAATAGGGGATAGGCTAAGAGAAAGTTCCTCTACTCCAAGCCTTCCAGCTTCGCCTGCATGTGGGTTGATTCCTGCGACGAAAATTTCTTTGATAGAACCAAAGTATTTTTGGTATTTATCCACACATAATTTGATCTTGCTGTTAATAAGTTCAGAAGATATTACAGATGGTACATCGCTCAGTTTAATATGATCGGTAATGAGTAAGACATTGGCTTCTTCAGATTTAAAAAACATATCAACTTCAGTATTGTAAACAGCTCTAAAGTATTCTGTGTGACCATTGTAAAGCACGCCTTGATGTTTAACTTGATCTTTAGTCGTTGGAAGGGTGACAAGGATATCATCTGGCTGGCAAAGCGATATCGCCTTGTCCAGAGCCTGTGTCGTTTGCATCTCATCACCAATGAAAATGCAGTTTAAGTGGCTTCCGCAAATTGATAGGGAAGTTTCATTGTAGGAGTGAGGGAGTTTTAATATTTTAGCGCAGTCGATGACTGAGTTTTTGTTACAGATGAAAACGATCTCAGCTTGCTTAGTAGGGGATAGAAGAAGAAAGCTTTTTAGAAAGACTTCAATTCCTATCCCTTTTTCATGTCCCTGAGTTACATAAATCATTTTTAATATTTTTTAACGTAGTTGTTACTCATTTCGCGTTCAAACCATAAATTTGTAACTTCAACAGCTTTCTTCTCATAAAGCTTTGCACGTAGGCGGTCCTTAGAAGATAAGAAGAGATCAGATTCAACAACATCTCTATTTTTGATAAAGAAGATATGCACTTTACCAAACATTAGTAGTGGATCTGTGAATTCACCTTCTCCTGACTTCTTAATTAATGCCTGTAGTTCTTTTGTTAGACCTTCTTCAGAGATATCACCAAGTGTGCTTGATTCAATTGAGTTATATTTTCTAGGAAGTTGAGATCCTTTTTGAAAATCGATCATTGTTTTTTTGAACTCTGGCCATTCTTTAGAAGATAGCTTGTCAGGATCAATTGAGAAATCAACAAGAGTATATTTAAAAGAGATTGTTTTATTGTTAACGTTCTCTTTGAAGAATTCATTCTTTATTTCTTGCTCACCAACTGAAACAAGAGGAATGATTATTCTCGAATTAAAAATATTGAACTCGATTGCCTCACGAGTAATTTCAAAAAACTCATCGTAGTTTGTTTTATTACCTTTAAGAAAAGCTAAAAGTTCTCTTCTTGTGAGACCAAGCTTTTGTTCTCTTTCTTTAATCTCTGATTCTACGTGTGCATCACCGATTACGTATCCAAGTTCTTTAAGTTTTTCGCGAACGATAAATTTTCTAATAACAAGATCAGCAATTTGATCGTCGCTATAAGAACTCTTGCCGTAAATAAAAGGTGAAACATTTCTTCGAGCATCAAGGCTTGCTTGAATTCTTTGAATTGTAGAAAGTGTAATAACTTCGCTATTGATGACTGCAGATATTTTATCTAATAATTTTGCGTTAATTGAAAAAGTGATGGCCAGGATGGTCAAAAGCCTCATGAGAACTCCTATCTTTTAAACTTAGTTAAAAGATAGCCTTTCAATGAGGCTTATTCAAGTGAAATTACTTTAGATTAGGGTCTAAAACCTTTACTGTTGCCTTTTTTCTAAGTGAAGCAAAATAATTCTCAATTATCTTGTCACGCTTACTATCATAGACAAATTTTTGGTATGCAGGTTTACTAATATCCTTAAACTCCTTAACGCCTAGAACTTTGACAACATGGTAACCATATTGTGTTCTAACTGGAGTTGATATGAAACCTTCAGCTTTACCTTTTATTGCTTTGTAGTACTCTGGTGCGTAGAAGAATGCTGGTTGGTAACCGACATCCCCACCTGTCTCAGCATTTGGTGACTGTGAGTACTTATTTGCTAATTCAGCGAATTTTTTAGGATCTTTCTTAAGTTGGTCATAAATTTCGAAAATCTTCTTTTGAGCTTCACTAACTTCATTATCTGTTGGAGCAACTCTCACTCTCAGTAGGATATGTGCGGTTCTGTATTCCGGATATTCCTTGTAGAATGATTCGATATCTTTATCTGTAACATTGATTCTTTGGAATTCAGGGTCAAGATCTTTGGAAACTTGTGCATTAAATAAAACTTCTTCCATTTTATCTAAAACGATTGGATCTTTATCAAGCTTGTTCTTCTTAGCACGATCAATACCAATTTCTTTATTGATAATATCGTCCAATACTTTTTTCATTGTAACAACTTCATTAGATACTACATATCTATTTAATAGGTACGCCTTATCTAGATCTGATTTTAAAATCTTCTTTCCATTTACTTCAGCGACGACTGGATCTTTTGTGTTAGCAAGTGATGCAAGAGCGATTACTGAAATAAGAACAAATTTTCTAAGCATTGTTCAGTCCTTTTTATTATTAGCCTTATACTATTGTACCAACATCTAATAAAAACACTAACATGGAACAATTTGCTCAGCAATCTCCTTACAAAACTCAACTAAATAACTCGGAGATACACTTTCTTTGTGGGTATAAATCAGCTTAAAGTCCGGTGTGAACTTGTATTTGCGTGTTCTTGTAATGAAGGCATCGATGATTTTATTTCTTAAATCCTCATTAACATCAAGCAAGCTTTTTTCAAAAGTAAGAATGATACTCTTGTCTAATACCTGA
>CAZQJK010000031.1:0-42829 GCA_964593545.1 uncultured Bacteriovorax sp. | reverse complement strand
AAAAAGCCAGATTTAACGATCTGGCTTTTTTTTTGCCTTTTTTTCAAGAATATTCAATAAAATCACCTAATAACCGATATATCTAGTATGTATTGGGGGATTATTTGCGTTTTTTATTTCTAGTTACATTTTTGATATTTAGCCAATTTACTTATGCTTTTGTCTTTAACAAAAGTGAGCTTCGCAATTCCTCGTATGGAAAATTATCAAAAATTAGAAATATATATATTAATCTCTTATTTGGTCTTGAGAGAGAACGGCCTATATTTAATCGAGTTGTTGATGATAAAGTAACTTCGTCCTTTAGTGATTTTTTTGACATTGATGCATATGCTAGGGCCGGCGAAACTTGTTTTTATGCAGGATGGCCATCCGAGATTGATGGGATTGAGTGTCGAAAGCCTAAGGGGAAATCTTGTCAGTCTGGTGGAGTGTCATGTAACCCAGTTCTTTTTGGGGATACTTGTATTTTGGTGAGCAGTCGCTATGAGAACTTAACGAGTAAGTGTGAGAGAAATTCAAAGAGAGATCCATTCGATAGTCGCTCAGATTTATCCAGTGAAGATTTCCTACAACTACAGAGAGAGGTTGTTAATTTTTGCGGGAAGAATAAGAAAAAGCTCGCGAGTTGCAATAAATTTATAGATGAGTTGGTAAAGATAAAAGATGCTCATGATGTAGCTACGGGGCTTGGAAGTTACCGAGGTATTATTGATTTAATTGATGACTTAAATAAAGAATCGTTTGAAGGTCAATGTCAAAAATATGAAAATAAAACCATTTGTCCACAAGTACTCACTGAGTCTTTGGAGGATATTTATCATAACGGTACGGTAGGTGCTGTTAATGTTATAGATCAAAATGTTAGAAAGGCCTTTAATTACCTTTCTGGAGATGATTCAGTTGTTAGTGATTTTCGAGATCCAAGAGCAAGCTGTAATGGAATTGAAAATCTAGACGCTAATCTTGAAGAAATTGATAGTGCACTAAAGATTGCTTACCCGAGTTATCCTATTTTAGATGAAATTGCTGGGGATTGTGTTAACGATATAACAGTGAAGTCTTCGATAGAAAGTGGCCGAAAAAATAAAGATGTGGCACTTGCTAAAAGTTATATGAAAATTGATTATGCAAAAAAGAAAGAGCAAATTGAAGGGGCGTATTTTAATTTGGTTGAAGGGCAGATGCAAATCGCTCAGATGCTTGGTGAGAAGATGAGTAGTTGTTCGCTTATTCAAGTTGAAAGTGCGAAGAAATATTGTGATGAGGTTAGTGCTTGTGGAAGTCGTCAAGGTGATGCTGCGTTCTCCGTAAAACTTGAAGAAGTGGTGCAAGTTTTTGAGCAGGTTAGATTCTTAGAAAGATATCTGACGTCTGAAGAACTCAATGATGATGAAAAAATTCAAGTGAAGGAACAAATTGAAAATATAATTAATGTAAATCCTCTGCTTAAAGGTGATTTTCTGCGAAAGCTTAGGGATAAGTACACCGCGAATGATAAAGAAGTGCCGATTGCTATAATGAAAGATGGGCTTATTTCTCAGCTTAAAGATTCTTCAAAAAAAATTAAAGATAAATTTAAACAATTAAGTAAGGCCGATTTATGCTTGTCTGGTCAGTCGAGTAATTGTGATGATTTTAATAAGACAATGAAGTCGATTTCTTTCAATAAAAATGACGTGGGCTACCCTTTTAATAAAGACTTATCAAGTGCGATGAATTTTTATTCTTGTATTGAAAATCAAAAAGAAAATAGAGATGTTGCAAATGAAGTGCTCGATGATGTTGCTATTGGTGTTGCTTTAAGTTTTACTCCTATGGTTGCGGTAAATGCTATAAAGCTTAGTGCTATGGCGGCCCGAGTCGCTAGGACAGGAGCAAGTGTCACGAAATCAATTAGCAATACTAATAAAGTTGTTCTTGCTGGGGATGTTAGTTATTCAGGTATTGATGCTGGGTTGCATTTTAGTTCATGTAAGAAAGCGGAAGAAGATATTCGTGGATATTCTGGAAAGCGTATTAATAGTTGTGAAGATATTTCACTTCGCTTAGTGTCTACATCAAATACGAGTAGGTGTGCATCTCAAGCAGCTATATCGATGGCGTTGATTGGGTTGCCTGTCGCTTCAATTCCGGCATTTCGTTTTGCGAAGGGAAAAATAAAAGCGAGGACGATAAGTAATATTGAAAAACCTACAGACGTTGATTTTGATTTTATTCCAGAGAGTACAAATCCAGTTAGTCGATCACGGGTCGATTCGATCAAGGCTCCAAGCAATAGTAAGTATGTCGATGTTAGTGATGATGTTGATCGAGACTTATTTCTTATTGAAAAAGGTTTTAATACTTCTGAAATTAGTGCAATTAATAGGGCAAAGTTTTTTAGGGGAGATCAGGCGTCTCAAATGCAAGTCGACTACTTAGCTAAAGCTGGCATTGATGGTCGAACAGTTTTAGCATTACAGGAGAAAGGTGCTCTTGCTGTTAAAGATTCACGTTATCTTTCATTAACAACACAAGACAGAATACGAAATACAAGTATACGGCCCAACTCTGTAGTTTCTGTTCTTGATGGTGGAGAAAATCTTGTCAATGGGGTTATTGTTAAGCTTGAGGGGAATTTTGCTCTCGTTAAAACTTGGAGTAACGGATTTGAGGGGATTGTTACAGTTGCCAAAGATAAATTATTTAATCCAATACTTGCAAAGAGAAGTGTGCTTGTTCAAGACGAGTTAGGGGGTTATAAGGAATTGGTGATCGAAACAACGAATATGAATTTTGTTAAGATTGAAGGATATGCACAACCCTTACCGTTGAGTTCACTTAAAATTAAACCAAATTTAACAAGAACGAAAATAGGCCGAAAAGATTTTAAATACGCAGAAGATGATACTGTTTTAAAGCTTCAAGATGACTTGGGTGAGATTAGAGACTTTTTTAGAAATAATAAAGATGTTGAAGCTCCGGCCGAGCTTGTTTTAAAAAATAATGAGATGATAAATGAGTCTCGCGCTTTGTTAAATAATCAAGGTGTCGAAACAACCGTTCTTAAAGATGAGATTGGAGCACTTTCGTTACGAATAGATGGAGTGAGAGAAGGTGGTAATCCTATCGCGGAAGTTTATATTAGGGCACAAAAAAGATTTAATTCATTGAAGTTAACAGTTAGTCCCATTGATACAGCAAAGCGTGGGGCTAGAGGATTCAACTCGACAAATAGTTCTCGTACTGAAATTGGGCCAGAGGCATTAATTGACTTACTTTCTGGAAAGAAGAATACAACGGCACTTCATGAGCTTCGCCATCAAATGTATAACTCTAATCGCATGGCCTCAAAAGCTTCGATTTATGATACACGAATTATTTCAAAAGGTGATGATGCGACTACAGATTTGTATGGAAGAACTAAGGCTCGATTAAAAAAAGATGATAGACTTGCATATGATAATAGCATGTCACTTGAAGAAATCTATACACATGCTTCTGACAGTTGGAACTTGTCGAAAGGCCTAAGGAATAAGAACTCCTTTGAGGCCGGTGAGATTTTATTAAAGCTTGGAGAGAAGTCTGCCCGTCTCGCAGATTTATCAAAAAATTCAAGAGAAATGTTTAAGTCAGTTTTAAAAAGTCTCAGAAATGATAGTGACTATTTAATTAAGCAAGAATACACAATGGGAGGTCCCGCTTTACTTAAAGATGAGTTTGGTAGAGTTTTGGCCCTAAAGGTCCCTCCTGGTGTTTCTGCAAAATTGAAGATTCTTGATGATGAAAATTTTGCGATTAAAAATATTAATAAAGAAGATATTGAGTATTTGCGTAAAGTTGCCGCTAATTTCGTGCCAGAGACAAAAGCTAAACTTGAAAATTTACTTGGATATATTGAAAAGAATGGTCGAATTGTAACGAGTGAAGACTTAAAACTTTTTTATGAAAACTTAGATAAATTTAAGTACCGAGAAAGTTATAATTATCTAATAAAGATGACTAAGGAGCGATATGCGAGAGAATTTGTTCTTCCTGCATTTCAATCGACTGGCAATAGTGTCTATCGTTCTTTTGGAGAAATTCAAGCGTTTGCTGTTAGCTTAAATGATAAGGTTAGAGAAGCGAAGAGGTTAATTGATAGTGGAGACTATCCAGAAGAGCTTTTAGGAGAGATTGAAGTATTATCGACGAAAGTTGGTAGGCTAGTGAGAGGCAAATAAAAAAGCCCTCTATTTCTAGAGGGCCTTCGACTATTATCAAATTAAATTTGAAATTAGAATTTTAACTGGATACCAGCAGCAACCATAGTTGCTTTGTTTTCAAGACCTTTTTTTGTCGTTGCATTAGTCTCACCAGTTTTATCTTTAACTTCATAAGTTAAAGCAGTTAGGTTAAGATCGATGTTTTCTGAACACTGGTGCTTGTAACCAATTGCCATTTGTGTTTTGTCTGCATCACTAGCTTTTTTTACACCTGCTTTATTTCTAAATTCACTAGTTTGGTAAGTGAAAGATACAGTGTGCTTATCCATAGTATAAGAAAGAGCTCCAAACATTCTATCAGTTGTTTCTTTATCTGTTTTACCAACAGTTTCTTGTTCTTCTGCAGTCATTGTGAAGTTAAATGAAAGTGCTCCTTTCTTAACTCCAAGACCATACATCATTTCTGAAAGGTCTTTCTTTCCTGTCATGTCCCACTTGTGTAGACCTGCATAGAGATTAAGATCAATACCACCTAGGTCTCTTTTGAATCCTAGTACATGCTCATAGTGAGTCGCACCATATTCTGCATCACCAACTAGGTTAGAGTTTTTATTTTCTCTATCTGTTGATACAGTGTATGAAAGACCCATGAATGATGGAGTTGCATATGTAAGACCATCAACTCTTCCTCTGTAACCCATACCTACTTTAGAACCTAGTCTGATTCTTGAAGTTTGGTCAATTCCTGCCATACCTGCAACTGTTTCACTTAGTGGATCTGCTGCTAGTTGAATTTTAGAGAATGGGTTATATGTTTGACCTAAAGTCACTGAACCAAAGCTAGACTTAAGAGCTACTTCAGCTAGTCTGATTCTGATTCTTCCGTATTTTCCTTCATCATCATTTTGATCTGAATTTGTTGAACCGATTCCAAGTTCAATCTTGTATGATGCTTTCATTGCATCAGACATTGTTGGAACTTCACCTTTTACACCAATTCTAGTTTCTGAGTTTTCTACATCAGTAACTCCATCCATTGATTTTCTTACAACAGATGCTGTGTTGTCTTGGTCTGTGTATGCGATAACTTTGTTTACTTTACCGTATACAGTTGGCATTTTCATTTCCATAGCTGAAGCTAATGGAGTAGCTAAAACAGCTAAAATAGCGATTTGCTTTTTCATCAAAATCCTTCCTTGTGTTTGTTGATAAAAATATTTTCATCTATTATCTCTCTAATATTTTTGAAATGGCAAACTTTTTTTTTGCTCTTGACACAACCCTAAAGATTAGAAATAAATGGCCCATGAAAAAATCAAATTTGGTACAACTCGGATTTTGTACAAAGCCACATGGAATAAAGGGTGGAGTGACTCTGCATCTCGAAAATAGCGAAGACTCTGTTTTAAAAAATGGTATGGAAGTAACGTTATTTCCACGAACAGCTGAGAGCAAAATACCTGATGAAGGACAGCTTTTTAAAATCAAGAATATTAGTTTCGGAAATAAGCCGATCTGCTATTTTGAAGATTTAGTTGATAGAAATATCACGGAATCAATAATTCCTTTTGATGTCTATGTTGATCGAGATTGCTTTCCTGAACTGGACGATGGTGAGTTCTATATTGCTGACTTGATCGGGCTTGATGTCATTGATTCAGAAACAAGAGAGAAACTTGGAAGAGTGACGAGGTACTTTGATAATACGGCCCAAATTGTGCTTACGATGAATATTAATAATGAAATTATTGATCTGCCATTTATCGATCAATTTTTTCCAGAAGTTGATGTTGAGGCGGGATATATTGTCGTCGTCAGGCCAGAGGTCGTATAATTGAAAAAAAAGATTTGGATTATTACGTTATTTCCACAGATGTTTGAAAGCTTTATTGATGTCGGTGTTATTGGTCGCTATTTTGATGGAGTTAATGCGGAAATCGAGTGCCTCTATCTTGGTGACTTTTCACCAAAAAGCTTTAAAGGGGCAGATGGAGCACCTTATGGTGGAGGGCCTGGGATGGTGATGAGACCAGATATCCTGGAAGCTGCGCTCAAGAAAGTTTTTTCAAATTACGATGACATTACTAAACTTGAAGTTATCTACACTGCTCCTCGTGGTGAAATTTTAAATAATAAATTATCTCGCTCAATAGCATCTCAATTTATTGATGAGGGGAAGGATTTTATTTTTATCTGCGGTCGTTATGAAGGAATCGATGAGAGGTTTATTGAGCAATACGTTGATCGAATTATCTCAATTGGCGATTTTGTTCTCTCCGGTGGAGAGTTAGCTGTGATGACTATTATTGACTCATTTTCGAGATTTATTGATGGAGTGCTTGGCAACTCCCAAAGTAGTATTGATGACTCTTTTGAAGCGGGCTTAATCGAAGGGCCATCTTATACAAGACCTGAGATTTTTAATGGAGTGAAAGTTCCAGATGTGCTATTAAGTGGGAATCATAAATTAATTTCAGAATTTAGAGAAAAGAAGAAGCTTGAATATACAAGAAAACTTCGTCCTGATCTCATGAGAAAGTTTGAAGTGAAAAAAGGGAAAAATGGTGAGAAGTAATATTTATTTAGGGTTGGTACATCATCCGATAACAAATAAAATTGGTGAGATTGTAACGACTTCAGTTACAAATCTTGATATCCACGATATCTCAAGAAGTTGTCGAACATTTGGAATAAAGAATTATTTTCTTGTGACGCCACTTAAGCCACAGCATGAGTTGGTCAATCGAATTTTAGGTCACTGGGAAGAAGATAAAGCAGCTGCTTACAATCCGGATCGACAAGATGCGTTATCTATTGCGAGATTAGTTAACTCTGTTGACGAGGGAATTGAGCGTATTAAGGAAATTCATGGAGTTGAGCCTCTTGTTGTTGTTACAGGGGCTAATTTTAAGACTTGCACGGGGCGTGAAAAAGATTTACTATCGAAAGCCTCGGTTGACAATCGTCCGATTTTTCTGTTATTTGGTACAGGATGGGGTCTTCATGCACGGGTTCTCGAACGGGCCGACTTTTCACTTGAGCCAATTTTTGGAGCGAGTGAGGATGGGTATAATCACTTGTCTGTTCGATCAGCTGTCGCCATTTATTTGGATCGACTAGCGCGTGCCTCTGAAACCATGAAATAAAACTTGCTTACGAACGGCATGGTGCCGGTCCTCTGAGAAGTTTGTAGTTAGGAGCTAAGATGAACTTAATTGACATCGTAAACGCGGATCACTTGAATCCAAAAGCTGCAGAAATCCCACATTTTATTACTGGGGATACTGTTGCAGTTCACGCAAGAATCACTGAAGCGGGCAAGACTCGTATTCAGATTTTCCAAGGTGTAGTTATTGCACTTAAGGAAAGAGGAAGACTAACTGGTCACTTTAGAGTTAGAAAAATCTCTTCTGGTATGGGTGTTGAAAGGGTATTTCCTTTCCATTCTCCAAATGTTGAGAAAGTAGAAATTGTTCAAAGAGGTAAGTCTCGTAGAGCAAAACTATACTACCTAAGAGAAAGATCTGGTAAGTCAGCAAGAATTGCAATTGATTACGACAGAAAGTAATCTCAAAAAAAAAGTAAAGAGGAGGCCCACGAATGTGGGCCTTTTTTTTGAGGGTTAGTATGTCATTTTTTGAAAAAACTTATATAAAGAAAAATCATAAATTTATTGCGGCAACTGATGAAGTTGGTCGCGGTCCGCTTGCTGGTCCTGTTGTTGCAACTTCTGTTTGTTATGCAGGTGATTTTAAGAAAATAAAGAAACTTATTTTAAAGTTGGAAGCCACTGGTGTTACGGATTCAAAGAAGCTTACAGATAAGAAGAGACGACTAATTCTAGAAAACTTAAATATAGATTATACTCAAAGCTTTGGGGATATTGAAATTGAAGGTTGTCGTTTACAATTTTCAACTGTTGAAAAATGCAATCGCTATATAGAAGATCACAATATATTGAAATCATCGTTGGATGCAATGAAAGAAGCTGTATTAAGCTTTAAGCTAGAAGACGGCGTCGTCTTGATCGATGGAAATAAAACTTTTTCTTATTCGTCGGCGGATATTTTCCCTATTGTTAAAGGTGACTCAAAGTCTGTTTTGATTGGGTTAAGTTCAATAATTGCAAAAATTTATCGAGATGATTTAATGCAAGAGTTTTCAAAGCAATATCCTCATTACGGTTTTGAAAAAAATGCTGGGTATCCTACAGCTGCCCATCGATTGGGCATTGAAGAGTATGGTATTACTCCAATACATAGAAAAACTTTTAAGGGTGTTAAGGAGTATGTTGATGGGGGAAAATGTTAAAAAAGGCTATTTACTCGAGATGAAGTCTTCAATGAAACTGGCAAAGAAAGAAAACTTAAGTTCTTTTATTTTAGTTTCTCCTCGCTTTCTTAGAAGCTATGGAGCGGGTCAGGTTGATTTATGTACGATCGAGAAAAATCGCTTTTTTGGATTTGAAATTAATATTTATGAAGTTAAAAGCTTTGCCTTTCTTTCGTTTTCACAGCGCTCTAAACTTGAAAAGAGTGCACTATTATTAAGTGAGATTTTCAAGCTTCCTGTCAGAATCAGTGTATTGTTTCAAGATTTTTAGTTGCCTTTCTATTTTCAAAACTTTATCCTTTTATTATGAAGAAATTTATTACGACACTTTCAGTTATATTGATATTTACAACACAGAGCGTTCGCGCAGAAATGGACCCTAAGATTAAAGCGATAGGAACGATGGCCGTTTATGGAACTGTTGGTGGTACACTTCTTGGAACTGCTTCTTTGGCATTTGGTGCTAAGGGGAGATCTGTTGCAATAGGGGCTTCGCTTGGACTATATGCGGGACTTTTATTTGGAGCTTATGTTGTTGGAACGCATACGTTAAAATCTCGTGGCTACCAGAAGGCCGATCCTGAAAATTACTATCCAGATACACAAAGTAGTCCATATGAGACACCAGTTCCAGAGTCAAATAACGAGTATCAAAACCCTGATAATTATGAGGGTAGTCTAGACCTAACTCCGCTTGAGAAGCAGAAGCAAGGTCCAGTTTATTTTGTACAATTATTAGATTTTCGATTCTAGTTTTGAAAAGTTCTTTTTTGACCAAAGAACTTTGAGAACTCTGTATCATCTGTATCAAATTCATCATGAATCAGGGACATTGCATCAAAGTTGTAAAGTTTAAAAACTTTCATGAACTCTGAACTTACATTTGAGAGACGGATTTGATCTTTTCTACCATTTAAAAATTTTACAGTATCAACAAAGATATTAATTCCAGATGACCCAACAAAATCAAGTGATGTTAAGTCAATTGTGATAAGTGATGTTGGATGATTCTTCGTCAGACTACTAAGTTCTTGCTGTAGAGGAACAATATTTTCAAAGTCCATTCCACCTTCCATATGTACAGTGATATTTCCTGTTGCATCTGTTCTAACTCTTGCTCTCATTGACATTTACTTATCTCCTTCTTTCATAATGACAATTAATCGTACCAGTGTTTGATGCGTTGCGTAAGTAGGAATGTTTTTCATTCTTAAAGCTTTCTGTTAAAAGGGTAGAAATCTAAAAAGGTACTTATATATGATGAATTTGACTCTTGTTTCTACGCCGATTGGCAATCTTGAAGATATTACTATTCGTGCACTAAGCGTACTTAAAGAGTCGGCCATTGTTCTTGCTGAGGATACGAGAGTTACCAAGAAGCTTTTTGAAGCGCTTGAGATAAAGTTTGATGATAAGAAAATTATGTCTTTCAATGATCATGATCAGGCGAAAATTCCTGCGATTGTGAGATCCCTTGAAGGAAAGAGTGTAACACTGGTTTCGGATGCTGGAAGTCCTGTGATAAGTGATCCGGCATATCCTTTGATTAGATATGTTCTTGAAAGTGGTGGAACTATCGCAACTGTGCCTGGAGTGAGTGCGACGACATGTGCAATTGAGCTTTCTGGTTTGCCTTCTCTTCCAAATACTTTTCATGGTTTTATTGGAAGAAAGAAGGGTGAGATTATATCTAAGTTTGAAGAATGTGAGAGTATTGGTGGTCTGCATATCTTTTTTGAAAGTCCACATCGTATTTTGGATACTCTTGGTCACTTGGCCGAGTTCTCTCCTGATTCCCAAGTGAGTGTTAGTCGCGAGATTACTAAGAAATTTGAAACGACACATCGATTTTTGGCCAAGAACTATTTGGAAGAGCAAATTCTTGATAAAGGCGAGTTTGTTATTTGTATCTGGTTTGAAAAGAAGGTTCAGAGGCTTAATACAGGACTTGAGAAGTTGGCCCAAGGATATCTTGATAAGAAAACACCAAAGAATCTAGCTAAGGTTCTAGCCCCAATTCTAAATTTAACAACGAATGAAGTGTATCAGAAAATAACTGAGTAATTTGTTTTTGGCTCGTAGACTGTAAATATCTTATACTTTTTTCCGAAAAGTTATTGAGGTATAGCGATGAGCAAAAAACAATTAAATAAGAAAATCGAACGTTATGAAGAACTAATAAAGCTAGGTCAGCTGACGTCATCTTCTCTTGATTATAAAAATATACAAAAAAAATCAGAGGGTAAAATAAAATCTCTCTTAAATTGCGACAAGGTCTTTATCTTTCGATTCAATAAAAAAGACGGAAAGCTTTTTCGTGAATTTCAAAATGATAAGAAAACTTGGAGTGTCGAGACTGAAGTTAATGAGTACTCATTGATTGGCTCGAGTGCACTTTATAGCGCGACACTAGCTTTTGATAATCTGCAAAATGATTTACGTCTCAAGAAGTCTCCAAATTATCTTCAAGAGTTACATCCATCAAGTTTATTATATGTCCCCCTTCTTTCAAAAGGTGAGCTCCTTGGTGTTATTGAGGCCATTGACTCAAATTCTGGAAAGTTTGATGAGGAGGATATTCACTTCGCTCAGGCCATTGCAAATCAGATGACAATGTCTTTGGAAAATTATTCTCTATTTGAAAGACTTCAGGCCCAGTTTATACAAGTTGTTGAAGCACTTGCAGATACAATTGGCAAAAAAGATGCTTATACAGGTGGTCACACAAAGCGAGTTCGTCATTTTGCTGAAATGATAGGTGCACAACTTGATTTACCTTTTGAAGACATGAATAATATCAAACTCGCGGCAGTCCTCCATGATATAGGAAAGATTGGTATTGAAGATAGTATTTTGAAAAAACGTTCCCCTTTAACTGCTGATGAGTTTGAAATAATGAAGAAGCATCCGATGTTGGGTTTTGAGATTCTTGGTCATATTGAATCTTTATCTGAAGTTGTTGATGGCATGAGATATCATCATGAAAGACCGGATGGGAAAGGTTATCCTTTTGGGCTCAAGGGAGATGAAATTCCACTTATTGCGATGATTATCTCTGTTGCAGATACTTTCGATGCGATGATATCGACAAGGCCGTATAGGAAAGGTTTGCCCCCTATGTTGGCGTGGCAGGAAATTGTTGATAACCGTGGAACGCAGTTCTCTGACAGAGTTGTTGATGCATTTGATAGTGCTTTTAGAAAGACTAAAATGTTCAAACCTTCTCAGATAGATAAATATAAAAAAGCGAGTTAAAATAAATATAATATAGTGAGAGAAGGATTTTTCATGATAGTAAAAGTGATCGGTGGTCACGGAGGAGTGTCTCCAGGATATAGGGCGACATCTTACCTCATCGATAATAAAATTTTAATAGATGCAGGCTCTGTCGCAAGTGGAATTCCTATTGTTGAACAAGCACAAATCGATCATATTCTTATTTCTCACTCACATCTTGATCATATCTCAGATTTGGCATTTCTTGCAGATAATTGCTTTGGCATGAAAGGTAAGCCTTTTATGATTTATACCAATAAAGAAGTCGAAACCAATGTCATGACACATTTACTTAATGATGCAATTTGGCCAGACTTTACAAAGCTTCCTTCTGAAAGTGATTCAACATTAAAATTTAATAATTTTGAAGCAGGACAAACAATAACATTAGATGGTTATAAAATAACTGCTGTTCAGGTGAATCATTACGCAGGTTCTCTTGGATTCATTATAGAAAAAGATGGTACAAGCATTGTTTTTACACAAGATACAGGTCCGACAGATACAATATGGAAGCTTGCTAAAGAGATTAAAAGTCTTAAAGGGATCTTTACCGAAGTTAGCTTTCCAAATTCACTGATGCAAATAGCTATTGATAGTCGTCATCATACGCCATCAACGATGCGTGAAGAAATTAAGAAGATGCCAAAAGATGTTCCAATTTTTCTTGGTCATTTAAAGCCAAATTTTCAAGAGCAACTTTACCAAGAAATTGGATTGCTAAATGAACCAAGAGTGACAATTCTTGGTTCAGATAACTCTAATTTTGTTTTTTAGATCTAGTATTCAATAAGCGCTGGCGCTGATACTGGAGTGAATTGTGGAGCTTGATCCATCTGCATTTGTGGAGGCTTCACATAAGGCTTGAACGGTGTTTCTTTTCCTGTTGAACAAGAAACTAAATTACTTTTTTGATGAATGAGAAGTTTGACTTCGGTGTTATCGCTATTTTTTGCAGCTGTCCAAGGAGCACTAAATAGATCATCATATTTATTTTTTACATCTTTCAAATCAGCTTCATTTGGAACACATCTTAAAAAGACAAAGAAGTCTTTTTTATCTGATTTATTAATTATTATTTTTCCATCTTTGTCTTCTTTTCCAATTTGTGTATATTCTTCTTTTGTTCCCTTCTTTTTTGAATCTCTAATTGCTAGAACACATTTATTTGATGACTCTTTTTCTCTTTTTAGTTCAATGGAGTACTTACAGTCGTCAGACTTTGAAGCAATTTTTGTATCAACCAGTACTTTATCTGCAGGCTTATTATCCGGTTCTTGAGGTTCATCCGGTTCTGTTGGTGTATTTTCAATATCATCAGTTTTCGCTTCTTCTTTTACATCGGGTTGTTCTGCAGGAGTTCGATCAGATTCATCGACAGCGCTATCTTTTGCCGCAGCAAGTGCTATTACTGTTGCTCTCGTCACTCTTGCTCTATCCCTTACTTGCATAATACCTTTTGTTGCATCATCAACTTTTAATGTGATCGGAGATGGGGCTATGTCATCAATATGAGATATTGCTGCTAGTTCTTCAGCTTGTTTTGCTGCAACTGCTTGTGCATTCTTTGCATTCTTTAGAATTCTATTGGCCTCAGCTTTTTCGGCCTTAAGTCCCGGTATCGCATCGGCTTGGGCCTTTTGCGCAGAAGCGAGATCTTGTTCAAGCTTAGCTTGTTTTAATTTAGCTTGTTCAAGAAGTGGATCAATTTTATACTCCGCTCTTACGGGCGTGTCTATTTTATCTGCCATCGCATCTTGAGCAACTTTTTGTCTATTTAGCTCCTCAATGTTTTGTAAGTTATTTGTACTTTGTAATTTTAAATCTTTAACACGATTTTGAAGTTGTGCCTCTTTTGCTAAGACACCTTCTTTATTTTTTGCCGCTTTGTTAAGAGATGTCTCTGATCTCGTCAGTGCTCTTTGACTTGAGCTAATGGCCTCGTCTCTTCTTAGGATGTATTGAAAATTATCAACATTAGAATTTGTAGGTTTTAAAGTGATGACCGTCGAGTTATCCATGCTTGCAGCTATCTTGTCTTTATTTTCAGCAAGTAGTTTTGCTTTTTGTTGTAATTCAGCTTTTTCTAGATGTGCTTGTTTAACTGCTGAAGCCAGTGATTCCTCTGGTCTAATTGGTGTATCAATTCTTTCGGCCATTCGCTCTTGATATCTAAAGTCTTGTTCTAATTTTTTTAATCGATCATCACTGCGTTTTAATGCTGATTCTGTTGCTTTGATATCTGTTTTAACTGTTTTTAACGCTTGTTTTTTATCTGCCTTAAGCTGTAGAGATAGCTTCTTATCTGTTTCAGTGTATCTACTTGCATTGGCAATTTCTTGTCTTGTAGTCGAGTTGTTCTTTACAACAATATTCTGTCTCGACTGTGGTAAATTTCCAGCAGCCTTTGGAGCTTTGTTATTATTAGCTGCAACAAGTGGAGTAGGTGGTGTTGCCTGAGATTGTTGAAGCCTTAATTTAGTGTCTAGTTTTGTTAAGTCATTTTTTAATTTATTAAACTCAGCAATTTGTTTCTCTGGTATTGCCTGACCAGCTTTTTTATACTCTTGCATTTGTGCTTGTAATTCTAAAAATTGCTTCGCTTTTGGTTCTGCAAGTTCATTTAGTCTTGCAAATCGTAGAGCATGAACGGCTTCTTTTCCTGCGTATCCTCTTACAAATGCTTCATCTAATTTTCGTAGATACCACTTTGCTCCTGTATAGGTTAGTACTTTGTCAGCTGCACTTAATGCTACTTTCCCAGGTAGGACAACAGCTTTCTTACCTAAGTCTACGGCCTTAGAGTTTAAAATCTTTGTAAGCATTTCTGGTTTTAATTGTTGAACTTTTCCACCAATCATAAATGATAGTTTTTTGCCATCTCTTAAGACTGAGGCACCAGCTTTTCCTAGTTTTGCGACAATTTTTGAGTTTCCAATTTTTGAAATAGCACGTCCTGTTAGGACACCTAGTTTTGTAGCTGCTGCGGCCTTTCCAGCTTTTCCTATAGCGTTAGCTGCTCCTCCTGTCAGAAGTGCCATAATCACTTCTCCTCCAAGAAAACCAGCAACTCCACAGACCATATTCATTTGTTGTTCACATGAGGCGCAACCAAAACTAATTACTGGTTCTAGACATTTGGGTTTTTGACCAAGTTCGTTATATCTTGATCCCTCGTCCGCCCATTTTGCGCAACCAAAGTTTTCATAAGTTCCACTTTCAATGATGTCTCCGACACCTTTCCAAAGATTTGATAAGCTCTCTGTTAGAACACCAAATTTATCGTCTGAACTCATTAATTTTTTGAAGAATCCATCTGGTTGAGCAGAGGCGACGATCATCGTTTCTGAAGTCGCATTTTCTACTGCAGTGACAGATAGTGTTTCATCTTCATCATCACTTCCCCATATACTACTTCCTACCCATTTTATGCCTTCCCAAATTCCTTCGATATTACTAGCAAGATTTTTAAAGATACCGTAGAAAATTTCACCAAGACACCCCGAATCAGTAGTTGAATCTTTACATAGTGCCTTTTTATCGGAGAATAATTTTGAGATGTAGTTTGCTGCTTTAACGTTCGCAGAGAAAAGACTACAGGCATATCCTTCAAGACATGAAACTAGTGGCTTATCATTTTTTTCACACTCTGCTTTAAAGGTTTTGCTTAAATCTAAATCGAGTAGTCGAGCTAGGCTTAATTGGTCTTCGAGCGACCATTTATCAGTTGCACAAGAGAAGAAGTTTTCTCTATCAAAAGTTGAGTTTGGATCATTTGCTTGCTGTGCTTCAAGAAGCTCCATATAGAGCATAAATACTTCATCGCAGTTAATACTTTCTTTTTCATTAACCTTGATCACACCTTTTAAAAATCTTCCTTTTTCTTCCTGGCAAATATTTATTTGAAATGAAATTGTTTCTGCTATTGTTTCCTCAAGATCTGAGTCAACTTCTTGTGCCGGCAGTGCTTTTAATTCAGTTGAAGCAGCTTCTTTAGGAGCTTCAACTGCAATAGAGTTTATGGTAAATAGGAGACATATAAGATATGTGACGATTTTCTTTAACATTACTTATCTCCACACTCTATCGAATTTAAAATATTTACTGCCTGGTCTCGACTTTCTTTGTCATTGAGATCAGACATAATCTTAAAATGGACTAACTCTTTATTACAATTAGCAAAAATTGTGATTTCTTCTTTGTTGGTATCTTGGAAGGCATATTGATATCCGTACTGGTGTGATTCTTTAATTTTTATCAGAGGGTTCTCTTTATACTTTAGGAATTTAATAATTTTTCCTTCATATTTTTTTACCCATTGCGCTCGACCTTTCTCATAGTTCTTTTGGTCTTTTGAAAAATCGATCTTAGAGAGTTCTGAAAATTTTCTTCCAGTAGGAGTGATTGCTATAATAGTACGTTTTTTTTCTTCAAAGCTTGGTGCAATGATGGCATGTGGAATTCCGTAAAGATCTGTAACGTGATTCCAGTCTCGAGGAAGTTCGATAGTAAGTGCCGTCATTTTGCTCACGATTTTCTCTGTCTTTGCAAAACTTGGAATAAATAAAATTGAAAGTAGTAAAAATTTATATTTCATTTAGAACCTATCGTAAGAACTATTAATTTACTTTAACTGATTAATAAGTTCGGTTATTTGAAATAGTGTTTCTTGACTAGATATTGGTAGTTTAGGTAACCTTCTTTAATATTTGGATGCAACATTTAGTTGGCATATTCTAAGAGTATTTTATTTATGAATAATTATTCAGTCCTTATTGATAATATAAATAATTTTTTTGATGAAGAAAGGGACCAAAGAATTCTTGGTCATATTACTAAAGTATGTGGGGCAGAGAACTTCAGGCCTCATCTTGAACATTTAAAAAAGAATTTAGCCAATTTAGTTGATGAGATCGAATCTTTTTCACAGATTGTTGTTGTCGGGGGAACTAATGGTAAAGGTGAGACATCTCACTGCCTACGACAACTGCTTGGTGAAAATAACTCTCATGTGATGATGTGGACGTCTCCGCATGTTCTTAGTATTAGAGAGCGTTTTGTTAAAGCTAACTCGGTTATTTCTTACGAGGAACTTGAGTCGATTATAAGAATTGTGGAAGATCAGTACTTAGATCTTGATTTATCTTTTTATGAGTTCTTATTTGTATGCTTTCTTCAATGGGTTAAGATTAATCGACCTGAGTATATCATTCTCGAAGTCGGGCTTGGTGGAAGATTTGATGGTGTAAATATTTTTTCTGATCCTCTTGCGTTAATAACTTCCATTTCTCGTGATCATACAAGAATTCTAGGATCAAAACTAAAAGACATACTTTTTGAGAAATACGGCATTATTCGAAATCACGGTAAGTTAATCACTGCCGTTAATCAAAATTTTCTCAGGGAACTTTTAAAGTCTTGGTGCACACGAGATGAGGTTGAGTTGATTGAGGTTTCGGGTACTAGTTATGTCGAAAGAAATCGAAAAATGGCAGCAATAGCATTTTATCAGTTAACAGGTGTTAAAAGACAGATTGATACGGTTAATTGGCAGTGCACAAAAGGTCGTTTTGAGTCGATTAAGCATGATGATAGAGAATTTATCTTTGTTGGGGCCCATAATATTGATGGGCATCGAAAATTATTGGAATTATTGAATTTTTCAAGGCAAAATACTTGTATTGGAAATGATACCCTCGGTTTGATGATGCTTAGCTTCTCAATAGGTCGCGAGGATCAAGTTGAAGAGATTTTATCTCTATATAATTCTTATCCATGTTTATTTGATGAGGTCCTTGTGACTAGTTTTTCAAATGATCGCGCAATGGAGAGGGAAACAATTGAGAAGTTAAACTCATTGTTTGAATTTGAAAGTAACTGGAATAATTTATTTGATGATAAATATAAGAATAAAAAAATCTACATCTCTGGCTCATATTACTTTATTGCTGCTTTTCAGCTTTTTCTTCTTAGTAAATAAGTCACACGCAAAAGAAGTTTTATCTTTTGGAGACCAGAATAAGCTGCAGATACTTTCTGATAAGGCCTATCGTAAGACGACGGATAACTCTTATGAGGCCCAGGGAAATGTTATTATCAAGCTTGGGGCAAACTCAATATACGGAGAGAAGGCGTCGTTATCGTTTGCGACAAATGAAAGTCGTATCCTTGGTAATGTTCGCTATGTTGGGCCGGCATTCACTCTCTATGGCACTGAGCTCTCTTATAATTTAAAAACTCAAACTCTTGAAGCATTAAATGCAAAGCTTGTTGACGAAAATTTTGTGATCTTAGGCAAATCGATTCGTCGTGACAATACGGGAAATTTTCTTGCAAAGGATGCTGAGTATACAACTTGTCGCGACTGTCCAGAGTCTTGGAGCATTCAAGGTAGTGATGTTAAAGTTGTTCCAAATGAATATATTTATCTGAAACATACATTTGTAAAAATCAAAGGTGTTGTGGTTTTATACTTGCCTTATCTTGTTCTACCAATCAAGAAAGATAGGGAGAGTGGACTTTTGTTTCCACGCTTTGGATTTGACCTGGATAAAGGTTTCTACTTTCAACAGCCATATTTTCAAGTTATCAATAAGTCTTCTGATATCACCTTGTCGCCAACATCCTATGGTCGTCGTGCCATCGGAGGAGAATTCGAATATCGTAAGGTGATTAATTCAGAGTCTGATTTTACTTTTTTTGGGGCAGGGGCTTCTGATAAAATTTGGCGGGCGGAGAAAACGACTAATGAGCTAGAAGGGTCAAGAAATCTTCGGCAATTTTATGATTCTCGAGTCTTCTATAAACCCAATCATCAATTTAGCCTTTTTGGGGATATCAGTTTTCTCTCTGATCTCGATATTCAGGCAGACTATGACACTTATATCGGTAATAAGTTAATCGATAATGAGCATGGACTTACTTTTGGTTCAGAATTAAATTTGAATTCTTTCTCAATTATGGCCACTGGCTCATTTCAAAATAATAGCTTCTATGAAAATGCAAAAGGGTTTGATCATTCCTATGTTCAAAACTTTGGAACTATTGAAATCAATCATTCTCCTTACTCGATCCTCGAAGATTTAGGGCCCTTGAATAGATTGTCTTTTTGGCAGGGGATGACAATAAGTAAATTCAAGCAAGATCATCGTGATACTGCTAATAGCTTTCTTAATCTTACAAGAGTTGATTACACTCCTACAGTTCGGATGAATCTTAGCTTTTTTGATTTTTTAAATTTCGAGTCATCATTCCAATTTGATTATCAATTTTATTATCTCGACGAGAAAGATGCTGGACGTTCGGCCCGTAAGTATGGAAAACATATTAAGAACGCATTCTCATTTGAGGTAGAAAAAAGCTATGGACAGGCCTATATCGAAAAAGTTGAAGTTCAGCAAGTTTCTGTGGACACAAGAGATGGACAACTTATTAATGCGGTTCCATTGCTAGATAAACAACGGCGAGAAAAGAATGTTTTTCATAGCTCTTATAAGCATTTATTAAAGTTTGAACTGGCCCACTCATATTATAAAAAGCAGAAGTATTCAGGAAATGAGTCACTTATAAATCGCTTTGAGCAAGATACAAATGGAACACGTTTTGATGAGAGAGATATCATTCGTGGTTCGGATAGCGTGCTCTATGATTCTTCAACACGAACAGATTTACCAGAATCTAATACTGTTGAATTCTCCTTCTTTAATACACTTCTTAGAAAAACTCCACGTGCATCTTATTCACCATTTGAGAGTTTTAAGTATAATTATAATAACTTTGATGTTTCAAAGATTTTCTATATTGATATTTCTCAAGGATTTCTCGTCGGTCCTGATTATGAAGAGTTTGACGATCGTCTGGCCAGACTTGCAACAAGCTTTGGCCTTAGTATTGGAAATTTTTCGCTATCTGGAAATGAATATTATTTTCATCAAAACCAAAAACATATCACAGCGATAAGTCTTACCCACACGATGGACTATTTTAAATATAGCTTTATCTATAATTATGATTCATTCTCTGAACAGAGAAGATTTTTTGAAACTGATTTCACCTTAACATTATCAGACCTTCTCGAACTTCGAACAGGACACTACTATGATCTTGAATTACAGAGAGTTTATGAGTCGTATGTTGGAGCATTGTACTCACCAGACAATAACTGTTGGAAGTTTGATCTTGAGTACAGACAAAAAGATAAGATCGAAGATAATGTAAAATCTAAAGATCGAATTATTTCATTTAATTTTTTGCTCAATTATAGTTCAAAGGGCTTCAATTCTTTATTGGGATTAAGAATTTAATGAAAATTCTCTTTATTAGCTTTGAAGATAGTTTTGAAAAAAATATCCTTTCTTATTTGAATGAATTTTCGTCGACAACAATAAAGCACCATCGTTGCTTGTCATCAAATGATTTGAATTTTGATGGCATAATCTTAGGACCTGGTCCTGGTCACGTTGATGAGTATTGCGATGTTTTTGAATTTGTTAAACTTGCTTCAGTAAGTGGTATCGCTCTCGTTGGAATCTGTCTTGGACATCAGATACTGTTGAAAGTTCTCTTTAATGCTTCTATTGTTAAGTCGCTAAAACCAGTTCATGGTCGACGACTAAGACTAAGTGGAGAAGGTGGAGATTTAGTTCAGCGCTATAATTCATGGACATGTATTGATCTCTTACCTGACTCTGGCGCCATGACATATGATGAAAATGGAGAACTCGCCATTTTTGAGTCTGCTAAGTTATTAACTTTTCAATTTCATCCTGAATCGGTCGGTACAAATTGCCCAACGCAATATTTTAAGAAAATACATTCCTTTATAGTGCATAATATAAAGGATGAACTTGAAAGTAAGCGGACTCTACAATCATAGAATAATTAAGCAACTAAATGAATTAGGTATTAATTCTTTCGAGTTTGATTTTAGACCTCGTAGTTTTAATTTCATTCAAAAATATGTACTTGAAGAAATTATTAAAGAGATCAATCTTGGAGAAAAGATCTTTCTTCATTTTGCTAATGAGGTTGATTTTATCATCAACGATATTCTTAGTGTCTTCAAAGAATCTGAGCACCGTGTTTTCTTAAGCTTTTCAGATGACCAAGAGCTTTCTTTCTACGAGAGTTTTGAAACACCTTTCTTTTGGCATTATCGAGCAGATGCTGTCTCAAAGAATATTTTAAAATCTAAGGATTTAGCTGGAGTTGTTTTTGATCTTGAGTTTTTAAATGAACTTTCGGCCAAGGGGACCTTACTAAACTTTTATTCTAATTTCTTACAGATAACTTCGGGGCGTGAGCTTCAGATGGTTATCAATATTGACTGGGATGGGGCAATCTCTTCTGAGATTCTTGAGCTTTTCTCCCCAGATTTCTTAGACGTCGCCATCAGCAACAAAGTTGAAATCTGTTATCGTAATGTTGACTCGAAGAAAGTCGAGAATTCAATTAAGTTTCTTAAAAATCATACTTGCTAAAGCTTTTCTAAATTTATAGAAAGAACCATGAAAATTCTAATAAGTAATGATGATGGTGTTCATGCTGAGGGCATAAATATCCTTTTTGAAGTTCTCTCGACTGTTGCCGATGTAATAATCGTCGCTCCAAGTGTCGAGCGAAGTGCCACAGGGCAAACTTTAACTCTTGATCAACCCCTACGAATCGATCAGCTCAGTGATCGTATTTATCAAACCTCTGGCTTTCCTGCAGATTGTACTTTAATGGGAATCAACCATATTTTAAATGAACGCCCAGATCTTGTTATTTCGGGAATAAATCATGGTGCAAACCTTGGGCAGGATATCTATTATTCTGGGACTGTGGCGGCCGCTAGACAGGCCGTCTTTCAAGGTATTCCAGCTATTGCTATAAGCACTGTTCTCGACTCTAAAGATACTGCTATTCACTTTAATACTGCCGCAAATTTTGTCCGTAAGCTTGTGATGGCCGGTGCATATAAATGGGTAAATGAAGATGAAATGCTTAATATTAATGTTCCAAATCTTCCTGAAGAAGAGATTGAAGGTGTTGAGCTTACAAAGCTTGGTAAACGTATTTACACAGAAGAGATCGAGAATCGACTTGATAGTAGAGGAAAGGAATATTTTTGGATTGGTGGAAAACTTGTCGGTAACCAAGGAGGACCTGGTACTGACGGCCATGCTATTGAAAATAGGAAGATATCAATCAATATATTAAACCTTTTTGCTCAAGTAACCGATATTTCAAATAAGTGGAGTGAGATAGTCGGATAATTTCTCACTTCATTCATTTTAAATGGGTGAAATATGAGAAATATAAATACATTACTACTTTTAACATTGATACTTTCAACTCTAGTGGGCTGTGGTTCGATGAATAGTGGTAAGTATATCACCCTAAAAGAAAATACGACTGCTGATAAACTTTCCGAGCTATTCCATGTTCCGGCGTGGAAGATCAAAGAATTTAATAAGGGGAAGAGCTATAAGACAGGTGAGGCCCTCTTTATTCCAATGAGAGGTGGTATTATTACCAACCACACGCGCTCTCGATCTATTGCAAGTGTTGACTACTCTAAAATGAAGGCCTCCTCTCGATTCCTTTGGCCTGTTCCTTCAAGCGGAACAATATCTTCGACTTTTGGACATCGCTGGGGAAGAAATCATGATGGTATCGACATTGCTGCACGTAAAGGTGCTTATATTCTTGCAGCTGACAGTGGAGTGATCGTTTACTCTGGAAAAGAGCTTGGCGGTTATGGAAATATCACAGTAGTTTCTCATAAAGATGGTTTTTTTACTGTCTATGCACATGCTTCAAAAAACTATACTTCCAAAGGCGATAAGGTTCATCGAGGACAAGTTATCGCAGCAGTTGGAAGTACTGGAAGATCAACAGGTAATCACTTACACTTTGAAATAAGAAGAGATTCTAAAGCATTCGATCCAGAGAAGTTCTTTAAGCTTTAGTTATTTCCATTAATTTAAAATACATCTTTGCTGTATTTACTGCATCTTCAAGTGCAGTATGAGCAACTTCTCCCATATTGAGAAAGCTCATTAACTTCGAGCCTGACTCACATGCAGCAGGAATTTTTTCCATATCAACAAGTGCATATGCAACAGAAGAAAGATCTAATTGTCGATGATTGAAGTAAGTTCTCATAAAATCCCATCCGAGATCTCGGTTAAGAAAAGGTAGGTCAATGGCACTCATTGATTTTCCAAATAAAGTTATTTTCTTTCCATCAAAGTATTCTTTTACTTCGTCAGATTCAAAATAGTTTATAAGTTCTTGTTTAAATTTCTCCATCTCAAGACCAGAGCTATGGGCCTTTTCGATAAGCTCTTTGTTGTGGTCAATTACCCACTGATTAAGTTTTGGTTTTAAAGAATCAAAGCTTGGGCACTTAATGTAGAAGTGTTTCTTTAGATCATAATTAAGCTTTTTCTCTTTGGTGCAAAATGGAATCATTGCAAATTCAATGATTAAGTCATGCTCCTCAAGACCAGTGGCCTCGATATCAAATGATAGGTACTTCATGATAATTTCCTTTATATAAATTTATAAATAATCAACTGTAATTTCTTCTCCGTACTTAGAGATAAATTCTCCAACAGTAAAAGTACATGAGATGATTTCGCCATTTATTTTACACTTCTTACAAACGTTTTCTCCACTACAGCTAGAGGCTATTGGAATTGATCTCGCTCCTAAGAAAAGTAGTAAATTTAAACCAGATTCAGCTTCACTGACTGGAATTATTTTGATTAATTTCTTAGATGCCAAACCTTTGATTATTAATTGCATATTGGGCCATTAACGCGTGGATCTTCAAAGAGAGTGGTTATTTTATCAATTTTAAGTAGATCGATATTGCCAAGCCTTGTAACAAAGAATAAATCTTCCCGGGCTTCTTGTGATTCTTCAATATCTGTAATTCCAAAAATTTCGTAAATCGTACGTTTGGGATACAAGAGTTTGAGATGTCTTTGTTTTAGTTGGAAAGTTCTAATTTGATTTGAAATACTTCCTTCTATCAAAGAGGTTAGCCCGTTAAGTAGGACCTGCTCCGCGTGAGGACTATTCTTTGAAATGAGAATTTCATCGTTACCATTAAAACACAGAGCTGCGTTAAAACTTTCGATTGGCCTAGAATAAAGTAAGAAGCTGATGGCCGGGTTTTCTTGTAAGATTGGAGCAGAACTCGTCACCGTGATCATATAGTTGTCTTTATCTTTAACAATCGCAAATATATTAGAATATATTTTTTGAGTTCTTCGTTGCAAAACAGGGAGACCATCAAAGAGGCGATAATCAAAGTTACAAGTAAGATTCTTTGGACCTTTGAATGTTGTATTGAGAATTAGCGGTCGCTGTTTCACTTCATTTAATCTTATATCTGAAATATTTGGACGCTTAATTGATTCACCGTATTTAAGTAGTTGGTTTCCTCTAAATGTGATTTCTCGTAATGTACTCTTATTATAGAATTTCTTATTCTCTTGAAGGTAATTTTGAAACTCTTTAGAAATAGGAATTTGTCTTGGATAAGTCTTATCAAACTTCTTAAAGAAGGCGACCTTTTCTTGTGTTGAAATACTAAGTTCAGAAGAAATCAGATCAAGATATTCCTTGTAAGAGTTTTCAAGCCCTGGAGAAGTAATACTAAAGGCTTTCGTCTTGCCTTTGGATTTAATGATTGTAAATATCTTAGAGTTTAGTGTTGTTGCATTTGGATATGATATTGGTTGTAAGATTGAGAATAAGAGAGCTTGTTTTGGAAAACTTAATTGATTGACTACTGCGTATTCCTCAAATTGTTCATTTAACAGCATATTGGAAGAAATAATATTAGTCTTCTTTTCAGGGATCACACATTGAGTAGCACTCACTCGTTCTCCATCATCATTTTCGTCTTGAAAGTTATAAAGACTGCACGAAGATAAAAGAAAAAATATAAAATAGACAAATATTTTCAAACTTACTCTCTTTCTATGACAAATGCTTCCTCATCAAATTCCAAATTAGTTCCTTCCAGATTAATTTTGAAATCAATAAGTCGAATATCATTAAAGGCATGATCAATCTCATGCTTTGAACCAATGATCTTTATTATAATCCAAAAGCCATTTGGGTGGCCAATTGTATCGAGTATTTTATACTCGAGGCCATAAGAATTTATTGTTTTACAGATGGTATCGAAGTCTTTCTCTCTATAGCCAGTAGGTCTAACAGGTGGTGCAGGTATAAAATAGGTAAAAGTCTCGGATTGTTTTTGTCGGGCTTTCTTTTCTTTTGAAAAAAACATCAAATAGTTTCCTTTGTTTAACTCGATTTATGGAAAAGTTTACCCATAATTTATTTTTGTGCAATATTAAAAAAATACAGCTATACTAATCTTGTAGCGACAGGAAGTCGTCACAGATAGGCAGGAAGCCGAAAAATGGGGGATCAGTTGCAGGGGTCCCCTTTTTTTATTCTACGAAAAGTTCTCTACTCCCTAAATCATTCAAAGACACGCCAGCAGCTAGTTTCAACACTTTAAATTTTTCTTGATCAAATTGAAAAACTCCAAAGTCTGTTACGATAGTATTAACAACAGCTTTGCCTGTTAGTGGGAGAGTACACTGCTTTACTAACTTTGTAGTGCCGTCTTTATTTTGATGAGTCATCATGACAATTACATTCTTTGCACCGTTGACGAGATCCATTGCTCCGCCCATTCCTGTAATTTTTTTCCCAGGAATCATCCAGTTGGCAAGACTTCTTTCACAGTCAACTTCCATACCGCCAAGAATGCAGTAATCAATATGACCACCCCTAATCATCCCAAAGCTTGTTGAGCTGTCAAAGAAGCTCGCTCCTGGAATTACTGAGATGGTTTCTTTTCCAGCATTGATTAATGTTGGGCTGACTTGTTCTTTTGTTGGTCTTGCTCCAACACCAAGCACTCCATTTTCAGAGTGAATAATATAGTCATGTTTCTTTGGAAGGATTTCACTTATTAGTGTGGGAAGTCCTATTCCCAGATTGATACTCGCTCCATCTGGAATAAGTCCAAGCGCCTCTTTTGCCATTTCTATTTTTGACCAACTCATATTATTTCCTTATTCTTCGCTTACTTTTAAAAACTCGATTGCATTTTCGTAATGACTACCTTGAAATACTCGTTGAACAAATATTCCACTGAGGTGGACGTCTTCTGCTTTTATTCCTCCAAGTTCGACGATCTCTTCGACCTCGACAATTGTTGTTGTCGCGGCCATCGCCATAAGAGGGGAGAAATTTCGCGCGGCTTCTTTGAACCAGAGGTTTCCAAAGCTATCAGCTTTTTGGGCCTTTATTATTGCAAAATCGGCCCCCAGTGAGGTTTCAAGTATACAAGGGCGATCAAACTCCTTCACTTCTTTACCCTCTCCAATCAGAGTGCCATAACCTGTTGGAGTATAGAAGGCACGAATTCCCATTCCATGGGCCCTGATGCGCTCGCTGAAAGTTCCTTGAGGAATTAGTTCGAGATCAATTGTGTTCGATAATATTTTCTCTTCAAGGTCAGGGTTTCCTCCAACGTAAGAGCAATAGGCCTTCTTTATCATATTTTTCTTTAAGAGCTTCACTAGTCCACGTCCAGAATTTCCAATATTATTAGAAATAACAGAGAGATCTTTGATGTCCATTTTTGAAAGTTGCTCGATACAATTTTCTGGGATTCCACAAAGACCGAAACCACCGCTCATAATACTTGCCCCTGAATTCACATCAAAGAGCGCTTCCTTGGCATTTTTAAAAATTTTATTTTTCATTTCTTTTAACCCTTTAAAAGTGATTTTAATTTATCCAAGGCGGCCGATAGTTTTGACAGATCGGTCGTCATAATTGGACAGATAATAATGTTCTTACCTGTGACATTGATATAAAGCCCGTGATCGGCAAAGAACTTCCAGCTATATTTTTGGTCGAGGACCTCAATCGCCATCAAGGCTCCTAGATGACGTATCTCTTTTATATTGGTAAAGAGGCCGGCTTCATCTTTAAATTTACTTAGTATTTCTTGTACTGATTTTAAATTTTCTTGAAACTTTTTGTCTTCGATGAGATTAAGTACTTCATCACAAAGCTTGAGGCCGATAGGGTGAGCATAGTTTGTAAGACCAGCACTCAGGACATTCTTGTCGTAATGCTTGCTTACTTCTTCGCTAAAATAGATGGCTCCAAATGGAAAGAAGCCGCCTGAGATCGCCTTGGCCATGCAGATTATATCTGGAGTGAGGTTAAAATTTTGATAGCCAAAATCTTTTCCTGTACGTGAAAATCCACAAACAACTTCATCTAGAATTAATAGGATATTATATTTCTTACAAAGCATTTGAATGCCATCCCACCACGCTTGAGAAGGAATGTAGACGCCATTTCCTCCCGTCACCGTTTCAAGAATAAATGCACTGATATTATCACTTCCAACAGCATTAATAATCTCTTCTGTCCTCTCGATGGCATTGTCCTCGTGAGGCTCTGGTATATAGTGAGTATGTTGAGAAAGGCTGAGGTGCCCATCACTACGCCAATCTCCTGTCGCTGAAAGAGCTCCTAGAGTTGCGCCGTGATAAGAAACTTTACGTGCCAGGATATCTGACTTTCCTGAGTAATTTCTTGCTATCTTTAGTGCATTCTCAACAGACTCAGCTCCCGAAGTTGTATAGAAAATTTTCCCCTTTAATCCAAGCTTATCTAAGAGTCTTTTTGTGACTTGATCTTTTAAGGGGAAGACCGTTTTTGGACCTGCGACTGGTAGCGTATTTATCTGATTAATCATCGCGTCTTCAAGTTGCTTATTTCTAAGTCCAAAGCCAAGGTGATAGCTACAACTACTGATGTCGTAGATTTCCTTACCGTCTTTTAACACATAGTCTGTCTGTGTTGTCGACGAGATCTCTAATTTATTTGGGTTTTCTTGGGATGACCAAGTTGAGAAGTAAAGGCTCATAAATTACCTAGTTTATATATTCTCTGTGCATAGTTGCGGTCAAACTCTTCACAACCTTTCCAGATTTTAAACTGTAGGGTTTTAAAATTGAAAACCGCCCCTCCGCAAGTCATTGAAGGATCTTGGGCCCCCGAATTAAAATGGGAACAAATTGATTTTGGATGATTCTCGTGTGATTTTAAAAATGCTTCCATCGAGTTTTCATCTTTTATTTCGAGGTAGTGCTTCTGACAAATATCAAAACGTGCATGAGTTGTTGAACTTATCGAATTTTGATCTTCAATATTTTTTACCTCAGTATTTAGGCAGTGATTTGTATGGAAAATAACATTCTTATCTTCAATCGATGCCTTTGAAGCTAATCCTTTGATGCTTGGAGTGATTTCCCAGTGCTCTCCAGAAGTTTTGTCTGCGATAAGATAGTTATGACCTGAAGTGACTTGTGCTGTTTTTACTTTATCTCTTAAGGCGTTCAAGTTGTCTTCTTCAAGTGCTGACCGGACAAGAGCTGGCCATACGATGCCAATCTTGGCGTCAAGCGTGTTGATATTATTAACACCAATAAAGAGTCCTTTCTTGTTAACTCCCATTAGCCCAAGACAGCCAACAAGACTGAAGATGATTTTTTCATCTTCCTTGATGACACAAAGAAAATTCTTGGCACTTTCATGCATATCCCATGTTTGTCCTGCTACAGGGGGATCACTGAGAGATGAATAGATCGTTGTACACCCTTCATCTGGGAGAGTGATATCTCTAAAGTCTGTGTAGTTATTTAAAATGATGATATCTTCAATTGACAGCTCTGCCCCTTGAGCGATTCCTTCAAGCTCATCTGCTAATTTCTTGGAAAAATTTGAAGTCATTTCAAATTGTTTCTTTGCAAGTTCAGTGATATTTGGAGCAAGGGCAGGATTTTTTTGTAGCATCAGTCCTCGCCTGATATCAGCGAGGGACTTGATGGCATCTTTAAATCTCTTTCCGTGCTCAAGACCATTTTCAAAAGAAGTCTTTGTCTTTGAGTATACTATTTCTGGTAAACCTAAATCAGTAATCATTAGACTATCCTTGGTAATTTCCATTTAAAATAAATGGCCCACGATCATTGCTCAATTGTTGATGCTTATAGGAACGGTCTGTGTTTTCAATATACTTGCCTGGAGCAACTTCAGTTACGCCAAAGGCCCTCTCGATATTTGTGCCATCAACTTCCTTTGAAGATTTTTTCGCACTGACAAATTGGGCCAGGGAGTGTGAATCACCATCCCATGTACTAATAAGCATCAAAGGAGCATCAACGTAACAATCATTAGACATATAACAGACACCCATCTGGCCACCGAGATATGCCATCATTGCATCTGGTTGAGCTTCCATTGTTAGAAAACTTGTTGAGAGCATTTGCGAGCTGATATTGTAGACGATTTTAACACCATTTTTTGAAGCAACTTTACTTAAGTTGACAAGAAACTTAGAACTAACATTCTTGTTATTTAACTTCTGTGGAGACGGCTCAATGAAGATGGCCAAGATCTTTTGTACTTTTACAATTTTTTCAATCTCTTTAAGTACAAGCTCTTCATTTTCTTGAGTTGGATGATCAAAGTAGCTTACTGGAAAATAAGCATCTTTCTCTTCGGAGATTGATCTCGACATAAAACTTCCACTTCCAAAGTAGTGTCCTCTAAATGAGATTACCTTTTGACGAGTTTTATCTTCCTCTTTAAATAGTACGGCCTTGTAGATTTTATCGACGCATTCAGCTTGACCACTTGTCGTGTAAATATGTCTAAGTGTTTGTGGAACAAGAGTTGAAATATATTTTAAATTTTCTAAGAATGTTTCACTAACAAAATTTGATAAGCAAATTTTATTAATTAACTCCCCAATATTTTCAGAGATAAACTCATTTGTTATCTCTCCAAAGATATTTGGTCTTGGAATAGTATTTGTTATCTTCACTTCGTCTTCTTGCCAAACAAGAGGGGAGCGGTAAATATAAACATCGCGGTGTTCCTCATCATCTGGATAGTCTTCACGAAGATAGACTTCAGCGATTGCTCCAAGAGAGAGGTTGATCTGGAGCATGCCGCCAGCTAGTTGATCTCTATTTCTGCCGTAGATGTAGTTAAGCTTATTACTACAACCTAGAAGCTCTACTGCATACTTGAGAAAGCGACCGATCATCTGGTTTTGGTGGCCTGGAACTGTTGTCGTGTCTAGCATGTAAAGTGTTTTATCATCATTAAAGTACTTAACCTGACGTAGGCCACGTTCATGGGGAAAGAGTCCGATTGCTCCGGCGAAGGAAATCGCAACAAGCTTACCTTCTTTGATGAGACCTAGTGAGATATTTGGTTCATGTTCAACAACTTTTTGAAACTTTTCTATTTCTGTTTGACGAGCAGGCTCATAAACTTCTTTTTGGATATCTTCTATTTGCTTCTTGTATGTTTTGAAATTTGACTTTGTTATTCTTACAAGTTCAAGAGAGTAGTGCTCCTTAAAAAACTTTGAGATAAACTCTTCACTTTCCTTGACTGAAGAAGGATTAATTCTTTCACTCAATATTTTTTCGTGCCACAGATAGTTTGTTCTTGGATTAGACTGTTTCGTTGTGATCTTAGTAGGGAGTACTAAATCCTTGCCATCGTAAATATGGTCACAGATATTCTCTATTTGCTCGAAGAGGAAGTTGATATCTTCTTTCTTATAAGCAGTATTAAGTCTAAAACGTAGAGTATGTGAACCTGCATTGTAATAAAGTAGTCCTACTTTAAATCGCGCTTCAATGAATTTGTTAATATCTTTATCATCGCTGAGATCAAAAGCGAAAGCGAGTCCACATGCTCGCGGTGAGCTTAGTTGTTCTCTTCTTATGACAAGTTCTTTAAGCATTTTTGTACAATATTCTTCAATTTCCGCAATTCGACTTCTTGATTGATCAATGGCCAGGGCATGGTAGTAACCACGCAGTAAAGAGGCTAATTGATACTCGTTAGATTCTAATACCTCACCGTTCGTTGTGAGAAGAATTCCTGTTTGTGCTTTTTTTGCGCAGCTTATATATTCTGGAAAGATCGCAATTCCATTAGAATCTTGAAGTTTAAAAGATTGATGCCAAAAGAACTCTCTTCCAAGGTAGAAGCCTGTTTGAACTTCATCCATGATGACTTCTGTCTGATAAGACTTGCAAAGAAGAACTAGCGCATTGAAGAAGCGGCTCGTCCCATAACGATCTCCTCCTTCACATTGCATCGGCTCTACGATTACCGCAAAGTGTTCTCCTGATTCTAATTGAGCCTTGAGGCTTAAGAGGCTACTAACTTCATCTCTTGTTTCTTCGTCATCTAAGTATGGCTTGATACTATCACTAAATTTTGAACAGAAGGGGTCTTCCCAAATTCTCAACCACTTTAAATCAGCTTCTAATTGATAGTTGGAGTTCTTAATTTCTGGAAAAGGAATGAATGAAGTTTCATAGCCTTTAATTTGAAAGGGCTCTCTTTTTGACTTGTTCCAAGTTGAAAAAAGAGAGATGAGAAATCGACCATGAAATGAGCCTTCAAATGCGATAACTTTTTTTGCCGTTGGATGCTTTCTTCTTTTGTATGCCAGGCCGAGTGCAACTTCATTAGATTCTGCGCCCGAGTTGGTGAAAATAACTTCGGTCGCTCGATTATTCATTTTATTTTTCAAAAAACCTTTGAAAGATTTAATGATATCTCGAGAGTTTTCTGAGTAGATATCATTTGTCCAAGCTTCTTTAAGATGAGCGACACCAAAGAAAGGAAGGGAGTTAAAACCAAGACCTAAAGTTGCAATCTGACTTGCAGCATCTTGGATGTAGCCAACACTATTTCCACTTATGGCCATATAAGGTCCAGTAGACTCTTTGTGGTCGACAAGATATGGTTTTTTTTCTGCCGGAATAACGATGGACTCGTAGTATTTCTTCAATACATCTTGGCTAATTTTTAAATTTTCACTATCAATTGGTTTAATCGTTTTCATATGAATCCCTATTTAAGACCACTATCAATATTATCTCTTAAGTATTCTGCAAAATCTAGGCCTGTTCCCTCAAGCATTTGCGGGAACATTGAAATTGGAGTCATTCCGGGAAATGTATTAATCTCATTGAGGTAAAATCCATCACCTGTATAGAAGAAGTCAACTCTTGAAAGATGCTTGAGATTAAAGGCCTTAAATGCTTTGATTGCATCAGCCTGCATTCTCTTTGATATTTCTGGCTTAACATTCTTTGCTCTCACATCTGTTTTAGTATGAGAGGTGTTTGAATATTTTTCTTCATATGAATAGAATCCATCTGGGCAAATGATTTCACCCGGCTCGGTTGCAATAACTTTTCCTTGATACTCAAAGACTGCAATTTCGAGCTCTCTTGCTTTAATACTTTTTTCAATAATTACATTTTGAGAAAACTTAAAAGCTTCCTTGATTGTTGACTCAAGAAAGTCTTCTTTCTTTACATGGTAACAACCAACTGAACTGCCTTGATTTGAAGCCTTGATGAAAACGTCCTCATTGGACTTTTTAAAGAACTCTTTAACTTGGTCAAGTTCGATTGGACTATTGATATTTTGATTTATCCATGGTGAATTTGCGATCCCTAGCATATCAAGCCAAAGCTTCGTAGTTACCTTATTAAAGCAGTGGATGCTGCCCTCTGAGTCTGGCCCAAAATAGGGTAGTCCAATTGTTTTAAAAAAACCTTGGATTTCTCCCGTTTCACCAGGATGGCCGTGAATACATGGAATGGCATAATCAATATAAGGTTGCTCTGTAGGTGTTTTTAAAATTCTACCATTGAGAGAACACTTTCTTCCTGCCTGTTCCCAGTGTCCTTCTTTCGTTATTTCCACAAGGATAGGATTGAAGTGTGGTGTTTTTGATATAGATTCGAAGATATATGATGAAGAAACTTTAGAGACATCGTGCTCTGAGCCTCCTCCTCCATAAATGATGAGGATATTCTTTGCATTAGACATATGATTCCCTTTTTCGTGCGACCTTTTCCGTGGTCGATGTCTTATAAAAAAAGACCCAAGTATTAAACTTGGGCCGGATATTTTACATTATCTAAATTTGTGAATTCTGTTACAAGTTGGTCTATTGTCCAAGTTTCAGATTTCATTTCTCCATGGCGACGAATTGAAACAGAGTTTGTTTCAATTTCTTTATCTCCAATAACCATCATAAATGGTGCTTTGGATTTTTGAATCTGTCTTGTTTTATATCCCATTGATTCATTTCGATCATCGACTTTAATTCTAAATCCTAGAAGATTAAGTTTCTTCGATAATTGTTTTGAAAACTCAAGATGGAATTCATTATTTACTGGAACAATAACAGCTTGTTCTGGAGCTAGCCAAAAAGGGAAGATTCCAGCAACGTGCTCAAGGTAGACACCAAAGAATCTCTCAAGAGATCCAAGAAGGGCACGATGAATGACAACTGGTCTTTCTTCGCCACCATCTTTTGTTGTGAACTTAAGATCAAAACGATCTGGAAGTTGAAAATCTAGTTGAATTGTTCCTAGTTGGTGAAATCTTCCTAGCGCATCGGCCACTTCAATATCAATTTTAGGACCATAGAAAGCTCCATCTCCTTCCTTGATATGAAACTCATGTCCTGATGCCGTTAGAGCTTCTCTCAGTGCATTTTCTGCGATATCCCAAGTCTCATCACTACCGGCCTTTTTTTCAGGACGAGTTGATAAATTAACTTTTACATTTTTAAAGTCAAACATTTCATATGCTGTAAAAATCATGTGCATTGTTTTTTGAACTTCTTCTTGGACTTGTTCGAGGGCCAAGAAAATATGCGCATCATCCTGACAAAAAGAGCGAACTCTTGTAAGACCTGCGAGAGCACCAGAACTTTCATAACGGTGGAGACGACCAAAGTCAGCATATCTCATTGGAAGGTCACGGTAACTATACTTGTAATGTTTAAACATGAGCATATGACATGGGCAGTTCATTGGCTTTATTGCATAATCTCTTTCATCAACCGTGGAAAAGAACATATTTTCTTTATAGTGTTCGTAGTGACCACTTGTGTGCCAAAGCTCAGTGTCAAGAATTTGAGGAGTGATAACTTCATCGTACTCATAAACACGATATAGTTTTCTGATATATTCAACAAGTTGGTTGTAAACAAATGCACCCTTTGGCATGAAAAATGGTGCGCCAGGAGCTACTTGTTCAAAGTGAAAAAGCTCAAGCTCTTTACCAAGTTTTCGATGGTCTCTCTTCTTTGCTTCCTCAACTCTTGCCAAGTATTCTTTGAGCTCCTCTTTTGTTTCAAAACAAACGGCATAGATACGTTGAAGCATTTGACGTTTTTCGTCACCTCTCCAGTACGCACCAGCAATATTTGTTAATTTAAATCCAAAAGGAATGTCAGATGTTTTTTCAACGTGTGGGCCACGGCATAGGTCGATAAACTCACCTTGACCATAACAGCTAATTTCTTGATCTTCAGGAATTGCAGAAATCAATTCAACTTTTAGTTCTTGACCTTTGTCGGCAAAAAACTTTATCGCTTCATCACGACTGAAAACAGTTCTTTCAACTGGAAGCTTTTCTTTAATAATTTTCTTCATCATCTTTTCGATTTCTTTAAGATGATCTTCGGTTATCGAGGTTGCCATTTGTACGTCGTAGTAAAACCCATTTTCAATAACTGGACCAACTCCAAATTGTACTGACTCATTTGGAAATAGTCTTGAGATTGCTTGGGCCATCAAGTGCGCAGACGAGTGTCTGATTGTTTCGATGTCAAATTTGGCCATTTCTTCTCTCCGATTTTGTTTTTATATTTTAAGACATAAAGATAACAAATTCTTATAGGGTTCATCAATTTTTTTATGGCTTATCTCATCGAAATTGTTGTTTTCTTGATGAAAAAGATCAAGTTCTCTTCGTTAGCTACCGATTAGTTTAAAATGAAGAAAATATATTTACTAACATTTCTCACTCTTTTGCTTGCTAAGTACACTTATGCTTCAGCGAGGGCCAAGAATTCGGTTTTTTTTGACATGAAGCAAGAGCAGATGACTTCAAAACCTCAGTGTCCTGAGGGGCAGCTTAGCGAAAATAATGGAATGCTGCTGTTTGGAAATTCTGAGCAATTCTTTTTCACGGATCAAGAGGTGAGAGTTGATGTTGAAGATGTTTGTACCTATACGACTAGCTATACATCATCGACTAAGAAATTTGAAAAAAACTTCGTCTTAAAGTCGATTATTAAACGCACAAATTGTGAAGAGCCACAATTTAACGGCGTCGTGACTCATACCCTAACACGAATTGATGGTAGCTTAATTTATCACAATAAATTTGTTGATACTAACGCAAAGACTGTAAGTGAGTTTTCATGCAAGTATCAAAAGTAGTGATTAGGGGCCTTCTGGCCATCCTTATTGTCTTTTCGTCTTTTGGGAAAAATCTTGGTGTTCATCCAGATATCACACAAATAAATGATATGGTGTCTGATATTTTAAATATTGATAAGAAATTATCTGCTGCATGTGCTGATTGTAGTACAACACAAAGTCTATCGTTTGGTCTCTCGGCAAGCTTTCTTAAAGACGGTGCTGATTGTAGCCGCTTCATCAATGATGATGGTGACTATGGGGAGTGGGGACAAATAATTGAAAAATATATAAATAATGAAGAAGATGGACCAGTTTTGCTAAGTAATAATCTTGCAGGTATGGCAAGCAATAGTGGAGCAATTTGTCCAAAATGGAAGCAGCTAAGCAGGGAAGAAAAGATAAAATTTTGGGTATGGTCTATGGCCGCAGTCGCTTGGCGAGAGTCGACATGTGTGCCTACAAAGAAAAATAGAAATGCTACCAATGGCGTAGGAGTTGGATTATTCCAACTTGATGAACGCTTTTCAAATCGACAGTGGCGTGGCCGTCATTGCAAAGATAAATCAGTCTTTCCTGCCAAAGATAATGTTGAGTGCGCCATGGATATAATGAGTGAACTCATGAAAGGAAAGCAGGGAATGTATGAGAAAAATGGCCTCCTCTATGGGCGTGGTTCTGGGTCATACTGGGAACACCTTAGACACAGTGATGGTGGAGATATAGGCACACGCATAAGAGAGTTTCCGCTATGTCGATAGTAATTTCAGCTATTTAACTTCTTGTTCTTTCCAGATTACCATCTTATCTTCACCATGTAATTTTTCTTCAATATCTAACTTCCTTTGACTAAGCGCAAGGTGACATGGTATGTCTTCTTTGTGGTAAGATTCCGCGACATTCTTGCAGTAGAGATTTTGGGAAATTAAGGAGAGAAATAAAGATGGAGACAACACAACAAGGTATTGACCAGGGACGTAAGGCAGATAGACAGACATTTGCTTTTATCGGTTCTGGAGAGGGACTTATTCCATCAGTTGATCGTTTAACGAAGTTAGAAGTAGGAAAGGCATATTACCAGCTAGCTAAGGTCTATTATGATAAGGCCGATCTTGATATGGCCGAAGTGAACTTTATTAAGTCACTAGAGTGTGCTGATTTACCAAAAGATAATTTCTCTGTTTTAAAAATACTTGGTTTCCTAATTAGAATTGCTGCGGAAAAATTAGAGAATGAAAAGGCATCAAAATATATTTCAATGTCAGAAAGTATTGTTGAAGATCTTGCTTCAAATCTAGGAAGTCTAAATGGCGAATACTTCTACTACGCGGGACTTGTAAAGAGTTACAAGGGAGATTTTGATGGAGCTTCACTTGATCTAAATATGGCCCATAAAACTTCGAGAGAAGAAAACGATCCCGATCTTCTTGCAAAATGTCTTTTGGCCCTTGCAAATAATTCTTTAAACACACTTGATTGTCATCAAGCACTTGATTACTTAAATCAACTCGATAATTTATTAAAAATAATCAATAAAGAATACCTTGGTGGTTCAATGCATATGAGCTATGGAAAGGTATATTTAACTTTAGGGGATCATCAAAAATCTCTTGAGCATTTTAAGATCGCCAATGAAACTCTTCAAAATAAGAAGTGCTGGAACCTCTATGGATACGTCCTTTTAGGTAAGGGACAAGTTTATAAGCTTGCTGGTGATTTTGATCGTTCTGTTGTCTATTATAATATGGCGTCTGAGGCGATTGACCTTAATCGCTTTAGAAGACTTTCAAACCTTGTGAAGTCAGAAATTCAAGAAGTGAATGATTCAAGTGTTGATATCTACCTTGATAGAACGAATCGTAAAGTTAAAGAGAAAACTCTTGGCGTCATTGATTTTAAGCACCGTTTTGTTCTTCTTGAAATTCTTTTCTTACTTGCAAAGAATACTGGTGAATACTTTGACAAAGAAGTTCTTGCTAAAATGATTTGGAAAGATGAGTACAACCCACTTATTCACGATAAGCTAATTTACACAAGTGTTTCTAGACTTAGAAAACTTATCGAACCAAAGAATGTTACTGAATCTAAGAGAAAGTATATTATACGTGGAAAAGATGGTTATACATTCAATCCTAATGTAAAAATTAGATTTCAAATGGAAGCAAGACTTTCACCAGGTAGAGCAATCGCAAACGTTGATATTAGTTCACCTGTGTAATATACTAGGGTGATGAAAATAGCCCTAATTATTTTATTTTATGTTTCAAATATATGGGCCCTTCAAGATAGGGCCCTTTTTTCTATTGGAGAGACAATTGTCTTTGCTCGGAAAGCTAACTTGTATCTCGATGTCTTGTCCCATTCGAGATGTACGTCTCGCCTTGGACTTGTTTCTGAATTAAGCGCTATTAAAGATGATGATAATCCCCTGAAAATTGACCAAGAGATCTCAACTTTGGAGCAGAAGGCCGTTATTAATAAACTTATCATTCTCTTCAAGGTGATGAAGTCCGCGAGTGCACAAAGAGAAAAATTGAATATGAATTCAATCGCAAAAGAATGCCAGGTTAAGGGCAGCGAAAAAATCAATATTCTCTATGAACTTGTAAGTACAAATGATTATATAAAGCAAAGAATAGTTACTGCTAAAGGCTCTGGCGATATTCAAAGTAGTCTCACTCTTTTTAGACAAACATTCGTTGATCCTATTGATCACAGGCCATATTACTAATGACCCTCATCTATCAAAGCTATGATAGCTCGCAACTACTTTTAAATGAACAACTCCTGCAATCACTTATCATATTTGATCAAGAAAACTTTAAGTGGCCTTGGACAGAGATAAATTGGAGAGATTTTCTACGAACAAGGTTAGATAGCAAAATCTTTATTCTCGTTGGAGAGTCTAATACTATCTATGGATTTAATTTAGTTGAGCTTGTCGACAACTCAGCATACTTACATAAAATTTGTATAGACCCAAAACTTGAGGGGAAGGGTCATGGGAGTGAGCTTATCAATCGGGGCCTAATAGCTCTAAGAAGCGCTAAGATAAGTACGTTGAGCCTTGAAGTTGATACTAATAATCAAAGAGCGATTGAATTTTACAAAGCGCGAGGGTTTGTTCAGATCGGTAAGAGAAAGCGCTTCTATAGCGATGGCTCAGATGCTTTTGTTTTTGAACTATCTGTAACTGCTCCAGTTTAATGGGGACAGAAATTAACATGCTTTAACTACTTACTTAGTAAAATGGCCTTATTTGACGCTCAAATTTTGCTACTTTTTGGGCCGCCAGAAATTTTAGCTTAAAGCCTCAATAGATCACTAGAGAAAGCTTAGATTTTATCCCCATTTAATGGGAGCAGATTAGAGATATCACTATAATGACGAGCGCCATGCGTTATGCACAGTGTTTTTTACGTAATTATTTTTATTAAGTTGACAACTTTGTTTAATTTTCGATAATTTACATATAACAGCATTTAATGTTGTTTGAAATTTACGATTTAGCATTTTGCTTTTTCGGGAAGACTTTGGCTCTTCCCTTTTTTTTTACTTGAGAACAGAAATTGAATAATACAGATTTAGAACAAAAATTTAATGAAAAGCTATTAGAAGTAACGAAAGAATTAGGGTATATACTCTATGACTTGCAATATATCCCTGGAAGTAAAACTCTTCGCGTCTTTATAATGGATGAGAAGACAATGACTGCAGTAATTGATGACTGTGTAAAAGTTGATAAAGCACTTTCTCCATTTATGGAAGAAAACTCTTGGATACCAGATGAGATTGTTCTCGAAGTATCTTCTCCTGGCCTGTATCGCCATTTAAAAAGTGTTCAACACTATCAATGGGCAAAAGGTACACCGGTAACTCTATCCCTTAGAAACACATTAGATGAGCTTTTCCCTGGGGAGTTTAGCAAGAGAGATGGCAAGCAGAAGAAAATAACTGCAATGCTACTTGATTGTGATGAAGATGGTATTTTGATTAGTTATAACGATGATGTTGATTTGAAAATTAATTATATAGAAATAAAAAAGGCGAACCTCGAACCTAAAGTAGAGCGTCGTCCATAAGTTAATGGGAAGGTAAAGATGAATTTTTCAGAGCTTGGAAGAGTAATTGAAACACTTGGTAAAGATCGTGGGATCAATAGAGATATTATTATCAAAGCGATTGAACAGGCCTTTCTAGTTACAGCTAGAAAGAAATTTGGAATTCAAGGTGAGTATGAAACTCGCTACAATGAAGCTGATGATGATGTTGAAATCTTTCAATACAAGAACGTTGTAAATGACGTTAGAGATTCAATTGTTGAAATCAGTCTTAATGATGCAAAAGAATTAGATGAAGAAGTTGAAGTTGGTGATCAATTAGGTATAAAAATTGAAAATCCTAACTTTACAAGAGTTGACGTTCAAACTGCTCGTCAAATTATCTTCCAAAAAGTTAGAGATGCTGAAAGAGAAATTCTTTTCTCTGAATTCAAGCATAGACAAGGTGATCTTGTAACAGGGATTGCTAGAAGATACGAAAGAGGAAATATTATCGTTGACCTTGGTAAAGCCGATGCTGTTCTTTCAAGAAGAGAAATTATCCCTAATGAGGCCTTCAAGCCAGGTGATAGAATCCAAGCTTATTTAACAGAAGTTGTGATGACGAATAGAGGTCCAGAAATTAGACTTTCTCGTACTTCTCCAATGTTCCTTGTTAAGTTATTCGAGCTTGAAGTTCCAGAAATTCAAGATGGAACGATTGAAATTAAATCAGCGGCAAGAGAGCCAGGACAAAGAGCAAAAATCGCTGTTAGATCAGTTGATAAAGATATTGATCCAGTTGGTGCATGTGTTGGTATGAAAGGTTCTCGTGTACAAAATGTTGTTAACGAGCTTCAAGGTGAGAAAATTGATATTGTTAAATGGTCAGAAGATCTTCAGACTTTTGCAACATCAGCTCTTGCTCCAGCAGAGATTGATAGTATCCAAACAAACTACGATGAAAACTCGATGGACGTTGTTGTTGAAGAAGATCAACTTTCTCTTGCAATTGGTCGTCGTGGACAAAACGTTAGACTTGGAGCAATGCTTACAGGATTTAAAATTAATATTATTTCTAAATCTAAGCTTCAAGAAAGAATCTCAAAAGCTGCTCAAGTTCTTGTTCAGATTCCAACGATCACTGAAACAATGGCACAGGTTCTTGTTCAACATGGTGTAATGGCCATTGGTGATCTTGTTTCTGCAAGTGCTGAAGAGTTAGCAGGTGTTTTAGAAGTTGATGAAGCAACTGCTCAAGCAACAATTGATGAAACATTGAAAATGATTGATGAAGGAACGATCTCATACGGAGATGAAGCTGAAGAAGAACTTGTTTCTGCATCAGCGGTTCCAGCATATCGAGGTTTACTCGATAATTCGGATGAGAATTCAGAAGAAGATGCGAAGAGTAAATTTAGTGAAGCAGAAAGAAGACTGCGTGAAGAATTAGCAGCTTTTAAAATTAAATAATTGAATGAAGTAACAAATAAAGTGGAGTTATAATGCCTAAAAAGATTTTTGAATTGGCAAATGAGATGGGAAAGGGTGCACTTGATCTTGTCGAAGAACTAAAAAGTCATGGTTTCAACGTAAGAAATCACATGACGGTTTTAGACGATGAAGAAGTGAAAAAAGCAATTGAACTATGTTCAGGGGCCCCAGATTCATCTGATAGCAAGAAGTCTAAAGTCACGAAGAAGAAAGTAGCAAAGAAAAAGGTTACTAAGAAAAAAGTAATCAAGAAAGTTGCTGAAACTTCTGATCCAGATTCAGGTGAAGTTGCCATCACGGAAACAATTGTTTCAACAACAGTTGATCCAGATTCAGAAGATTCTTCTAAAACAAAAATTGTGAGAAGAAAAAAGGCCGTTGTAAGAAAGAAAGCACCTGCAAAATCTGATGATGAATCGACAGAAGAAGATTCTCAAGAGATTGAAGCGGCTGCCGATTCAGAGCTTGAAGTTGATACAGCTGAGCACGAAGAGTCTGATGAAGTTGAAGTAGAGGCTGAAGAGGTAACGATTCAAGCTAAAGCTGATTCAGAAGAAGTTGAAGCGAAGCCAGTTAAAACAATTACAAAGAAAAAAGGTGAATCAGGACAAAGCCCTGAGCAACTTTTAAATACAAAGCAATTTGGTCTTAGAATTGTTTCTCAAGCGCCGGTTAAACCAAAATCTGATGAAGACGATGATGATAGACCACGCAAGAAAATTGTTGCGAAGCCAGTAGCTGAAGTTGATGCAACTGATGTTGATGAATTAGCAGGTAAAGGTAAGGAAGGAGCGACTAGTAAGAAGCGTCTTTCTGGACTTGCTTCAATGATGTCAGGAAAGAAAGCAATTGTTAATCGTTCACAAACTCTAAATGAAGAGAGAGCGACTACTGAGCTTAAGTCATACGGTGTCCTAAGTGGTGGACGTCCGATGTATACAATGATTAAGAGAAAAAAATCATACTCTGGACCGGCTAAAACAACTGCCGTAACAGAGGTTAAGGATTCAAAAAGAGTGGTAAAACTACACGGTGGAGCTCTTGTTGAAGAACTCGCAAAGAAATTATCAGTAAAATTAAAAGATATGATCGATCAGTGTCTCGATCTTAACCTACTTATCAAAACTGGTGATTATATCGGTATGAAATTAGCGACAGATATCGCAGCTCTTTATGATTATCGAGTTGAGAACGTTGCTTTTGATGAAGATAAAATCATAGGAAAAGAAAAGAAAGAAGACAGAAGTCATCTTCCTCTGAGATCTCCTATTATTACAATCATGGGGCACGTTGACCATGGTAAAACAACTCTTCTTGATTATATTAGAAATGAGAAAGTTGCCGCAGCTGAAGCTGGTGGGATCACTCAACATATTGGCGCATACTCGGTAGAAGTTAAAGGTTCAAACCTTACTTTCCTTGATACTCCAGGTCACGCGGCTTTCGCGGCCATGAGACAACGTGGAGCAGACGTTACTGATATTGTTGTTCTTATCGTTGCTGCAGATGATGGTGTGATGCCTCAGACGCGTGAATCGATTAAGTTCATTCAAAATGCAGGTAAGCCACTTATCGTTGCAGTTAACAAAATGGATAGAGAGGGTGCAAACCCAGATAAGATTAAGCAAGAGCTTACAGAGTTTAATATCACTCCAGAAGAATGGGGTGGGGATACACAATTTTGTCCAATTTCAGCACTAAAAGGTGATGGGGTTGATGCTCTTCTTGAAGCGATTGCACTTCAGGCAGAAATTATGGATTTAAGAGAAGATCCTAATGGACAAGCGGAAGGTATTGTTATCGAGTCTAAAATTGAGCAAGGACGTGGTCCTGTTGCAACAATTTTAGTTCAAGGTGGAACGCTTAAAAAAGGTGATGCGATCGTTGTTGGTGAAACATATGGTCGAGCAAGAAGTTTAACAAACTACAGAGGAGAGCAACTTGATAGTGCTGGTCCATCTGTTCCTGTACAGGTTCTTGGTTTAACAGATGCACCATCTCCAGGTGATTCTCTAAACGTTGTAAAAAATGAAAGAGAAGCTAAGAAGATTGCTGAAAATAGAATTGATGAAAGAAAGAAACTTGATTCGGTTGGTGCAACTGCTCCAAAAGTTTCACTTGAAGACTT
>CAZQJK010000030.1:0-43582 GCA_964593545.1 uncultured Bacteriovorax sp. | reverse complement strand
ATGAGTAAACAACAACATCTGCATCGATAAAATCGTCATCTCTATGTTCACCAAAAGTCATCTCAAGAGCTGGTCTAATCTTTTTTAACTTCTTAACTTGCTTATTAAGGTCAAAGATTGGCTTTATATCTGTTACTCTGATTTCACAATCTAGAGTATTAAAGAAATTGATGAGTTTGAAACCTGTTCTCCCAATACCAACGATTAGAATTTTCTTGTTTCTAAATCTCTCCATTATTTACCTCATTTTAAGTGTTGCAATTGCAGTAATTGCTAAAAATATACTAATAATCCAAAATCTTACGATAACTTTTGTCTCTGGCCACCCCATCAATTCAAAGTGATGGTGAATTGGAGCCATTTTAAATATTCTCTTCTTGCGAAGTTTATAAGATGAAACTTGTAGAATTACTGAAAGTGCTTCAACTACAAAAATCCCACCAACAACAACAAATAAAATCTCATTCTTTGTTAGTACCGCAATCGTCCCAAGAGTTCCCCCAAGAGAGAGCGATCCAACATCACCCATGAATATCTGTGCTGGATAAGAGTTATACCACAAAAAGCCAACGCCCGCACCAACCATAGCAGCACAAAGTACAGCTAACTCACCAACATCTTCAACATAGGGAACAAGTAAGTATTGCGCAATCTCCTTATGCCCTGCAAAATAAGCAAAGATACCAAAAGTAGCAGCAGATGTAATAATTGGACCAATGGCCAGTCCATCTAATCCATCTGTTAGGTTTACGGCATTACTTGATCCAACAATAACGAGTGCGCTAAAAAATAGAAACAAGATCCCTAATTCTAAAACAGGTCCCTTAGCAAAAGGCATGTAAAGATCAGTACCTATTATTGAATATTTAGTCATTAACCAATACGCAATACCAGCTGTGGCAAACTGCCAAAGAAGTTTTCCTTTAGCACTAACACCCTTCGTATTCTGCTTTGCAACCTTTGCATAATCATCAAAGAAGCCCAGTGCAAAGTATGAAAGCATTACAAAAATTGTTATAAGAAGTGGTTTTGAATTAAAATTACCTGTAAATAGCAATGATCCAAGAATACTCCCAATGATGAAAACACCACCCATCGTTGGCGTTCCCGCTTTTTTTAAGTGAGATTCTGGGCCATCATCTCTGATCACTTGCCCAAATTGCTTGCGCTGCATATATTTAATAAAGAGATTTCCCCAAATTACAGAGAAAACCGTCGCCAGCAAAAAAGCTACGACTGCGCGAAAAGTTATATATCTAAATATATTGAAGGCAAAAAACTGATTACTCAGTGGATACAAAAAATGATAGAGCATAAGATATCCAAATTAATGTGATAATATTAATAAGTTATATCTATTAATGACTCAAGTTGTAAAGAGCGACTAGCCTTTAAGAATATAAATTCAACGTTTTCTGTCAAATTCTTCCAATCATTTTCAAGATTCTTCTTATCTTGATAAATCAAAGCATTTCCACCAAAACCTGATTGATAATACCCTGCATAGCGTCCAACAAAGACGACATTAACAACCCCAAACGATCTAAGAAGCTGCCCAATTTCCTGATGGTAATTTTCAGTATTAGCACCGAGTTCGTTCATGTCACCACAAACGAATAACGACTTACTAAAGTCGAGATCTTCTCTTAAACAAATTGACTCAATTGCATTTCTCATCGAAGAGGGGTTTGCGTTATAAGCATCGAGAAAAATTCTTTTCTTATCAATATTGATCCACTGACTTCTCTTGTTCGCAGGAAGAGTAATCATCGAATAATTATTTGTAAGCTTTGCGCTCTCAGCTGGAAACAAATCCTTCATTACAAAATAAGCGACCTTGAGATTAAAGATATTATAATCCTCTTTGATCCCTTTATTATTGAGAACTTTTTCGAGATTATCTTTTGAAAACTCAATGACTTTTGCTTTTGTTTCTAGAGTTGTTAAATACTTATCTTCTTTATTTAAATAAAACTTTTCACCAAAGTTACAAATATAGCGATAAAGGGCTCCTTTTTCATCAAGGACACCTTCTTCACTAATAAGAAATTCCAAATGAGCAGCCCCAATATTTGTAATTAGACCATAGTTTGGGTTGGCAATATTACAAAGAACTTCGATTTCTCCAGGATGATTTGTTCCCATTTCAATGATTGCAAACTTATGATTTGCCTTAACTTCAAAGATCGTCAAAGGAACACCGATATGATTATTTAAATTACCCTTAGTCGAAATCACATTTTCATCAAAAATTATTTTTGCGAAAGCAACTAGTAATTCTTTTGTCGTCGTTTTTCCATTTGACCCCGTTAGACTTAGGACTTTACCATCGTGCTCGCTTTGCCATTTTCTAATCCAATATGAAGCACTGGCCTGTAAAAATTGCAATGTATCTTCCACACAAATAAAGAGACATTCGGGATAATTATCAAATAGTTTCTCAATCTTAGATTTTCTATTTTCTGATGCTTCACCATCCTCGAAAACCACAACATCAACGCCGGCTTCAAGAGTTTGAGAGAGATACTTGTATCCGTCAAAATTCTCACCCTTCAGGGCCAAGAATACGTTCTTCCCTTCAGTGCTACGAGAATCTGTAGTCAAAGAAATTTCTCTATCACTAAAATTTCCAAATGAGTATTTGATACCTTTAATATTTTTTAAATCAATTATTTTCATTCTTTAAAATCTCTATCCTATTTTTAACTTCTTCAATATCGCTAAAATGATTCTTAACACCCATCACATCTTGATATTCCTCATGCCCCTTCCCTGCAATCAAAACAATAGTTGGCCTATCATATGAGACTACTGTTTCTTCAATAGCTTTTTTTCTGTCGATGCAAACCGAAATTCTCTTATCTGACTCATGACCTATCATGATATCGGAAACAATCTGTTCAGGGATTTCTGTTCGAGGATTATCAGTTGTTACTATAACACGATCACTACTTTCGAGAGCAGCTTCGAGCATCTTCACTCTCTTCGCTCGATCACGGTCGCCACCGCAACCAAAGACTGTAATAATATAATGCTTAGGAAAAGCCTTTTTCGTCTCACTACATAAATTAAGTATAGCATCCGGTGTGTGTGCATAATCAACAACGAATGAAGAGCTCTCAAAGGAGAATAAATTAAATCGCCCTTTTGGAAGATCGATTTCATTCGGAACTTCTAACTTCATTCCTGTTGCTTCATTAACGAGCTCACTCGCTAATGATATATTTTTCAGATTAAAACCCATTTGAAAACTAGACTTTAATTTATCGTTACTAATATTTTTTGCAATCTTAAAATTAATACCTTTAGCATCTAAAAGTTTTTCTAATTCCTTTTCTCCTTCAGGAATATAGAGATTACTACAATGTTCTAGAATTTTAATTTTTGCTTTAAAGTAATTTTCTAGTGTCCCGTGGTAATCAAGATGATCTTGTGTAAGATTTGAAAAACCAGCACTCGAAAGTCTTATTCCACTGAGTCTATTTTGTTCAAGCGCATGACTTGAAACCTCGATGCATGCAAAATCATATTCAGACAATGTATGTAAAATGCGCTTTAAATCAATAGTTGAAGGTGTCGTTGCCCCAGGAGATGGAAGTAGCTCCTGATCTCCATCAAATATTCCAATCGTCCCAATTGTAAATGCTTTATAATTGTTTCTGGTTAGTATCTGTTGGCAGAGGTGGACAATCGTCGATTTTCCATTAGTTCCTGTGATACCAATGACTTTAATTTTTGACCATTTCGGATAAATTTTATCACATAGCTCAACTTGATAGTTTTCAAATTGATCATGATTTAAAAAAACAACTCTTTTGTCATCACAAGAAAAAGGCGTCACTGAAAACACATAAACGATTTTCGCTTGAGATTTTTTTAGTCTCTCAAGAAAGAGTAGCGAGTTCTTTGTGCCTTCATTAACTCGATAGAAAACTGCTGATGTTTCATCAGCGTCTTGTATATTCGTTGTTATTGATTTTATTTCTAAAAGATTATTCATATGTAGGAGGTGTATACTTTAGTTTTACAACTTCATTCTTTGAAAGAGTTCCTCCCGCTTCCAACGATTGATTCGTCACTACACCGATACCAGAGTGAGATAAGTCGATACCAAGCTTATCAGCAAGGTTTTGTGCAGATTTTTTATCTAGTCCAATAAAGTTTGGAATTCTTCCGTGACCAAAGCTACGCTTAGATGATTGTGTGACTTTTACAGAATCAAATGCATCAGCATTCTTGTACTCATTATTTTCTGCAAGCTTTTCAAATTCTTTATTCTTATATAATAGAAATTCTGTAACTTTTTTAAATACTGGCCCGGCAACTGTATTCCCATAATATGACTTACCTGTTGCGGGATTATCGATATATACATAAACAACAAATTTGTTTGCAACTCCCACTGGGAAACCAAGAAAGCCTGGAATATAACCTTTGTACACTCCCGTGGCATCAGATCGTTGAGCAGTACTTGTTTTTGCTGCGATCTTAAAGTATGGAACTTTTCCTTGAGTAGCAGTTCCTTTTTCAACAGTCTCAACCATCATTTCAGTTAATTCTTCCGCTGTTTTTTCAGATATTATTCTTTTTTTAATTACTTTTTTTGGATCATCAACTTTTAAAATTGTTGGTGTAACATAATTTCCACCATTGGCAATTGCGGCATAAGCGGCAAGCATTTGGACACCTGTTGTCGCTACACCTTGACCAAAACTTATATTACTTAGAGAAAGAGGAGAAACATTTTTATCGTCAGTAAATATCCCACGAGATTCACCAGGAACTTCAATACCAGTTTTTTCGCCAATATTAAATTTAGTGACTGTTTCCTTCAATTTAGGAAATGTTAAATCAAAAGCAATTTTTGTTGTTCCAACGTTTGAAGAGTGTTGAACAATTTCAGAAACAGATAACCACTCAAACTTCTTTCTTGATTCGGCCTCTGTAATAATATGGTCTTCAACTTTTAAGCGACCTTGCTCACAATAGTAATTTGTATTTGGTCTTACGATTTTATGTTCGAGAGCTGAAGCAACCGTCAAAAGTTTAAACGTTGATCCAGGTTCGAATGGATCACTTACAAATGGAAGTTTGCGGTGACTTGTCTCACTTATTGTAGGATCATTGGGGTCGAATGCTGGATAGTTTGCCATCGCAAGGATTTCACCTGTCTCGACATTCATAACTCCAACACCGCCACGAAAAGCGTCGACTTCTTCAACAGCTTCTTTCAAATGCTTTTCAGCAACTGCCTGTAGATCCTTATCAATACTTAGGTATAAATCTTTTGCTCTATCTCCTGCATTTTGAGATACAAAGCGAACAGGACGACCCTTATTATCAATAACATATTTTATGATTTGTGGTTCACCTTGCAAATCTTTATCAAACTGATGCTCTAGACCGGAAAGTCCGTCATTATCAACACCAACAAATCCTAAAACTTGCGCAGCTAACTCATGATTAGGATAATATCTTTTTGGAATTTCTTCCCCATAGACTCCAGGAATCTCTTTTAGTTCATCAAATTGTTCACTTGTTAAGCTTACCTTTCTTGCTATCCAAGTAAACTTTCCACGCTCTTCAACATTCTTTTTAAGCTCTCTAGCATTAACATCAGGTAGAATTTTTGCAATCTTTGCATAAGCATCATCTGATTTTATATTCTTTGGAATAGCGAAAACACTATATGTTCTAACATTAATGGCAAGAGGGTTTCCGTTGCGATCATAGATATGACCTCGGCGTGGATATACTTTTCTCTCTCTAAAGAACTGCTTACTCGCCTTAGAAAGCAAATGCTCTTTATCAAGTACCTGCACTTTTAACGCTTTAAAAATAACTGCAGTAAAAGCTAAGCAGAAGAAAATAAATATGATTTTAATGCGTTTTTTTTCTATTTCTTCCATAAACTCTTAAATTAAGGCACTACTATTATTTGGTGCTGCTTAGGCTGAGCAAGGTCATGCTTCTTCGCCATTTTTCTTAAATTATTAATTGAAAGATACTTAGCTTTTTTCGCCTTAAGCTCTTTTCCTTCGACTTTTACTTTCTCTACATCTTTTTGAATTGAGTTAATTTGATAATTCATCTCAACTCCCTTCATTCGAAATAAGACAAACAAAATGGTCACTGTTATTAAGCACAGAACAATTGGCATTCCTTGTGCGCTAAAGAAAATGCTCTTTACCTTTTCTTTAAAAACACCTGTAACATTTACATTCTTATTTCTTTGAGTTCTCGTCCCTGAGGTCATTCTTGTTCTCCTATCTTAGAAAACTGAGCATATTTATTCTTACTTTTTACTCTTTTACTTTCTATTCTTTTTAACACTCTTAGTTTAGCACTTCTTGAGCGTGAATTTTCTTTTATTTCTTCATCTGAAGGAATTATTGGTTTTTTCGTAACAACTTCACACAATATTCCATCTTCCTTGAGCTCATAGTTTTTAAACTCGTGCTTCACAATTCTATCTTCGAGAGAATGAAATGTGATTACTAATAGTTTACCATCTTTTTTTAATAAAGGAATTATCTGAGGAATTACATCGGTTAATACTGAAAGTTCTTTATTTACTTCTATTCGCAGTGCCTGGAAGCATTTAGTTGCGGGATGAATCTTTCCATAACGTAACTTTGCAGGATAGCTCTCTCTAATAAGTTCTGCTAACTCAGTCGTTGTCTCTATAGGGGCAGTTATTCTTCTTTCTAAAATATTTGATACTATCCTCTTTGTGAACTTCTCTTCACCAAAGGAATAGAATATTTTTGAAAGCTCCTCTCCACTATAGTTATTAATTATATCTTTTGCTGTTTGAATTTCATCATTATCAAAATCCATTCTCATATCAAGAGGGGCTTCCATACGAAACGAAAACCCTCTATCTCCAGCGTCGAAATGATGTGACGAAACGCCAAGATCTAACAAAACGCCATCAAGACCACCGTGTGATGCTAATAAATCTGCTTTTTGATTTTTTACCACTTCTTCAAAATGAACGAAGTTAGAATCAACAAGATGAAGCCTATCCCCAACATTTCTGGACTCAATTAATTTACGTCCATTTTTTAAAGCGTCAGGATCTTGGTCAAATGAAATTAAACTCGCTCGAGCGTCACGTTCGACGATTGCAAGAGAGTGACCACCACCACCGAAGGTGCAGTCAGCAAAGAGTGGAAGATAATTAGCATCTTCACTAATTCCATCATAGAGAATATCAAGACATTCTTTTTTTAATACTGAGTAGTGTTCTGTATAAGTCATTATTTAAGAATCACTTCCATCCACTCTTTTTGAGTTTCAGTCCATAAATCCTTTGGCGTCATCACACCAACAGCATTTTCTTTTACAAAGGAAATCGGGTTAGCAACAAGATCTGGGATTAATTTTAAAACTAGTTTTTGAACAGTTTGATTATTTGTTGCCATCACCTTCATGATCTCATCAACTGCACAATGCTCTTCTTTCCAACAATCATAGTCAGTAACCATCGCAATCGTTGCATAAGCAATCCCAGCTTCTTTTGCCAAGTATGACTCTGGTACGTTTGTCATACCAATTACCGAAGCACCAAAAGAACGATATAGTTCTGATTCAGCTCTCGATGAGAACTGTGGCCCTTCAATACAAATATAACTTCCGCCCTTGTGAGCATTAATATCAAGTTCCATACATGTCTTATGAATTCTTTCTTGAAGAACTTTTTCTACAGGATAGGCAGTAGAAACATGGGCAACAATTCCATCGCCAAAGAAGGTTCTCTCTCTCTTTCCCTTAGTCCAATCAATGAACTGATCAGGAAGGACAAAATGCGTTGGTGCATGCTCTTCTTTTAAAGATCCGACTGCCGAGACACTGATAATGACATCTACACCTAATTTTTTTAGTGCATAAATATTTGCTCTGTAATTAACTTCGTGTGGAAGAATTTTGTGACCGCGAGCATGTCGAGGTAGAAAATAACACTCAGCTCCATTAACTTCGGCCTGCATTACAGCATCACTTGGGCTACCAAAAGGAGTTTCGACTATGTGCTCTGCAACAATCTTAATATTATCTAAAGAATAAATACCGCTTCCACCAATAATACCTAACTTTTGCATACTGTATCTCCTACTAATTTGACTTCTGGGCCTCGAGAGTGCCAAAATTTTAATTCTATATAATATTACTTCGAAGGTAGTGATCTTTAAAGTTTTTCTTATAAACATTATGACTGATTTAGATTTTAAACTGAATAAACATTTCTATGAAAATATTGATCTCGTTAAAGATAAAACGAGCCAGTATAAGTCGCGTGTATCACGCTCAAAGTCATTTCTTAAAAGTGCTACAAAATTCTCAAAGAATGATATTCAAACCAAACTGAAATCTCTATCTAAGAACCCAACACCACGTGAGGCGGTGTTTCTTCTTCGCAACCTACTTAACTCTGGCGTCTGGATTGGTCAATCGACGATTAGATATCTCGTTTCGATGATTGATTTTACGAACAAGGGAGATCTCGCCAAGATCACACCATCTCAAAGCAGTATCCTTAAACGCGTATCTCAAGGAAGTACGATTGAAGAATATAGCGATGAAGAAATTTTTAAAACAATATATAACGAGATCGAATACTCATACTACTATCCAGAGCATACACCTCTAGTTAAAGTTCCAAGCATAAACTGTACACTTATCCTAGTACCAGGAGTGTTCAACGAATTATTTTCGACGGCAGCATTTGAAAGAGCAGCAATCCATCTTAAAGAGAAGTATGGCATTGAATATTTCACACCGAAGGTGAATGGTTTTAAATCTTGCGAACATAATGCAAAACTTCTTGATCGTCAGGTAAAATCCTATACGAGAAGACGACCGAAGCAAAAGCTTTGGTTTGTTTGCTATTCAAAAGGTGGCCTTGATTCTCTTCACTTCTTAAAAAATAACAGTACTTTTGCAAATAATCATATTTTAGGTATCTCTACGATCGCCTCACCACTACTTGGTTCCGATCATCTAAATAGTCGAATGTTTAAAGTCCTAAACTCAGTTCACAATTTTTCCGACACAAAAATTTATAAAGCACTGAATGAAAAGACAGATGTTATGGCAAAAGAATTTCAAAAGTCGATTTCATCAACTTTTCAAAGACCATGGCTTAGAAATAATCATGAGAAATTACCAAAGAAAATATTTTATACAGCACTAGGATTTGAAAGTGAATGGTACCAAAGTCACATCTGGATGATGCTCGCAAAGGGATTTTTGAAAAGTAATATGAAGAATGACGGTGTCGTTGATGCTGAAAACTCTCTGTTCCCATACTACTTTAACAAGGGAACAAATCTAGGGATCATTAGGGGTCATCACCTTGTGGGAACTCGCTCTAGCTACTTCTGCCAAGAGGCACTTCTTGAATCATTAATTATCTACCTAAATTACAAGGGCCTAGTTTCATAGGCCACCTTTTAAATTCATTAGAACTAATTTTGTTATTGATTTTAAAGTTGTAAAAACACCATCACCTTTAGTCGCAACACCTTCAAATTCTGGACGCTTAAATTGATTTAATGTTAAACCCATATCTTCCACAGAAGATACGTTTGGAAGATCCCTTTTATTCCACTGAAAGACCAATGGGATTTTTTCAATATCGTACCCTTGCTCAGCAAGATTTGACTGAAGACTTTTCAAACTCTCAATATTTGCTTCCATTCTTTCTAACTGACTATCCGCGACGAAAACAACTCCATCAACCCCACGTAGAATAAGCTTACGTGACGACTCATAAAAGACCTGCCCAGGAACCGTGTAGAGATGAAAACGAGTTCTAAAACCTCGAATCTCACCAAGATCAAGAGGAAGAAAATCAAAGAAGATTGTTCTTTCATTTTCAGAATTCAGTGAAACCATTTCACCTTTATTTTCACCGGCCGACTTCTTATATACATATTGAATATTCGTTGTCTTACCACCTAGTCCCGGTCCGTAGTAAACGATCTTACAATTAATTTCTTTAGTCTTATAATTTACAAAAGACACTCTTCCTCCAAATGATTAAGCTATCACTTCTGAAAATAAATCATCCATCTCATCATCTGAAATATCAGAGAAGAGGAATACTTCTTTTTCCTGCGTACTAATTCTTGTCGACACGTTACTTAAGTGATCATCGAGATACATGTCTAATTTATCTTTAATTGATTTAACACGAGATTTCATTCGTGCAGGATTATCGAGATTATAATAAATATAACTAAGATAGAGTGGTTCAAAATTACCACTTAATTCAACGATAAATATTCCTCTTGAAGAGGTATCAAATGAGAATCTAAAATCTTCATCTTTTACTTCAGGAATAAATTGAGTCAAAGTTTCTGCCGCTTGCCACATACCACCGATAAGAGCACCAGCAGTTGAATCATTCCAAGTTGATTCGAATGTTTTATAAGAAAACAATGGAACACCATCTCGACGACAAACAAGAAGAGCCGCATTTTTTAGACTTTCAAGTCCAGCATATTCCTTAAAAAAATTATGAATAACTACTTCGAGTTTATCCAAAACGTACTCCCTTACACTTTTCTCTTATTTTCGAGGGCCTTTGAAATGGTCATCGAATCAAGATAATCAAGATTTCCACCCATGGGAATCCCAAATCCAATTCTATCAACGCTTACACTTTCAGGTAAGATTGACTTTATATATCCACAAGTAGCATCACCTTCAACAGATGGGCTAATTGCAAGGATCAAATTTTCAACGGCCAGATCACGAACTCTTTTTTCTAAAACATCAAGCTTTAGCTCACTTGGGCCAACCCCCAGTAAGGGATTCAACACTCCACCGAGTATATGATAAACACCATGAAACTGATTGCTTCTTTCAATCGCAAGGCAATCTGTTATCGATTCTACCACACAAAGCTCACCGCTTAGTTTTCTTTTTTCATTACTACAGATAAGACATATATCATCGTCTGAATATGCACCACAATCTTTACAACTTTGTATCTCAGCAAGGTTCTTTAGAGCTTCACTAAACTCCATCAATTCTTTTCTGTCCCAAGTTGTAATCTTCAAAACGTTGCGAAGTGCTGTCTTTTCACCAATACCTGGTACTTTTGAAAACATATCAACAACATTTAGAATCTTATCTGGTAATTTCATCTAGAATAATCCAGGAATATTTAATCCACCTGTCACTTTACTCATTGCTTTAGAAACCATATCTTGTGATTCTTTTACAGCATGATTAACAGCTGTAAGCATCAAATCCTCAAGTGTTTCAACATCATTTGGATCCACAGCTTCCTTATCAATCTTCATAGCGATAAGTTCTTGCTTTCCATTAATCTTAATTACGATAGCGCCACCACCAGAGCTAACTTCAATCTCTCTTGATTCAAGTTCTTTTTGAAGTGTTGCAATCTTTTGTTGCATTTGTTGTGCCTGCTTCATTAAGTTATTCATGTTCTTTGACATATATGTCTCCTATTTTTTATCGTTTAAAGTAATCTTGTCTACTTTTGAGCTAAATATTGTTTCGGCGTGCTTAATCACTGGATCGTTCACGAGGTCTGACTCCATTTCTTTTAAACGCACTTGTTCAGCTTCGTACTTTATTTCAATTTTTGACTTAAATTGCTGCTCTTGAGCTTCTTCAATTCCAACAAGTTGAACTTTAAGCTCAATCTTTGACGAATCTATTTCAAAATAATTTACAAGATTATTCATCAACTTATCGTAGGCTTCTTTCTCATTAAGATAATCAAAGAAAACCTTCGAACTCATTGGGTAGCCAAGTTCAACTGATAGAAAATCACTTGAATAACTAATTGGTGATAAGAGGTTACCTTGCTCAAGATTTGCACTTGCCGCAGGTGAAACAGATCTTAAAAAAGAAAGGAAGCTATTCCAGTCTTTAGGCCCTGATGTTTCTTCTTTTTTTTCCTCAACCTTCGCCTCAACAACTTCTTCAACCTCTTTAGGTGGTATAGCCTCAGGAATTGGAATGATGATTTTCTGGACAGGCTTTTCTTCTATTTTCTTAATTGGCTCAGGAGCTACTTTAACTTCCTCAGTGACAACTTTAGCTTCAGGCTTTCCCGGTGCGACTTGCGCACCCCCTTGAACCTCGGCCATAAATTCATGCCTCAAGGCAATCTTTCTAAAAACTAGTTCAAGTGCATCTTCTGGGCAGATCGATGTGATGGCCCAGCTGATATCTGTTGTAAGGACTTCATAAATCCAATAAATTTCTGCGCGCCCAATCTTCTCAAAATTTTCGGCACTAATTTTACTACTAACTCTGTTAAAATCTTTATAGTCCTTTGCGATAACAATTTGAAAGGCTATTTCTAATATTGATTTTGCGATATTTTTTGCACTAACATTCTCATATAGAGCACTTCGATAAGCTGTTGATAGTGACTCAACATTACTATTCACAATTCCATCAATTATCGACTTTAAAGTCTCTGTTCTTGCAATTCCTAGTGATCTTGAAAAAATGTCTTCTGTTATATTTCCAAATACAGAAAAACTTAAAACTTGATCCAGTAAAGAAAGTGTATCCCTAAATGATCCATTACCAAGTTTTGAGAGCTCAATTATCAAATTCTCATTTTCAAATTTAATACCTTCAACAGCTGCAATATTTTTAATATGCACAACAAGATCTTTAATTTCTGCATTTCGAAAATCAAATCTTTGGCAACGTGACAATACAGTACCGAGAAGCTTCTCTGGTTCAGTTGTGGCAAGTATAAAGACAGCATGACTTGGTGGCTCTTCAAGAGTCTTTAAAAGTGCATTAAATGCACTCGTTGAAAGCATATGAACTTCATCGATAATATAAACTTTGTACTTACCAGTTGTTGGAACATACTGAATATTTCCAATCAAATCTCTGACATCTTCAACACTATTATTTGAGGCCCCATCGATTTCAATAATATTCATCGAAGAGTTTGTATTAAAATCATCACAAGCAACACACTGACCACAAGCATTTCCATCCTCTGATCTATTTGTACAGCGCAGGGACTTAGCAAAGAGCCTGGCCACTGATGTTTTACCAATTCCCCTTGTTCCAGAGAATATATAAGCATGCCCAACACGATCTTCGCGTAATGAGTTTTGCAGTGATCTAATAATATGTTCCTGGCCAACAACGTCTTCTAGTTTCTGAGGACGCCATTTCCTTGCAAGGACTTGATATGACATGAAGCTCCCAATATAAAATTTGTGATATGAATAATCTAAGATATTAGCTAAGGGTAGGCAAATAGATATTTAAAATAGGAGTAGCTGAACACAGACACAATGCAACAAAAGCTACCGTTGCTTCGTTCCCGACCTGGCGGAGTTCACCCTGAATACACTTGCCCGGCCCAGCTACCTAAGCAATATTAATCACACGGGCCAAGATGTGTCAATGAACATCACTATAATTGAATGATTATCGAATCACCCTTGATTTTAACGCGGTCACTATCAATAAACTTTCTTATGAGCTTCAATGTGTAAGCCTTTGCTGTGATACCTGCGACAGTCGCTTTATCTACACGAATTTCGAGTTCGTCGATCAATGCATTATGCTTAATCACACCACTTACTTTTATTGGCACTCTAAAGATAACTTTGGGCTTCCCGACCAAATTAAAACGTCCATTCTTAATTTCAAGCCTCAGGTCTTTAATATCTGTCGCATCGACAATCGCTTCTTGATAATTAATATCACTCGTATCATTATCGAGCCTTTCGATTTTAAAAAGACTGTGTCTCATGCATCCATTTAAAAACGAGCTTTGAGAAAATGGAAAAGACTCACCTAAGCCGAGATCGTCTTTATCACATTCAAACTTCATTCCTGCAACATATGTTGGGGTTGAGTCAGTTTTAAAGCTTGCGTAATCTGCTTTCATTGTAAAATGATCTTTAGCAAACTCAACTTCTGCAGTGTTAATATGGAGATTAATTCCTGACTCTGAAAATTTTAATTTCTTTCCCGTTATATTTGACTCTTGTAAACAACCAAGAACAATTTTATCCACATCAATATCGGTCATCGTTGAATCTTTCAAACAATCCAGAGTCCCCTTACCCAGACCAAAATGTGCTCTTTTGTAGAACCCTTCAATGTTCTCACTCTCAATGAATAACTTCTCTTCATTGATAGAAACTTCACGACTCTCAATTTTAATTTCAAAATCTACATTCTCAGAAACGTCTTTCACGATAATTGTACTATTTCGAGATGTATCAAAAGGGAGAATTTTTGTATTTGTTATACATGCTATATCAATATCTGTAGTAAATTTTCCAAATGTATTACAATACATATCAAGATTATCAACATAGAAGTTTAAGTCGCCAAAGTTCGTATTTAGGTACTCACCTTTAATGCTAATACCTCTTGTTGCAAGTTCAACTTCTGCATTAGCGATATCAAGATGTGTAATTTGTAGTACTGGGTTTGAAGAACCGAGAGGGGTCGCAAACTTAATTCCATCTTTAAAAAATGTAAATTTATCATTTTCGAGAAATGTTTTTGCTTCAAAAATATTACCAGGACCGACATCAATTTCGACTTCATTATCGTCCATTAGCACGAGAATTTTCTTTGCGAGTGTTAAGCCTTCAAGCCTTGAGTCGGATGCCGTTTTTGTTAACTTCATTGATTCAACAAGAAAGTACATATAGTCATCAGCGCATAAAACTTGCGCACTAAAAGCCGCGCTTATTATAAAAATAAACAATGATCTCAACATAAAATCTCTCCCTAACACTAGTGCATCACGAGTCACTATGAATTGGCAACTCTGAAGGTATCAGTGCAAAGAATGGTACACTTAGCCACGCATCAAGAAGTTGAAATTACAGAATAGAAAAAAGATGGATTTCAAAAATGTAAGATGGCGGAGAACAAGGGATTCGAACCCTCGAAACGTTGCCGTTTACACGCTTTCCAAGCGTGCGCCTTAGACCACTCGGCCAATTCTCCGCAAATTAAAGAAAAAAATATTAAAGAACAAACTTTCGCACCTAGCGATCCGGAAAGCATAAACGCTTTCTTCTCGATTAGGCGACGCATCTATTGATGCCGGAAATTATCTTACTATTAAAATTTTGATTTATAAAGAGTTCTTCTTTCTCTAAAAAAGTCAGAAAGTATCTTCGAACATTGAAAATGCTCTACTCCACCAAGAATATCGAAACGATGATTAAAGCGCTTATCTTTTTGAAACTCATAGCCTAAACTTATTGATCCACCTTTGGCATCGTAGGCACCAAAAATCACTCTCGAAACTCTTGCTTGCATGAGAGCAAAGAGACACATAGGGCAAGGCTCAAGAGTCACATAGACATCGTGACCCGTTAATCTCCACTCCCCTAAAGCCTTACTCGCTTCAGTAATGGCTAAGATTTCAGCATGCTCTGTTGCAATTTTATTTGTTTCTTTTGTATTGAATGTTTTTGCGACAATTTCACCTGTAGAATTTATAATCACGCACCCAACTGGAACTTCACCCTCTTTGTAAGCTTTTTCAGCTTCTTCCAGAGCAATTCTCATATTCCAAATATCGTTTTTTAAATCCATCATAGAGAAAACTTTTCTTTCTGTTTCGACTTTCTTTCAACGTTCCAAAATTTTTGAAGTTTAATAAAACTCTTTCTATCATCATCCTCTTCAAAACGAAACTTTATCCCGTAAGTAAAAGGTCTTCCAAGAGTATGGCGACGTTTGGAAACAATCTCACCATATAAGGTCTCATTGAACTGATTATCATCAAGCTTGATGGTAATCTTTGTCCCGATCTTCAGGTCTTTAAACAGAGATAATCCACCAGCACTTCTTCTTAGATCAACAAGACGTGATTCGACTTCTTCTTCATTTTCACCAATCATAACCTTCGCCTCAAGATCATTTCGATATCTAAAGTCATATTCCCACCAACTAACTATCGGATAGAAAATTGGTGAGTGAACAAAATATGATGAAAGTATAATGGCCACAAAAGATAGGAGGTATAGATAAAATAATGATATATCTTCATAGGTAATCAAAGAGGTGAACATATCAGAAAATATAACTGCGAGTGTAATAAATAACATCGTCCAAAAAGAGTAATGTAAGAACTTGAGCATTCGATAGAAAAATCGATAATAGACAAGCCAAAACACAAAACCGATAAAAGAAACAAAGCTAAACTCGTGAGTAAATAGTTCTAATATCTTTGCGAGGATAAAAAGAAATGAATGAAGGATGAAAAATATTTTCACACGATCAAATTCATCTTTAAATTTAATTTTTGATACACCTATAAACATACAGATATTTTACACTCTTATAGGTCTTTGAGCTAAGTGGAAATTTTTGTCTGATCTTCTTCTTTGAGACAAATTTCTAGAGCTAAACTACTAAGCATTAGTCCAAAAATTCCCGTAATATGAGCGGCCGAACCAAGCCCACCTTCACAGTCAAGCTTCACTGTTGATCTCTCAACTTCACAAACCTCAAACTGTTTTCCTAGTTCATGGCTATAAACACACTGAACTTTTGCTCTAGCACGACCAATCGGAAACCTGTAATCTTTTCGAAGTTTCTTTCTAACATTCTTAAGAAGCATGTCATTCTTAGTTTTACCAAGCTCTTGAATCTCAATAGCTCGAGGGTCAACTTTTCCACCGGCCCCACCGGCACAAATAACAGGTATTTCTCTTATGTAGCAAGTGTTAATTAAGAGCGATTTATCTGAAACGCTATCCATTGCGTCGACAACAACATCGTATTGATTTGAAAATATTTCATCGACATTCTTCTGGTTAAAGAAACAGTGATGCTTAATAACCTTACAGTCTGGATTAATGAGTTTTATTCTCTCTTCAAGAGCATCAATTTTAAACTTACCGTAATTGCCTTCATGAGCATGGACCTGACGGTTTGTATTTGAGACACAAATATCATCAAGGTCAACAAGAGCAATCGTTCCCACGCCACTTCTTGCAAGAGATTCAACTGTCCAAGTTCCGACTCCACCTAGACCAATTATAAGTACTCGAGCACTTGAAACTCGAGAAAACTTGTCTTCCCCAACAAGCGAAGCATAACCTTTGAATCTTAAATCTATTGAATCCATGAGCGAAGCCTTCAAAAAAGATATAAAAAAACCCTGGAATTCCAAGGTGATATGGCGCACTCGGCAGGAGTCGAACCTGCGACCTTTTGATTCGTAGTCAAATACTCTATCCAGCTGAGCTACGAGTGCATTGAATTGAATTTATATTGTCTCTAGGGCACAATGTCAATTAAATTTTAACACCCCTTTCTTCTAAGTCACCTAAAATCTTATCTCTTATACTTTCAATATTTAATGGCTTTTTAAAGAAGTGTATTATGCTATGCGCACTAATCATCTCCTGGTAATCACTTTGATCATAGGCTGAGCACAGGTAAGTTAGCGAGAACCTGAACCTCGATCTTTGATCCTCAAGGGTTTTAAGAACCTTATTATTAGGCATATTAATATCTGTGATAACTGAAACAACCTGAGCGTTCGTGGTCTTTATATAATCTTCAAAATCTGGCGAATTTGAAAAGAGATGAATATTTACACCATCTATTTTAGCCAGTTTTCTAAATCTTAAGCGTACTAAGTTTAAAATATCTTCTTCATCATCAATAAAAACTATATCGATACTCACGATACCATTCCCCCTCTAGGTAATGTAATTACAAACTCCGCCCCAGATCCAAAGTCTGAAGTCACTTTAATATCACCACCATGCTTTTTGATGATATCAAACGAGATTGACATACCTAATCCTGTCCCTTCACCCGCCGGTTTTGTAGTAAAGAACGGATAGAACATATTCTTCAACACTTCTTCTGGAATACCCAGTCCAGTGTCTTTAATTGTAATTATATAATTGTCATCATCACTTGTCAGCTTTACCGAAAGAATCGATGGGCTCTTTTTGTCATCACTGAATTTTTTAAACATTGAATAAAATGAATTATCAAAAATATTGATCAGTGCTCTTGTAAGTTCTGTTTTGTAAACGCTTACACCATCGTAGGTTTTTGGTAAATCAAGAGATAGCTCACATTGAAATATATTCTTGGCCATCGTTGCATCATAAGCAAACTGAACGGCCTTCTGAACAAGTACACCCAAATTTACGGCCAACTTTTCATCTTCATTGGTTCGACTTAGAGAAAGCATGGAATTAATAATATTACCAACCCTATCGCATGAGACTTCAGAACGACTACATAAGTCTTTTATATCATCAACAATTGTAAGGTCTAATTTCTTTCGTTCATCTTCAGGAATTTCACTTAACATATCATCAAGTAACTCTCGAATTAAACTAACTGAATTTACAATTATATAAACAGGATTCTTAATTTCATGAGCAATCCCAGCAGTCATCTTTCCAAGAGACGCCATACGCTCACTCATTGCAATTTGACTATGTGCTCGTTCAAGATCATCAATTGCAGAAATCAACTGATTATTCTTTTGTTTTAATTCGAAGGTACGTTCATCAACTTTCTTCTCGAGACTATCATTTAGCTCTTTAAGATTCTTATTTAATCCATGAATATATTCGATAAAACTATTTAAGTTTCTAACTAAAACACCTAATTCATCTTCACGATCAAAATCAAAAGGAATTTTTTCACCACGCATAGTTGCTTCAGGATTCGAGATAAGATAACGACTAACCCTTCTTAAGCTTCGTGTAATTAGTAATTCATAAGTAAAGAAAAGGAGGATACACACAACGAGAGCCTTTATCCCCTGAATAATTACAGTAACCATTACACGCTTAACAAACTTCTGATTTAACCCTGTATCATCGAGGGCTATTTCTAAAATCCCAATCTTTTCCTGTGAGTATTTTAAATTAAACGCCTTCACATCTGAGTTGATTATCGAACCGCCTTCAAAGTATGTCGAAGTGTCATCATATATTTTCACATAAGATACGAATGGATAGCCAAGTAAACTATTGGCCTGAGTTTTTATTATACTCTTATTCATAATCCATAAACTTTCAGAAATTGGAGCGACATAGAGATCATTAATGATTGTGTAAGTATTATATAATTCCTTTCTCTCTCCGCGATATTCATAATAAATCTGAAGAGCTGTAAAGATAACAGTGAACACACTTGTAATCGTCCAAGTGATTAATAATGTTTTAAATGAAAGTGAGCTATCTTTAAAGAAATTCAAATTACTCTCAACAGTTAAATTAATTTATATTTATTTATTTTAGTTGATTATTGTAAAATATTGGTCACGGTATTTTTTTCATTAACCGATCAAACCATTTTACTCAGTCACTATTTTTTAATCTTCGGCAAATATTACCGATACGCCAAATATGTAAATTCTTAGGAGTTATTAATTATGAAAACAATCTTAACTTTATCTATCATGACCTTGATTTCATCAACTTCACTTGCTGGTGGATTTTGTCTGTCACACGGTCAATGTCAATCACTAACAGATGAAACGACTGGCTGCTACATGGTTTCAACCGGAAAAGGACAGTGCGAAGAGAGATGTTTTCCAATTTACGCAGGTTCATACTGTGATTTCATTCCGGGGAAAAACTACGGTACTTGTAAAGATGAAAATCACAAACAAGTAATTGTTGATAAAAATGATTGTTCTAAAGCTATTCCTCTTGATATTGTACAGGAATTGCTCTAATTACAATTCCATATAACAAAGTAAGATGATCTTTTTAACCAATTCCCGATATTAAACATCTTTATCCAACTCGGATATGATTTAAATTCGGGAGCGCATTTACTACTTTCGATTATTTTCTCAAATTCATAATACTTAGTTGAAAGGTAGAATCCACTTTTATTTTCAAGATTTAAAACTCCATAAGTCTCTATCTTAGCTCGTTGATAAAAAGGCATTGAAAAACCAAAGTGCCTCTCTACTTTATCAGTCAGAACACCTATTCTATTTATTTCATTCTCATACATATACTGATAAAGAGTCATGTATGAGTTCGCCGGAAATAGAGATGTTCTAACCATAATAAGAAAATTAATAACGATAAGTATTTTAATATATTTTCTATATTTCCCAATCCACAATTCTCTCAAGTACGGTAATGCCATCAAGGTGCCTAGCAAGAAATTAAAAGTGATAAAGCGAACTTCTTTATGTGGTATTAAACTATGAATAATAAAAAATGACCAAAAAGAAACTGTCCAAAAATTAACTCTATTTTCTTTATGATATTTAAATATTCCATAACAAATAGCCAAAGGAATGAGTATTCCACCTTTAAAGATAGGTGCAAAGAAATAGTAATAGAATGGAGAAGTTCCAAAACCAGAAGCTCTCGAGTGTAAAATATTTTCTCTAAAATAATTCCAAAAAGATAAATTTATGACATCATAGCCCCAGTAATCAATTCCAATACCAATAACTATGGCCAATGAAATTGCTAACGAATGTATAACAAATTCTTTATAATTTCTCTTCTTATAAAGTTCCCATATGTTGACACAAAAAACGACGACCCCCATCTGATATCGAGTCAGGAAACTTGCTCCCCAAATTAATCCAGAAAAAAATCTTGATTTTTTTTGGTACAAGTATGCTCCAATGAAAAACAAACTCGTCGACAAGGATTCTGAATTTGTTCTTACAAGTAAAAATGGAACAAACCATATTAACGAAAATAAAACTAACGCATCTCTTTTATTTTTCTCAAAATTATCAAGAATTAGCCAAGCAGAAAAGATTCCAAGTAAGCCATTAAATAGTCGAATAAAGAAGGACAAGACAAAAGGGTTATCTACAAATAAAATATTCTTTATCAGATAGTAAACATAGGTTTGAAACCATGGTCTGATTTTCTCAGTATAATCCCAATTAAGGATACTTGGCATCGTCCAATGATTTGTTTTCAAATTCAACAACTCAAGAATTTGATAATGTTCATCAGGATGCGCAAAACCTGTACTTAAAAAAGCTGTTATCGTAATAACAAAAACTGATAGGAGTAACACTCTATTCTGTTTTAATTTATCATAAAAATTCAATTCTAACCTCTTCTATAAACCTAGATTAGTTTCTATAAACAATCTAGTTTCATTTTCATTGATTGACTGTTTATTCATAAAACTTACTTGAAATACAATAGGTAGTTTCCTAAAAACATTTGTTTCAAAATTAAGTTCTATACCATTACTAATCTTATTCGCAGGTTTAATATAATTTCCTGATGTGAACGTTGTGTAATCATAAAAGAGATTTGCACTTATTCTATTCATGTATAACCAATCTCCAAGTACGCGCAAAGAAGTATTTACTACTGGGAAACTATAATCTGCTTTATATACTTCAAATGTTGGAAAAAATGAATAACGATATCCTCTTGAAAACTTATATCTTCCTAAAAATGAATTATCTAGACTTATTCGATAAGCACGAGCATCATCTCTTTGTTGAATTTTTTTATAAGTTAATTTAAGGCCAGCATTATTTAAAAAACCTGGCAAGAATAACGAAGCCTCCATATCGACAAGACGGTTATCCTTTCCAACTTTAACATCTGCATCTGTATACTTGAGGTAACCCTGAATCCCCCATTGAGGAAATATTCTTCTAAAACTTTTATCTTTCAATAGCGAAAGTGATAGCTTCGAAATCTTTTCAAGAGCACGATCATTTCGAAGGTCATAGGTGTAAGCTTCAAGATCATTTGATATTTTTATTGTTTTTGCTATTGCACTAATTTCTGCATCAATGGTGTAGAATCCAATTCTCTTAATGTATGGTATGGCAACACTACCCGCAAGAGTTAGTTCACTCCACTTATTTGTTAGACCTTCAAATTCTTCTTCACGGTCTTCATAAAGGGCACCAGCACCAAAAATTGGGTAGTACTTCATAAAGTAATAATTACCCCCTGCAATTGGTTTCCCATTTTCAGAATTTCTACCGACATAAACATCTGCAGTATTATCACCTAAATAGTTTTGAAAGAAGCCTTGAAGTCGATAACCGCGTCCTCCAAAGAATGTCCAAGAGTGTGGTTTCCAAAATTCTTCATATCGATTATATTCTAATACTGCGACATCTTTTTTATCACTAATATTTTCTGTAACAGGCGCTGTGTTTAAATAGCGATCAGAGTAATCATTCTTAGATAAATAATTATTTTGAATATCATCGAGTCTAACCTTTACTCTACTTAAGGATTTTTCTGTGACTCTTCTTCCATTTGCAGTTTCCTTAACGTATGAGATTTTTCCATTAAATATACGTCCATCAAAAGCATCTTCGTCTTCATTTGTTAGACGACTAAATTCACCCGTTCTAAGATTATAAGAAATTAGACTGACTCTTCCATTTAAATCACTTTCAAATACCAAATCATTCTCATAAGTACTCAAGTTGAATATACTATTTCTTGTTTTTGTTACAATCTCTTTACCATTCACATAAAGAGATTTATATCCATCAATATTTGCACTTATATAAGCATATCCATTCTCTATACTTACCGCTTCGTATATCTTCCCTTTTGTTGGAATGGTATTTAAAAGGTTACCTTCAAGATCATAATGAGATAGTTGCCACTTGTTAAGATCAGTAAATTCTGTTGCGATAAATCCTTTTCCATCCTGATCATAATTTGGATGGTAGAGTCTTTTCTCATCTGTTACTTTGGTATTGCTATCTTCTTCGATATTATAAATGTAGATATCTGAATATCCTTTATAGCTATAACGCGAGTCTGGTAAGTTACGTGTATAGATAATCTTTCCATTTCGATAGTCGACTTTAGAAAGACCGCTCTCGATATTTATCTCTTTAATTTTTTCTTCAGAATCATTTTTTTTGAGATAAAGAGCGCTTAAGTCGTTTGCTGTTTTTCTTAAAAAGTATGTGCCTTTACTAGTCGGTATTGGATAAGAATCATACTTATATTCTTGCTGAGTCGTTTTCTGCGTAGGCCATTTTGTCTTTAAATCATCGACCATTTCGATATAAAAATCATTGAATGATTTGCCAGTTACTTCCTCAAACGCGCTATAAATCGCAAATGGATTGTAAAAGCGCTTAGTAATTTTTGGTATTATTTTCATCCATATATCATCACCATATAACTTTCTTGCTCTGGTAATAATAAGAAAACCCCAAACGTAGTGATTTGGATATGGTTGCGAATAATCTCCAGCAAGTAATTGATCAAGGCTTGGAAACTTATTGGCCTCAACAAGTGCTCTAGTATATGACATAAAACGTGGCGATCTTCCTCGACCAGTATCTGTATATTTAGTCTCAGTCCATACTGCATCACCTTCAAAGAACCAATTTGAAGTTGTCCAAAATGTCAGAACGCTCAGACCGTAATCACCAAAAAGAACCTTACCTATTTCAAAAGCTCCAGAGTCAAAAGCTTTGTACTGGATAATATGACGATACTCATGAATAGCAAGGGCCTGGAACCAGTCAAGACCACCAATAAAGGGATTAAAACTTGAAGAGGCAAAGAACTCAGATCTAAATGGAGCCCTTGTGACAAATCCATTTGGCTCGCTCATTTCTGGGCGAATGATGAAGTGAGTTTTCGGAGGATTAATACCAAAAGAGTCACCTTCTATTAGTCGATAACGATCGAGTAGTGAGTAAATTCGCTTGGCATCGCTGGCAATATAATCAGGAAATATTATTTTAAAATTATGATCTTCAATTTTATTCCAGTTTAATTCTGGAGTACTTTGAGCAGTAGATGGAGATGCCGAAAACTGTGCTAGAGCCCGGAGGGCAAAAAGACACATTAGGATGATTTTCTTCAAAGAATTTCTCACGTTTTAAATTTGTAGTAAGCGAAATTCTAAAGGCTAATGATATGAAAGTCTAGAAAGCGAGAATTTGAACAAAAAAAAAGCTAGGAAACCTAGCTTTTTTATAAATGGCGGAGACGGTGAGATTCGAACTCACGGTACAGTTGCCCGTACGACACCTTAGCAAGGTGCTGCCTTCGACCACTCGGCCACGTCTCCAACAACTTGTATATATATGAAAAAAAATGGCGGAGGACACAGGATTCGAACCTGCGGACCCTTGCGAGTCAACGGTTTTCAAAACCGCCGCTTTCGACCACTCAGCCAATCCTCCGCATATAAAATGACGTAAAAACTATTTTAAAAGAGCTGCTAAAAAAAGCAAGTCCTAAATTAATAAAACTATTACAAAAAGTTGTCAAGCTAATTACTGCAATTGCAGAATAATTCTGTTAATTTTAGCGCGATCTTGCGCTGCAGGGTTTAAATTTAAATAATTTTTGAATTGCTCAATGGCCATTTGCCCTTGCCCAATTTCCTTATAAATAAAACCAAGTCTCTTGTGTAATTCCGGATCCAGTTTATTTTGTCTTAATGCTCTAAGGTATAACTCTCTAGCCGCCGCAAAATGCCCTTGTTTCTCTTTCAGCTCACCAAGCTCGAGTAAACATTCATAAAAATCAGGCTTGATTTGAATCGACTTCTCGAGACTTTTCTTTGCCTCTGGATAGTCTTTCGCATTCATATAAATCTTTCCAAGAATATAATACCCAAGGTGAGATCCTGAGTTAACTTCAATTTCTTTCTTAGCTGATTCTTCAGCTGACTTAAGATCATTCTGCCTTAAGAAGATATTTGCTTTGTAATAATTAACTTTTGGATAAGCGCTAAGCCTTTCTTCAACTGAATTTAAAACCATAATAGCATCAGCATACTTGCCTAATTCTGTATACGCAGAAGCAAGCTTCATTCTGATATCAATTTTTCCAGGAGCTACAAGTAGTAATTTTTCAGCATTCTCTATAATTGCTTTATAATCTTTCTCCAGTTCTGCAGACTCAACCAAGTATTCATATAGTGATTCATCTGACTTCGATAAGCGTTCTAATTTTTCACGATAAAGCTTATATTCCGCAAAGTTTTGATCTCTAAAATAAAAGATTGCAATTTGTCCGATCAGTTTTGGATTATCCACAGATTTTTCTAATTCATTTCGAAGATAACCAATAGCTGTTGTTACATCATCCATTTCAAAAATAACTCTCGAATACAGAATCTTATAATCAAAGTTAAATGGATCAAGCTTTATAGCTTCGCCTAGAAACTCCTTACATCGAGAAAACTTCTTCAAGTTAAATGCGATCTTTGCCATTTCAAAATAAATATCATCTCGTAACGGATTTTTTTGAAGTGCTCCTTGGAGGCGATCGAAGGCCAACTTATAGTTCCCTATAAGGTTATAGTAATGTCCTAATACAGCTAAATATTCAAAGGAATCTTGAAACGATTTAATTGTGGAGAAGCTTTGTATTAATCGTTTAACTTCATTGACCCGATATGCTCTCAAGTTGGCCATCACCAGTTCATAGTTAACATCGACATTAAGTGGATAATATTCTCTTAATTTACTAAGTGTACTTATCGCTGAGTTATAATAACCTCGACGCGATTGTAGTTCCGCTAAATAAAGCTTAGCGTCTAAATTACTCTCACTTAAATCACTAGCCTGAATAGCGTACTGAAAAGCCTTTTCCCAGTTAAATAATCCAACTTCACGTTTGGATTTAGTAATTAGTAAATCTATTTTACTCTTCGTAATTATTTCTTCACCAATTTTGTCCCCACCGATATCAAGGGTTGCAAGCACTTCCTTTAACTCCCTTGAGTCGTATAATTCTAAAGACGCTTTAAAGTATTTTGGAACTTCCTTGAACTTCTTTTGCGAAATTTGAATGTAACCCATAAACTTCAAGGCTTGAGAATATATAATTGGTGAACCGCCACCTTTCTTGGCCAATAATATAACTGTTAAAGGCTTAAGCCTTTCCATATCTCCAAGTTTGAGTAGTACGTTTCCATATATCGATAGGAATTTAAAATTTTCTTTAAATTTTTCTTGGCTCTCCTTATAAAGGGCCAGCGCTTTTTCAGGTTGTTCATTTATAATTAAATATTTTCCCATTGCTTCAATAACATCCACATCACTCTTAGGAGCATTTTCAAGCTTTTCAAATGCACTTTTTGCTTTCACAAAATTACCAACTTCAATAAGAAGCTTAAGATATTTTGCATAAATTTTTGGAGTTGGACGGTTTAGCCTAAGGTAGCGTTCGAGGATATATATTGCAGCATACTTTTTGTTAAATTCAGCAAAATAGTTAGCAGCTCCAAGAGCAACGTTTGAATCTTTTAAAATTTCAGCACCAGCTATTGTAATAAGCTGATTTAATATTTTTCCAGACTCCTCTTTCTTCTCCAATGCAGGTAGCAACTCAGAGTAAGACACAATAAGATATGGTAATGCTTCATTACCTCTAAATTTATTTGTTAGTGATTTATTAAAATACATAGCAGCAGAAATAGTGTCTTTATAATTATCTTTTTGATAAAGCTCGAGCCCTTTTTGAAAATCTTGCTTTGCAACAGCACTGTTTTCATTCTTATTAACTATTGGAAAAGTCATTTGTGGCCTTAACACCTTGACTTCTTTTTCTGATTTTTCTGGCAAAAGAAATATTAACGCTACAATTACAAAAAGAATTATCGACAAATTCTTTTTGCTTTTGATTGGCACTTCTTTTAAGGATTTAGTTTTTTTGGCGCTATTCTTTTTTCGATTCTTCTCACTAGCTTGATCTGCATTCTCAAGTAAAATTAATTCTTTTTCGAGATCTTTATAATCATCTTTTTCTGATACTGGTATTAATTCTGAAAGACTCACCATTGTTGTCTTCTCATCAACATCAATTTTGTCTTCTACTTCAATAACTTCTTTTTCTTTTAGTACAGGAGCTACAGGTTGATCATTTTCAAAGTCAACACCTGTATCATCCTCAATAAGATCTTCACGCCTGACGATTCTTGTTTTATCGACAACTTTCAAATCTGACGCTTTTATTATTCTTGTCTTTTCTAGCTCAGAGGCTTTTTCTTCTCTTGCTACTTTTTCTTTCTCTTCTTTTTCTTTCTCTATTCGATGTCTTCTTTCTAACTCACCATAGTCAACAAGATTATTTACGCGTCGATCAAATTTAAATTCGCGAAACTCAGTTGCATCAGGATTTACTTGTACATTCTCAGTTATAGTTTGTGTTGATTCTACAGGTACTTCGGTAAATGCTTTTTGGATTTCTTGAAAATTAGAAATACTATCCCAGTCACCGAGTGGAAAAACTTGGAATAAACTTGTCGCTGATATTTCATTCTTCTCTTGAAGTTGGACAAGGTCTGCTAATTGTAGTGGGCCGATGATTCTACCATCATCATTTTTTACACGGTATTTTTTCATACCATATCATTATCTTTGCACTGCGCCCAAAAATCAAGATTGGACAAAAGTGTCTGATATTATGAGCTTTTGATAGGCAGATACAATAATATTTACAACTAAAATTAAGCCCGAAATCTTCGTAAGCATAGGACTTGAACTTACTTGGAAAAGAATTAAATAAACAACAAATGTACTCAAGAATACATTGATATAGCGTGAGATAAGTTTATTTTTAATAATATCGCACAATACTATATATCCAATATAAACGATCAAGAATAGCTGCAACTCAGAAACAGCTGAAACCTCAGGAATGATCAAGACGGCAAAACACAATGTACTTAGAATAATATTTTGAACTTTACCTTCAATATAAAAACGTAGCAGTGTAAAAAGTTGAACACCAACAAAAATATACTTAAAAGTAAAAGGGATATAAGAATAATGAGTTATTAGTGAATTAAAGCAACCAAGAGTCAGGGCATAATACTGCAATGCTTTAATATTACTTGTTTTTGTATTAGTAAAAAAAAGAAAAATAATTAAGAAAAGTAATTCTAAAAAATATTCTCGTATAAAGAGACCTTTACCTACATCGATCTCAGATATTAACAACATTAAAAATATTGCAATTATCCACATAAGAGATCTTGTTGTCGCTCTAATCGAATCATTTTTCATTGCAAAGATTGGTAAAATTCCAATGAGGTAAATTACATTTGTAAACTTCAAAAAAACCAGAAGAAAGCATGAAGACATCCAGAATATTGAAAAGTCTTTAAAAACACTCGATAGTGTGGCGCGAGATTCATGAATAGAGAAAAGATAGACTGAAGATAGAATAATTATCAAACCATACTCAATATTTCTAACTAAGTATGGTGTAAACAATGAATGAAAAATTATCAATAATACCCATGGTACAAATTTTATAAAAATTCTCTTAACGCTTTCATGACCAGAGAAGACCTTCTGCAAAATTAACATTAAGGGATAACATAGAAATAGAGAATAAAACTCAATATCCATAAGCCACCTCAGATTTTTTTTCAAAAAGATATGACAATAGACCACCAGTTAGAAAAATTTTCATCTCCAAAGGAATTTCTAATATCACAATACAAATTGATATAAATACTATTGAAATTGTATTTTTAAGTTTTTCAGTTATTGATATTTCAAATTGATCAGAAACTATTGTCATTACCATAAAAGCCAAAGCAGTCCACTCGATTCTCAAGCTAGAAATTAAAAACGACCAAAAGATAAATCGCATATAGTCATTTCGTCTATTAACAATGAGTTCTTTTAGAATTGCAATACTTAAGATAGGAAACAGTACCCAACTCTCAACGTGGACTACACCAGTATTAATCAGACAGATTGTTAAGACAAAATCATTCATAAGGCTTCGCTTAAGCATCAGTACATAAAGACCAACAACCAAAACTAAGGAGGTATCAAATGGAACTTGTCCTACAATTGTTAACAGGAGTAGAACAACTATCTGGATTAATAACACTCGATAAACTTCATTTCTTTGCTCACGCATGAATTGATCAGAAATTCCAATAATTAGAAGAATGTATAACCAGCCACTAAAACTTATCAGCAATAGTAACGATAGAGCGGTTGCAATAACAAACTTCTTTAAATCACTATGAATAAAGTATACTGGAATGAATGGTAAGAATAAGATTGTATTTATATTAAGAGACAGTACGAAATCGAATGTTTTTAAAAATCCATAATATTCATAAAGTGCTAATTTTGATATTTCATTTGCACTCATATAGACATAGGATAAAATCGCTAAAACGGATAGAATCAAAACAATTATCGCTTTAACTAAATATGCTTTTCTCATATATTCACGACCAATTTTATCGTTATAAACAATACGAGAAAGAACGAAATCAATGTCCAAGCATCTCCAAATGGCATTCGAGAGCGAGGAAATTCTCTTGGTTCTGTTCGAGTATATTCTATCTTATTGTTAAGTGATGACTCACAGTTACTTATTAAGTAATTATGTCGGTAAGAGTTTATTAACTCGTATCGCTCTAATAATGTAGCAAAATTTGATTTCTCTATTTTAAAGTAATTCCAAGCAACTCCTAACAATAAAAAAGTTAGCTGAATTAATATTGGCAAATATAGACTAACAACATGGAATGAAACACCAAATTTATCACTAAATCCCAATGTATAGAATCCACCACTATATGGCTGCACAATTAGGCACAGTATAACAAAGTTTATAAGACAGTTAACATAGAATCCATATTCTTTAATGTTAAATTCTTTCACACTTTTTAAATTGATCAAAAGTAAAACAAGAATCAGAAGAAATAGTGATCCCGGTCTATTAGAGATCAGTGCTATGGAAATAAACGTACATGGATTTATTGTTGAAATCAGACTACTTGAAATATTTTCTATACTATATTTTTTATTGCCTATTCTAGTTACCTCAATTTTGATGAGAGAGAGCAGTGCTTCTGTTAAAAAATAGATCAGACATAGAAGTTGTACACCGTTGTATTCATTTAAGCTAAGTAGAATAAAATATGAAATTGTGAAAATCTGAAGATTACTATTTTTCTTATTATTGAAGAGCACGATTGCCAATATTACAAATAGAGGAATGAGTATTTCAGAATATTGAAAATTATAGAATATTCCTCGATTTAAACTCAGTAAGAGCATTTGAAATACGGCCCAAGTTAAATCATCATCATTAAAAAAGAATAAAATATAAACGACAAATAACGCAACAAATATGAACGAATTAAAAACTATTGCACATATTGCAATTGAGATAGCAATCAAATGCTTAAGTCTCTTAGCGGCAATAATATCAATACTTGTAAATATCAAAGTCATAATAATTGAAGTTGTAAAACTAAAACCAAAATGAATACTCAACAAGCTTATTAAACCGAGTGTGGCAGCAGAAGTTGTTATTTTTTCATATCCGAATAATGAATAAATCGATAAAGCGACGACACCAACGAGAACACTTTCACTTTCCCATGTTTTAATTCCTAAAACAAATATAGAAATAATTGCAATGGATGGAAAAATATATTCTCTAAAGCTTAACTTATTAAAAGTCGGAAAAATACTTACGATAAACAGTAAAAACAGTACTAAATAGATCATACCTTCAACTTTGCCTTTGCATAAATGTAGAAGTAAAAAAACAGAACTAATGTTGGTATGAGATAAATCAGAAAACGGTAATCTGAAACCTCTCCAGTCTCCATCATTTTCTTATCAACCATAGAAACAAGAATAATAATTATCTGAAATAGCGAGCTTACTCTTTTTTTGTAACTTGTCGTTAAGAGTAATGGGATCACAACTACGACAAGTAAAATTGAGATATACGGAAAATATTCAATAATAACTCTATTCATTTGAATCTCTTAACTGTGAAAATAATATCGATATTACCATCAACATTGGTGCAAATATTTTTATCAAACGCTGTGCAGTTAATTTCTGAGTAATATCCACTGCTTTCTGAGGATCAAAAAAATTAAACATTGAAGAATTTAAAATATTAAAAAGTGCAATAATTAATACAATAATAATAAGTTTTGTCACGAGACCATACCTATTCATCCCGAATGACTTTTCCTCCTGAAGGGAAGGGAATGTATGCGCAAATGTAGATAAAACTAGAAAGAATACCAAAGACAATATACAAAAGTACGTCGTAAAGATCTCCGAATTATTTTCAAGAGATACGACGAGAAGTATCGTTCCGGCCAAGGAAAGTGCCGTCGATACTTTTGAATCTTTCATTACATAGAAGAGGAAAAGTAAAACAATGGTTAATATCTGGACAATAATCATAATTGATAAACCTTTGTCACACATACCGCAATAAAAGTAAGCATTGAGATTACAACATAACTCTTGCTTGATCTCATCGACTCAGCTAGCGACTTAGATACAGTCAAATTATAAACGAGCTTCAGGATATAAATTATTGTGATATACTTCACAAGAAAAACAAATTTCTGTAACAGTTCTAATTGAATTGAGTTCAAGTTAAATCTATCAAAAATCCCAAGTGATGTATCTCCACCAACAAAAAGTAGTACTAGAATTACTCCATAGACCATTAATCTCGAATACAATAAGAGTGTATTTTGGTAATCAACGATCTCATACTCACCAGGAGTTTTGACTATTTGCCTCTGGCTATCTTTAATAATTAGTAAGAATACCCAGAAAACAGGCGCTAAAATTATCGCATTCCATTTTGGTAGAAAGTAGAAAAGTTGGTTTTGCTTGGTAATGATATGAGAGATAATAGGACTTAAGCTATAAAAGTGTAAAATCAGTGCAATGATGATTAACGTAGAGATTAAATATAGTGTTGACCTTATGTGTGAGAGAAGATCAATCTTTTGCCTTATATTCCTAAAATTCAGATAACTCAGACAGATAAAATCAAAAGTAAAATATAGTAATAATTCAGTGATTGAGATTTTTCTGTAGATAATATTCGTTTCACCAAAATCAAAAATAATTGTAAAGAACATGATGAGCGCGATAATAATTTGAAAAATTCTCACAATATATGTTGAGAAGTCGTAACTTCTACCTTGTTTCGATAACGCTATATATCTCTTTAAAGATATCATCTTAAGTCCGTCGACTTGAAAGATTTTAAACGTTGAGAATATGATTAAAAGTATTAATAGAAATAATACTAATAAGTTAAACATTGACACCAACTTTTAAAGAATAACTGTTAAAATTGTAACAGCGATAATCAAAATTGAATAGAACTCTTTCGAATAATCAATAGTTACAGAACCGAAGAAACAGGCAATCAACAATAAGGACACAGTCCAGATTGCTCCCTTAACCAAGGAAGACATCTCTGATTTATAGATTGCACGTTGTTTTATTCGAAAACTAGCCTGTATATTTGGCCGAGAGAAAAACAAGGGGTAGATCAAAGCTACCCCAAGAGAAAGAATTAAAAGTACTGATAGAATCAAGTAAACTTTCATCATTATTTAACTAAGATTAAAGCTCCACCAGCTAGCATAAGAATTTTCTCCCAGAAAATCCCAAGAAGGAATACTGGTAAAGCGAAAACTGTTATTACAATTTGGTTAGGCACTGTGAATCCAGAAATAGTTTCTTCTGATTCTGAGTCTTTTAGAACCATAAGTCTTACGACTTTCATATAGTAGTAAAGTGATACAACTGAGTTAAGAGCTGTGATTACCGCTAGCACGTAATACTTCTTAGAAATAATTGCTGCTAAGATATTAAACTTTGCAACAAAACCTGCTAATGGTGGTAGACCAGCTAGTGAGAACATCACTGTCGTCATTAGGATTGCCATAAGAGGATGTTTCTTTATTAGCCCACTGAATCTTTCAAAGTGATCATTTCCATATTGATCCTGAACAAATGAAGTAATATAGAAAGCTACGAGAGTCATAAATAAGTATGTAACCGCGTAAAACAGAATTGCTCTTGTCCCTAGCTCATCAATACAAAGAACACCAAGAAGCATTACACCTGCGTGTGAGATACTCGAAAATGCTAGCATTCTCTTAACCGATCTTTGTCCAATTGCAGAAACATTCCCTACAGTCATTGTAATTGCTGCGATAATCATAAGTAGTACAACCCATGACTCTCTAACAATTGAAGCATCGCCAGCAAAGAATACATTTGTCACTCTCACGACCGCTACAATCCCTGCAATTTTCGGAACGATTGAAAAGAAGTTAGTAACAGGAAGTGGTGAACCTTCGTAAACATCCGGTGACCACATATGAAAAGGTACACATGCAATCTTATAACCGATACCCGCAAAGAATAGTACAAAAGAAGGCATTAAAATTAATGCTTGTTCAGTCGTAAGATTCGACATTGCTGGAATTATTTCTGAGAAGTTGATTGTCCCAAGAACACCAAACATATGAGACATACCAAAGAGCATGATCCCCGCAGTAACTCCACCGTAAAGAGAATACTTAAGTCCTGCTTCTGAAGATCTTTCATCATTTCTTCTAAGTGAAGCTAGTACATATGAAAGGATCGAAAGTGTTTCGATACCAATATAAAGAAGAAGCATATTATTTGCTGAAGCTAGTAACATACCACCAATAAGAACACCTATTGCCAAGATAACAAACTCTGCTTTCGTTTCTTCATAGAGATCTTTCGATTGATTCGCAAGATAGATTGCAGCACCTGTTCCAAGTAGCATAATACCTTTTGCGAAAGTACTAAATGAGTCAATGATAACAGAACCTGTAAAAATTTTAACAGGAGCAGCCCCAAGTCCTTTAACTAAGTAAGTAAAAGAAGCTATTAAACCAAGGAAGGCCGTTGAAAAAAGAAGTCCCTTCGAACGTCCCTTAACATTATTATCATAAGTTGATTCAACTAAGATCAAGGCCGCCATTGTTAAACACAATAGCAGCTCTGGAACGTAGTGACTTATACTTGCTAAATATTTTAAAGCCATTATTTCACCTTCAACTAGAACTGAGCTAGTAGAGAAACTAATTTACCAACAGAAGCTTTCATAATGTTTAGTAGTGGTGCTGGATAAACTCCAAAAAGAATTACAGCAACACAAAGTGGTAACATATAGAAAATTTCTCTAGAATTTACATCTGTATACGATTTATTTTCTTCAATAACTTCTCCAAAGAACATTCTCTTAAACATCCATAGAAGATAAGCAGCACCAAGAAGTAATCCAAGAACAGCAATTACAGTAATAGTTGTAAATCTGTTATAGATTCCTAGGAAGATTAGTGCCTCAGAGATAAACCCTGAAAGCCCTGGTAATCCCATTGAAGCAAACATTGCGATAATGAAGATGATTGAATATTTTGGAAGTTGAGTATAAAGACCACCAAAACCTTTTGTACCATCTGGTCTAACGATCCATCTATGGTGAGATCTTTCATAAAGAATACCAATAAGAAGGAACATCATCGCTGTTGAAGTACCGTGGTTGAACATCTGTAAAACAGCTCCGTTAACACCTTGTACTGTCATCGCGGCAAGACCAAGCATAACAAATCCCATGTGAGAAACTGAAGAGTATGCTACCAGTTTCTTAACATCGGTTTGCGCCATTGCACAGAATGCACCGTAGATAATATTTACTAAACCTAACCATGCAATTGCATCAGCGAAGTATACTGAGGCACCTGGGAAGATTGGAAATGCAATTCTTAAGAAACCATAAGTTCCCATCTTTAAAAGAACACCAGCCAGGATTACTGAAATCGCTGTTGGAGCCTGAACGTGAGCATGTGGTAACCAAGTATGGAATGGAAACACTGGAACCTTGATAGCAAAACCAATAAAGAGTGCTACGAAGAAGACCTTTGCAAATGGCAAGGCCATACCAAACATAGTAACTGTTGTACTTGCAAACTTTCCACCCGATAGAGCAAGAATATTGAAAGAATCAACACCTTGACCAGTAACGAAGTAAAGAGCAACCATACCAACGAGCATTAAGATTGATCCAAAGAATGTATATAAGAAGAATTTAACAGCTGCGTATTCTCTATTTTCCCCACCCCAAATACCGATTAGGAAGAACATAGGAATTAGCATAACTTCCCAGTAAACATAGAATAAGAAGAAATCCATTGAAAGGAATACTCCAAATACTGATGACTGAAGAAATAGAAATAATGCAAAATAACCTTTTACCTGTTTCTTAACTGTCCATGAAGAAAGGATACAGATAAAGAATAGTAAAGACGTTAGTAAGATCATTGGAAGTGAAATACCATCTACCGCTAGGTGATAGAAAATATTAAACTGACTGATCCATGCCTTTTTAATTGTAAATGCTGCTTGCATACCTGGCGTTGTCGGATCGAACTTCATATAAAGTACAACCGATAATGCTAGAGTAATAACCGTGTTAATTAGAGACCAAAATCTGATTAAAGTCTCTTTCGTTCTTGGGATTAATAATACTCCAAGAACACCAACAATCGGCATCCACAGAATCCAACTTAGCAAATTAGAATGACCGCTCACCTGTAAACTCCTTAATTCCTAAATTTTATAAAGCTAAAATATAACCAAAAATTACTAATATAATCATAATGATATAGAACTGAATCTTTCCAGATTGAATAGTTCTTAGTATCACATTAAAAAATCTTACCGATGCACCTGTTCCATCGACCATGATCGTGTCAACGAAGAGGTTATCAAACCATTTCGAAACATTCATAAGGTAACGAACAACAACGGCCCAACCATCCACAACATACTTGTCATAGAATCCCATATCAAATCTTGAGAGAAGATTATTAAATGGAATTAAAAGACCTTGGATAAATCCTTTAATGTAAAGATCATCCATATAGTACTTATTTTGTAGTGTTCTGTAATATCTGTTGAAAGTGTTAACCCAAAATCCAGGATTCCACTTATTCCAAAGGTACATCATTGCTGCAACAAAAATTCCACCAAGAGCGATGAAGATCGATGCAATTGCTCCAATCTTATGAACGTGGTGAACATGATGAGCTTCTTCTTCATTTAATCCGTGGTTATGATCATAGTGAGATTTCTCTGCACTATTTTTTACACGCGTATCCATACCAGAGAAATCTTCTCTTTGCATTGTTGTAAACTTAGATACAACTGGCTTTTGAATCAGGGTTTGGAACCATTCATATTTTCCATGATGAGCATCTGCAACTTTTACAACACCTTGACCAGTAAGTGACCCAGAGAACCAAATCCCTAGAGTAAATACCGAAAGGAATAATAATGGAAGATTTCTATTCCATGAGAAGTGTTCTTCATGACAGTGATCATATACTTCTTTGTCTCTTGGCTTCCCGTGGAAAGCTAAGAACATCATTCTACACATATAGAAGGCTGTAAGGAATGCACCAATAAAACCAAGCGCAGTTGGAATGATCCACTTTGGAGAATGTGTTGCCATTACAAGTGCATCACCTAGAATTCTATCTTTTGATACAAAACCAGAGAAGAATGGAACACCAGCGATTGCCAGAGTACAACACCACATCGCAAACCACGTGAATTTCATTTTATGTCTAAGTCCACCCATTCTTGGCATCTCTTGTACGTGCTCATGAGTGTGGTGATCGTGAAGCGAGTGAATTACTGATCCAGCGGCAAGGAATAAACAAGCTTTAAAAATAGCGTGAGTAATTAAGTGCATAAATGCAGCGTTGTAAGAACCAACACCAACACCTAAAACCATATATCCAAGTTGTGAAATTGTTGAGAATGCAAGAACAGCTTTAAAGTCTGTTTGTACAAGTGCTATTGTTGCTGCCCCAAGAGCAGTAATACCACCGATACATGCTACAAAGTAGTTCAAGTTTCCAAGTTCAATCAATGGATAGATTCTTAATGAAAGATAAACACCAGCTGCAACCATTGTCGCCGCGTGAATAAGGGCCGAACATGGAGTTGGTCCATTCATCGCATCTGGTAACCATACGTTTAGTGGGAACTGAGCTGATTTTCCAATCGTCCCAAGGAAAATACAAACAGCACAGAAAGTTGCGAGAGGAATTCCTAGAACAGTCACACCACTGAATGCACCGTTAGCTATCGCTGCATAGAGATCAACAAAAGATACAGAACCAATATGTGTCCATAGAGCAACAATACCTAGAAGGAAGAAAACATCTCCGATTCTTGTTGTCATGAATGCTTTAATACTAGCGTTTCCTGTCTTCTCTTTTTCATAGTAGTGACCAATTAAAGAGTAAGAACAGAATCCCATAAGTTCCCAGAAAATAAATACTGAAAATAAGTTATCTGAAAGAACAAGACCAAGCATCGCTGATGTAAAGAGTGACATATAGACAAAGAATCTACCGTTTCTTCCATAGTTCATATCGTGATGCATGTAATAAGTTGAGAAGATGTGAATCATTGTTGCAACTACTGTAACCATAACAAGCATTACTGCTGTCATGTTATCAATGTAGATTCCCATATTCACTGCAAATTCTTGGCCTCCACCATTGAGGTCAAACCAAGTAAATACCTTGTGAATGTAGTAATCTGCGGCGTAGTTTCCAAAAACGAAGTCCTTGAAAATTTTAAGCGCATAAATTGATGAACCCGCAATCGATGCACATGCCAGAAAAACAGCTGCAACAGTTGCCTTACCACCCTTTCTTGCCAAGAAAGCATTTATAACAAAAGCGAAAAATGGCAAGAGAACAATTGGTGCTACACTTGAGATCGTATAATCCATATATAATTCCTTCTAATCCTATTAGCTCTGTAATTCAGTTGCGTCGTCGATATGAATAGATTCTTTAATTTGAAAAAATCTAATAACAATAGCGAGACCTACCGCTGCTTCTGCTGCAGCAATAACAATAATAAATAAAGACATTAAATGCCCGTCAAGGTTTTGATTAATAAATCTTGTATACGCTGCAAAATTAAGTGCAGCAGCATTAAGAATAAGCTCAATACCTAAAAGCATTGCGATAATATTTTTTCTTGCAATCATTACTGTTAAACCAGCAATGAAAAGACAAAATGAAATAATTAAATATGATGGTAAACTGATCATCTCGTTCTCCCCGGTCTTGAAATCACTGCCGCACCAACAAGAGCACCAAGCAGTAAGATTGAAGAAATTTCAAATGCTAATACATGGTCAGTAATTAGAAGTGTTCCAATTTTTTCTACTGTTGTTGAAAAACCTGGAAGTTCTCCTGGAGCATAAGACTTAAAGATTGGAGCCAAAATTTTCATTATGACAAAAGACATAATAACAACCATGAAACCAGCAATTGAGTAAGTCTTTACAGTTCCCATTGAAGCAACTTTATCAATACCAAATTTATTAACAAATTCTCTGACTCCACCTGTTAGCATGATGGCGAAAAGCATAAGAATAACAACACCACCAGCATAAACAACTAGTTGAGTTGCTGCTAAGAAGTCCGCCCCTAAAGTTGCATACAGACCAGAAACACCAAAAAGTGTTAGTAGTAAGTAAATACATGCGTGCATAAGATTTTTAGATGTCGCCGTTAAAAATGACCCACCTATCGTCGCGCCCGCTGCCAAGAGAAACATAATATTTAAAAACATGTTTAATCCCTTTCCCTATCTTAGTGATGTGCACCAGCTGCCGCTGCACCACTTTTAAAAATTAAATACCAAATTGATTTACCTTCAAAGGCATATAACCAAACCGCACAACCAACAAGGTTGAAAAGAGCGATTGGAGTTAAGTACTTCCAACAAAGAACCATTAAATGGTCAACTCTAAGTCTTGGAAGTGTCCATCTAATCCAAATAACGACATAATAAAGAGCTAGTGTCTTAGTAACAAATGCTCCTAGTTGAAGAAAGTTTCCAACTTGTTTTGCAAGCATTGGTTCAATTGCAGGAAATGCTTTTACAAGAAAATCTCCAGTACCTAAATTAAATGGTACTTTATATCCACCTAGGAAAAGAGCAGCACAAACACCACAAACAACAAAAACTTCAATATATTCAGCTAATGCAAAGAAACCAAATCTCATCCCTGAATATTCCGTATGGTAACCAGAGACTAGTTCTGATTCTGCTTCAGGAAGATCGAAAGGTGCTCTATTTGTTTCAGCTAATGCTCCAATAAAGAGAACAAAGAAACCAATAAATGTGAAAGGGTTATGAAGGATGAACCATTCGTGTGGAAAACCACCTTGTGCTTCAGTAATAACATCAAATGAAAGACTTCCGGCCATAAGAACAACTGAAAGTATAGTAAGAGTCACTGGAACTTCGTAAGAAACGATTTGTGAAGCACCTCTCATCCCACCAAGCATTGACCACTTTGAGTTTGAAGAGTAACCACCAAGAAAGATTCCAACACCAACAAGTGACGAAACACCTAGAAGGTAGAACACACCAATATTTAAATTTGTTAGTGCAAGACCACTTGAGAAAGGAAGAACTGCAAGAGTCATGAAAACACCAACCAAACACAAGAATGGAGCAAGGTGAAACATAAACTTATCTGCTTGTCTTGGAATAATGTCCTCTTTAAGGATCATCTTCACACCATCAGCTAAGAACTGAAGGATACCAAAAGGTCCAACTCTGTTTGGACCTTGTCTCATTTGTAAATCAGCAGAAATTTTTCTTTCTGCATATGTACCAAGACCACCAATTGCGGCCATGATATTTACCATAACAAGAGTTACGATAAAGAAAATTAAGAAATTCACAATTCCAGTGGCGTCAAAACCTAGAACTTCTGAGAGTTTTGAAGTTAAAAAACCATATCCTGGGGCTTGTGATAAATAAGATACAACTGTCGAGTTCATTACTTATCCTTTTTACCTGAAACTTGATAACTTTTTACCCAGTCAAGATCACCCTTCTTCCAGCAATACACAACACCAAGTGAAAGTACTACAATGAAAAGTAGGAAAGATGCTAACACTGCTCCACCTTCACCAATTTCTACAAATTTTTTGAAGACTGCGGCTACCGGGAACATCAATGCACCCTCAACATCAAAGATTAAGAACACAAGAGCGATAACATAGAACCTAACATTAAAGTTAGACCATGCTGAACCAATAGGCTCTTCACCACACTCATATGGTGTTAATTTTAAATCAGTTGGGTTAGAAGGTCTTATAAGTTTCCCTACTAGAAGCGCTCCTATTACCATAATGATTGCAAATGCCATTAGTATTAATACCGGCATGTACACATCAAGATTGTGTGACGACATTCTTTAAACTCCATGAACAAGTAAACTAAGCTACAAAAGATTACACGAAAACTAGCACTTTGGAAATGTTTTGGCCTCCCTTTTTTTATATGCTTAGCACAACTTGGCCAATTAACGCATGCAACTAATCAGGTGCCTTAAACATTATTTTATGTTAATAAACTGAGTCAGAAACAGGATTTAATATTATGACTACATTCTTACCACTACTCGCAAGGCTTAACACATGGTCCCAATCGGACTCTCGACATTTAATCATCAATGGTCTTGATCATTCCCTATGGAATTTCATCAACTACGTTAGCTATGAGTCAAAACATCCATTGTCGACAAAAAGTAAATTAATAGTATTTCCAACGAGTGACGAAGCAGAGAACTTTTATCACAATGCGAAAAAATCTTTTCAAGAAAATTTTTCCGACAAGGTAAATTTCCTTCACTTCCCAGGACTCGATGCATCACCGTATTCAGGGATCATCTCTTCAGAAAAGAGTCTCTTTTTTAGATTTAGAGTTCTAAACTCACTTCTGAATTCTTCGAAAAATAATATTCTGATAACTTCAATCGATTCTCTTGCAATGAAACTGCCGCCAATTTCTTTTTTTAAAGAGACTTCATTTAATATTGAAACAAGTGACATCATTTCGCCAGATGACTTAGCGATAAAGCTTGTAAAAAGTGGATACACTTCAAGCCATACTGTCGAAGAGCCTGGAACCTTTTCAAGAAAAGGTGAGATTTTTGATATTTATCCCATGTCGCATCCACCAATACGACTTCACTACTTCGATGACATGATTGAAGAGATCTATCTCATTGATAAAGAAAGTTTGAAGACCATAAAAGAAGAAAAACGTGATCTCATTAAGATTACTTCTGCTCCAGGCATTCTTGCAGATAGTAAGTATAGTAATGTTTTACGCGAAAAAATTCTAAGACCAACTCCTGGCCAAAAATCGAAATTCGAATTTCGAAAAGAATTATTTGCAAAACTTTCAGATGGAATGTTGTTTGAAAACTACCCCGTCTATATTCCATTGTTCTTTGATAATAATTCAACACTTCTCGATTTTTTTAATCAAGAAAGTGACATTATAACATTCATAAGTTCCGATGATGTAGAAGACAAACTTCTTGAATTCAAAGAATCACTACGCGTTGATTATGAAGACTATATTGAGCACGACGCTCAAGCACTTCTTCCGACGTACGAACACCTTTTTGATATTGATATCTTTAACAAAGTTAAACAGTTTCATAAGCTTGATGTTAATCACATGAAGGTTCATACTCATTTTGATGAAGATGATAATCATATCGACATCAGAATCGAAAACTCGCGACAATATTTTTCAAGTCACATACAGCTTGGTTCTTCAAAGCAAGAGTTATTAAGAAATACTCTCTCCTTTATAAAGGAAGAATTTAAATATAGTGGAAATATTATTTTCACCTATCAAAATGACAACTCAAAAAATGAGATCTCACATATTCTTGAAGTTCTCGAGTTTCCTCAAGATATCACGAAGAGAATTATATTCTTAAAGTTTAAGCTTGAGCACGGCTTCTACTATGATAGTGAGAAAACACTTGTTATCGCTGACAGCGATCTTTTTGCAGTTAAGAGAGATAAAATAAAAGTTAAACAAGAAGTCAATTATGATCTCTTTGCTGAGCAGCTCGCATCTCTAAAACCGGGAGACTATGTTATCCACGCCAAACACGGCGTTGGACAATATCAAGGTCTTGAAGCGATGGAAGTTGGAGAGGCAAAGACTGATTACCTTGTCTTAACCTTCAAAGAAAAAGATAAGGTCTTTATCCCTATCTATAAAATGAATCTCATTCAAAAATATGCTGATTCAACGGCGACAGTAACACTCGATAGCTTGCGAACGAATAAATTCGCTGCTGTTACAGCAAGAGCGAAAGAGAGTGTTAAGAAGTTAGCATTTGACCTCATTAAACTTCAGGCCGAAAGACAATCATCTCAAGCCTTCGCCTTCTCCCCTCCTGATCATGACTTTAAGGAGTTTGAGTTAGATTTCCCTTTTAATGAAACGCCTGATCAGAGCCAAGCAATTGAATCAGTCATTGAAAAAATGCAAACACCAGCGGCAATGGACTTTCTTGTTTGTGGAGATGTTGGTTTTGGAAAAACAGAGGTTGCCATGCGAGCGGCATACAAGGCCGTACTTGATAAGAAACAAGTTGCCATCCTTGTACCTACAACAGTTTTAGCTCTCCAACATTATAATTCATTTGTTAAAAGATTTAAAAATTTTGCTGTTACAATTGATTTTCTTTCACGTTTCAAGAAGGGAAAAGATGAAAAAGAAACAAAAGAAAACTTAGAGTCTGGTAAAGTTGACATCATCATTGGGACACATAAATTACTTTCAAGTTCAATTAAGTTTAAGGATCTCGGACTTGTTATTGTTGATGAGGAACAGCGCTTTGGTGTTGCCCATAAAAGTAAACTTCAGTTACTAAAATCTTCTGTTGATTTTTTAACTTTGACGGCCACTCCAATACCAAGAACCCTTCAGCTATCTTTTCTAGGACTCAAGGACCTTGCACTTATTAAGACTGCTCCTCCAAGAAGACAGTCAATTAAAACATATCTCATAAAGGAAGATGATCACACTCTTCAAACAGCGATCAAAAGAGAGTTAAAACGAGGTGGGCAGGTGTTCATTGTCCACAACCGCGTTCAAGATATGGAAAACTATGTTGCTTACATTCGAGAGCTTGTTCCCGAAGCAAATATTATCTATGCCCACGGTCAGATGCCTGAGAAAGATCTCGAAGAAAGAGTTTCTGCTTTTTATAAAGGACATTATCAAATTCTTGTTTCAACGACGATTATCGAATCAGGAATTGATATTCCTAATGCCAATACGATGATTGTTGATCGTGCTGACATGTACGGGCTATCTCAATTACATCAGCTCCGTGGTCGAATTGGTCGTTCGGATAAAAAGGCTTACGCTTACTTCGTTATCCCAAGCACAAAGCCAATTAATGATATTGCGGCCAAAAGACTTAAAGCTCTTCAGACCTATGCAGACATGGGTTCAGGGTTTCAAATTGCAAATTGTGATCTTGAAATTCGTGGGGCTGGAGATATTCTAGGAGCACAGCAATCTGGTCACATCGAAGCAATCGGCCTTGAACTTTATATGGAGCTTCTAACTGAAGCAATTCAAGAGCTTCGCGGAGAGAAACGTATTGTTCATAAAGATATTGAAATCAATACACCTTTCGCATCTTTTATTCCTGCACACTATGTTTCCGATGCATCAGAAAGGCTTAAGTTTTACAAGCAACTTTCAAATGCAAAATCTGAAGATAGTATTAAAACGATTGAAGAAAAATTCTATGACGTTTACGGTCCTCTACCTGAAGAATTAAATAGTCTTTTCTCAATTCTCTATGCACGCGTACAATTGATCGCTCTTGCACTTAAATCAGTTCAGGTATTAGACAAG
>CAZQJK010000029.1:3350-43801 GCA_964593545.1 uncultured Bacteriovorax sp. | reverse complement strand
GTCCGCATGTTTTACAGACAAAGCGTTGAATTTTTCTTGAATCACTTCGGCGAAAATAGAATCCATCTTTGGAAATGAGCTTGTTTTTAGTGGAGGAATTGCAATCAGAATTTGGGCAGTGGTAGATCATGTAGTACTTACTGCAATCTTTGTCGTGTTACAAAGAGAGTAAGTATTTAATATTAGCTATAAAAAAAGAGTATGAAGTCAAAAATGAACTTTCAAATTAGCTAAATCTTCCCCATTTTGAAGGAGCAGTTTCTTTGCGAAAAAAAATGGAAAAGAAAATCCATTCTTATAAAGCCCATTAAAGAATAAAATATTACCTTCATTAATAAATTGTGGCATCCTCTTCTTACCCTTATGCCTAATTCCCGTAAGTACTTTGGCCTGTTGAATATCTGGTAAGTCTAGACCTGGCAAATAAGATGACATGGCCAGGTAATTATCCCTAAGTTCTTTTTTATAATGATCAAAGACCATTCCATCAAAACTTGTTCCACCAAAGAGCATCAACTTTTCGTGAGCGCGATAAATAATATTGAAATGGCCTTGACTTAAAACGAAAGAATCACGGTTCAATTCAATATCTCTCCATTCAAAATAACTTCCGCTGACGGCCTTACCATCTGCAAGGATTCGATCTTGATGAAGAAGAGAAGTATAAGCTCCAGTGCAAACGATGGCCTTCCTAAATAATATCGTTCCATTTTCTCGGGTATTTAGTGAAGAGCTCAATTTATCAAGATTAACAACAATATCTTCAAGCTTTGTATAATGCTTAAACTTTTCACTAAAGCCTTTTTTAAACCACTCATTAAGTTCTTTGGAATTAATAATTGCACAGGGTCCGACTGCACACTGGTTTCCCTCAAAGATTGAAAAGTCATTATAGCGTGATTTAAATTGCTCAATTTTTTCTTCTGATTTTGGAAATAGGTAAAACTGGGATGATAGGGTAATGCCGTCAGGAGAATTTATTGAAATAAATTGATCGAAGGCCTCAAGAGAATCGACTAATAAGTCACCAAGCTCTGAGATACCTTTTTGGTGCGACCCGTAGCTTACAACAGAAGTTGTCCGCTTAGTGCATGCAGGATAGAAATCATCACTAGCAATGTGAAGAATTTTTTTTGACTTACAATATTCTTCATCCGAAGCGATGTGCCAAAGTAAGCAACGCGCAGCTATACCGTCGCCAACGACCACTAAATCATATGTATCATTCATAACTTACCCAAAAAAATCATTTTTTAATTGTCAGTTAATAACTTCTGACCGTAAAATTTTAAAACTTTTTAACACAAAACACTATCTAAACACAGTATGAATAATTGGTAAAATGAGGAGTTTAAGTGAATATTGATAATAATGCAGTACTCTATTGCGTGGATAACACAGACATTCAGGCAAAGTATATTATGGCCGTTCTTGAGATGCTATACGTAGAAGATTGCACTGTTCCATTTATCACACGTTACCGTAAAGAAAAAACGGGCGGAATGGATGAAACTCAAATTAGAGAATTACAAACGAAGTATGAAGAATATATTGAAAGAGAAAAGAGAAGGGCCTTCATCCTTGAAGCGATCAAAAAATTAGAGCTTCTCACACCAGAACTTGAAAAGAAAATTATTGCTGCAACAACCATCAATCAACTTGAAGATCTCTATGCTCCATTTAAGTCAAAGAGAAAAACAAAAGGAATGGTTGCTAAGGAAGCAGGCCTTGAACCATTTGCACACTTCATGCTTGAGACAAAAGCACCAATGACAGAAATTGCTAAAGAAGCAGTCAAGTATATTAAACCAGACCTTAAGATTGCTTCTTTTGATGATGTTATCAAAGGGGCCTGTGATATCATTATCGAGATGTTTGCACATGACTCGGAAATTAAAGATCAGCTAAGACTTGAATACTGGAAACTTGCAACAATCAAGACTTCAAAGAGAAAGGAAGCAGACGAAGTTAAAGATTCTGATAAATATAAAGACTATTTTGAATTTGAACAAAATGTGTCGGGTTTAAAAGACCCAAAGGCCACTCACCGCTTTTTGGCAATAAGAAGAGCAATGACTCAGAAAGTATTAAAAGTTGACGTGATCTTTGATGAGGCCATGGCAACATCAAAAATTAGAAGTAAGTACTATGAAAACTCAAGCCTAACACTTTTAAAAGTATTAGAAGACTGTGCCCTCAAGTCATTTAAAAACTATATTCATAGCTCTCTTGATCTGGAAATCAAGACAGAGCTTAAGAAACTTGCCGATGAATCAGCGATTGATGTCTTCGGAGCAAATTTAAAGAACCTTCTTCTTCAACCATACCTTGGTCCAAAGACAGTACTTGGAATCGACCCAGGTGTTGTATCAGGATGTAAGACCGTCGTTGTTGATGATACGGGAAAATTTGTTGTCGATACGATTATCTATCCTCACCCACCAAAGAACTTCAAGGCCCAATCTGCAAAAATTATCGAGGCGATGATTGATCAATTCAACGTTGAGTATATTGCCATAGGCTCTGGGACTTTTGGACGTGAGACTCTACAATTTGTTGAAGAATTAGTTTCTCAAGTTAGAGATGGAAAAGTTAAGGCCACAATGATCTCAGAGGATGGGGCATCGGTATATTCAGCATCAGAAATTGCTAAAAAAGAATTCCCAGACAAAGATGCAACAGTAAGAGGAGCAATTTCAATTGCAAGACGCTTCCAAGATCCTCTTGCTGAGCTTGTTAAGATCGATCCGAAATCAATTGGAGTTGGTCAATATCAACACGATGTAAACCAAACAAGACTTAAAAAATCACTTGATGGTGTTGTTGAAAGTTGTGTTAACTTTGTTGGTGTTGATTTAAACACAGCAAGTGCTCCACTGCTTTCATTCATTTCAGGAATCGGGCCAAGTGTTGCTGAAAATGTAGTTAAGTACAGAGATAGTAGAGGTCTCTTTAAAAAGAGAGAGGAAATTTTAAAGGTTCCAAGATTTACGGCGAAGGTTTTTGAACAGGCCGCTGGTTTCTTAAGAATTTATAATGGGGAAAACCCACTTGATTCAACTTTCATTCACCCAGAAAGATATCAAACCCTTGAAAGCTGGGCCAAGGACAATGGCAAATCAGTAAAAGAATTGGTTGAAGATAAGGAACTCGCAAAGAAAATTAAAACAGACTCAAAACTAGTCGACGAGCTCGGTCAATTTACAATTGATGATATCGTAAAATCTTTAACAGCACCGACACAGGATCCACGTACAGAATTTAAAACAACAGAGTTTAGAAAAGACGCTCAATCGATTAAAGATATAAAGATTGGTGAATGGTATCCAGGTATCGTAAAAAATATTACACAATTTGGTGCCTTCGTTGATATCGGGATTAAAGAAAATGGACTTGTCCACGTATCTCAAATGGCCGATCACTTTGTTGAGAATGCTCTTGACGCTCTTAAGGCAGGGCAAGAAGTAAAAGTAATGGTCCTCGATGTTGATATGGATAGAAAGAGAATCTCTTTGACATGTAAGAAAGGTGAAGATTCAAAGCAATTTGTAAGACCATCAGGAGGCGCAGCGCCAAGACAAGGAGGCAACAGAACTCCAAGACCACAAGCTGATGCACCAATTAAGAATAATGCATTTGCTGCACTAAAGAATTTTAAGTTAAAATAGGTCTAAGGGGGAGCCCATGCTCCATAGTTATTAATGATGATAAAAGTTTTCACTATACTATATTTGAATTTCGCATTAGCAGCAGAGTACTACCCTCATGCTACAACAAATCCAGACACACTTGCCTCAGGGAGTGTGTCTTTTCAAAATACACCTGGCGCTAATGTAACATCTAGTGCATTCATGAGTAGTTTATCGATTGGTATAACACGAGACTTTGAAATTGGAACAATTCCACTCTTATACTTTCAAGACAATCATCAATACAACTTTAACTTAAAGTACAGTCTCTACAAAAATGAGTTTAGTTCAATATCTCTTGGCTACACAAGAATGGCTTTCAAGACTGATGAGAAACAGACACAAGATAGATTTATCATAAATTTAGTATCCCTAATATCATACGTTAACATTTCTAAAAATATTACACTAGGCCTCACATTCACTCGAAATTCTAGCTATGTAGAAAAGAACATTGCAAAATCTTATCTAACAGGAGATGAATTTAGTTTAGATCTTGCCTATAAAATTCATGAGAATTACATCATTTCGACAGGAGTTGGGTATCATCAGATGGAGCTAGGGGTAAGCGGAACAAGAACAATATTTGGTTTTGGTTCATCGATAACAATTCTAAGACCACAAAAAACATTTTCTTCTCCAAGCTTTGGCCTCCACTACCTACCGGAAAAGAAAGAGTTTCTATACCTTTTATCGACTAGTTTTTATTAATTGTCTTTAATTTATTATCCAACCACTCTTTCATCTTCATCCGTTTTCCATCTTCTTCGATAAGATAGTCTTCACCGGTGCTCGATGATTTTGATGCGACATTATCGATAAAGAATTCTGCTGTCCACTCTTCCTTTGAAGGTGAAAAAGGATTTAGCATCCCAAGACGATACTTTCGCTTGATATGATCGTAGGCCTTTGTTGCAGGATATGTCTCCCCTGCTCGAATAAAAGTGCCCTTTGATTGATTAATCGCTTCCAAAAGATAATTGATTTTAACTTCATTTTCTTTAACATCCGCAAGAATGAATTGGGAAAAAACTAAAGTAATTAACAAAGTAAAAAAAGATTTTTTCATACTAATCCTTAATAAACTGACAACCGACTTTAAACTTATCCTCATCCATCTCACGAATTGAGCGAACGATGAGACGATAAGGAGTCTCAAGAGTTTTTCCATCAATACTAACAGCGACAATTCGCTCATCTTTAATAAACTCAGCAGGGTCTTCAACACGAAAACTTAAACCACCAGCAGATAGGTCATAGAGAAAATGAAAGTCCAAGACGCCTAAAAGTCCCTCGCGATCATGCTTTCTGATCCCAACCATCTTGGCAGAATTTATTTGTTTTCTTTGGGCCGTTCGTAGGTGTTGATGCTTATCTTCATCTTCTCTCTCAACAAGTTCGACAGAATTTATAAACTCTGCCTTAACCGGCGTGATCTGAGTAGGAATACCGATGATCATATATTGGGTCCCAACGTCTCTTGGGACAAAAGAGAAGGCCACTGCTCTCTCTTTTGCTAAGATAAAAGTTTTAAACTTTGAATCAAAGCGAAACCCTTGCTTAATATTTGGCCTAACATGAAATGTTTTTCTAATAGGATCAACTTTTTGGATGATCACATAGTGAACAATTCTTTCTTTAGTTCCATCATCATGAATAATATCTTGCCAACACCAAAGCTTAGATTTGCTATTGCAAAGTCCTTTGAGGATACCAATAATTTCTAAATCATCTTTGATTAAATCAACTGACATTATTATCTTCCAATACTTCTAAGTGTCTTTAAAAAGTCATTTTTTGAATTGAAAAAGCGCGTGCTTGCAATATAAGTAAATATGATTGTTAAAATCACAGGAAAAAGAAAAGAAAAATTAAAAGAATGAAGTGTTATCTTTACAGGTAATGATCGATCAACAAACATTTCAGGCATGATGACAGGCGAGAAAGACTCTAAGAGATAGGCACCTGCGAGCCCAAGAAGATTTCCAAGCACAAGTGTTGAAACGGTTACAAGGCCAATATTAATGGCCCCAACTCTCTTAATTCGTTGTAAGGACATCCCTAAAATCCAAAAAGAGACAAAATCCTGCTTCAAGCGATTAAAGAAGATACTTAGGCCGGCAACAATACTAAGACCAACAAGAACGACAGTCGCACTGAAGAGAAATAAAATCACATTGTTTTCAAGAGAGAGTGCGTAAACAAGGTTTTGATGAGAGCTCTCCCACTTTATTATTTCTCGGACATTTTCATGGCCCAAAACTTTTGTAAGAAGAGCACTATCAAGCCTTTGATAAATTCTAATTTGATTAACCGCTTTTTTTCTAATCAGAGACTGAACACTTCTTAGGTCTGTCCATACGTGAAATTCATCAATGGCCGGGTCTTTAGAATCAACAAATTCGGCAACCTCTAAAGTTTTATAGCGAGGCAGATCACCAAAGAAAACGTCTGTATGGGCCGGAGAAATGATTTGAATTTCATCGCCTGGTCTCATCATTGCTTTTTGAGCAACATAAGCAGACATGAGAATTTTAGATTTAAAGTCATTATCTTTTAGAAAGTCAGCGACATGCGAGTTAGGGGCCAGGCCATGAATAATTACAGGTGTTATGTAGTTACCATTTTTCACAAGCCCCTCAAGTTGATATTCTTTAGAGAACTTGATTTCTTGATCACTTAAAAATTTTTCAAGTAATGTGCTACTATCTGAAAGTTTAACCACATAACTTCCTTCAATCTCCTTAGATCTCTCAACACGATTTCCTTGAAGACCAGTGAGCACTCCTTGAACTAATACAAGACAAAAACTAGAAACAAATAATCCCGCCATGGCCATAATCAGTAGGCCTTGACGGGTTTTCGCTTGAAATAGATATTTGATAAAGAATTTTAAAAAATGCATCAATTAAAATTCGTAAAACTTTTTCTTCTGAGCAACAAGATCATTGATAAGCTTGCATGGTGTATAACGTGCCTTATCAACAGATTCAGCATGACTAACAAGTTCTGCTTGAATTCTTTCAAGTCCTTCACTATCAGCATACTTAAGTAGTCCACCTCTAAATGGAGGAAAACCAATACCGAAGATTAAGCCAAGATCGACGGCCATTGCATTCTCTACAATCTTATCTTCAAGAACAGTTGCAGCTTCATTGATCATCGGAAGAAAAATTCTCTTTTGTATTTCAACTTCTGTCATTTTCTTAGAGGCTTTTGGAAAGATTGCAAGAGCTTCTGCGTTTGGTCCAGCAACTTTTCCATTTTCATCATAGATATAGAATCCTTTAGAAGTTTTTCTTCCAAGAAATCCTTTTTCAACAAGCTTACCTGTGAGTGAAGAAGATGCGGCACGATCACCTAATCCATCATGAATAATTTTGGCAACTTTCTGTCCAACATCGATTCCTACTTCATCGAGAAGACGACATGGTCCCATTGGCATTCCAAAATTTAAACAAGCATCATCAATGTCTTTCATTGAAACACCTTCTTCAAGAAGGAATCCAGCTTCGTTCATAAACGGCATAAGAATTCTATTTACTAAGAAACCTGGACCGTCTTTAACAACAACTGGAGTTTTCTTTGTTTTTAAAACCCAATTATAAAGTGCTTCAACTGTTTCAGGCGAAGCATTGTCATGCGTAATAATCTCTACAAGAGGCATCATATGTACAGGATTAAAGAAGTGAAGCCCTGCAAATCTTGAAGAGTCCTCAAGTGCAGTCGACATCTCTTGAATCGAAAGAGATGAAGTATTTGACGTTAGAATCGCATCTTTTGAAACTTTTGTTTCAACTTCAGCAAAAACTTTCTTCTTAATATCCATATTTTCGACAACTGCTTCGATTACAAGATCAACATGTCCAAAGCCTCTAAAGTCAGTTTGAGCAATGATTGATCTTTGCATTCTTTCAAAGTCGTCATAAGAAAGTCTCTTTCTCTTTAACGCCCCCATGAAATTAGAAGCAGATTGCTTAAGACCAAGCTCAAGCCCACCTTGATTTAGATCTTTCATAATTGGTTTCATATCATTCTTGGCCATTAGCCAAGCAATACCACCACCCATTGTACCAGCACCAAGACAAGCACCTCTTTCAAGTTTTTTTACTTTGCCTTCGCCTTTAACTCCAGGATATTTCTTTGAACTTTCAACCATAAAGAAGATATGCTGAAGATTCTTACTTTGATCTCCTACGCACAACTCTCCAAATGCCTCAGCTTCGCTTGCAAGGTAGCTTGCACGGCCCTTCATCACACCAGCTTCCATAACATCAAGAATTTTTAGTGGTGCCTGGTAGAAACCTTTTGTTTTCTTTAAAACACTTTCACGTGCTTTTTGAAAAATAATCTTCTTCGTTAAAACATTATCTGTTGCAAGATCTTCTAAAGACTCTTTAAACGATTTCTTCTTTTCTGATTTTCCAAAATGCTTAAGGGCCATATCTAAAAGACGTTCTTTAGCATAAGTCTCTTCAACAAGACCAACTTTCTTACCTTTTCTTCCATCAAGAGTTTTTCCAGATAGAATCATATCAAGCGCAGTCGGTAGTCCTACTTTCTTTGGTAAACGGTATGTTCCACCAAATCCAGGAATAATTCCAAGCTTAACTTCAGGAAGTCCCAGTTGAACTGACTTGTCATCACTTGTAATAATTTTCTTACAAGATAACGCCAGTTCAAGTCCACCACCAAGGCAAACTCCACCAACACAAGCTATCGTCGTAACTTTAAGATCCTCGATTCGATTTAATATTTTTTGACCCGCTTCAGAACCTGCTTGTCCATCGGCCTCTGTTTTCATCGAAGAGATAAGATTAATATCTGCTCCCGCAATAAAACATCTTTCTTTATGTGAATGAAAAATAACACCTTTTAAAGAAGAAGCATTTCCATGAAGCTCTTCAACAATATCTTGAAGTTCATTAAGTGTTTCTTCATCAAGTACAGTCATGGCCTTAGTGCAGTTATAACCCATACCAACGTAGGCGATATTTTCTTTTGTTTCAAAACTAATTCTTTTATAACTCATATATTTATCTCCGAATTTTTTTAAATTTATTTTTTTAAGTTTTCGATAATACAAGCACCACCTTGTCCACCACCGATACAAAGAGAAGCAACACCAAATCCGGCCTTTCTTCTTTTAAGTTCGTGTGCAAGAGTGATTAAAAGTCTTGAACCAGTCGATCCAACAGGGTGACCAAGAGCGATTGCTCCTCCGTTAACATTTAGTTTCTCAGCAGGAATTTCACCCCAAGCTTTTGTGAGACCAAATCTCTGTGCAAGGTCCTTATCTTTCATCGCCTTATTTACAGCTATTACTTGAGCCGCAAATGCTTCGTTAACTTCAACAAGATCCATCTGATCAAGATTCATTCCCGTTCGATTAAAAACACCGTCCATTGCAAGAAGAGGACCCATTCCCATTCTTTGTGGCTCTAGGCCATGGAAGTGGTAATCAACGATTCTTGCCATTGGATCCAAGTTATATTTCTTAACTGCTTCTTCAGAAGCAAAGAGAATTGCCGAACCACCATCAGTGATTGGACAAGCATTTCCAACAGTAACTGTTCCTGATTTCTTATCAAAGTATGGTCTCATTTTTCCAAGACCTTCAACTGTAGAGTTTCCACGAGGACCAACATCATTCATGAGAAGTTTATCCATTTTGTAACCAACAGCAATTGGGAGAATTTCTTCAGCGAATCTTCCCGCTTCCATCGCAGCAACCGCTTTTTGGTGAGAAAGATTTGCAAACTCATCTTGATCAAGTCTTGAAATTCCAAATTCTCGAGCTAGAAGCTCTGCCGTTTGCCCCATATTAAGACCACAGAAAGGGTCTGTAAGACCTTGTTCAATTGCAACAATTGGAGATAAGTATGGAGGTCTAAAACTTGAAATTACTTTTATTTTATCACTCATTGATTTAGCTTTCATAAGATTCATGAAAAGCTCAGTCATTTCTTTATTATAAATTAGTGGCATATTTGACATTGATTCAACACCACCTGCAACAATCACGTCATGTCTTCCACTAGCAATTTTTAGATATGCTTGTGATACCGCCTCTAAACCAGAAGCACAATTACGATGCACAGAATAACCAGAAGTCTTCTTATCAAGCCCTGCTTCTAGAGCAATAACTCGTCCAATATTTGGATACTTTGCTGGAGTACCAGTGTTACCAAAAATAACTTCATCAACTTCATGATTTGCAATTGAAGTATTATCAAGAAGAGCTCTAACAAGATAAGCGCCTAAGAATGGTGCTTGAATATCTTTTAGTTCTCCGCCGGCCTTCGCATGTGGCGTTCTCTTACCTTCAACCAAATAAACAGGTTTTAGTGACATATGTGCTCCTTGGGATATTTTGAATAATTGTGCAGGTTTATGATAATCGAGTATCGGTTTAAATGAAAGATTTATTAGACGAAAAAAGGCCTACTTGCGTAGGCCAATTAATTATAACACGGGAATTCTTGAGTCTTTTACTAGAAGTTTACTGAAAGACCAACGTTGATTGAAGCAACGTTACCTTCTTGCAAATCAAGAGCTAGATTTCTAAGTCTTTGTTCGTCTGGAGTATTGTTATTTTCTAATTCAGATACACCTGAGTTTAGTGCCTTCTCATACTGAGCATTAATTTCTGCTGAGAAGTTTTTTGTAAACTGGATCTGCGCTCCAACCATTGCAGCTCCTGAGATATTATTACTAGAAACTTTTTCATCTCCGTAACTGTAATTATTATATCTGTAGCTTTGGTTCTCTTCATATTTAAAACTGCCTCTATTATAGGCCACGGCCGCTCCAACAAATGGTCTAATCTTAGAGTCAACTGTGAAGTAGAACTTCGAATTAAGATCAAAAGAAACTTGCTTGAAATTAATTGTTCTTGCTTCATTATAGATAGATGAATTATTCGTAGCAAATTGGTTATAACCTTTTGTCGAATAAGTTCCATAATTAATATAATTATTATTTTGATCTTTTGTATCAAGTGAAACATATCTTACACCAACACCAATAGTGATATTTGGGTGCACTCTATTTTCAACACCAAGTCTTAAATTCACAGATGCCTCAAGATCTTCTTTTTCACTTGAAATATTCATGAAACCACCACTTATCGAAACACTATTATTTAGAGTTTCTTGAACTGCTGGAGCTGGTGCTTCAACGGTTTTTACTGGTGCTGCAGCTTGTGTTGATACTTGATCCATTGCTTGCATTTGACCATTAAGAGCGTTTTGAAGCTTTCTTGCAAGCTTTCTCTCTTCTTCGAGTCTCATGTCTTCAACTTTCTTTCTCATCATTTGTTCGTGCTTTTCTTCAAGCTCACGACGCAACTTTTGAATTCTATCAGCTTGTGAAGGCTGTTTTTGCTTTTGAGCATAAAGTCCTTCAATATCAATTTGATCAGTGTTCACAATTTGATCAGCTGTTTCTGTTAATAAAGGGTCTTCTTGAGCGAATGCCTTACCAATAGGTAGTGACAATGCCATTAGACTTAATAAAAGTGAAATTTGCTTATTTCCCTTTTTCATTTTTGATCTCCTAGAAAAAATTCCCGTTCTTTTTTGTGTGTTACTTTTCAGTTATAACACATCGCGTAGAACTTTCTAGGTTTTCAGAGACTTAGTGTAAAATTTACAGGAATTCGGTGTAAGATATTGATATTAAATAACACTAATGCATGTATTATCAATAAGTTAGCGTGCAAGACGAAAGGTTCGATACATTGAAGCCTCATCACCATCACCGTTTGTCAGACTCTTTACAGCGCAGATTGGATTCAAGCTTCTCTTGTCACAATTGGCCGGATCAAAGTTTAACCTGGCCTTAATGATACTAAAGACCGTCGTGGCAAGGGCCACAATTACAACGAGCATTAGTGCATACTCCACAACAACTTGCCCGGAATTAGATAATATCTTCTTATTCAAATTTCTCATCTTTAAATATTATACCCCAATCTCAAAGAAAGTTTCGATAATCTTTAGTTTCTAAGAGTGAGCTTAAAAGACCTAGAGGTGATCTCTGACAAGGTCCAATATAGTGAACATCCTTTAAAGTATTACTTTCAAGAGCACTACCTGCATCTTTAATAACAACCTTACTTGGAATATGTACATTCTCAAAACTATGGGCACAGACAACTTCTTGCCCGACAATGGCATCAGACATTTCCATGTCTTCATTAATAACCTTCTCTAGTTTTAGGAGTTCACAAATTTCGTCTCGATAAAACTCCGCCTTCTGACATTCAACAGCCCGAGAGAAAACCTGAACATACTTTCCATGAGAATTGCTTGTTAAGCATAGAAATGGAAACTGGGTTCCCATTTTATTTAATTTGAAGAGATACTTATCAATATTTTCTTCGAGAGAAATATTTTGAGATAACTTTATATTAAAATTAGAATATGTTCCTTTGGTATCAAACTTGAGCGGAAAACTTGATGGTCGTCCTCCAACAAAAGAAATATGCTTAGGGTGAACAATCCCCTCAAAACTATTTAATTCCACACACCATGGCTTCCCCTTATGAAACTTCCACTCCCTTATAGGACTTGATCTAAAGAATCCTCCACGTGTTACTAAAAGCTCTTCTAGTCTCTTATGGAGTAAACTTGTATCAAAGAAGTATCGCGGTCCAAGTAAAGAAAGGAAGAGATGAATGGCCTCAATCTTAGATAATTTATCTGTTAAGACATTGTGAATTATTGTTCTCGATGAATAAATGAATAAAGATGCTAACTCTTGATTCTCTTGAACTTTTGTTAAGCTGTCATAGAAAATTTCAAAGAGGTCATTGAAGACTTCTGGACTATGATGCATAAAAGTTTGAACATTGATATTTTGCATTGTCTTAAAACGACAAAGAGTATTGCCAAGTCGAGATGAGAGTTTGTAGTAACTTTCATTAAACTCTTCACTAGGAATCAGATTCTCTTTAAGATGAATAAAAAGTTCATTAAATAACTCTGGAAATTTTCTCGAGAGCTCTCGTAGGTTTGAATAAGGACTGCTCTTTCCAAGAAGAATTTCTCTATCACCTAATTTACTTATATAGGGCCTAACTTCTAAGAATTGGTCCACATCCAAAACTTCATCAATCGATATACTCTCCGCCCAACTTTTAATGAAGGACCTTTCAATATGAGAGAAGTAATTAAAGTGTCCAAGCCCCTCAGAAAGTCGACTATCTTCTAACAGGAGTACATCTCTATTTTCAAGAAGTAACTGGAAACCCAAAAGGTATGAGACGTAATTTCGACCTACAATAATTGTATCAATATTTTTTTTAAGCATGGCTAATTTCCAAAAGTCTTAGAAGCCCTAATAGGCTCTTCTCATTTTCCTCAATAAAGTGTGTAATATCAACTTCTTTATGAAGTGGAGAAAAAACGAAATCTTCAAACTTTTTCGCACTATCAACGATTGTAATTTCATGGCCAAGAGATTTCGCGATATCATATTCAGTAGAACGCTTTACATTATGTGCACACGCAATGCTATTTCCGGCAACAAAGGGCTCAAGTAGCGAGTGAACACCTTTGCCAAGCCCTCCACCGATATAAGATTTTTTAAAAAGTGGATACAACTCACAAAGAATACCGGGAACACAACTTAAAATTGGACCTGGTTTATTTTGATATGCCTTAAGAATACTCAAAATATCTTCAGCACAAGATGTTTTTTCAATCATATAGATTGGAGTCGAAGCACCAAAGATTTTCATAAGCCCCTCTCTAATCTCGCTGACAAAACCAGAATCAAAACGATGGGGAGCAATATAGCACAAGGTATCTCCGGTACGAATTTCTTCAATAAATCGCGAAGAATTTAAGAATGGTAATTCAGCAGGCCACAGCTGAGCAATGATCATTCGCCTCTCATTTAGAGTAATAAGATCGTGTAAGACCTTATGAACACCGTTTGCATGAAAATTAAATTGAACTTGCCTCTTATTAATTTGTATCGAGCGCAACTCACTAGGACCATGAACCCTAAGCCTAGTGCCTCTGAACTCATCTAAGAAAAATTGATGATCTTCCTTAGTGGTTGGAAAAAGATCATCAAATACTTGATAAAGACCTTTCTTAAAAAAGAAGCGCCAGTCATGGTTTGAAGAACTTTTCGCTGAGGCTGCAAAGAGAATAAATTTTTCTAAAAATGGCCTTAAGCAAATCAACTCAGGGAGAAAATCGTATCTTACCATCATGAGTTTTTTCGAACTAAGCCAACGGTAATTATTTTGTCCAAAGAAGAAAGGAAAGAAAGTTAAAAGTGGCATACGAAATGAGCGAACTTTTTCCGGGTATAATTCACAAAGCTTCACCACCTTCGCTTCAACACTCAGTGATGTAAAAAGTAATTCGATGAGATGTCCTTGTGCCAAACATTGATCAATGATAGGACGGATAATTTCTAACTCTCCTTCGCTGGAAAAGTGAAAAGCGATCTCGGCCCTCTTGCCTACTCGATTAAAACTCTCACTTGAGGCAAGCCTACTATTTCTCATCTCAAAGGAGCGCCTTTCTCGCAGTGGTCTTATAAAAAGAGAGAGCACACTGATAAGTGGGTATAAGAGTGACCTAAGGATGAGGGAAATATTCATAAGAATTAGCATTAGAAAAATTATAGGTATGCATTCACCTTTATTCAACACTTTATCTCATATAAATTGGTGTCAAAAAGTCATTCTCAGCTATTTCAAATGTGAAATTTATTTATACTTTTGTCAAAAAGATTACTTTTTCTTACATTTAGCTAAATTTGATACACGCCATTGTTAAATTTGTTGTCTTTTTGTCAGGAAATTGTCATTTTAGGTAACACGATTAATAAAAGTTAACTAAATTAGGCATATATTTTAGAAAAAAGGGAGACAAGGAATGAAGAGAATTATTTTATCACTTGCAATGATAGCATCGACGCTTGCATTCGCAGAAACAACAACGACAACAGCGCCAGGATCAGCAGCAACATCAACTGTAGACTCTTCAAGCATACTTGAAAAACTTAAAGCGAGCCCGTTTTCGCTTAACCTTTATACTGACAACTATACAAATACTGAAAAAAGAAATGGTTTTACTTCAGAAAACTATGTCAACGTAAAATACAAAATCGATAAGTATCACTCTATAAAAGTATCTCCTATTATTGTTATCGACAACACTCCACAATACAAAGATGGTAACGGAGCAAAAACGACTTATCTTCAAACAGATGTAAACCTTTATCGTTCACAAATATTAACTGAAGAAAAAAATGGAGTTGCTCTATCTGCTGGACTTTATAACTCTATCTATAAGAATACAAACTACTTTGAAAATAGCGGCGGAAAAGCTTCAAGACATGGTCTAAATGGAACTTTCAGTAAAACATTTGGAAAGAATTCATTCTCTCTAGGTCAATCAATTTACGTCTATAACAGAAATTCTGGTCAAGATAATATTTCTCAAAGTTATTTCTCAACAAGCTTTGCATATTCATACAGCTTTAATGACTATGTTAGTGCTGGAGTTTATAACCTTTGGTACTCATATGATGCTGCAACTAAATATAGTTCAGGCTACTCAACAAGTGAGTCATTTAGAACAATTCCAAGTGTTTACTTCTCTTATGGTGACTTAGCTGCTTCTCTTTATTTAGATGCTACTCCACTTAGATCTCATGATGGTCTTACTGGTACAGCAGCAAACTGGCTAAAAAAGAGTTACCTTGGTGTGACTGTATCTTATAACGTATTTTAATTAAAACTTAAGTACCTATAATTAAGAGAAAAGGAGATCGATCGGTCTCCTTTTTTTATTTAAAATCATTTTAATCAACTTTTCCTAAAATTATGGCAAAAACTGCCGATAAGTCCTCTAGATTCTAATGTCTATGGGGGACATCATATGGGTAATGCCTTAAAGAGCGATCAGAGAAAATCAATTGATGACTATCTTCTAACACAGGAGCAGATCGATCATCATCAATATCCGAGCGAAGAGATCTATGAAATACTTGTAGAAGGAAAAGTTATCGGTCCTTTTTGGAATATCGATCTTAAAGATTTTCTAGCTGATGCAAATTTATATAGCGAAGAAACTAAAGTAAAAAATATCACTGAGTCAAATTGGACATCAGTTTATACACACCCTTACTTTCAAAGAAGAAGACCGTCACTTGTTTCGGGACTTAATCTTCAAGATATAAAAGACGAGTTATTCATTCTTGTTGAAGGAAAGAAAGAAGGCCCTTACACAACAGATCAAATCAAGGCGATGCTTTCAACTCATAAGCTTCTACCGATTGATTTCATTTCAATAGATAATGGGGCAAGCTGGGGAAAGATTCACGACATCGAAGGTTTTGATCGTCGAGATAAGTCTCATCAGAACTTACCCTTTAGACCTGAAGGTCACATTTTTACTAATAGTATCTATGATGCAGATAGGGCCATCACAAAGGCCGTCCACAATGCTAGCGAAAAGGATGCACTCGTAGGTCTGGCCTATGTTGGGCATCTCAATGAAGGTAAGAAGAAACATCATATTGAAGATATCAATGCACATCGAAAAGAAACTACGCAAAATAAAGAAAGTGAAAGCTCTTCAAATATTCTAACGGTGCTTGTTGCAGTTGCAGCGGTCGCAGGAATTTTTTATTTCTACCAAACAATGAGTGGTACCCCTGACATAGTTACAAAGAAGGCCACACCTGTTTCAAAACAAGAATTCTCTAGCAATAAAGCGGCGAAGAGAACTCCTGCCGCGACAACGACAGTGAAGAAATCAAATGAAAGTGCTCGCCCGAAACTTGAGATAAGCAAGGGTCGTACAGTGACGAGAAGCTCAGAAAGTATTCGCAACGCAGAATTCGCACGTAAAGAAATGCAAGATGAGAGTGAATTAGTTGAAGTGCCACCAGAAGCAATTTTTGATGATGCAACTGAAGCAGTTGAACTTGATCCAATTAGACAAAGAGTCTCTAAAGATACTATTGATCCAGAACTTAATGATCAGTTTGATGAGAATATGCCAATTGATGAACTTGATGATATTTCGAGAAGCCTCGGTCCTATTGATGAGGACGGAAATCCAATTGGAGATATGATTAATGCAGAGGGCGAACCTCTTCAATAGAGCGAAGTTCTTTAATTTATTAAGAAATACTAGTCATCAAATGTTTTATTATGATAAAACTATGTCATGAAAAATATAGATCCTACCCTAGTAAATAACTTTAGAAGCCCTGCTTTCCCTGGCTCATTCTTTATGAGCTTTGAAGGAATTGAAGGCGCGGGAAAATCAACACAAATTGTTAGAATAAAAGAATATCTTGAAAGTAGAAATTTCAATGTCATTGTTCTAAGAGAACCAGGTGGAACTTCATTTGGCGAAAGACTTAGACAAGCAATTTTGAACTCGGAAAAAGACCTCCATCCAACAACAGAAGCTTATTTATTTTGTTCTGCACGAGCTCAACTACTAACAGAAGTTGTTCTTCAAGAACTGAACGAACCAAATACAATTATTATCTGCGACCGTTTTCTTGATAGTACAATAGCGTATCAAGGGGTAGCAAGGGGATTAGGAATTGAGAGCGTTTTGAAAATGCACACGATATTTCCACTTAACCTTGTTCCTCATAAAACTTTCTATATAAGAATTGACTTAGAAACTTCTCTTGAGAGACAGAGAATGAGAAATCTCCCAAAAGATTATTTTGAGTCCCGTGACAACTCATTTCACTCAAAGTTAATTGAAGGTTATGATGCATGTTCGGAGTTATTTACTGATAGAATCAAGGTTATTGATGGCTCAAAGAGTGCTGATGAAGTTTACTTGAAGCTTAAATCAGAAATTGATGAACTAATTTTTAATTAATAATGAATAGTGAATTAAGCCATCTCAAAGATATACTCATCTCTAAGTACAAGAGTGGGACAATGGCCCACTTCTATACTCTGACGATCAATTGCGAACTTGAAGACGCAATGGCGTGGCTTGAAGATCTACTCATTAATATCATTGAAAAAAAACATCCTCGCGACCACCAGGATATTCTCTTTATCGAGACCGAAGAAAAGAAATACACATTAAAAAATAATGAATTTAGAGACTTCTTCTCCTTCCTTGGTACAAGACCCATCGAACTTACTCGTAAATTTATCATTATTAAAGATGCTCATAAGATTTCGGATACCATTGCCAACAAGTTACTTAAGACACTTGAAGAGCCTGAAGTTGAGGCCTCGATCTTTCTCATTAATTCAGCTAAACAAGAAATAATGCCAACCATAAGCTCACGGGCAATAAATCTTAATATAAATGATGATAGTAGCAAAGATTCTTTACCAAATTTTAATTCGGCCCAAGAATTTATCGACTCACACTCGAGCATCAGTGCAAAGTTAATAGCAGGTTTTCTTAAAACACGCTCTAATACAGATCTGGTTACAGGCCTAAAAGATAAGGCCTTTGATGAGAACGAGTTTATTAAGCTGATCACGCAAGTTTGTACTTACTATCCAAAGAAAGAACGTGGCCTAAGCTCAACTATAGAGACACTTAAGGAATATGAACTCCAGCGAGAATATAATAACACCTTGGCCCATCGAGTCACATTTCTTGTAAATAAAGTTCTCTAACACGCTTTTCATCACGCATCATAACTAGACATTTCACTGATTTACTGTGAAAATCTTATTTTACTAATTATCCGGCAAAGAAATGACAAATACTGAAAATATAGAAAACCTCGAACAAACAAAGAATAACGAAGAAGAAACATCGAATTCTAAAGTTACAGAATCAGATAAATCTGAGAGTGATGATAAGTACCAAGATGGCCAAGAACTAACATTCATCAGAGTTCGTTTCCCAGGAAACGCCCGCAGCCAACCTTTCCTTCTTGGAAAGAGAAAATTTGTCTATGGACAAAAAGTATTGGCAATGAGTGATAGAGGGATGACTGTTGGTTATATCAATTCATTTCCATATACTGTTCCTTTTGACAAGACGATGCTTCCAATTAGAACAATCGCTAAAGTTGCTAGTGATGAAGATATTCAAGAACAAAAAAGCTTCATGCAAAAAGAGAAAGAAGCTGAAGTTCTTTGCATTAGACTCATTGAAAAGCATAATCTTGATATGAATGTTACTCACGTTGAGTTTATTCAATTTGGAAAGAAGGCCGTATTCTATTTTAATGCTCCAGAGAGAGTTGACTTTAGAGGCCTTGTTAAGGATCTCGTTGGCGATCTGAAAATGAGAATAGAACTTCGCCAAATTTCAGTTAGAGATAGAGCAGCTGCGCTTGGAGCAATCGGAGCATGTGGTCTTCAAACTTGCTGTTCATCATTTCTATCAAATTATGGAAATGTTTCAATAAAGATGGCAAAGAACCAAAACCTTGCACTAATTCCTTCAAAAATCAACGGAGTTTGTGGGCAGGTAAAATGTTGTATCAAGTATGAAGATGACGTTTATACCGAAAAAAGAAAACTTCTTCCATATGAGCAAAGCTTTATAAGAGCAAAGAATGGTGATACCGGAAAGGTAATAAAGCTGCACCTAATGCAAGAACAATTTGATATGCTCACAGATAAGGGCTATATCAGAAGATACGCTAAGACACAGTTTGAAGATAAGAAATCAATGCCACCAAAAGGCTGGGAATTTCCAACACAATTTAGATCTATTGTTCAAGAAACATCAACTGTTATTGGTATCAGTGACGAGGAAGAGAAAATTCTAGGAAGATATGTTACTCAAATCGACAATGACGATGATGATGGGCAATCTTCTGAAATGATCCTTGATGATGATAGTGACACAATGGAAGTTGATAACACTCCAATCGAAAGTAACTATAAAAATGACGACAGTGAATCTGACGATAGAGACACGAGACCCAGAAATAACAATAGAAATAATAACAGAAATAGAAATGGCAATAATCGAAACGGAAATCGAGCGCAACAAGCAGCACAATCACCAGATGCTGGAGAAAACAAGAAGCCTCGTAATCGTCGACCATTTAATAAGAACAAGAATAAACCAAAACCAAAAGCAGAATAAGAAGAGCGACCTACAGGTCGCTTTTTAGTTTCTCGATATAGTCAAAATAAAGATGGCGTGGAAAGTTCTTAGAGAGCACTTCCCTACTGTATTTCATCAACTCTAGTTTTGAAGTATTAATCAGTTCATCTCGTGGATCATAGATAATCTCATAATCAGTATTTAAATTCTTAAGAATATCAGCATTGAAATTATTTTGTAGTTCAAAGACGACTTGGTATTCATGCACTTCACAAAAACTTTTCACTCGAAATCTTCTTCGATTAAAACTTGGAACACGAAGTCTGGCCGGCAAGAACCTAATAAACGAGCTTGTAAATCTTGGATAAAATGCTGGACCGATAAAGATAATCTTTTGGAATCCAACTGAAATTTGGCCTTTCGTTTTAAAGTATTCACTAAAAACCAGCGCACCAAAAGAATGAGCAACAATATATTTTAATTCATCATTATCAGATAATAATTTTTCGAGCTCAGAAAAAATTCCCCCCAGAGGTTTTAACGAGTGACCGAGGTAGTAATTAAAGAAGACAGAATGATCAAGAATTGAAGAAAAAACTTCCTGAGACTGATTCATCCCAGGAAGTACTAATAGATGTTTTTTTTTAGAAGTCACAATTATTTGGAGTACGAGGAAATGCTATAACATCACGGATATTAGACATCCCTGTAATATACATAATCGCTCTCTCAAACCCAAGTCCAAAACCTGCGTGTGGAACAGAACCGAACTTTCTAAGTTCAAGATACCACCAGTAACCAGACTTATCCATCCCCATTTGATCCATACGAGCTTCAAGCTTAGTCAAATCTTCTTCTCTTTGAGATCCACCAATAAGCTCTCCGATACCAGGAACAAGAACGTCCATAGCACGAACAGTTTTTCCATCCTCATTAAGCTTCATATAGAAGGCCTTAACATCCTTTGGATAATCCGTAACGATGACAGGTGCATTAAAATGCTTATCTGTAAGGTACTTCTCATGCTCAGTTTGAAGTTCATTTCCCCATGCCGTAGGAAATTCAAATTTCTCATTACATGCATTAAGAATTTCAACCGCTTCAGTATAAGTAATTTTAATAAATTTTGTATCACGGACCATTTTAAGTGTTTCAAAATGTGATTTATCAACATCTGTAAAAGGCATATTAAAAAGAAAGTCTAATTCTTTTTGACAGTGGGTAAGAGCATAATCGATCATATACTTCACATAATCCGCTGCGAGGTCAGCAACATCTTCGAGAGTTGCAAACGAAACCTCAGGCTCAATCATCCAAAACTCTGACAAGTGTCTTTTTGTATTTGAGTTTTCAGATCTAAAAGTAGGCCCAAAAGTATAAACAGCGCCAAGCCCTAGAGCGTGACATTCGGCCTCAAGTTGACCTGTTACCGCGAGAGAAACTTCTTTTCCAAAGTAGTCTTTTGAAAGATCAACTTCACCTTTATCATTCTTTGGAAGTTTATTATTATCGAGAGTTGAGACTTTAAACATCTCCCCTGCTCCTTCACCATCAACAGCTGTAATGATTGGCGAATTTAAATAGAAGAAACCTTTTTCATCAAAGAATCTGTGTGTTGCCTGAGCAAGAGCGTGGCGAACTCTGAACACAGCACCAAAGAGATTTGTACGAACACGAAGGTGTGCAATATCTCTTAAATGCTCAAGACTTGTTCCCTTCTTTTGTAGAGGGTATGAATCATCAACATTACCAATAACTTCACCAGTGATTGCTTGAAGTTCAATCGTCTGACCTTTCCCCTGAGAAGCAACAACCTTACCTGTAATTGATACTGACGCTCCAGTGAGCATCGAAGCAAGATCACTATAGTTTGGAAGACTTGCATCAGCAACAATTTGTAATGAATCTTGGCAAGTACCATCATTGACCACAACAAAAGAAAACGCCTTAGAGTTACGAACTGAGCGAACCCATCCTTTTACAACAACTTCCTTATCAATATAACTTTGAGCATTATTAAAAAGCTCTTTAAGTAAAATTCTTCCTGACATTGAATACTCCTAAAATATAGTTTTCTTAACTTCTAAAATTTGATCCGTCTCAAGTCTTGCTCCAAATTGAGTAACAAGCTTTGAAGCACAATTACATGCAAGAAGACCAGCTTCTCCAAAATTTTTACCGTGCGTGATTGCATAGAGAAAGCTTCCCGCAAAAATATCACCAGCTCCATTTGTATCAAGGGCCTCAACTTTTTGCGCCATAATGTAGATTTTATCTTGCCCGTCAAAAAGTAGTGCACCTTTTGGACCAGTTGTAATTGCAAATGAGTGAGCAACCTCTTTCATTTTCGTAAATGCTTCTTCAACATTTTGTGTATCGGTGAAGCTCATTGCTTCGGCCTCATTACAGAAGATTAAGTCAATTTTCGAATCCCCAAGAATTTTTTTAAATCCATCTTTAAAGAAGCTAACAATTCCTGGATCAGAAAAAGTCAAAGATGTTTTTATTCCATTTTCCTGTGCAAATTTACGAGCTGAAATTGCAGCATTAAGACCAGTCTCACCTGTTACAAGATAACCTTCAATATAAAGCCACTGAGAATTCTTTAGTTGGTCATAGTCAATTTGATCATTTGAGAAAGTTGCTGTTGTCCCCAAAAAAGTATTCATTGTTCTATCTGCATCTGGAGTAACAAAGACCATGCACTTGCCAGTGATACCGTCATAATCATTGTTTTCAAGATTAGACTTAACACCTTTAGAAAGAAGATCCTTCTTATAAAATTCCCCAGTCTCATCTCCAGAAACCTTACAAGAGTAGAAACTCTTTGCTCCTAACTGAGTCGCTGCAATAATAGTATTCGCAGCAGAACCACCACAGCCACGTTTATGCTGATGTCCTTTTAAGTTTTCAAGAAGTTCCTGTTGTCTCGCTTCTTCAACTAGAGTCATCAGTCCTTTTTCAACATTATTTTTAAGTAGAAAATCAGGAGAAACTTCAAACTCCATATCAACTAGTGCATTTCCGATTCCATAGACATGGTAATTACTCATAAACTCTCCTAATATTTTATCTTTTAAAAACTAATAATTTATCGCTCGATAGCTTTTTATCAAATTCATAATTAGCTATATTGAAATCTTTTAATTCATCAATTGTCATAACTTTATTGGTAACAATATAGCGGGCCATCATACCGCGCGCTCTCTTTGCCATAATTCCTATTATCTTATATTCACCGTTCTTGTTTTCAAGAAATTTAACATCAATAATTGGACCTTGAACAGCATCACGTTTAACACTTTTAAAATACTCTTCACTCGAGAGATTAATCAGCGGTTCATTGTCAACATTATACTTATTTAATGTTTTTGCGATATCATTTTCCCAGAAATCATAGAGATTTTTATTTCCATCAAACTTAAGTCCAGTTCCCATTTCAAGACGGTATGGACGAATTTCATCAAAAACATTCAAGACACCATATAGACCCGACAGGATGAAGACCTTTCCCTTTGCATATTCTTGATCCTCTTTCGAAAGAGATCTAAAATCTAAACCCTGATACGTATCACCGGCAAATGCAAAAGCAGCAGGACCCTTTTGAGATTTTTCATATTCTTGGTATCTTGAAAAATTAAGAAGAGATAAATCTTCAGATAGTTTCATTAATTTTTTAATATCTGCAACTGACTTTTGCTTCATCACATTGACAAGAATATCAGTCTTTTTAAGCAAAGCAGGTTTAGTCATTTTTATTGTTGAAGTGTCTTCAAAATTAAGTTTCTTTGCAGGTGAAAGAATAGCCTTCATACAAGCTCCATCGGATGATTTTACTCAAGAACTCTAACATAGAAGTTAGAGAAAAGCATGAATTATTAGCCGTCACACTCTGCATCATTCTTGCAAAAACAAGGTGATAAAGATGGATAAAAAAAAACAAAAAATATTTCATTTGGTCTAAATTCTCATGCTAAAATACTGACTGTCTTTCAAGATGAAAGATAATTTACTCAGGAAGAGTTATGAACAAGAGACCCATCGCTTTTACTATTCTATCATTATTCTATGCAAGTATGACGCTTCTAGCGATTGCTCATGTAACCTTATCAAAAGAGCTCCCATCAATGTGGGCAACTCAAACACTTCTGACTTCATTAAAGACACCCTATATTTTCTTTCACTGGATTTTACCCCTATGTGTGACTTTGAGTATTTTAAAAATGAGAAAATATAGTTACTACGCCTTCATGGTATCTCAAATCTTACTTCTCGTTATACCACTGAGTGCTTCACAATTTATTATTCCAGAATTATTTAAGGAAACTAAATTCATTATCTACGCGTTACAATTTATTTGTGTAACATCAATTGTCTACTTCACGCAAAAAAGTATTAGAAATCTCTACTTTGACTCATCAAAACGTACTTGGGATTGGGCCAAGCGCCATCAAATAGCTATTCCATTTAGTTTGAAAGTTAGACATTCACAAAAGATTATTGATTGTTTAACAATTGATATGTCGACATCAGGATTACTATTTTCAATCTCAGGAAATCATGGTGATCTTGAAAAGCAAGGACGCGTAACGGCCAATCTCTCACTTGGGGAAAACGAAATTTCTATTCCAATAAATATTGTAAGAGTAATTAATAAAGATGGTTATACTTTCTACGGGGCCAAATTTAGCCATCAGAATCTATGGCAGTTTGTACAAATTAAAAACCTTTTAAACGACGCTAAAAGTATCAAATATAGGGAATCTACTAACGATAAGAAAGCGGCGTAAAGTAGAGATCATAGCGAGTTGTTTTACCTGGAAAGCTCGCACTAGGCTTTAGTATAACCTCTGATTTTATAGGCCTCTTGAGCACAACCTTCTTACCACTTTTGCACAATGCTAGAAGTTGATCAGTGAAATCTTCATCAGCTCCTATCACCTTTTTAAATACTTGCATCTCTTTTCGAGGTAGGGAGCTTTTCTTCTTCATTGGATACATTGGATCGAAGTAAAAAGTTTCGACACGACTTAATTCATCAAGCTCTTTGCTCGCTTCACCAAAGTGTAACGATATTTTATTGAAATAGACCTTAAGCTGCTCATCATTTAAAGCACGACGAAGTGCATCTAGCGCTAGTATAAAAACAAGTGGGTTGCGTTCATAACCAATAATACGTGCACCAAAAGATAGGATCAGCATTGCATCCTTGCCCGTCCCAAGAGAGCAATCACAGACGATGCGCTCACTCGAACCTTTAATTCCTAAGGCCTTACATAGTGGTTCCTTAGAGATTGCATACTTTCTCTTTAAGTGCTCTTTTAGCTCAAGCGCCCAGTCAAGGCTAAAGCCAGAATCATCCTCGATAAGGTGGAGCATTCCGTTCTTAAAAATTAATTTTGCGTCATCATCTTTTTGAAGAACAATTTGATGCTCCTCGCAAATTTTTAAAAGTTCTTCAAATGCCTTGATAGACAAATCATCATCAATTCTAAGAAATATTATCTTTGGTCGTTGTGTCATGTTAATTCCAGTAGATTAGAACTATCAATCGTGATAAGTTTTGGCAATTCTTTTTAAATTATTACGGAGACTTAAATGACAGATTACCAATCAAAACTTGGATATAATCCTAAGGATTTACCACGCGAGTTAAATCAATTCTATATTGCAGCAAACGACCAAGATATTTCTTCAATGCTTGAAACTTTAAAATTAGATTCTCTTGATCAACTTTTTAATCATATCGATAAGAGTGTGAGATTTGAAGGTAAACTGGGCCTTGATGATTCCCCAAGTTATGATCAACTAATTGAGCTAGTTGAGAAAACAGCGAATAAGAATAATATTCCTTTAAATTTTCTAGGTGATGGCCTTCCACAATATAAGCAAGATCCAATTGTTCCATTTGTTTGTAATTTGCGTGGGCTGACGACAGCGTACACTCCTTACCAGCCTGAAAGGTCACAGGGAACTCTTCATACTCTTTGGATTTATGCGAGTAGCATTTCTGCGCTAACAGGATTTGAGGCGATTAATGCTTCTTTATATGAGAGATCAACTTGTCTTTTTGAAGCATTAAAAACTGCTCAGAGACTACATAAGAATAAAAATAAAGTTGTTGTTTGTGACTCTATTTATCCAAGTGATAAAGCCGTATTACAAACAATCGTAAAGCATACTGATCTCGAAGTGATCTACGCACCAATATGCAAAGAAAGCGGTCTCACTGACATTGATGCTTTAGAAGAAATTTTAAAAACTCAAGAAGGTATTTGTGCTCTCGCATTTAATCAAATTAATGGTCTTGGCCTAATTGAAGACGTTAATGAATTAACAGATATTGCAAATAACCATGGTCTTAGCTCGATTGCAGTCATTGATCCAATTTTAATGGCGAAAAATGGTCTACAAAGACCGAGTGAGTTTGGTTCAAATAAATCAGGAACGACAATGTTCGTCGCAGAAGGACAACACCTTTGTCTCGATGCTAACTACGGTGGTCCAGGTCTTGGTATCTTCGGTATTAGGTTTAATGATGCTAATAAAACAGATATTAGAGCAACGGCCGGAAGATATATTGGAAAAGCAATCGATGCGGATGGAAAAGAATGCCTCGCAATTGTTCTTTCAACTCGTGAACAACATATAAGAAGAGAAAAAGCGACATCAAATATTTGTTCAAACCAATCATTTATTGCTAGTGCAGCAGGAGCTTCACTTCTAGCTCATGGAGATGAAGGGCTCAGTGAAAAGATTCAGAAATCTCGAAACTTTGCACTTAAATTCTTAGAAAATATTCAAGGACTAGAAGGTATTAAACTGGCCTTCGATGCACCATTTTACAATGAAATCGTTTTAGAAATAAAAGATGGTATCTCCCTACTTACCGATAATAACATCAATATCGTGGCCGGAAAAAATATCTCTAATCGATATGGTATTTCAAGAAACCTTTTAAAAATTTCTTTCTCCGATCTTCATACAGAAGATGAGCTTGCAAAACTAATTGAGCTTTTTAGAAATAGTTTTAAAGCGGTAGAAACAGAGTTTGATATTCCTGAATTACCAGAAGTTTTCACTCAAACAACGACAAGTGGTTTAAAGAAGTTTTCTTTTGAAGAACTTAAAATTTTCTACACAAAACTAGGAGAGCTTAATGTTTCACCAGATGATGCAATCTATCCACTAGGTTCATGTACGATGAAGTACAACCCATATATCAATGACTGGGCAGCAGGGCTTCCAAAATTTACAATGGCTCACCCTGACCTACCGCAGAAGTATGTTCAAGGAACACTTGAAGTTCTCTATGAAATTCAAGAAGACTTCAAAAAAATAACAGGTCTTCCAGGTGTCACAGGACAACCAGTCGCTGGTGCACAGGGAGAGCTTGTAGGGCTTAAGTTATTTCAAGCTTATCATGAAGATAAAGGCAATGCGGCCACGAAGAATCTCATTATCATTCCAAGGTCAGCTCATGGAACAAATCCAGCGACAGCGACGATGGCCGGCTATGAGACGAAGAAAGTTGATGGCAAGCTTGTAGGTATTGTCTCTATTGATGCTGATGAAAGAGGACAGATTAATCTTGAGCAACTTGAGAAAGTTATCAAAGAAGATGGAGATCGTGTCGCTGGAATCATGATTACAAATCCAAATACATCAGGAGTATTTGAAGAAAAATTTAAATATATTTCTGATCTTATTCACAGTGTTGATGGTCTTGTCTACATGGATGGGGCCAATATGAATGCGATTGCAGGGCATATTGATCTTGGAAAACTTGGAGTGGATGCTGTCCACAACAATCTACACAAGACGTGGACGATTCCACATGGAGGCGGTGGCCCAGGAGATGCAATAGTTGCTGTGAGTGAGAAGCTAATTCCTTTTCTTCCAGGTATTCTTCTTGAAAAATCAAAAGACGGAATATTTTCAACTTATAAAGCACCTAAATCAATTGGTGAATTTCACCGCCATGGTGGTAACTTTGCTCACAAAGTAAGAGCTTATACTTATATCAAGGCCCTTGGAGAAGAGGGTGTTAAAAAGATGTCAGCTGTGTCTGTATTAAGTGCAAGATACCTCTACCAACGTCTTCGTCAATCATTTCCAACGCTACCATTTGGTGCCGATGAAACGCCAAGAATGCATGAGTTTATTATTACACCGAGTAATGAAATGTTTGAATCTCTAGCAAAAGGCGGAACACCAAAGGCTTCGGCCGTCGCAAAGCTTGGTAAGTTATTCTTGGATTTTGGGCTTCATGCTCCAACAGTTGCATTCCCAGAAGTTTTTGGTCTCATGATTGAACCTACTGAGTCTTTCTCTAAAGCAGAGCTTGATGATTTTGCTGAAGTTGTCGAAACAATTAAAGAGATCATTTTCGAGATGCCTCAAGTTACAGCGACAACACCACACTTTACTCCAATTAAGAAAGTTGATGAAGTATGGGCGAATAAGAACCTATGTTTTGCAAGTCAAATCAATGAACTTCCACAATTACCTGCTGATATTATTTCTCCTAAGAAACTAAGAGGATTAACGAATAAGGAAATTATGGCGAAAATTTATGAGGCGAACTTAGGAAAATAGAACAACAAAAGAGACGTAGCTAGGAATGAGAAACGTACAAAAACGTCCGAGGAAATCACAACACAAACTAACACGAAATCGGGGAACAAAGAACAAACACAACAACAACTTGTACTGCCTTTCCCATTCCGAACTACGAATTTAAGGTTTTATATATCTGCTCAAATAAGGTGACAACAATACTTTATTTGAGCTGTAAATTTTACATAGAGTATTTTTTTTCAAAGTTAATAATAAGGAACAAATATGGATAACTCAAAACGTGCTACCTTCGCCATTATCTCTCACCCCGATGCCGGAAAGACGACGATGACAGAGAAACTACTCTGGTTTGGTCAAGTCATTAGAGAAACAGGGATGGTCAAGAGTAAGCATGGAAACTATGCAAAGTCTGACTGGATGGAAATTGAAAAAGAAAGAGGGATCTCAATCTCCTCTTCTGTAATGTCCTTTCCATATGAAAAGCGTGCAATGCACCTTTTAGATACTCCAGGTCACAAGGATTTTTCTGAGGATACCTACCGAACACTTACTGCGGTTGAGAGTGTACTTATGATGATTGACTCGGCCAAGGGGGTTGAGGAACAAACAATCAAGTTAATGGAAGTATGTCGTATGCGTGATACTCCAATTATTACATTCATGAACAAGTACGACCGTGATGCTCTTGATCCGTTTGAGCTTATCGACAATATTGAGAGCATTCTCTCGATTCAGTGTGTTCCGATGACGTGGCCAATTGGAAGTGGTGTTGACTTTAAAGGTGTATATGATCTTAAAACAAAAAAGATCATGTCATTTAAAGAAACAAATGACCCATTTAAACCAACAATTATCGATGCTTCAAATCTTGATGATGAAAAGTTAAATAAGTATATTGGCCCGGCCCTCATGGAAAAACTCAGAAGTGACCTCGCAATGATTGAAGAGCTAATGCCAGAATTTGATGAGGAAGAATTTCTCGCAGGGATTATGACTCCAGTCTATTTTGGTTCAGCACTTAACAACTTTGGAGTAAAAGAGACTCTTGATATGTTTGCGAAATCAGCCCCTGGCCCAGCTTCTCGTGAAGTTAGACTATTTCCATATAATGAGGATGCACAAACAAGAAAGCTTCTTCCAACTGAAGATAAATTCACAGGCTTCATCTTTAAAATCCAAGCGAATATGGATAAGAAACACCGTGATCGTGTTGCCTTTATGAGAGTTTGCTCTGGACGTTTTGAAAGAGGACAAAAAATCTTTCATACAAGAACAGAAAATGAACTTAAGGTTGCCTCTCCCCTAATCTTTCAAGCGCAGGATCGCGAAATAACAGAATTTGCTCTTCCTGGTGACATCATCGGTATTCATGACACTGGAAAATTTCAAATTGGTGATACGTTTACCGAAGGTGAGAAAATAACATTCACAGGAATTCCCTGCTTTGCTCCAGAAATCTTTCAAAAGGTTATCTTGAAAGATCCAATGAAGGCAAAACAACTTGATAAGGGACTGCAACAACTTTCGGAAGAAGGAACTGTCCAGCTATTTAGAAGAAGTGCAACAAACGAAAAAATTCTTGGCGCTGTTGGAATGCTCCAATTTGAAGTAGTGAAGCGCCGACTTGAAGATGAATATAACGTTCGTGGCGAATATGAACCATTCCCATTTCAGGCAGTAAGATGGCTGAAGTTTAGTAACGATAAAGAAGCTGATACTTTCCTAGGTAAGAATTCCTCAAATATCGCCTACGATAATAAGGAGCGCGCTTGCTTTATTGTGAGAAGCGAATGGGATCTCAAGCTTGTTCAAGAGAAATTTCCAGACGTACAATTTTTTAAAAATAGTGATTTTAAATAAGTAACAATAAATATTAATAATTGATTTTCAGCAAATAAGAATTTTTACGCTATAATTACCTGAACTTACATGTTCATAATTGGGGTCGTATGAAATTTTTATTTGTTGAAGATGAACTAGAATTGCTAGAGTTATATGAAATATTTCTCTCTGATCTAGATATCACCTACCAATTAGCAAAAGATGGAATTGAAGCACTTTCTCTTCTTGAAAGTGGTGATTTTGATTGTGTCTTCTCTGATATTAGAATGCCTAATATGGATGGCTTTGAATTATTAAAGAGCATTCAAAATAAATCAATAAAGTTAAAGTCATTTGTCTTTATCACTGCCAATGTCGATATTTCCAGGGAAGAAGCAACTTCAAAAGGGGCCGATGATATCCTCTATAAGCCGCTTCCTCACAAGAAATTAAAATTATATATTGAAGAATTAATGCACGAATAAAAAAGGCCTAGTTTAAAACTAGGCCTCTTTGTTTATAAAATCGAATTAATTAATTGAGTACAATTTTGAGTTTTTACAAACTCGTAAGGTAACTCCCTCGCAGGTACTACACCATTTCTCATCTGTTGCCCTTTACGTGCGGCCTCAATACGATGCTCGTTTGTCATCGTATTATACTGATCCGCAGCTCCAAGTTGCCAGTGTCGCCCTTCAGAATTAAGAGACTGGTCTGAAGGTCTTGGTGTTGAAGCATTGCCCCAGCCTTTTTGATGAGGATTATTTTTTAATCTCTCATTCAAAGGAACGTAGAAAACAGAGCGTGTCGTCTTCTCAGTTTCAGCAAGCCCCTCTGCTACAGCTGGACGGTAGTCATTAATATCAAGCCCAAGGTCAGTACAAAGTCTTTCAAGATCACTAAAGGCCTTGTTTTGATTTTGTAAGTAACCTTTGTGCGTCATTGTCGCAACCTTATCCCCGACAGGGCCAGTTTCATTGAGTGCTTTAGATAACATTGCACGCACTAATTTAACTTGAAGCGCTGACTCCATTGCATCTCTTGGAGCATTGAACATTCTAAACTCGGCCTTTCTAATTTTTGGATCAACTCTAAATTGTCTTCTCCATGGCGTTGTTGGATTAGAAATATCAAAATCTTCAGTAATAAATTCCTGTGGAATAATATCTTGATAATAAGCTGAGAGATCAAGCTGTACATAACGAGACTTTCGTCCAAAACGAGTATTAAAGTATCTCTCATCATATAATAGCTTCTTTAGATCATCTTCACTTCCCTCAAAATTCTTTAAACTTTCAACAAGATTATTACTAAGCTCAATTTGCTCTGATGTGTGAGATCTCGCCACATGTTGAAACATCAATGAAATCACACTACGATGCTCATGAAAGACAGCAAGAAAACGAGCTAACTCTTTTGGTTTACCATCAAAGGCCGCAAGGTCAATATTAATGTGTCCTCCACCAGAAGTTAACTGAGGAAGAATATTATTATTTTCAAAGGCCTTATAAACAGCATTCATTTCATTAAGTTCTGGTGTAAATTTTGGTGTGACAAGTTCAATTGAACCACCTCTTGAGGAACCTTCAATAATTTGGCCTTCAGGTGTATAACTTCTTCCAATACCATCCCACTCAACAATCCACTTTCTGTCTTTTGAATCACGAATTGAGTATGAAACATCAAGGCCGTGACCGTGTCCATCTGATTCAACTTTCGTTGGCCCATCAGAGCCGTTAAGCTGTTTCTTTAAATCCATAGCGACTTTCTTAATAATCGCTTCTCGTTCTTCACTTGAGAGATCAACCTTCGTTTGAATCCAAGCTCGTTTTCCATCTTCAAGTCGATCTTTTGAAAAATCCCCCCTTACAGCAAGTGGGAACTTACCTGAGTATTCGATTCCAAGATCAATCTTATTAACATCAACGACTTCAGAAACAAGTTGTCTCCCTTCGGGAACTTTAAAATTTAAAACATCTTTATTATAAGTAAACTTTCTCTTTGGTCTCATGTAATTTTCAATATCAGTACTCAGTCTTGAAGCGCGTGTCCACTCTCTTCCTAACGCACGAACACTTTCTTTGGCCGACGGTGAATTCGGATCAATCTTTGCAACTTGCTCGATATAGTCCTTTGTCAAAGTCCTCAGAAGAGATTTCTTCGTGTTTGAGAGATAAGGAACTTTCTTATGCGTCCAATCCCAAAATTGGATACGATAACCTTCTTTAATCCCTACGGCATCAAGAACGGCCTTGGCCTTATCAACATCAGTCATTAAGGCGCCAGTTTTTTGGGAGAGATACTTCGATTCAAATGCCTTATTGTTATAAAGAGAATAATCATCAATTCCAACAAGCCCATCATAGTCATTGGCCGTCACACGTGCAGCAAGAACTGTCTGATAGAACCTTGCAACATCAAGATCTTTTGTTCCAGCACGAAATTCGATACCTAAAGTATTTGGGGCCCAACGGTCCCCTTCAACACGAATAACACCACGATCATAGCGTGCATCAAGAGATTTTAAATCACTATCAGGAACAATCTTTTTATAATTAGCAAATTCAATTCCTGTGTTTCCTTGTACACCACTTAGTACAATATAAGTCTGAACCATTCGATAAAGCTCAGCAAGCTTATCTGCAGGAAGATTAGAGTGTTTAGTAAAAACCATTCTCTGATGACCAGGTGCTTGGAATAATTTAACCTTACGCTCAAGTTCATATGGGTCTTTGATGACCTGACTTAGTTCATTTCGAAACCAAGAGACCATTTCTTCAAACTCTCCATAAGTAGAGAGTGGAACAAAGTTCATCTCCCAACCACCACCGACTCCTCCATTATGCCCATGGGCATTGATGAGGTATCTTTGTGCTTTACCAAAGTTTGGAACCCATAGTGTATAATCAGGCTGGTAGGCTCCACGATAGTTTCTCGTTGTAGCAAAGAACTTTCCATCAAGACCATCAAGTCCACCATTAAACATTTTCATTCTAATTTGTGGTTTGATAAAAGACATCGGTCTTCCATCAGTTTGTTCAAGGAAATCATCAAAGACAGCTGTTAACTCCTCTAAAGATGCATTTTCAACATCGAGGGCCTTGATCTTCGTTAAATCAATAAGTTTAGGATTTCCCTCGGCATCGACAACATCGCGAGCAAGATCAACTTTTAATCCTTGTTCATTCTTAAATGTTCTATAGCCATTGGCATCTTTCTTATAATTTCCAAGAAAGTCTTTCAAAAATTTAACTTTATTTTCATCAGTCAAGGTCGCGACACGGCCTTTAAAAACTTCAGGAGGCGGCCCCATAACTCTTGTCACTAAACTTGATGAAGCTTCCTTCTCTGCTCCCCATGAAACACCTGAGCCCATACCAGGAACTTCCACTCCTTCTTCAACAAAGAGTGCAGTCGCTTGATAACTTGTCGCTGAATGATTCAAGGTTCCCCATGCTTCATAAGCTGTCTGAGGAACAAAACCCTCACTTGAAACATCTCTGCCCATTCCTGGAATATGAGAGCAGTTATACATCATTCCAGAAAGCGAGAGATAAGCTGCTAATTTAGATATTCTTTTCTTAGTCATATTATTAGCCTTTATATTAATTAGTTAAAAAAACAATTTTTAGTTTTTAATTCTTCGATATTTGAAATTTTCTCACTATCACCATCAGCACTTTTAGTAAGAGCATCAAAGAAAGCATCTATCCTTTTCTCAGGACTTGCTTGAGATGCTTCATTTATAACAGCAGTTAGAGATTTCATCTTATCAGAAGATAAATCTGAATTAACGATTCTCCATAACTGCCCTACTGATTCTGGACCAGCAAGACTGACTGTATTTTTACTGCTTCGATTAAAATTAATCACTGAGTCGATAAATGAAGAATAAACAGAATCACCACTATTTTTTAATTCCAAAAATAAAGCGAAGGCCCTTTCATCTTCTCTTGAAAGAAATTGTGTTACATCTTTTAGACCATACTTTGAAACTCTTCTCTTTAAATAAATTGAGAGCTTTCTTGGATCTTGTGGAATACCTTCAAGAATTTTTGCAACCCTCTTATCCGAGATAAAAGATAAGGTATTTCGTATTCCTATTCTTGCCAGTTCGTCAGAAACACAAACAGAACAAGAAAGTGTTTGTGTTCCAGAAATATTATATCTATTGGCCAAAAAGATAAGATCATTTAAAGATTCAATAAATTCATCACTACCAACCTTATCAACTGGTGAATTTAAAACTTTTAATAGTCTATTCTTCTTACCAAGATCTTCTGATGCTACAGGTAAGCCTTTTACGATTTGAATAAAGTTTGATTCATCACCTGGCCTAATAAGTGAGTTCACACTAATGTCGACGACATTGACCATGCGAGTAAGACTTTCACCACTCACACCTGAACTAACTAACTTTGTTTTTAAGTTCGAGTGTTCAAAGAGTGCATCTGCAATTTTTAAAACCGACGAATTTGCGCTGAGTGCCATAAGCATGCACACAACAATTACGCTTCGCGAAAATTTCATTCCAACTCCTACATTTTTCGATAATTGACAAAAACTCTTCGGTATAGATCGCGCAAGCCTTTAGTATTTTGACAAAACGAATCAACTATTAGAGTATATTCAGATGTTTACGATAGAAAATAGGAGAGAAATTATGAAGTTAGAAATCTTGGCCATCGCTACAATGTTAAATTTTAGCTATGCTTTTGAGTCTGACCTTGTGAGATCAGAGATTCACTATGATGCCATTTCTACTTCGGCCATTCCTTCTTTTAAGAATACAGAAAATATCGACAATCAGATGTATGCTGGTGGCTTTAATGACTTACTTCCATATGTTGTCGCTGTTCCCGATCAAGAGGATGCTGGGTCTTGTCTTTATATGTCACTCACAGGAACAATGGAATGGTGGAATAATTTCCTTAATAATCTAACAGATAATAATCGAGAAGACCTAAGTGAGCGCTACTACATGGCACTCATGAAGGAAAATATTGGTCAATCAAGAATTTCAAATTGGAGAACGGATAATATTGAAAGAATCAATGAATTCTCAAAACTAGCACTAAATGAGCAGTATCCTTTCACAAAGGGATATTTCAAATATAATGATGATGGCGATCGAATCCAATCTTCGCCAGATGATGAGAAGTCAGAATATGGAACAGGATTTAATTGGTTAAGTTTTAGAGATGATATTGATAAGGAATATCATAACGAACTCATCACTTTCCCTAAATTCAGTCGTGATGTCATTTACGCAGATCCAAATCAAAATCAGTGGGCAGTCGCTTCTGCACCTACAGATATTGTAAGTAGAATTAAAGAAGCTCTAGTAAAGAATAAAACTCCTGTGAATGTCATTTATACCCACCATGGCTTCTGGCATGCAGTTATCATTGTAGGCTTCAATGACTATGCACCGACTCAAGGTTGTCCATATACGACAGGATATGCACCATTTATGAATGAAAAAGCTTCTAAGTACGAAGCTGAAGCACAAGAGCAAGACAGTGAATCAAAAAGAGATAAACTGCTTTCAAAAGCTCGCATGGCAAAAAAGAAAGCAACTCAGGTACAAGAACTTTTTGATAAGCAAGGAGGATGTGCAAAAAATGGTGTCTTCTATGTAAGAGATTCAATTAATCCAAGTGATGATATGCCAATATATGATTATGACCCAACTCAAGTTGGAGAGGAAGCTCACCTTAATCCTGAAGTGGTTTTTAGAGAATACCAATGGTTTGAAACAACAGGTAATCATGCTTACCAAATTAAAGCGATAAAATGAAAGAACAAATCTTAAATCGATTAAAGAAAAATTATAAGCATCGTGCAAAATGGGCAAGAAAAAATGGCTTTGATGCTTATCGACTCTATGAGAAAGACCTTCCAGACTTTCCATTCCTTGTCGATATCTACAAGGATCATGTCGTTGTACACTTCAAGGGAAAGAAGGAAATTGATGAGGCCAAGGGTCATGACCTGCTTCTCTTTGAAGCAATTGTAGAAGTATGCCAAATTCCCCAAGGAAATATCATCTACAAAGAAAGACAAAAACAAGGTGACGAGTTTAAGTATGACAAGAAAGATGATAAGGGTCTTGAGTTTATTATCAACGAAGGTGAACTTAAATTTATTGTAAACCTTACGAAATATATCGATACCGGGATATTTCTCGATCATCGCCCCCTACGCCAAAAATTGATTCAAGAAGCACAAGGAAAGAAAGTATTAAATCTCTTTTCATATACGGGCTCTCTTTCTGTTGCTTGTGCCAAAGGCGCAACATCAGTAACGAGTATTGATATGTCTAACACCTATCTCGATTGGGCCGAAGAAAATTTTAAGCTCAATGGTCTTAGTGTGGAAACAAATCACTTCTACAGAGAAGATGTTTTTAAATTCTTTGAAAAAAATAAAGAAAAGAATAATGAGACATTTGATCTCATCATTATGGACCCTCCAACATTTTCACAATCAAAGAGAATGGAGGGAACCCTTGATATACAACGTGACCATATTCAATTGATTAAAGGGTGTTCTCAAATTCTTAACAAGGGTGGAAAACTCTATTTTAGTAATAATCTTCGTTCTTTTAAACTCGACGAAGAATTATTTAGACACTACTCGATTAAAGAGCTTACAAAGTGGAGTATCCCAGAAGACTTCAAAGATATGAAGATTCACTGTCTCTATGAAATAACTAAGAAACAAACAGTTTAAATACTGTCGTCACTCAGAGGATTAAGTTTCAAAGTTTGATAGAGGGCATCCAAGATGTCTTTAAAGTTTCCTGAGTTATAGGTGTTGAAAAGATAAGTCAAAATATCCTTATGGGATCTCTCATCAAAATTTTGAATATACATCAATCTTACAAACTCGTGGGAGAGAATAAAAAGACAAGTCAGTGGTCTAATTGATCGACCATGTATTTTTTTGGGAAATCCCTCTCCTGTATCAAGTTCATGGTGAGCAGTAATAATATTTTCCATATCTTGATCAAAGAAAGATAAATTTCGCAATAATTTAGCTGCCTCAAGTGGATGGTTTTTAAAACTTGAAATTTCATCAATCGAATACTTTCTAATTTCAGAATTTCGAATATCGTGAACAAGAGCAATTTCAGGATCATTTAAGGTAATATCATGAAAGAGAGAGGCGTAGCAGAGTTTTTCAAGCATTCGAGGACTATACCAGCTCATTTGCTTGACGAGAAAAGATGCTAAGCAAGCAGTTAAGAAACTATGATCATAGAGGTAATCTCGACGATGTCTTAACTTAAATAAGAGGTTTGAAAGATTCTTATTGTCTGCCATTACCTCTTCTACTGTTTTAACATAGACCTCAGCCGTTTCAATAACCGTCTTGTCGACACCTACTGAGGATATTAACTCTTTTAAGATCGTATGAATTCTAACGAATGCTTCTTCCTTATCTTCAAGTCCTTCATTAGAAGCAATGAATTTTAAAAATGGTGTTGAGCCAATATGATTAGCAAAATTTTCTAAATCACCACTTTTAACATAGAGATAATTTAGATTCTTATCGATATATTTATCAACATCTGATTTACTATAATGGTCACCACTATGAATAATCTTTAAATACTTCTCATTATTAATTCGAAGGTAAATATCGCAAAGGGCCTTATTATAACGGTAAAAATAAGCAATTTTAACACGACGATATTCTTCGCTATTTTCAGCGCTAAAGAGAGATTTTAATAACTTGGTAAATTCCTTAAACACAGTAGGTTTTTGTACATAATGAAGATTTACAAAATCTGAAAACGAGCTCGTCGATGATCCGAGATCATTAAGAGCACGAGAAGTGTGAAGAACGATTTTACCTCGAAATGTAGAATCATAGAGGTGATTGAGAAGAAGGTCACCATTACCACCGGGCATTTCAAAGTCAGTAATCACGCCATCAAAGTCACGATGTTCAAGACAAAGATCAATTGCATCTCTAGAATTGGTGGCCTCGAAAATGGATGGACTATCAAAGTTATTTTCTAAAACAAGTGTAACAAATTGTCTTATTAATGCTTCATCGTCTACAACTAAAAACTTCATCTAAATAATATCTTATTATAAAAATCTTTTCTTGTATAAATAAAATTATCTATATGATTGATATAAGTGAATCTTTTTTGCATAATATTTATAATGTCAAAAACTTATATCTTTCTAATAACTCTCTTTATTACTCTTCACTGTAACGCGAAGCGTGTTTTAATTGATCCTGGACACGGTGGAGAAGATTGTGGAGCCAAGGCTAAACTCTGGCAAAACAAGAAACTTGAAGTCATCTGCGAAAAAGATGTAGCACTGTCAATTGCCAAAAAAGTAAAAACACTTATTAATCGCTCAAATAGACATACAGCTTACTTGACACGCACTATTGATAAAGAACTTGACCTCGACAAACGAAGTAAGCTTGCCGATACAATCAAGGCCGATATCTTTGTCTCGATTCACTTAAATGCATCAACAATAAAGTCCTCAAATGGCTTTGAGACTTACTACCTCGATAATCATAAGGATGAAGTTGTAAAGAAAGTCGAAAGAGCTGAAAACAGAAATGGAAGCGCCGGCCAGGAAATGATCGTCAACACGATCCTCACCGACCTTATTATTGAACGAGTTGCTCCAAAGTCAAAGGAACTTGGTCAATCTGTACATGCAAAGCTAGTCGCCACATTACCTAAGAAATACAAAATGTCTGATCGTGGACTAAAGCCTGGGATGTTCTATGTGCTCGCGCTCTCTAAACGCCCCGCAATTCTGATTGAAGTAGGATTTTTAACTAATGTTAACGAAGCCAGACTCACAATTTCGGACACTTTCCAATCTCACTTTGCTCAATCTGTCGCGACAGGAATCATCTCCTTTCTCGACAAAAACTCAGATCCCAATCTTTTCTAGTCTTACTAAAGCTTTTTGGTCAACCTTCCGATGAGAAGGTGTAGATTAACGGAAGTGAGAATCCTATTAAAAGAAAAACGTGCCCTAAATTTTTGGTTGCCCTATTTTATTGCTGGAATGTATTTTCCTCGTCTGCTCAATACCATACAAAGGATGAGCTCGCTACACTTCCTGACCTTGGTATCCAATCTTGCGCACTTTATGAACAAGCAAACCATCGAAGTGAAAATCGATATAAACTCTGTTCCGCGCAAGTTGTTTCACAAACACAAATAATTGCAAACTCTGAATGTATCTCGAAACTGAAAGATTCTAGAACGGCCGGAAGTCATACTTTGTACTGCGGTGGTGGAACTCTTTCCACAATGGTCAGAATTAGGCCATCTCGAGTAAGCGGTAATACTATCATCACACTACCCAAACGCCTTCCAATTGTTCCATTAGAGCTTTCAAAAACGTTTTCCCTTTCAGACACCGAACACGAGAAATGCTACATCAAGAGTGCAAATAAGTACCTAAATCTCCTACCAAAAGATAGTAATGTTAAAATTACGAAGAACAAAATCAGTACTCCAATTTTAACAAAGAGTGATATTGGAGCAGGTGTTTACTGTAAAAATAAACAGGACAAAGAAATACTGGTTGGTGTGCTCGATGAAAATTTCATGATTCAAGATTTAAATCAAATAGAAAAACAAACTGGACTTAAAATAAAAAATCACGATATTGAATTTGTCGTTCTACAAAAAGAGGATCTTTCTCAAATATGTAGAGAAGGAATAAATTGCATCACCTCCATAACAAGGGAAGCTTCAGACCTTACTGCTGAGATGATTAAAATTTTAAATTCTCTTGAGAAGCAATTTAATGAGACAAGAAGCATCAGTGAAATAAATGAACTTGAAAGAGAATACAAAGAAATTCGATTAAGATGTAATCAAATTAATGTCGATCTAGGTAAGGCCAACACCAATTTTGTTGATACCGGTATTCTTTCAGCGGCGATGGGCAAAATCGAAAGTGCTGCAATCAGCAGTATTGAGGGCTTCTCGTCACTTTTTGGCCTTGGAGAAGATTTCCTATACAATCAATTCAAAAATGTTCCCATAATAAATGAGAATATGACAAGTGACGAATTAAGAAAAGTCATGGACAAGGTAGAATCGACAAGACCGAATATATCATCCCTTGAGCGAATAAAAGAAGTCACGAGGGGTGTAACAAAAGAAATCGTGATAAAAATAGGACTGGAAATGTCAGTGCTACGACATGACCAACAAAAGTATTCTGACTTCTCAGAAGCACTACTCTCTGATTTTGACAAATGTCTAAAAATTGCGAACTCAAAAAATAAAATCCTTGAGTGTGCTGACAAATTTTCA
>CAZQJK010000029.1:0-3340 GCA_964593545.1 uncultured Bacteriovorax sp. | reverse complement strand
AAAAGCAGCTATTGAAATATCAAGAATCGAATTAGACAATCAGCTTAAGGACAATTTTGAAAAATTCTTTGCTGAGAACAAATCACAATATGAAGACTTAACCCTATCATCTAAGGACACCTACTATAGATGTGTCTCTAATAATATGTTTAAAAAGAAAGCTGAATCTTCAGAGGTAGCAAAAGGCTGTGTCTACGAATCAATTCTCACAGCATATAATCAGACAAAGGATGCAATTGTCACAGACTACCTCAAGGACGCTCATACTCCAACAGAAGAAATCCCTAATTTACTTAAGGAAATCAAATCAAAAGGAAATCAGTGCAACCTTGGAACAATAATCAATAATGAAGGCAAAATAAGCCAAAAAGAATTTAATGATTTAAAAAACCTAACTACAGAAAAATTTAAATCGAGCTTAGACGATTGTATCAACACCCTCACACTAACAGCAGGCCGTGTAGTAACAAGTCAAACAGTGCTACATCATCCACAGATCACATCAGCAATAACAAACAACAGCGACCTCCAAGCTGTCGTAGACACTGTCGTCATGAAAGATTACGACGAGTGTATAAGAGTCCAAGAATCGAATAAGAAACAAGATCCAAACAATTGTCGAGACCTCATTACAGCAACGACAAGTCTCCATGTAGCAAAAGAAGTAATTGCACAAACTATTAAAGAACTAGCTCAAGGAAAATTTGAACTTCAAAATAAATTAACAAATGATGTTAACTCAATTATTAATAACTGCTCACTTTCGCTAAGAAATAAGCATCTTGAGGCCATCAAGAGGGAACAGACACACCCTAGCGAAAAAGAGACTGTCTCTTGCTTAAATCTTGCCGTAAGCGAAATTTCACGTCAAATAACATACGATACCCTTAACAAAGAATTTGTGACCAACCCATTGCTCATAGAATACAAGGATGAAATCACAAAAAATCAAATGATTATCGACTTACCAAATTCAGTAAAGAGCTGCTTTCAAGAAGAAATGGGAAAGGCTAAAACAATTGATCAATTTTCCAAAAGTGTTGATCGAACAAAAGAGAAGTGTCAACTAAACGCCGAAAAGGATGCAACTGCAACCATTGCCCCACTTATCATATTGAGCAAACTTACTGAGGCCTTAGAAAACAAAGATAAATCAAAAGAAATAGCTGAAAACTACATCCAAGGAAAGAATGGACTAACAGCAAAAATATCCGCTGCCAAATCAAAAGAAGAGCTTTCAGCTATAACGAACGCCATTACAAAAGATCTAACGATAAAAGGCGCTGGATATCTTATTCCGAAACTCGTCGAAGAAATGCTTAAAGATGCTAGTATTGATGAAAAGTCGAGAACAAAGAATGAATTACTCAACTCTCTCAAAGAGTGCCTAAAGGTTAATACCAACACCGAGCAATGTGTTAACAAATCAACTGCACTTGGTTACGAAAAAATTGGAGGTATCATCATTGGTCAAAACATCACCAATGTTATGGCACCAGATCCTGAAATAAATAATGAATTAATTTCAAAATCTAAAAAACGCTTAGATAAGTGTATCTCCAAAATTGATACAACAATAGAAAGTGAAAAATACAAGGCAACAATTAATCTTTGTATGATCGATGAGATCGCAGCTCTAAGCATTGATCTACCAAGAGAAGCGATCGTTCTCTATGCTCCAGCGGCCGGCCTCGATTCACGAAAAACTGAACTTAGAAACAAATTACTCTCATATGAAGATTTTTATTTACTTAGAACTAAGACCATTCCAGAAAGAACAGAAGACTATATCATCAATTCACATATATCTCATATGAGCTGTATCGCGTCGATTCGATACGAACTAAAAAGAAAGAATGAAACAGATATGACAAAAGTTCAAGAGGCATATTCAGAATGTACCAACAATGTCGAAAGAAATATTAAAAATGGAATCTCTCAAATTTTTGTAAAAAAACATCTTGAAGACCCTGCACTCCTAGAAGAGTATTCAAATGTTGCAAATACTCTTATCCAACTAACAAGCAATGAGAAGAAACCAGATACAAAAGTAGCCCCCCTAAGTGAAGCCTTCGATCAAATGCACATGGTAGGAGAAAAATTTAAAATAGCATGTCAGTACGACAAAAATGCCTGTTCTCGAGCAAGCAGTAACACATTAAAGGAAATCACAGCATTTAAATTAGAATCCCCCGATGCGACCAGTGAAGAAATCCTTAACAAGTTCTATGAAACGGAACTGATGTCGACAATTATAAAGTCAGAAATAGGAACATCCCTTCAAAGAGAACTTGAAATCGGTATGAAAGCATATTTGGACAAAGACGGAATCTTAAAAAGTGCACTAAAGAACATAACATCATATGAATCTATAACTGAGATATTATCCACACCGAGAGGTAAAAAAATTAAGGACCAAATTATTCAAGCGATAAAAGATGGAAATATCGATAAAATAATGGAGAATAAAAGCTTCCGACAAGACTTTGCAAATGCACTCATTGCCAATACGGGTAACGATAGTTTCATCGACAAGTTAATGTATGGAGTCGTTCAACCAGCGGTAAGAAAGGAAAAACATTCAAGCAATGGCGCTTTCGGAATTTTTAAGAACCCAAAAGTAACTCTCGGACGTTTACTTGGAATTGTCGATGGTAAGGACTTTGATTGGAACAAAATCAGAAACACAACACAGGGACAAAAGGCAAGAGAACTATTCGCAAAAGGTATATTTGCACCTCTTGTCGCAGGAGATGATTTACAACAAGCCAAACCTAACAATACAAAGAAATATAAGTCAAAGTTGGATGAACTCTCTGATCAGGTACAAGAAAATATCGTGGAAGGAATCAAGGCACTCTGAGCAGACCTATGAAGTATCTGCTCAATAAAAAGATTACTTAGAAGTAACCAAAAGTTTTTTTACCTTAACCAAAAGATCCTTACACTCACCTTCTTCAAGACCGAAAAGAGCATGACTTTTTTGAAGTTCTTTAGTGCTTCCTGATTCGAAAGCAGAAATTCTGTTATTAAGGTTATTTCTTAGAGTTCTAAGACGTTTTGGTGACCACGTTGATATATCTGTAAAATCTTTCATAAAGCCTCGCTATTTTGTATAAAGCTTTTTAATATAAAATAATCTTGTAGTAAACGATAAACTGCCCCACTTGATTGGGGTTAAATATATTAAGCGCGAAGTCAATTATGGCACAGCCAGCACAAGAGTTCTTGTAAAATTGGACACTTATATGCCCCCCCTTCGACAACCATGTTGCATTACAAAAAGCATGAAACACGGCTGCCCCAATCAAAACTGTATTTATCACAAAAAAAGAAACTC
>CAZQJK010000028.1:0-46134 GCA_964593545.1 uncultured Bacteriovorax sp. | reverse complement strand
TAATAATTTTAGGATTTTTGGGATCAAGTTTTTGGGCCTCAAGTAAATTTTTAAGTGCCTCTGTATAGTCTTGTTCAATTAACTTCTGAGTTCCATGTGAAAAATATAAATCAGCTTTCTTGTGTTGATCGACATTATTAGATGCGCAAGATACAAGTAATCCTAGAGTGATAATGATAATGATATTTTTCATCGGCCAAGTCCCATTTGAGAAAGTATATCTTTATTGTACTTTCAAACGAAACCCTTTTCAATAGGTTATAAAGTCTACTTTTTCTCTAGGAAAACCACTGTTTCGTAATGTCTCGTGCCAGGAAAAAAGTCTAATTGATAGACTTTTGTGACATGAAAGTCAGTGAGAATGTTCTTTAGGTCTCGCGCAAGGGTCTGTGGGTTGCAACTTACGTAAATAATCTGGCCCGGACGACAGATTTGAGTGAATTCGTCGAGGTTTTTAATTCCACTTCTTGGCGGATCAACAATGAGTAGAGAGTTCTCATCTTTAAATTCAGTCCATGTCTCTTTAAAAATCTTCGTAGCTTCATCTGAGTAAAGATTGATTTGCTTGTAACTCTGATGCGGGCTAACTAAGTTGATAAATTTTTCAGGAGTACCGTCAATGACGAGGCTTCTCCCTTCAAAGAAAGCCGAAAGATTTCCATTTCCTCCAAAAAGATCAACAATACTTCTTCCTTTGAATTTGTCGAGAAGTGCACTATCACTGAGTAGGAGAAGTAATTGGTCATTCATTTCTTTGAAAACTTGAGAAAATCCCTCGTGCGCATAGCGAGAGTCCCATGTTGTCGTAATATCTTTACCCTTTTTGTAGATTTCAACATGACCAGTCTTCTTCTTGGCCATTTTGGTCCAGTCCGAGGAGTAGAAAGATTTGACAACATCTCCAACCTCTTTGATGGCAATATTACACTCATTTATGGGAACGATTGTTTTACTATCTTCGCTTCTAAAGCCGATTAAATTTCTTCCTTTGTCATACTGAAGTTGTACTCTATTTCTGTAGAGATTTCGACGCGGGGCCTTTATTTGAATAAAAAGGTCGGAGATGTTAATTTTATGCTGACGCATAAAAATCTCTAATAAAGAGTTTTTCTTTATTTCCAATTCGTTGTCATAACTCGTATGCAGTAGCTGACAGCCTCCACACTCCTGAAAGTGAGGACAATCTGGTATTTGGCGATGTGGACTTTTCTTGGAAATAGATTTAACTTTTGCGAAAGAAACATTCTTCTTTGAAGAGTATATAACTGCTTCTCCCTCTTCATCTGGAAGAGTTTTACCAATAAAGGTAATCGAATCGTTAATTTTACTTACTCCTTGGCATAGACTGTCGATGGAGCTAACTTTAAATTTGACTGTTTTAGTTTCTTTCATAGGAAAAATTTTACAATTATCTCTTAAGTGAGTTTAGTAATAACATATATATATGGGTCCAATTATACAAAAACTTTCATTTTTGCTCGAGCTATTCTTCAATGGAAGTTTTTTGCTTCTCTATTCATTATACTCGAATGGAAAAATTCCATCTACATGGAATGAAAAGTTTATCGGAAACACTTTAGATATCATTATCTGGATTGTCCCATTAGTCATTGGATTAAGTGTTATAAGTAATATCATCGAATCAAAGAATGTCGAGGATTATCTAAGAAAGTATTCTTTTTCATTGCTCGTTTTTATTCCAACGATAATAACTTGGGGAGATCAGGAGTTTACTTTTCTACTTACTGCAGCTCATTTGCTTTCGACGATTCTAAGTTTATATGATGAAGATAGTACTGACTTAAGCTTGAATAAGGAGGGAGCCTTATATCGCTATATAAGAAAGATCAAACTGTCATCAGCGCAGCTGGTATTAATCACCTTCATCGGCGTTATTCTTGTTGGTACTTTCATCCTGATGCTTCCTGTCTCCTCTGTGGATGGTAAAGACATTGGTTTCATTGACGCTTTATTTATGGCGACATCAGCGACATGTGTTACAGGTCTTTCGACATTATCTTTAAATGAAAATTTCAGTGTCTTTGGCCAGGTGACAACTCTTGCATTAATTCAAATTGGAGGTTTATCTATCATGACTCTCTATTCTTCGATGGCGATTCTCCTCGGACGATCTCTAAGAATGAAAGATAGAATTATCATGCAGGACTTTCTTGATGTTTCTTCACTTGAAGAATTATTTGCAATGATTATTAATATTGTTAAGTACACCTTTATTATCGAGTTCTGGGGTGCAATTATTTTGACAATTGCATTTACATTCGAGGGAATGGAATTTGGTAAGGCGATTTATTACGGTTTCTTTCATAGTATTTCCGCTTTTTGTAATGCTGGTTTTGCACTCTTTGATAACTCATTGGAGAATTATGCAACCAATCCATTAATCCATGGAACGATTGCAGTACTAATTACGATGGGTGGTTTAGGATTTATTGTTCTTAAAGAGTTAAAGGAACTATTTACTCGCGATCGAACAATTGTAAGACTAGGGATGCACACTAAGGTTGTAATTATCACTTCATTGTCACTCACAATACTTGGTGCTTTATTCATTTTCTTTGGCGAATTCCTTGGGGCACTTGATGGTTACTCTCTATGGGAAAAAATGCAGATTTCGATTTTTCAGTCGGTAACTTTAAGAACTGCAGGATTTAATACGATTCCACTGACTAATCTTAATAGTTACACTCTCTATATAATGGCACTTCTGATGTTTATTGGTGGTTCTCCTGGTTCAACTGCCGGTGGGGTAAAGACCACGACTCTCGCTATTTTGGCCCAGTCAATTATGTCGACACTTAAAGGTCATAAGAATGTAACGATGTTTGACCGGACGATTCCTGGACCGATGGTTGTTCGAGCAACAGCACTTATGTTTATTTCGATTATTATTACTTCTACTTTTATTTTTATAATGATGAATATTGAATCAGATCAATCATTCTTTCCGCTTTTCTTTGAAGTACTTAGTGCTGGAGGAACTGTTGGGCTAACTCTTGGTGTTACACCGTATCTTACGATTGCTGGTAAATTTGCAATTTCTGTTTTGATGTTAGTTGGTCGTATTGGGCCGTTGACTTTAATTCTTGCAATTGGAGAAAAGCAAAAGAGTACAGGTAAGATGGATTACCCAGATGGTCGAATAATGATTGGTTAGAAAAAGGAATATCTTATGTTAGTTGCCGTTATCGGACTTGGTACATTTGGAGCAAAAACTGCTGTAAGGCTTTATGAAAAAGGCTCAGAAGTTATTGCTATTGATAAAGATGTTGATCTTGTTGAAAGAATTAAAGACAGGGTTACGCATGCAGTATCTCTTGATGTAACAGATGAAAGATCACTACGTTCCGTCAATATTTCAGACGTCGACGTTGCTGTTGTGGCAATCGGGGATCATATTGAAATGAGTATTATGGCCGTAACCATGTTAAGAAAGCTTGGTGTTGGTCGAGTCATTGCAAGAGCAACATCAGTTTTGCATGAGCACGTACTTCACGAGATTGGGGCTTCTGAAGTTATTAAAGTAGAAGAGGAAATGGGGGAGATTATCGCATCGAAAATTATCGCTCCTCACTTACTCCAGCGATATAATTTTGCCGCAGGATATTCAATTGTTGAAATTAAACTTGGAAAGAAATTTGAAGGTAAAACTCTTGTTGAAAGTAAAATACGTCAAAATTATTCTTTAAATATTGTTGCGCTTCAAAAGCGTGTTCCATATATCGCAGAGGATGGTAAGTCTGCATATCGTGTCGAAATCAATGATTGTCCAATGCCGATGGATGTTATTGAGTCAGATGATATTGTTGTATTAGTAGGAAGTGAGAAAAACTTTAATAAATTGTTTTCTGACTTATCAGAGGGGTAGGGTTTGAATTTATCACTTAGAAATAGAGTAACGACGAGTTTCTTTGTAGCAGCAATGATTGTTATCCTTTTAGCATTCATTGTCTTCTATCATTTGGACTCATTAAATAAAGAAATCGAATCAATTACTGATAAGTCGAATAAAGTTTCATTACTAACAGATGAAATTCGAATTACAGCAGTATCGATTTTAAAGTATCAACGAAGAGTTCTTACAAAGAAACCAACTCCTGAATTAATTGATAAAATTCTAAATCTCTGCGAGAGTTTCACTTCTCAGTTACAGAGGTTAGATACTCATTATAATGAACCAGAGGTTAAGAAAATTGTCGGACAGATGTTATCCTATGTTGATTCCTTGAAACTGGTGCTTGGAAAGGCATCTCTCTTTCATCGAGACAATATTGGGATGACCTCGATTGGCGATTTAGCAGATAAAATTCTCGATGCCTTCTCAGAATTTCAAGATATTCAATTCTTTCAAAATGTTGAAAGAGATAAGAAGATAAAGAAAATTATTAATGAGACCAAGAGAAAAATGATGATTACTTTGATCATTGCTTTTCTATGGACTATTATTTTAGGTCTTGTTATCCCTGGCAAGATTGCTCTTCCATTTAAGAAGATTAAAGATGCAATTAGAGAACTTCAAGATTGTAACTTTGATGTTTCCATCTATTACTCTCAAGATGATGAAATTGGAGAAATTGCTCGTGAGATGAATAAAATGATTCATTCGTTTAAAATCTTTGAGGAACTTCGAGCAGATCGAATTGCTGTTGAAAATAGAAAATTTGATGTCCTCGCGAATATGGTTAAAAAACCAGTTCTTCTTGCCAATGCAAAAGGAGAGTTGATTTATCTCAATAATCATGTGTATTCATTGCTACAAATTCAATCGGAAGATTGTATTGGAAAGACGATGAAAGACACGCTAATTCCTGAAAGCATTATTGAAACTTACGAGTTGGCGATCAGACGTCGTTCAAAAATTGAGAACTCTCAGATTTCAATCATCAAGAAAGATGAAACATCTGAACTTGAAGATAAGATTGCGATAAAAACTGATCTTGATAGTGAAGGACAGATAAAAGACGAAGAAGAAAAAGAAGTCGAGTATGTCTATCAAGGATATGCTTCAGTTATTCCTATTCGTGGTAAAGAGTCATCTCTGGATTATTATCTGATGGTTATGTCAAAAGAAGTTCAGGCAATTTAATTGGAACCAAAGACTCAGAAAACTAATTTAAACTTTAATGGAAGGAGCTACGATGTAGACCTTCCAATTTTTAATTTCAAAAGTTTTAAAATTAGACTTGGAACTTTTGAGGATCTGGAATGCATCTCAAAGATAACTTATCCTGGTATGGCAATTGATCTTGGAGATGAAAATTTTATCAAGAAAGCAACTCAGGGACTAGTATTTGAAAAAACTACAAATGGCTTTATTTTCGTTGTCGTGGAAAATAGCGAAGGTGAAATTGTTGGACGTAGTTATATAAAAAGTTGGCATGTTGATTATTTTTTCAAGCCTCGATATGCACTGAGAAAAGAAGCCGTGATTATAGCTGATGCTAGTCACTCTTTTAATGGAAAGAAAATCCTCGAACTTGGTGGAGTGGTAATTTCAAAAGACTACCAGCGTATGGGTCTGGGGTCAGCACTTCTCTATGCACGGTTGAAAATTGTTGAGTACTTATATAATGAACTTCACTTGCCAATCAATTCACTGATGGTGACAAATATTGGGCCATTTAGAGCAAAAGATAATTCCTCAAAAATTGATTATGATAAAATTTTAGTCGATGAACTTAAAGCAAAGAAATTCATTAACTCTGATAGTTATGAGGAAGTGATGAAGCTCACTGAAACGGGAAAAGTTTTTTCGAAAGCAGAATTTTTTAAAAAGTTAGATGGACTTAAAGTTAGAGGAGAGAATTACTTCTTTGGTGCCCCAAGAGAAGCTTCCTACTCTGCCTATAATAACTCACTTCGTCTATGTCGAGGTGAAGCCATTCTTCATGATGATACACAGAGTTATTCATCGCCATTTCTCTTTAAACAGTCTGAGTGCATCCATTTCGATCATGGTGGAAGCTATTTTATTTACAATTTCGTTTAACTCCCTACTTATTTGCCTGATTTTGCTTAGTGTTAATCAATTACTTCATGTAGATACATGAAAATTGTGGTAAGATTCTGTGTTTAAATTGGAGACAAAAAAGATGATTGAAAGAAAGTTTATCCGTAACTTTTCTATTATTGCACACATTGACCATGGTAAGTCGACGTTAGCTGATAGGTTAATTGAGGCGACTGGAGCAGTAACTGATCGTGAAAAGAAAGACCGTATTCTTGATAATATGGACCTTGAAAAAGAGCGTGGAATTACAATTAAGGCCCAGACTGTAAGACTGCAATATAATGCAAAAGATGGAAATACATATTACCTCAATATCATCGATACTCCGGGTCACGTTGACTTTGCTTATGAAGTTTCTCGTTCTCTAGCTTCTTGTGATGGAGCGCTTCTTGTTGTTGATGCTTCTCAAGGTGTTGAGGCACAAACTCTTGCAAACGTTTATATGGCGATGGAAAATAATGTTGAAATCGTTCCGGTTTTAAACAAAATTGATCTTCCACACGCTGATGCGGATAAAGTAAAACAAGAAATTGAAGATATTATTGGAATTGAAGCAATAGATGCTGATGAAGTTTCTGCAAAGTCAGGAATTGGTATTGCTGAACTTTTAGAAACTATCGTTAAAAAAATACCAGCTCCACATGGTTCTCCAGAGAACCCTCTTCAAGGGCTTATTTTTGATTCGTGGTTTGATCCTTACCAGGGTGTAATCTTCTTGTTAAGACTCGTTGAAGGAACGCTTAAGAAAGGTGATAAGATTTATCTTAAAAGGTCAGATCTTGAGTATGAAGTTTTAAAACTTGCTATCAATACACCTTTCTTTACTGAGATCAAGGAGATTGGAGCAGGGGAAGTTGCCATGGTTATCTGTGGTATTAAAAATATTCGTGATATCAAGGTTGGAGATACTGTTGTACTTGCAAAAGAAAAGGCAACAACAAAGCCACTTCCTGGTTATCAAGAAGTAAAGCCAATGGTTTTTTGTGGGATTTTCCCCGTCGATTCTGTTGAGTACGAAGTCTTAAAAGATGCGCTTGAAAAGCTTGCTCTAAATGATTCATCTTTTACATATGAACCTGAAACATCTCAGGCCTTAGGTTTTGGTTTTCGTTGTGGATTCTTAGGCCTTCTCCATATGAATATTATTCAGGAGAGACTAGAGAGAGAGTTCTTTCTTAATCTCATTTCGACAGCTCCATCGGTTGCTTTTAAAGTTAAGCTTCTAAGTGGTGATATTGTTAATGTTGATAACCCTTCTGAAATGCCGGATCCTACAAAGATTGATGAAGTAACTGAACCTGTTGTTTCTCTCTCTATTCACGTTCCAAATGAATATGTGGGAAAAATTATTAAATTATGCGAAGAAAAGCGTGGTTTACAAACAGATATGAATTACATCACTGAAGAGAGAGTGCAAATTACTTACGATCTTCCTCTAAGTGAAATGGTTTTTGATTTTTATGATCGATTGAAAAGTATGACCTCTGGTTATGCTTCGATGGATTACGAATTTAAAGGCTACCAAGCATCTAACCTTGTTAAGGTTGATATTCTTCTTAATGGAGAGAAAGTTGATGCCCTTTCAATTATTTGCCATCGAGATAATTCTTTTTACAAGGGAAGAGACCTTGTTGAAAGACTTCGTAAAATTATTGATAGACAGCAATTTGATATCGCAATCCAAGCAGCTATAGGTGCAAAGATTGTTGCCAGAGAAACTGTTAAGGCCTTAAGAAAGAACGTTCTTGCTAAATGTTATGGTGGAGACGCTTCGAGAAAGAGAAAACTTTTAGAGAAACAGAAAGAAGGGAAGAAGAGAATGAAGATGGTTGGTTCCGTTGAAGTTCCACAGGAAGCTTTCCTTGCAGTTTTAAGTGTAGACGAAAAATAGGTTAGAAATGATTGAAACGGTAAATACTTTAAATAGTGTGGTTGAGAAATATTCGTCAAGAGAATATCTTGAAACTATAATGGCTGCAAAAGAAGAGTACTTTGAACTAGCTGGAAAAATATCTGATGAAGATGTTGATTTTGAAAGCCGAATGAATGGATTTAATTACTGGTATGTAAGTCAGCGTTTAATTGAATCTGGAAAAACTTTTCTGGAAGAATATTTAGCGACAACAGAACTTGATGAGAAAACAACAGATAGCCTAAAGAATATTAATCACTCATTATTTGAATACAGAGGATTAAGCTTCTCTAAGAAACATGTCCTCTTTGATATTCTTCACGATAAGAAAATTACAATCCCTAAAGATGACTTTAACTTTCAGTTAATTAAAGATGACATTTTTATTGCAAGAAATCTTGAATATAATGGTGTCTATAATATGCTTGATGATGTTTCTGTACTTCCTGTCGAGATTAAATCAACACTCGTTAAAGAGTCTAAGAAGGTTAGAAAGCTGCAAGATAAAAAAAGGGATTTACAGTTTCTTATGACTGTCGAAAAGCTAAAGACTAAGTGGAGACGCTACGGTCATATCGAAGCAAAGAAAATTTTTCAATTTAACTTCTAGCCTATTTTTTTGAAGGCTAGAATTTCATCAGTATGAAATCTTTTTTCGCACTCTGAAATATCACTCTTTATCATCTTCTTTTTAAAAGCGTCATCAATTTTAAGCCATTTGTTTTTTAGGTCTTCTGAAGCTCCGGCCTCTTCTAAAGCCTCTTCGAGAAGTGTTTGTCTTAGCTCAAATAATTCCTCTGTTATAAACATGTGCTTATGTGCAGGAATCGGTAGTTTTCCAAGATATATCTGATCTCCTCCCAGCGCCCCCGTCATGAAGTCAACTTGTTGTGACTCGATAACATCTTGGGATATATCCTTGAAATATAACCCTATCCAGGGATGGAGATAAATTTTGTCATAGAATATTTTTGAGATTTTAATCAACATTCCACGTCCACCAAGTTTTTCAAACTCTTCAAATCTAGGCATTGCTTGACTCCGAGTTTTGTACTGAAGACGCCCCATTCATCATATTGGTGCAGATGAAAGTTACAAATTCATTGATCGTATTTTCTTCCCTTTTAAAATCTGATTCCTTCATATTATTCTTAATCGCCATGATAAGGGCAGTTTTCGCTTGCTCATAGTGATAGGGTTTGACCTCATAAGTAATATGTCTAATGCCTAAGTCCTTTAGATAAGTTGATACTTCATCCTTTCCCAATATATTGGAAAGGAGTAATTCTAAAGATTTTTGGAGTTCATGTTTTTGAAGCTTTAATTCAGTATTTCTAAAGATACGAGTGAGCTCATTTTCTTCACTAAAGAAAATATTATAAAAATCATCGATAACTTTTTTTAAGTCTAGTTTAAGTAAAATGTCCATAACTCCAAATCGGAATTTAGAGATTTTTATTTAGCCTCTTCAAAGCCCTCGGCCTCTTTAATACTATGTTTTTTATTAGATAAAATATATGGAAGAAAACCAATCAAGTTCGTTATTACCTGACAAAGAAAATATAAATTAAAGAGTGATGCCCCACCTTTAATATTAAAGAGACTAAAGAGCGAGTCAAAAACTAGATGGCCAACTCCTGCTCCCGCGGGGGCAATAGGAATTGCTGTCGAAATAAAGCCAATAGGAATAAAGCTGTATAAGTGTGTTAGCGGGATTTCTACTTGATAGAAAGGCTTTGTAATGAGGTAGAAATTAATAATTGATACAACATGAACCCCAAAGCTAATAAGTAGGCAGATGAAGATTTCTTTTTTGCGATCTCCAAAAACCCAAACTTGAGAAATAAGGTGTGATACTTTCTTTCCGATGATTGGAAATCTATCGATTAGTGACAGTGTTTTTTCTTGAATTGATTTGGGAATAAAGAGACAGATGATAAACCCAATTGATCCTGCAAATAAAAGAAAATTAAAGTTGATCAGGTGTTTGATTTGTGGACCGTAGGCCACAAGATCAGAATAGTTAAGCGCAGAGACAATACCAGTCAAAAGTAAAAGACCACAAAGCCCAATGATTCGATCAATAACCACAGATGATAACAGAAATGCTTTATTAAAATTCTTATCCATGTCCTTAATATAGAGTAACTTAACGACATCCCCTGTTACGACCCCCGGGAGAAAAGTACTGAAGAAAAGCCCAATCCAGTGGATAGGTATTATTTTTGTCAGGCTTAGTTTCTTATCTGTCTTTGCCTCAAGCAGCAGTTTCCAGCGGTAGGAAGTGACGACGACGATAAGAGCTATAATGAGAACTCCAATTAATAATTGTGGACCTTGGGCCATCGATTTATTTAATAGATTGAAATCGAGTTTGTCACTTGATGCAAGCCAGTAGATCATGGCGCCTGCAAAAATGACTTTAAGTAACGCTGTGAGCATCTTCATTTCCTGGTAATTTTAAGGTTAAAATTTATCACACTTAGTGATAATATTGAAGAGCTTTAAGTTTACAAGAAGGATAATTATGAAAATTTCGGTTATTGGGACTGGTTATGTAGGTCTCGTTAGTGGAACATGTTTCGCTGAAATTGGTCACACTGTGACTTGTATTGATATTGATAAAACTAAGATTGAAAAACTTTGGAATGGAGAGTCTCCAATTTATGAGCCGGGTTTAAACGATCTCCTAACAAGAAATATTAAGTCTGAGAGATTAAAATTTTCTACTGGTCTTGAATCGATTAAAGATTCGAAGTCAATTTTCTTAGCTGTTGGAACACCGAGTGGTGATGATGGTCGTGCTGATTTATCTTACCTTTTTAAGGCAGCCGAAGATGTTGCGAAGGAAATTTCTGACGATGCTATTATCGTTATTAAATCAACGGTTCCAGTTGGTACATGTGAAAGAATTAGAGAGCTCGTTGCAAAGACAACGACGAAGAGATTTCATATTGTAAATAATCCTGAATTTTTAAAAGAAGGATCTGCAATTGAAGATTTTATGAGACCAGATCGTGTTGTCATTGGACATAAAGATCAATACGCAGCTGATGCAATGTCTGAACTATATGAACCGCTTGTTAAGCAAGGTAATCCAATTTATATGATGTCTAATTTGTCTGCCGAAATGACAAAGTATGCAGCAAATTGTTTTCTTGCGACGAAGATTTCTTTTATCAACGATATCGCAAGACTTTGTGACATTGTAGGTGCGGATGTTAATGAAGTAAGAAAAGGAATTTCGAGTGATCAAAGAATTGGTGGTCATTTCTTATATCCAGGTCCTGGATATGGGGGAAGTTGTTTTCCAAAAGATGTTAAGGCCCTTCTTTATACGGCAAAAGAATATGGGACAAACTTAAGAATTGTAGAAGCGACAGAAGAAGTAAATGACGAACAAAAACTTTATATGTTTGAAAAAATGGTTAAGCATTACAAAGGTGACCTTACAGGAAAAACCTTTGCTCTTTGGGGAGTTGCATTTAAAGCGAATACTGATGATGTTAGAGAATCTCCAGCGATATATACAGTTTCTTCTCTTATCGATCGTGGAGCAAAAGTAACATTCTTTGATCCTGTCGCCGGAGAAAATTTTCTAAAAGTTGTAGGGGAGAAATACCGTTCTTCAATTACTGAGTTTACAAATAAGTATGACTGTTTAAATGGTGCAGATGCCCTTGTAACGATGACAGAGTGGAGAGAGTTTAGCTTTCCTGACTTTGATGAAATTAAATCGAGACTGAAACATCAGGTAATCTTTGATGCAAGAAATCTTTTTAAAACTCAGAAAGTTCAAGAATTTGGTTTTGAGTATTATGCAATAGGAAAGAAAATCTGAAAATAGCTGTTTTACAAATCACATCAGGACTCGACTATCAGGCTAACTTAGATAAAATAACTAAGTTACTTGATAGTGTTGATAAAAGTTCATATGACGCAATTTTTCTGCCAGAATGCTTCTATTCGCTTTCAAACGGAAAGGAGAGAACGCCATACTTAGTAGAATTTCAAAATGAGCATTTTGAAAACATCAGAAATCTCAGTGTGAAATACAATGCTTACCTTATTGGTGGTTCAGTTTCTTATCTTCAAGATGATAAGATTTATAATCGAGTTTTAAATTTTGATCCGAAAGGAAGACTTCTTGAAACCTACGATAAAGTTAATCTCTTTGCCTGTGATATCTTAAAAGATGGTGAAAGAAAAAAAGTCGATGAGTCTTTAATTTTTGAGGCCGGTCATCAACCACTCATTATCAATGTTCTCGGTTTTAAAATCGGGCTTGCGGTATGCTTTGACCTTCGTTTTCCAAATTTCTTGTTAAACTATTACCGTGAAAATTGTGACATCATCACTTTTGCTTCAGCTTTTACTATCCCAACAGGAAAGGCCCATTGGCATACACTTGTTAGGGCTCGTGCAATTGAAGGACAATGTTTTGTGGTGGCCTCTGCTCAAGTGGGACAGAATCATCCAAATGTTTCAACCTTTGGCCATTCCTTAATTGTCAGTCCATGGGGAGAAGTTATCGAAGATCTCGGCCCATCTGAGGAAAAAATAGCTATTTATGAATTAGATCATTCTCAACTAGTTGAAACTAGACAACGAATTGTTAGGTCTTTCTAAAGAACCCGATAAAAAAACTCAAGAAATGGTATAATAAGCCGAAGAGACTCTGTAATCTTGGAGGTTCGATTATGACAGGTGAAATTGTCTTCTTAGCTTTTGTATTGTCTTTAGTTATATCGAGTAGCTATTTAATGAATAGTCTTTATCTGTTTAAAGAGAATACTGTTGATCCAAATAAAGTTATTAAAATGAGACCACATGAGGACTTTGTATCTGAGCCAGAAGTTAGGCTAGAGGAAGAAAAGCACGCTGCTTAATCACAGCGTGATACTTTCTACATGTAAGGATTTTCACCTGACTTATGGTCTGTAAGGTCAACGATCTCTTCTATTTCTGGGAAATTCTGCTTTACTAGTCTTTGAATACCTTCAGTAAGAGTTGCTGACGAGCTTGAGCAACCTTGACATCCACCTTGTAATTTTACAAAGAGTTTACCATTATCAAAGTCGATAATTTCAACGTTACCACCATGAGCTGCGAGTGCTGGTCTTACTTGTTCATCAAATAAAGTTTCAATTTTTCTTAACATATGACAACTTCCTTTAAATCATTTTTATGGACATATTTTATCATATTTAGGGCTTTCTGTCCGATAAGATATTTATAATGATATTAGAGGTTTGTCTAGGAGCGAAACGATGAATGTCCTATTAGTTGATGATGAGGTTGAAATCCTAAAATTATTAGAGGATGAAATTGAATCTAAATTCATGTGTCACGTTGATACTGCAACCAATGGTCTCGATGCTTTTTTACTGTGCCAAAAGAATAATTACGATGTCATTTTAACTGACCATCAGATGCCAATAATGAATGGTTCAGCCTTCATTATCTCCTTGAAAACGAGAGATAATTTAAATAAGAAAACACCTGTTATTATGATAACTGCTTACTCAACCGAAGGTATCGAATCTCTTCCAGAGCTTGCGAATGTTGAGTTTCTAAAAAAGCCATTTAAGTTTAAAGATATTATGCAAAAAATAGAAAAGTATCTCGCTTAAAATTTCATCTTTGTATTAAGTAATCCAAGCATCGCAATCGTTGCAATTTCTACTCGAAGTATCGATGGACTTATTGAGACATCGAGAAAGTTCTTTTCTTTGAAGTAATCAACTTCTCGTTTGCTCCAACCTCTTTCCGGACCAATTGCCAGATTCATTGGACTTTCTAGTGTTAGCTCTTGATCAATTATCGATTTCTTAGCATATGGAGAAAGAATATATGACTTGTTTTCAAATATCTCTTTAGGCAGATCAAAAATATTTTTAAAAACTTGAATCTTTGGAGAGTTAAAGAAGCAGACACTTTGGCTAATTCCTAACTCTGTTAAATTGTTAAATTCACCACTTGAGTATATCTTTGACTGAAGATAGCTCTTTTCTGTTAAATCAGCTCCAATGATAATAAATTCATTCACGCCCAATGAAGTTCCGTGCTCAATCACTTTCTTCATTGTTGGAGGACGTGAGGCGGCAATGATCAGAGTTATTGGAAAACTCAGTCCCTTTGACAAGGATTCGATCTTAAGTTGAACACTTTCGTTTGTAATCGAGGATACTACTGCTATACCAATACCTTCGTTTAAAATAGTGATTTTTAATGAGTCTCCACTTTTAATTTTTACTGTTTCTAGTAAGTGTTTGGATTTCTCTTTTGAAAGAATAACTTTCTTGTCCGAATCAATATCTTTTTTTTCGATTACTACAGAATTCATCTTTTACTTCCAGTTACTTACAAGAGATGGTTAAACGCTGTTTTTTGCAAAGTATAAAATATGAGCATGGATTTTAATCAGGCCCTATTCAATATAACAAGAAGAGCTGAGTCAGTCACATTCTTTCTTGCGCCGATGGGTTGGGGGAAGACACGTAGTGTGTGGGATCTTGCAAAACAAGGGGAGAAGATAGTATTTGTTTCTCCGTTACGCTCTATAATTGAGCAGCTAAAAGAGAGAGATGGTGTAGCGTACTTTAGAGAAGAAATGACAAAGGATAAGTGCATTGATTTATTTTTGAAATCGAAAAAAGATAATATTTTTCTAGTAACACCTGAGTCACTTTCAGAGAAAATTAAACAAAGAATCATGTCCCATAATTTTCTCTTTGTTCTCGATGAATTTCATCTGTTCTATGACTGGGGAGAAAGTTTTCGAGAGAAGCTCTTCGAGTTTTATCGAGATTTAGTGTGTGAACAGCGACGAATTCTTGGAATGAGTGCAAGTATTACGGATAATTTGAAAGATAAAATTATTGAAGATTTAGGGGTTAATAACCCTAGTGTCACCTTTATTGATGTCGGAAATTTTGAGTTTAATAATCCACCAGCGATGTTGATATCTCTTAAAGATATAATTTTAAAAATAATTCTTTGGGCCCATCTTCTCTTCTACTTTAAAGGGAGAATGATCATTTTTGTTTCGACTCGTAAATGTGTCTCAATTTGGAAGGAGAGACTTAGACAAATGGGAATCGACAGTCATTGCTGTGTAGGAGGAGAAGTAAGGGATTTCACCCAACGAGAGCTACGTAAAAATCCAAGAATAATTATTTCAACAAGTGCTTTAAGTCATGGGGTCAATATCGTCGATATTAAGCGTGTATTTGTTTTGTATCGTCCAGAGGAAGCCACTATTTTTCAAATGTTTGGTCGAGGTGGTCGATTTGGAGAGAGTTTTAAAGTATTTACCCTTTGCAAAAAGAGAGCATCAGCATAATGTATAGGCATCATGGAAAATATCGAAGGTATATTAATTAATAAATTTCCTTATCAGGATAAGCATCTTGTGGGTCATCTCCTTTTAAGAAATGGACTTAAAGTTTCGGTAATGTTCTATGGTGGACAAGGTGGTGGAAAGAATCAAAAAGGTTCGATTGTTCAGCTTGGATACATGTTTAAAATTACGACGACAAAAGTTAAGAATCATTTCGAAATGCTAAGTGCTAAAGAATATAGTGAGAAGTGGTGCCATACCAAATTGTCTTCAGACCCAGTCGCATTCTATATACTTTGCTTCTTTTGTGAGTTTATCGACAAGTTTTCACCGCAGGCCGGCTCCAAAGAAGATCTTGATCTTGATCACGAACACCATGGTGGACTCTTCCGTCTTCTAAGCAATGCAATCTACTTTCTTGAAAGTTCATGCCGCGAAAATAAATTTAATCAGGCCGAAACATTATTGACCTACCTAACTAAAGGAATGGTTGAAATGGGAATCTTTCCTCGAACGGAAACATGCTGTGTATCAGGAGAGGTCATTTCTGGAAATGAAGATATCTACTTAATAAGTAATAACGGTGGATTTGCTTTTGCTCAGTTCTTATCTGATGAAGATCAGAGAAAAGGTGATGGTCGTCTTGGACAGGCCCTAAGAAGAAATATCAATAAAATTGCCCATCACAAGTACGGAGAAGTACTTGAACTTGAAGCCGTTACAAAGCAGATGTGTCGAATTCTTTTTGAGTATATTTGCTACCAGCAAAATGCCAAATTCACAGACTTTAAGAGCGCTGCACTCGTGTTTTAGAGGGAATAGCTATTTACGTTTGATGCGCTACTAAGGTAGTATTGGCACATGCTAAATTTTTATAAAACATACTTATACCCATATATTATTCCACACAAATACAAAGTACTTGGATCAATATTTCTATCACTTATTTTAGCTGGGATTGGTGCCTTACAGGTTCGTCTCGTGCAGCCAATTTTTGATAATGGAATTGACCCAAATTCTTCAACAAGAGATATTTATTTCTTGGCGGGAAGTTTACTGGCATTGGGGATAATTAATTTTCCGTGCCGCTTTTTTCACTTCTATTGGATTCGATACGTTGTTGATAGGGCAACATGCTCAATTAGAGAAGACCTTTTCAAGAAACTCCAAAGACTACCAACTGCTTTTTTTACCGAGAATAAGCAAGGTGAAATGATTTCAACGATCGTCAATGATACTCATGTGTTTTCAAATGGCTTCAAGGCGATTATTGATTTACTTCGTGAGCCTTTAAAAGCGATAGCATACCTTGGGATGGCCTTTTACTATGATTGGCAGTTAACACTTGTTATTTTCTTAATTGCGCCATTTCTTGTCATCATTTTTAGTGTGAGCGGAAAGAGAGTTAAGAATAATCAAGGTGATGTTCAAAGAGAGTATGCAGATTTAACTCATAATATTGCAGAAGGTATTGGCGGGCAGAAATTGACTAAAGCGTTCAATCTTCAAGATTATGTTATTGGACGATTTCGAAAAGCTCAGGATAAATATTTTGATTCTCAGATGAGAACGACTTTTGTCGAAGAATTTGCGCATCCTCTTGTAGAAGTTGTAAGTAGTGTTGCTTTCTCAGCAGTTATCATTTTTGCATATTATAGGGTTGTAAATGCTGGTCTTACAAAAGGGACATTTATTGGATTTATTGCTGCTCTTGCTTTGTTTATGGATCCAATTAGAAAATTTTCTCAGGCCAATGTTAGACTTTCACAGGCCCGAGCGGCTGCAGAAAGAATTTTTAAATTACTTGAGTTACCAGAAGAAAGAGATGATGGAAAAATCGCTAAAGTAGAATTTAATAACTCAATTGAAGTGAAGAATCTTTCTTTTTCTTATGGAAATAATAAAGTCATTAATAATTTAACGCTTTCTATTCCAAAGGGAAAGAAAGTGGCGCTTGTTGGGCTCTCTGGCTCTGGTAAATCAACGCTTATTAATCTACTGCTTGGACTTTATCCCATTGAGAAAAATAAAATCTTCATTGATGGAAATGATATTACTGATATGAAGCTAAGATCTCTAAGAGATATTTTTGGTCTTGTCAGTCAGGATATCTTTTTGTTTCACGATACGATTAGTGAAAACTTAACTCTTGGTAAGGACTTTGATAAGGGACTTGTAAAAAGTGCGCTTGATGTTTCCTATGCTTCTGAGTTTGTAAGCACGCTTGAAGATAAGGAATTAACTCGAGTAGGTGATCGAGGTTCAAGACTTTCTGGTGGTCAGCAACAGAGAATTACTATCGCTCGCGCCTTCTTACAAAATACGGATGTCTTACTCTTTGATGAGGCAACATCCGCTCTTGATAATGAATCAGAAAAAGTTGTTCAAAAGGCGCTTGAGTCAATTGCTGAGACTAAGACTGTTGTGGCAGTTGCTCACCGACTAAGTACAATTCAAAATTATGACATGATCTATGTAATGAAGGAAGGCCGTGTTGTAGAGTCTGGTCATCATGCCCAACTGATGGACCATGATGGTGAGTATAAGAAACTTTACGCACTCTCTCAGAGCTAATCTTTTTTGATCAGCTTTGAGGGATGAAGTTTACCTTCAGCTTTATATCTTACAAAAACTTCCTCAATTTGCGGTTTTAAATAAAGAAGTTCAGGTGCAATAATATGATTTGCAGAACTCATTTCTTGATAGTCTTTCATAAAGTGAAGATTGTCGCTTACTTCTTTACTACGATTAAATACTACAGATCCAATTAGAAAATCGGCTCTATTTCTTTTGAGAAGTTCAATGGCATTGTTAATACTTTTAGCCAAGGATACATGCTTTAATTGATACTTACTTTCAAAAATGTCGCCCATAACTGTTCCTCGAACTTTTAAAACTTTATATTTATTGATATCAAATTTTTCGAGTCTCGATTGAGGAGAGTTTTTTAGGGCAAGTAGGCCGTACTTAAAGTTTTCGATCACCGGTGTCTCAAGAGGTATTGCTCTTTCACTGACATAAGTTACATCTTTAATTCGCGCCGCCATGGCCTGAAATTTTCCGTCATTAAATTCCTTAAGGGCTCTTTGTTGAGGAAGTACTGTTAGCTGTACTGTTAGTCCAACTTCTTTATAGATCGCTTTTAGTATCTCAATGTATGCAGGAGCGAAGTAATAAACGTCCTCTGCAATAGCAATTCTGATTGTTTTTGCGAAAGTACATGTAGAAAGAAAAATGAGTAGGATTAGCTTCATCAATATATTTTATATCAATGAGGAGATGGACAGAAGCTAATTCTGAATGAGTTCCAGTTTTTCCTGCCTCGAGAGCTTTTTAATTTCGATTTCTCTCTTTGTCGCAAGAGATCGATTTTTGAGAATTTCTTGATAGACTAGTTTTTTCGGGGGGTTAGCTTTCGTGAACTTGGCCCCTTTCTTGTCGCCTGCATGTTCATTAAACCGACGCTCGATATCGGTTGTTATTCCCGTATAGAGCTTTCCATTCATTGTTTCAATTATGTAGAGGTACCATGGTTTTTCTTTCATTCTTTAATAATTGTCCTGATCCAATTCCAAATTTCTCAAGTGTGCCCAGTCTTGTGGTTAGGGTCTCAATATCAATATCTCCTTCAAAGAAAGAGAGATAATTTCTTATCTTTTGAATGAGTATATCATCTTTTTCGTCTAACATCTCAACTCTAAATTGTTTTACCCCCGACTCAATTAGAGAAGGAAGAATTCCGGCCGCACTTTGGGCCACGGCATTGTACATTGTATTTCGACATTCTTGATCAGCTTTTAAAAAATGATGATTTCCAAACTGATCTTTAAGTTCTACTTTATGTTTCTCGCAAGGCTTGCCACAATCTTTGAATGAGCTACCTTTACTTAAAAAGGCGGCAAACACACAGTGTTCCATATGAAAACTTGGCATATATTGATGAACTGTGACTTCCATTTTTGCAGCATCAATCTTTTCAAGCATCTTTGATAGTTGAAGCGCATTGAGATCATAAGAAGAACAGACTGTCTCAACTCCTCGAGCGAGGATGAAGTTCGCGGTATATGAATTAGCAATATTTAAACTAAAGTCACCTTTTAGAGTAATGGTTGGAAATTTCTCTTGAAGGTATTTGATGGCCCCAAGATTTCTTGCCAATATAAAGTCCGGACCTAAGCGACCTAGAACATTGAGATGATGATATTCCCCAGGCTTTAAGATTCTATTTGTTGCAATCCCAACTTTTGTATTGATACCTTTTAGAAGTTCAACTGCAAATTTATAATCCTTACCAAATTCAAAATCAAGGATGATGCTTAAACCTATTTCTGTTTCTAAATTTTGAAATTCTTTCACAAATGTTTTTACTTGTTCAATATCTCTAAGAACTATATTAAGTGATTTTGTACTCTCGATTCTTGGAGTTTTTTCTTCCGCTTGAATGTCAAAGCGATCGATTGCTTTGACTTCAACTCTTTTCTCATTTAAAAGTGCAACCGCTGCAGATTTAAGTTTCTTTAAAGACTTTGAATGAAGAAATGGTAACTCTGAATTATTTATATCGATAGCGACTTCAGTGGCCTCATATATCGTTCGACTAAGTGAACTTAGCTCTTCACTGATTGTTTGTAGCTCATATGGCTTCTTTGCAGCTTCTAAAATATCTTCAGATGCGACTTCAACATAATTGTCGTCCTCATCAAGAAACGCCAGTGTTGCGTTCTCCCCAATATTTGCAGTAAACTCTATTTTTACTTTGATTCGTTTTTGCTTACTTAGATCTGTAATGCTTTTTTCAACATCTTTGACGACATCAGGATTTGAGTTGAGATAAACATATGTTCCAAGTTTTAGAGACGAAAGATTGGCATCTTTTGATAGGCCAATAACCATTTCATCGCCATTTTTAAAAACTTCATAAACACTAGATCCAACTTCAATTTTTTCGGCATCATCACAAATGACTAGGCCCATCCCTTTTTTTATTTCTCTATTGGTTCTAATTGAAATATTATTTCCACGAACTTTGAGAAGTTTTCCAAGATAGATTCCTCGGTGATCTTTGTAAGTTCCTCGCACAAGCTTTTGATGATCAACACCATTAAGCCATCCACTGAAAAAACCACGAGAATAAGTCGTTGCCATTTTCTCAATGTCTGCTGAGTCTGGAGCACCGTTTGCTAAAGTATTTGCATATGATCTGGCCGTTGTTCCAACAAATGCTGCGGACTTAAGTCGGCCTTCAATTTTAAAAGACTCAATACCAATTTCACGAAGTTTTGAAACTTCATTTATTCCACAAAGATCTTGAGGTGAAACGAGATAGTCCTTGTCGATGAGATCTTTTTTTTCACCATCAACAATAAGTTCATAACCAAAACGACAGCTTTGTGCGCATTGCCCTCTGTTGGCAGAACGTCCGCCAATAGACTCACTCGTAAAGCACTGACCAGAGTAGGCAACACAAAGTGCGCCATGGACAAATACTTCGAGCTCTTTATCAGTTGCAGCTCTTATTTTTCTGATTTCATCAAGTGAATTTTCTCTTCCAAGAACAAATCTCTTGATATCGAGTTCTCCAAGAAATTCAATTGCCTTGTCATTGGTGACTGTCATCTGAGTTGAGCCATGAATAACTTGCTCGGGATAAATATCTTTTACAATTTTTGCAAGTCCAACATCTTGAATAATAAGAGCATCAGGTCCAAGAGGAATAACCTCATCGAGCATTTCTATTGCGTGGTTGATTTCATCTTCAAAAATTAGAATATTGAATGCGATATGAACTTTGACCCCGTAGAGGTGGGAAAGATCGATCATCTCTTTGAGTTGCTCAACACTCTGGTCGACACTTCTTCCTCTGGCATTGAAGCCTGGCATCCCGACATAGATAGCATTTGCTCCGCCATGAATTGCAGCGAGGCACATCTCCATATTTCCAACAGGTAGAAGTAGTTCAGGTTTCTTATTCACATTGAGCCTTATTTTTAACGTAGTTATAGTTATTTACCTCATATCCTTTTTTGGGCATATAAAGAAGAGAAAGTAGAAAAGTTACATGCTTTTTAGAGGCTATAGACGATAATTTTTAAATAATCTATAGTGTTTGCCATGGATATCAACGAAATTTATATGAAATGGAAGAATGAAGAGCTCGAAGACGAGGTGTATGCCTTAAGCTTCTTTCTCTACTTTCATTGTAAGAAGTATCCAAATACTAAACTTCAAAAGATTCTCGATCAACGAGTACCTTGTATTGATGATCTGACAAATTTTAGATTTAAAAAAGTTAAGGAAAAAGCCCTTCTTGCCCTAACTAAATGGGTCAGTGGTGAGTGGAAGTTTCAAATTCTTGATTATATCCCGACACCCTATGAAGTTTTAGAGTACCAGGCCCAAGGTGTTCGACCAGTTACAATTAAGATTCAAAATGAATTTAAGCAAATTCTAAATCGCGAAGATTGTCTTGAGTTTTTTCTTCATGATCTTGAACATGGTCACATGTTCTTCTTTGATGATGAGTTGAAGAAAATGCAGATTGATTTCTTTGCAAATGTTCATAAGTCTTGCCAGAGCTCGATTTGGGATGATTATCTAAAAGATGAAGAGTTCAAAGAGAAATTCTATTACTTAATTAGTGATATGAATACGCATCGTGAACACTATCGCCAATTCCTTGGAGCCATGTTACCGCATCAGGATGTCGAAAAATTTAGTTTTTTATTTTAAGGAAATATCGTGAGCTACTTCGAAGAAATGGAATTTAAAAATGAGCTGAGAGTCGATCTTGAAGATGGAGCTGAGTTTCTTGATTGTGTTTTTGAATCAATCAATTTTGAAGCCGTTAATTTGAGCAATCTCAAAATCCTCGACTGTACTTTTAAGAACTGTAATTTGAGTAATGTTAAATTATTGAATTCTTCGATTAGGGGATCGTCATTTGTTGACTCTAAGATTGTTGGGGTTAATTTTTCAAATTGTCTCACTGTTCAACTTCTCTCATTTTCGTCTTCGATTTTAAATTACAGTGTATTTCAAGATCTTGATTGCGTGAGTTTCGATTTTCAGGCGTGTAGTCTCAAGGAGGTCGACTTTAGTGACTCGAGGCTTCATGAAGCATCTTTCACAGAGTGCGACCTGACTCTTGCTAATTTCTCAGGGAGTGATCTTAGAAAGGCCGACTTTAGAAGAGCTATTGGTTACCAAATCGATCCGGTTTTAACAAAAATAAAAGGGGCTAAATTCTCTGCGCCAGAGGTCTTGGGCCTTCTTACTTCCTTCGAAATAAATATCAGCTAAATACACCAAGTTTGTCTGAGGATTCCAGTACAAAAGCAACTCGAAATACTAGAAATCGCGAGGTATTGGGGGTATACTTGCACAGATTAAATTAAGTATTTACCCATTAAGGAGTGCATTGTGTCAGAGTCCAACTTAAAAGATATGTCCCAATTAGTAAGCTTGGCAAAGAGAAGAGGTTTTATTTTTCAGAGTTCTGAAATTTATGGCGGTCTTTCTTCTTGTTGGGATTATGCTCCCTATGGAATTGAATTAAAAAATAATATTAAGCAGAAGTGGTGGAAGGCCATGACTCTTCGTGAGGATATTGTTGGAATCGATGCTTCGATTTTCATGCATCCACAAGTTTGGAAGGCATCTGGTCACGTTGATGGGTTTAACGATCCGATGGTTGATTGTAAAAGCTGTAAATCGAGATTTAGAGCAGATAAAATTGATGTCACAAAACCATGTGTTGTATGTGGGTCGAAAGATACATTTACAGCGCCAAGAGATTTTAACTTAATGTTTAAAACGCAAATGGGACCTGTTGAAGACTCTTCTGCGCAAGTTTATCTTCGCCCTGAAACTGCTCAAGGAATCTTTGTTAACTTCTTAAATGTTCAACAAACAATGAGAAAGAAACTTCCATTTGGTATTTCTCAAATTGGTAAAGCATTTAGAAATGAAATTACTCCAGGCAATTTTATTTTTAGAACACGTGAATTTGAACAAATGGAAATGCAATACTTCATTAAGCCAGGTACTCAGAAAGAGGCAATGGAACAGTGGAGAGAAATACGTTTTAATTGGCATTTATCAAATGGTCTAAGAAAAGAAAAACTCAGATGGTATCAGCAAGTAGGTGAAGATTTAGCTCACTATGCTGATGGTGCCTATGACCTTGAATATGAGTATGCCCATGGTTGGGGTGAGATGGAAGGAATTCACTCTCGTACCGATTTCGATCTAAAAACGCATCAAGAGCACTCAGGAAAGAATCTAATGTATACGGATGCAATGGATAATAATAAAAAATATCTGCCATATGTTCTTGAGACATCTGTTGGTTGTGACCGTTGTTTATTAGCGATTATGTCAGATGCTTATCGTTTAGAAAATGAAGGTGATAAAGAAAATGAAAGAGTTGTGATGAAGTTTCATCCAAGTCTTGCACCTGTAAAAGTTGCAGTTCTTCCACTCGTTAAGAAACTTGAAGAGCCAGCTACGAAATTATTTAAAGATTTAGGTTTAGAGTTTGCTGCTGAATACGATGTTGCGGGATCGATTGGTAAGAGATACCGAAGACAAGATGAAATCGGGACACCGTTTTGTATAACGTTTGATTTTGACTCATTAGAGGATAATGCTGTTACGATTAGAGATAGAGATACAATGAAGCAAGAGAGAGTTTCACTTGATAAGGTAAAAGAATATATTAGAAACGGGCTAGTTTAAAACTAGCCTTTTTTTTTGAATTGTTAGGAAATTGTTAGGATTCAAATCCGTCCATGGATATAAGGAGCAACGAATGAGCAGTAAATGGGTTTACTCTTTTTCAAAAGAAAGAACTGAAGGTAATAGAACGATGAAAGCACTTCTTGGTGGTAAAGGTGCAAACCTTGCTGAGATGTGTGCTCTTGGATTACCTGTACCTCCAGGTTTCACTGTTACTACAGAAGCATGTATCGATTATCAAAAATCAAATCAAATAAATGAAGATGCAAAATCACAAATCATCGCTGCCCTAAAAGAAGTTGAAAAAATTTCTGGAAAAACTTTTGGTGGTGGTGAAAACCCTCTGCTCTTTTCAGTTCGCTCTGGAGCAAGAGCTTCAATGCCAGGGATGATGGATACAGTTTTAAACTTAGGTTTAAATGATGAGACTGTTATCTCACTAGCTAAGAAGAGTGGTAATGAGAGATTTGCATGGGATTCTTATCGTCGCTTTATTCAGATGTATGCAAACGTTGTTATGAACTTTAATATTTCGATTCTTGAGTCGACGCTTGAAGATCTTAAGGAAGCAAGAAATGTACATTTAGATACCGATCTTACGGCAGAAGACTTTAAGCAACTTGTCGAAGTTTATAAGCAAATTATAGCTAATGAAAGTGGACAGTCTTTCCCTACTGATCCGATGGAACAACTTTGGAAAGCTATCACTGCAGTTTTTGGATCGTGGATGAATCCTCGTGCTATAAAGTATAGAGAACTTAATAGTATTCCAAGTGATTGGGGAACAGCTGTTAATGTTCAGGCAATGGTCTTTGGAAATATGGGAGACGATTGTGCAACGGGTGTTTGCTTCACACGTGATCCTTCGACAGGGGACAAGAGATTTTTTGGTGAGTACCTTGTTAATGCGCAAGGTGAAGATGTTGTTGCCGGGATTAGAACACCTGGGCCAATTAATGAAAGCTCTAAGAATGATTCCAATAGAAATGAAAAAACGCTCGAAGAATATATGCCAAAAGCATTTGCGGAGCTAACTTCTCTTTATCAGAAATTAGAGAAACACTATAAAGACATGCAAGATATCGAATTTACCATCGAAGGAAATATTCTCTATCTTCTTCAAACAAGAAATGGAAAGAGAACAGCTCAAGCTGCTCTTAAGATCGCAGTTGATCTTGAAGGTGAAAAAATTGTAACTCGTGAAGAAGCTTTAATGCAGCTTGATCCAGAAGTTTTAAATCAACTTCTTCACCCAAGACTAGATCCAAATGTTCCTAAGAAAGTAATTACAAAAGGCTTGCCGGCCTCTCCTGGTGCTGGTTCCGGGATGATCGTTTTTAATTCAGAAAAAGCACATGCCATGAATGAGGCAGGACAAAAAGTTATTCTTGTTAGGCAAGAAACTTCACCTGAAGATATTGCTGGTATGGCCGCATCTCGTGCAATTCTAACTGCTCGTGGAGGGATGACTTCTCACGCAGCCGTTGTCGCAAGAGGAATGGGCAAACCGTGCGTTGCTGGCTGTTCTTCAATCACTGTTGATTATGTGAAGGCCGAAATGAGAGTTGATGGTCGCACATTCAAAGAAGGGGACTGGATCACAATCGAAGGGGCCACAGGTGAAGTTATTGAAGGTGAAGTGCCGACACTTGACGCTGAAATCTCAGCTGAGTTTGCAATTTTCATGTCATGGGCCGATGAAGTTAGAAGATTAAAAGTACGTGCTAATGCCGATAACCCTGAAGATGCAAAAGTTTCGATCAAATTTGGAGCACAAGGAATTGGACTTTGTCGTACAGAGCATATGTTCTTTGAAGCAGAGAGAATTCTTGCTGTTCGTGAAATGATTTTTGCTGAACATAAAGAACAGAGAGAGAAAGCCCTTGTGAAGCTACTTCCATACCAAAGAGAAGATTTCATTGGGATTTTTAAGGAAATGGATGGGCTACCGGTTAATATCCGTTTACTCGATCCTCCTCTTCATGAGTTTCTTCCGCACACTGAAGAAGATAAGAAAGAGCTTGCAGCTTATCTTGATGTTGAAGTGAAGACAGTTGAAGAAATTGGAGAAAGGCTTCATGAGTTCAATCCAATGCTTGGACACCGAGGTTGTCGACTAGGTATTACATTTCCTGAAATTTATAGAATGCAGGTGAGAGCAATTATTGAAGCCGCTATCGAAGCAAAGAAGGCTAATGTTAGTGTTATTCCTGAGATTATGATTCCTCTTGTGGCCATTGATTCTGAACTTGCGATTCTTCGTGAGATTCTTGAAGCCGATATTAAGCAAATTTTTAAAGATGCTGGTGTTGAGATTAAGTATAAGCTTGGAACGATGATTGAACTTCCTCGTGCCGCCATTACCGCAGCAGAGATTGCTAAGCATGCTGACTTCTTTTCATTTGGAACGAATGATCTCACGCAAACAACTTTTGGACTATCACGTGATGATGCTGGAAAGTTCTTATCTGATTATATTTCACAATCAGTACTACCAAGCGATCCATTTGTAAGTCTAGACCAAACAGGTGTTGGTTTCTTAGTTGATTTTGCATGTAAAGAAGGACGTCGAGTAAAACCAAATCTAAGTCTAGGAATATGTGGTGAGCACGGTGGTGAACCGAAATCAATTGATTTCTGTCACCGTACAGGTCTTGATTATGTAAGCTGCTCACCTTACCGAGTTCCAATAGCACGTCTAGCAGCAGCTCAAGCGGTTATTGTTAATAAGTAATGAGTAAAATAGAAGATATTAAATCTTATATTGAATCAATTCTTCCTCAGGCTCACTTTGATAGTGTGTCTGTGGGAATTGTTGATTTTAAATCGTCGACATATGAAACAATCTCTCTTGGTTTTGAGGGGAAGCTCTTCTTTGATATTGCTTCGATGACAAAGCCTTTTACTTTTGGTGTTGCTTGTCTTGAAATTGAAAGTCAATTAACTGATGAGATGAAACTATTACTTCATCATAATTCAGGACTTCCTCGCTGGGGAAGACTCGATAAGAAGTCATGGAGAGAGCAAATCCTCTCGTATCAAATTTCAAAAAGCGAAACGATGTATTCTGATTTTGGTGCCTTAAGGCTTCAATTAGAAATTGAAAAGCTTACGGGGAAACACTTGTACGACATTAGTTCAAAATATTGGGATAATGAAGAAGTGAAGCACTGGCTTGATCTCGAGGGGGAGCGTTGTGCATTTACAGGAAGACGTAATCGTCACGTCATTCACGGAGAAGTTCATGATGACAATGCATTCGTGTTGGCAGAAAAAGTTTCCCACGCAGGGCTCTTTGCTACGATCGATGGTGTGTGTCGAACTCTTCTAAGTCTCAATTCAAAATTAGATCTTTTAAAAAGAGTGGGAATTGATCACGTTGGTCGATACGTAAAAGGTTTTGATTCAGTGGAAAATATTGAATCGACTCTTGCAGGCCAGCACTCTTCAAAGAATACCTTTGGTCATCTTGGTTTTACAGGGACTTCAATGTGGATGGACCCAGAAAAAGAACTAGGCTGTATCCTTTTAACTAATGAGGTTAATGGGGTTTGGTATGACCGCCAGGTACTTAATAATGTAAGACGCAAGGTTGGAACGATCTCTTTTTCATAAGTTATTTCAGTAAGTTAAATGATTCCTTCAAGTTTACTCCTAAAAAGACCGATAATTACTGTCGGATAGGAGTTTATAAAATGAAATATATTAATATTTTAGTGCTGATTTTTTTGGTTTCGTCTTGCATGTCACCTTCTCGTGATATTGCCTCTGAGGACGCTTCGCCAATTTTTAAAGACCACGAAGGTGTTGTTCATTTTAAATCTTTTGTTTCTAGTATTGCGATGGAAGATTCGCCAATTAGTCTTGAAAAAGAGATCGCATCAATTAATACAAAGTATCAGGCAAGATCATTTCACGATAGTGAAACACGCGCAATTTCAATTGAGCTCATCGAGAGTGAGCTTGATGAAGGAATAGATTTTGCTGTTGATGTTAATATCAAACCAAATGGAACACATTCAATTCTCATTTATAAATCAAGTAGTAAAAGCGCTGACAGTAATTTTGCAAGTAAGGAAATAATTAAATTCTTAGGTGCGATAAATACTCAAAAAAATTATCCAACACCTTATTCATTTTTTGAAACGATGTTTAATGCCAGAAAAGGACATTTAGAGTCACAAAGAGCACTACTTAGACTTAGGCAAATCTCAATGGAAGGTGATGCTGAATTTGATGATTTAAGAACTAGTTTAGACTTTGATATCGAGGCGCTAGATCAGAGAATTGCTGTAAAGAGAAAAGAGAATAAGGTTCTTGAGAAGGCACGAAAAGATATTATGTCTAAACTTGATCGCATCGGTGATGATGGTCAGTTAAGAACATTATTACAAAAAAATGACCGTGAAGGTGTCGTCGATTTATTACAAAAGTATCTTCCGCGTGAACAGATGACTCCAATGGAACATATGTTTTGGGATCAAATTTTAAATAAGATCAAAAGTCCTGCTCCTCTTAAAGATCGGGTCCTTGTGTATCGAGGAACTTATGGAGATCGACTTTACCCTGAAATCGTTAATGGCGTACCTCTTGAGTATGAGCAAGCTGTAAAAGAAGGGCGATTAGCGGCTATGTCCACTGTGATTACTCGTAATCAAGGAACATGGAATAGAAGACTGCGTTCACTTCAAACGATGTTTGATAAGAAAATATCTCAAAATCCTTTCAACGTTGAAAGTGAGCTCAATGCAAGTTCAAGAATTTCAACAATGATGAAGCAACATTCAATAGAACCTCAAGGAAGCCCGTTTCTTTCTTACACCACAGACTATGCTACTGGTTATCGCTTTGGTTTCTCTATTAGTGAGGATGCTGCAGACAAGGAAGGCGCTAAGTCAATGGGAGCCTTCCTAATTGACCCTGAACTACTACTTTTTAATCAAATGACATCATTTAAAAATGAGATGGAATACTTGCATACGCTTATTTCATTTCCTGATGAAATGGTTGCTTATTATGATGAAGCAGTTAGTGGGCGAGGCTCATCTCAGGCCGTGAAAAACTATATCCATGACGGATTTAAGAAGAAAATAATTGCTAAGTATGGAGAGGTTGATGCTGTCGATATTATCGAAAAAATAACTAAGAAATCTCAAGAATTTAATAATGCAGGAAAAGCTTATCTTGCGCCTAAAACGAAGACGATAGTTGAAACAAAGAAAATTGAAAAGAATCCAGGTTTGTTTAAAAAACTTTGGAATAAAATGACTGGGAATAACGATCCTTCATATGAAAGTGTGAAAGTCGTAAATACTGTTATCGATGAAATGCCCGAAATGAATAACTGCTTATATATTATTAAATCATTTTTATAATTAATGGAATGACGACTATGTTTAGAAAATTTAATGCCTTTATTATTGCACTAATCTTATCATCTTGCTCGATGTTTAGTGGACCTGCAAATTATGGATATCTAACATCTGTAGAGAGCCGTAGTGATCGCTATCCTGCCAGTTTTGAAAATCTGGAAAGACTAGAAGTGCTTCTTGCAATTGATAAATTAGATTATTATATTGGAGAATATATCAATGGTTTTGGAAAAAATCTTGATGAAGTAAGTTTAGGAGCCTTGAAGAAATCCAAAATTGATTACCTAATTAAAAACTATTCTAGTGATACAAGAATTTTTGATGCACAAAATTATGATGAAATCATCTATGAGATAGTATCGGATAAATTAGGAAGTAAGCCTCCTTTGGTGAAGAAGAATTATGTTTGGGGATATAATTTCTTCAAAAATAAACTTAACGAAGGTTTCTCGTTACTTGATACAAAACTAAAAACAGAAGATAAATCGGCATTAACTACAAAACTACCAACGACTGAAGAAATAATCGCAGATATAAATTTTAAACCAGAAGACTTGACTCTAGACTCTGGTCTCTATATCTCAAATCGAACTACACGTGCAGTATTTTGGGAAGCCACTGAAAGTGGCCGAGGAATTGATTTTCACTTAGAAAACTCACGAGAGTTTTTAAAGAATTTATCTGAAAATGGGGCAAGTGTTGTTAAGGAAGTTCGCCCTTTCGCAAATAATTATAACAAGATTTATGTTGTTCAATATCCAGGCGAAGATACCTATCGTTACGCAATTACAAGTATTGGTGGGAAGGATAGATTGAACCACTTACTTCTTCAGTTTGGTCTTTCAAAACTTAAAGAAGGAAAACTTAAAAATAAAGTCAGGATATATGGCGACGTTGATGCTGCTCATAAGTTAATGGAAGATGAACTCAGTGGAATTATGAGACATTTGCCTAAGGCAAATCGTGTTATCATCGGACAAAAGGGAGCAATCGAGCGAACAGTTGATATTTTATGGAAAGTTCGTGCACTTAAAAATCTCTATGATTCAGAGCCAGACTTAGTTCTTAGCCAGTTCTCAGAGAAAGAAAGAGATAGTTTTGCAAAATTCTTAAAGTCTGGTAGCTACGAAGACTTTGATATTTTTAAATATAAGAAGCAGATTGAAGTAGCTTTTGAAAAAGTTAAGGCCAAAGCTGAAAAAAATGGTTTGGTACCTGAAAGTTTTAAAAAATATGACTATGATAACTTTGTCATTAGTATGTCAGACATTGCTTTTAAGAATAAAGACGGTGAAGACATTGTATGGAGAGTTGTCGCAAATAGTTGGGGAGATGAAATTGCTCCACTTGCAAGAGCATTAAAAAACACAGGGCACAAAGATATCACTTATATAGGAACTGCTGGAGCTTATCCTGATAAAGGATACAAAGTTGGTGATCTTGTTATTCCTACCCATGCACGTATTAATGATGCAAATGTAAAACTCAATGGGGATATTTTAAAAGTTGATGGCTCTAAAATTGGTGGAACAGTAGACCATGTGTTCTCACCATTTCAAGAAACCGAGGAGTGGTTAGCAAAATCCAAAGAGGTTTCAGAGTTCGTCGAAGTTGAAACAAGTCATTTAAGAGAGATATTAAGCTCAAGTGATGACCATATGAGAGCTTATCTCTTGATCTCAGATGTCTTAAAAAGTGAAGGTGAAACTCTTGCAAGTGCGACAAGTGCTAAGAGAAGAAATGCTCTCAATAAATTATTAATATCACTGTTCGACCGCGATAATATAGGAATTCCTGAGGTTGCAAATCTCCCAGAGTCAAAATCATCAAAACTTAGAGATCTTATTGATATTGCTCTAAAGGGAAAGGCCAATACTTTTAAGTACTACGTCTTTGCATCATTAAGAGATTCCAATATCACAAGTGCTGATGAAATAGTTCAATTTGCTGATTCAATTGATAGCTTTACAGATAACTACTTTACGAAAAGACTTGCCTTAGCGAGTGAAGTTTCTAGTTTTGTTGCAAGGAAGTTACAAGAAACAGGTGTCTCACCAAAAGTATCAATAAGTAAGGAATTTGTTGAAGGTAAGTGGCATCCAAAAAATGATATTATCACAGTTAATTTTCATGCGGCTTCGGATCAGGTCCTTGAAGAATATAAAAAAGCCATCGAAGAAATTGGTGGAGCTATTTCAGAAGTTGAGAAATTTGCTTCTATCAATCTCGTTCGTGGTCCGCCAGATAGCAGTGTTGTAACATTTCCTAAATATGTTATCGAAGATAGTGACTATCTCGTTGATGTCTATTCACAAGCTGCCTTTAAAAGTGCTGGTCTTGATGCTCAAGTTACATATACTGGAAACTTAAAATATAATTTCCTACCAACTACAACATCGAGTGATGTTTGTGATGCTCAAAAATTTTGTCATCTTGCATTCTTTTCTCCAGACGGAACAACAAAGAATTTACTCGATGACATAAATACCGTTGCAAAATTAAAGTCAATGACAGGGGTTGACGCTAATGAGACTTTTGAGTCAATAGTAACAAATCTTAATGGACGACTAGCTGCGAAAGGTTCACAAGAGGACTTTGTCGCCTCTATTGAAGTAAAAAAGAACGCAAATTTATCTGATGGCAAGCTTGCCGAAATTGTGCCAAAATTTGATAATCAAAAAGGTCTCATCATTCAAGTTAATTTTACGAGCGAAGGCTGGAAAAATCCTCTCGTTATTTTGGAAGAGGCTACACACTTAAAACAAATTGTTGAGTCGAGTGGATTTTATAAGCATCCTATCTTCTGGGCAGAAGTTGCTCTCAATGCAGAGTATGGCTCAAAAAGAAGTAAGCTCATGAACGCTCGCGCGGAAGTGGATGCCATGGATGCGTTACAAAACTTTTTTAATTCTCAGAATATGCAAGACCCAAAAGTCACGGAGTATATCAATGCTCGAAGGGCCCATGCAGCTAAAATTTCTCTGGCCACAAGCAAAGAGGAAAGGGCTGAGAGTAAAACAAGAAAAGGAATTGCATCTCGATGGAAATCTCTACATACCAAGCTTGAAGCGGAAAACTTGAAGCTTGATGATTATATTAAAACAAATAATAGAAAAAAGGTCGTCGAGCTAGTCGAAGCATATATGCCATGGGAAGAAATGGAACCAACTGAAATAGCTGCATGGACCAGATGGTTAGATGCTATCGAGAAGCCATCAACAAGTCAGTCTGATTATATGGTAACATTTAGAGGTGTTGCAGACGACCTTGTGCGAGAAACTGATGATGGGGGTTACTTCCTGATGTCAAAATTACTAACTAAAAATCAAGGAAGTTATACAAGAAGGCTAAGATCTTTAAAAACTTTCTTTGGAAAGAAACTCTCTGCAAAAGCTAAGAACGAAATGCCTGTCGATTTTCAGTCACTGGCCGCAATATTTAAAGGCCATAGTCATGAGCCTGTTGGCTCTCCTTTTCTTTCAACTTCAGTTTTAAGTGTTGCACAGAGTTTTGCTGGTCATCCTCCTCGTATCGCAGCGATGAAAATTGATAAGAGAAGAAACTTACTAAATCTTGTATCTGGCTATCATGAATTAGAAGAAATGGTACCACTAATTGTTTTCCCTGATGAAATTATTCATCTTGAGAGTACTAGCGATTTTAATAGTTTTAAATCTGTTGTTGAAAGTAAAATTGGTCGCGCACTAAAGCCTTCTGAGATTCAAAAAAATCAACAAACTAACTTAAAGCTTGAGGCCACAAAAGAGTGGTGGAATATGGTCAATCCAGAAGGCATTACATCTGTTAATGCTACAAAGACATGTAAAGACGTTATTAAAATGTTTATGGGTATATAATTTGCATTTTCCCTTTCTATTAAAATTAGATACACTTAATGGAAGGGGAAATTATGAATTTAGAAAATTACCTAGATTTTGAAAATCTACAAAAAGCATCATTTAAGAAAATATTTTTCTATAGAATCTGTGGAACAGGAATGGGAGCAGCGGCTTGTCTTCTAAAAGAAGCTGGCTTTGATGTCTCTGGTGTTGATAGCACTTTCTATCCACCGATGAGTACCTATCTAGAAACGTCAGGTATTACTATTTCAACAATAGAAAAACTAGATTTCTCAACTCTAAAAACAAAGTATGATCTTATCGTCGTCGGTAATGTGGTTGCTGGCTCTAGCGATGAGGCCAGAAAACTCGAAGAGTGTGGTGTTCCTTTTACTTCTTTTCCTACCGCGATTGGGGCTCTGATTCTAAATAAGAAAACAGTAATTGGCTTATCTGGTACACATGGTAAGACAACGACGACTTATATCGGCGCACAAGTTTTCGAGAAACTTGGTGAAGATTGTGGTTATCTCATCGGTGGTGTGATGAATGGCCGTGCACCATCTCGCTTAGGAACGAGTCCATACTTCTTTATCGAATCAGATGAGTACGATAGCGCTTACTTTGAAAAATTCTCAAAATTTCAATCATATTGTATAAATCACTTCGTGATAACATCTCTGGAATACGATCATGCAGATATTTTCTCATCAATTGAAGATATTAAAAATGAGTTTAGAAGAGTTATTCCTGCCACAGACTCAGTAATTGGCTGTAGTGATTGGCCTGAAATAGTCAGTCTGAGAAATCAATTTAAAGACCAAGACTGGCAAAATTATGGGACTAATAATATCGTCATTATCGAAAGATCTGAATTTGGAACAAAATTTAAAATAGAAGATGAAACCTATAAAACAAATCTCGTTGGTGATCATAATATCTATAATCTCGCATCGATAATTCTTGTCGCAAAAAAACTTGGCTATAAAAAAGATAAAATTGATCTGGCAATTGGTGACTTGCTTCTAGTCAAACGAAGACAAGAAATGCGTGGCATATATAAAGAGACAGTTGTTATCGACGATTTTGCTCATCACCCTACAGCAGTAAGAGAAACTTTAAAGGCAATTAAAACGAAATTTCCAAAAAAGAATATCAATGTCTTTCTTGAACCCGGTTCGGCAACAGCAAGAAGCGATATTTTTCAAAATGAATTCTTGGATGCATTGAAGGAAGCTTCAACAGTGACAATCATAAAACCACAAAGACCGACAACGGCTAAAGGTCATGGTGATTTAAATGTTGATTTAATTGCAACAAAATTAAATGACCAAGATATTGATGCTTGTAGTGTAACGACTCTTGATAGCTTGCAAAAGAGGATTGATCAATTATCGAGTAGAGATAGTGTTCATTTGGTAATGAGTAATAGTTCGACATTAGGGCTTTGGAGCAGTGATTTTGTTAAAAATATTACTTAGTATATTAATTCTCGGATTAAGTGCCAAAGCCGACACTCTTGATAAAATTAGCGATAAGAACGCTATTAATAAGTATATGCGACTTCATAAACAGTCGTTTCGTTTCCTATGTTCGGGTGGTACAGATAAACATGCAGAAGAGCTTTATAAGAGCTTTCTTGGAGATGGGATTTATATTCCATTTCAAAAAGATGGTGACCTTGACTCAGAAACCATTGTTGACCACTTGCCAATGCTTAAGAAGAGACTTATTTGGTTAAAAGAAATTGAAGGGAGATTACAAAAAGAAAAATCACTCCGTGCTTTCTTAATTGATTTAAAAGTTCTACAAAAAGGACTTGCTAGCCTAAGAAGAATCTATCACAGCTATTACCTCGCAACATCTTTTGAACAAAAAAAATCACTTGTTAAAGAGGCAAAGGAAAACACACTCGGTTTTATCGAAAAATTACAAAAATTTATTTCAAATTTATACTTTCTCCAATCTTTTGAATTTCCTGTCGACCATTTCTACTTGCGAGCAGAATATGATAAATATAAATCAATCGATACAGCTGAAGCGAAGAGAAAGGCCAATAGAGCTTATTTTCTAAGAAAAATTGTTGAAGAAGGTGCTGTAAATAGAGATAAGGGAAGATCAGACCTTACATTAAGAGCATTGATCGATTCAATTTATATGAGAATTGATTCTTACTCTGATTCCTTTCTTGATAATAATTTATCCTATGATGTTGAGTCTCTCTTCGACTCTTTAGATACTGTTCTCCGTGGTGGAAAGAGGGATATCTTATCTCGTATTGGAAACTGGATTGGTAAAACCGAAAAAGACGTCGATTACTATTCTAATATTCTCGTGCAACAAAAGAATAAGAAAGATTTTTTCCAAAAAATGTTCAATGATAAGAATAAAGCCCGCTATGCGCTTTCTGATTATATCTACGGTAAAGAATCTGAGGTCTATAAGTTTTGGAGTGGAAAGGATTTACTTTATAGACAACTTTTTGCACTTGAAACAATTCTATTTCATGAAGTCGGAAGACTTGATGACTCATCTGGAACAGAGAGAAGTGATGTCCTAAAAGTTGTAATGAATCGCTTGAGTATCGACGAGTATAACTTTATTGATAAAACAGAACCTTTGTACAAAAAGCTTGTGGCCCAAAATATCAAGGATATTGATAAATATAAGTGGCTTAATGTTCTTTTTAAGCAAGGTGAGTTTTCTTTTACTTACTTTTTTATTCCGGCCAGCCGTGGAATTTTTTGTGCAGATCAAAGTGGTAGTGCAAAAAAGTTACGTCGAAAGAACCTATCTCTTGCTCTCAAGCTCCTTCGAAAGCCAGATGAGAAATTTCTCGCAACACGCTACTTTTCTCGAGCATCGATGCTTGGCAGAATTGATATGGCCCAGGTTTGGGATGACTATACACCAATTGAAGAGAGGCCAGGACCACATATTTCAGGGGATCGCAAGCTGCAAACTCATTATAAGAACTCTCATTACACCTATTTGTATAACTTCACTTCAGGTGGTGAACAATACGAAGTTTTGAGAATGAAAGGGACAGAATTCGTTTATTCTTCTAAATTAAAAAAGTTTTATCGCTATAGAAACCCTCATCATTTCAAATATTTTATCAAAAATAAGGCTTATTAAGCCTTATTAGCTCACGCAACTATTGTTAAGTTATTCTTGAAAGTGTATAGTCACACTATTAATTAGAGTATAATTTATTTATTATTTAGTTGGAGCTGTGAAATGTTAAAAGACTACGTATTTACTTCTGAATCAGTTACAGAAGGTCACCCAGATAAAATGGCAGATCAAATCAGTGATGCAGTGCTTGATGCTATGCTTGCTCAGGATCCAAAGTCACGTGTTGCATGTGAAACAATGATCACAACTGGACTTGTTGTTCTTGCTGGTGAAATAACTTCTAAAGCTAATATTGATTTCCAAGAAGTCGTTAGAAATAAAATTAAAGAGATTGGTTATGATCACTCTGCAAAAGGTTTTGATGCAAATACTTGTGGTGTCATGGTTGCTCTTGATAAGCAATCTCCAGATATCGCACAAGGTGTAAACGAAGGTGAAGGAACTTTCGTTGAAATGGGTGCTGGAGATCAAGGTTTAATGTTTGGTTACGCGATCAATGAGTCTGATAGCTTCATGCCTCTTACTATTGATCTTTCTCACAAACTTGCTTTTAGACTATCTGAAGTAAGAAAGAACGGAACTCTTCCAGAGCTTAGAGCTGATGGAAAGACACAGGTTTCTGCTCAGTATATCGACGGAAAAATTGCAAGAATTGATACTGTTGTATTATCAACTCAACATTCTGAAGCAATGACTTTAAAGCAAATTCAAGAATCAATAAGAGAAGAAGTTATTAATAAAGTAATTCCTTCTGACCTTGTTGATAACAACACAAAATATTTCATCAATCCAACTGGTAAGTTTGTTATCGGTGGGCCAATGGGTGACTGTGGTTTAACTGGTAGAAAAATTATCGTTGATACTTATGGTGGTCACGGTGCACACGGTGGGGGAGCTTTTTCAGGAAAGGATCCATCTAAGGTAGACCGTTCAGCTGCTTATGCTGCAAGACAAATTGCTAAACATATCGTTGCTGCAGGACTTGCTGATAGAGCACTTGTTCAAGTTGCTTACGCAATTGGTGTTGCGGAACCAATGTCTCTACTTGTTGAAACTTTTGGAACTGAAAAAGTTGAAGTTGCAAAAATTCAAAATGCAGTAAGAGAGCTTTTTGACATGAAGCCAAGATCAATCATCGAAAGACTTGATCTTCTTAGACCAATCTATTCTCCAACAGCTGCTTACGGGCACTTTGGTAGAACATTAAATGGTTTCTTCCCGTGGGAAGACCTGACAATGGTTAATCAATTAAAAGATCTTTGTAAGTAATAGTGAGGGCCTCTTTTGGGGCCCTTTTTTTTTGTTGTTGTATATAGAGTAACAAGTATAATAACAACATGATTGAATTTATAATTTTTGCAATTCGCTATATTCCATTCTGGTGTGTTCCCGGAATCCTAATTTTTCTTCCTTTTGCTTATATCTTTTGGCTAAAAGATGTGAAGTTTCTTTTTTATATATTTCTAGCTTGTGCTGGTGTTTGTACATTCTTCATTACCTTTTGGGTGTGGGCAGGTGGTCCAGACAAGGCAACTGAGTTTTTCTTTAACGCAGTAAGAAGTTTTTAGAAAATTATTCGTGAAATCAATAACTTAGCCTTTATGGGAAAACTTATCCTAGCGTTAGAAATTTGACACTCACTTAGTAAATTCGCTACGATTTCTTAGGAACAAATTTTTGTTCTGTAACTGAAAAGAGATTTACACATGAATGATTTTGATTTTCTTGGTGATGCATTTTCAGACTTTAAAGATTTTATCGAAGAAAAACCGGTCTCAAATCAAGAGATACCGATGATATACTTAGTGGAAGACGACAAACTACTTAGTCAAAGTATTGTGATTTATCTATCCAAAAAACTGGGACTAAAAGTTAAGGCATTCGAAGGTCCTGGTGATTTCTTGGCCCATCTCGCAACACTTGATGAAGTTGATCAGTTTTGTCTTTTAACAGATATAAGCTTTGAAAATTCAGGAACTGATGGCCTATACCTTATCGATGTTTTACGAGATAAAGGATATAAGTTTGCAAGTATTGTCATGACTGGTTTTGCTTCAATTGAGACAGCGATTGCGGCGACTAAGAAGGGTGTTTTTCACTATCTTACAAAACCATTTGAACTTGAAATTCTTTCAAATCTCGTTGTCCGTGCAATGACTTCTAAACTTAATGTGGACAGCTCACTTTTCAATAATAAAGTTGAGGAGTCCGGAGTATCCCCAGCTAAGAAAGTAAAGCTTGTAGAACCAACTGAAGAGGACTTCTTTTGTGGCATGATCGGTCGATCAAAAGCGATGAAGAAGATTTTCGAACGTATTAAGAAAGTAGCAAATTCAAATTCAACGGTCTTAATCGGCGGTCCTTCTGGAACGGGAAAAGAACTTGTCGCTAAAGCTATTCATGAGCTTTCACCTCGAGTTAAAAATAATGTTGTTAATGTAAACTGTGGTGCAATACCTTCTGAACTACTTGAAAGTGAGCTTTTTGGTCACGAGAAAGGAGCTTTTACAGGTGCGATATCGACACGCATGGGGAGATTTGAAGTTGCTAGCGGCGGTACAATTTTTCTCGATGAAATTGGAGATATGCCACTTCTACTTCAGGTAAAACTACTTAGAGTTCTTCAAAATAGAGAAATCGAAAGAGTCGGATCAACAAATCCAATTCCTGTTGATGTTAGAATCGTAACCGCAACTCACCGTGACCTTGAAAAGTCAGTGAGCGATGGAGATTTTAGAGAGGATTTATATTATCGTTTAAATGTTATTCCAATAAAAATTCCTGCTCTTAAAGATAGAAAAGAAGATATTCCAATTTTAATATCTTACTTCCTTTCTCGTTTTGTAAGTGCTGACGGTCGAAACGCCATACACTTTGATGATGAGGTTTTAGAAGTTCTACTTGGGTATGACTGGCCAGGAAACGTTCGAGAGCTCGAAAATTTAATTGAAAGGCTTGTTATTCTAAGAGGTGGTAACACGATTAGAATCGAAGATCTCCCGCCTAAAATTGTAGCACTATCAAACCGTCGAGTTGTAACTGATGAAGATGTTTTTAGTCTTCCTGAAGATGGTATTGATTTAAAACACTTTTTAAATGAAGTTGAAGAATCTCTAATCAAACAGGCCTTGACAAAGACGAGTGGTAATAAGAACCAGGCCTCTAAATTACTATCGATGAATAGAACAACTTTAATTGAAAAAATGAAAAAGAGAAATATGCTCGAACTATAAGTCGAGCATCATTCTTGCTACTGGCGTAATCCTTTCGTGAGAAAGGAGGTCGATAATAATTCTTCCATCCTTTATTCGAATATACCACTGCTCAATACCAATATCTCTTTCGTGATGATTTAAAATCTCACCATCCTTATCATAGAAAAAAGAATAGATCGGTCTTTCATTAACTTCAATATTTCCATAGTATGAACTTAACGGAAATGGATTGATTCCTAGTAGCGAATAGATCCCCCTGAAGGAATCATTTGCCCAAGGCCTAGTATAGCTTTTAAACTCCTTTTTATTAGAAGACTTATAAAGTTGCTCAGTGGGAATATTGCCAAGTATAAGATGACTTGAGTCGTCTTTAGAGCTTAATTCGATAGATATGAAATCATCAGTTTTTCTAACTTTCGCTTTAGTGAATGACCATGCTTTTTTAAAGTCAAAGCTCATTCGAGATTTATTATCTTTTAAAAGATTTCTGTCATAACTTGAAAGTTCAAATTTTGAAGTGTTGTGAGATTTTCCAGAGTAGAGTCCGTCAACTTCGAATTTACTAAGTGCAATTTTGTATTGAGTAAGCTCCTTGTAATATCTAAATCGGTGTGGGATCCATTCACAAGTTTTTTGATTCCAGTAGTCCTTACCTGCAGTTGTAATATGGTCACGAGGGGCCCTAAAGCCAAAAGGAGGCGGTGTCTGTGCCTCTTTATCTGAACATGGTGTCTTTACATATATCAATGGTTCACCTTCTCCAATATATGAAGACTTCTTACGTGTCTCTCCTAGGAATTCTTGAAAATTAATTTCACCTAAATCATAAGTAACATCAACTTCGGAGGCATCTGTGTTTTTTAGACCAAGATTTGTTTCGATGTCATTGGCAAGGCAAGAACCTTTCGCTGAATCAAAACTTCCAAGACGGTACCAGCGATATTCATCTTCTTTATACTTGGACCATAGCGAGACAAGCATATCTTTAAAGCTATTTGGCGAGACAATATTATCCTGATGTTGGGCAAGGTAAAACTTTGTTGGTCTCACTTCTGTCGCAATCTCATCAAATTTTACGTTAGGTGAAACTTCATCAATAATGCTTGCCATGATCTTTGACGGTATTTGAAAGTAACCTTTGATAAGTCCCGGCCATTCATACTCGAAATTTCCAGGACCTCGACAGTTATTTGTAATAATGAATTGTTCAAGAGGGTACTTCTTTAACTTTTGAAGTCTTAATAAGTCATCCCAGCTATCAACTTGAGCATCACCTTTTTTCTCGAAAACAAAAGCTTTTCTTTCGTACTCATTAAGATGCTTCATTACCTTTTCAGTGCAAGAATTATACTTAATTTCAGATTCACGCCAGTACATTTTTTTAAAATCAATCGGCCCTACTTCAATAAAGTGATCAGTAGAAGATTTTGGATGAAAGTAGAAATAATAATCCTTTCCAAGTTTATTTAACGAAACCTTGGAAATGAGGTCAAGATCAACATATTTATTATAGGAATAAGCTTTTCTATTATTTGCTTCTTTAGTCTTGTCGAGATCAAGAGTGAAGATATTCACCCCTTTTAAATGACTGGAGTTTAAAAAACGAGAGAGTCCTGGCATCGTCGTTGGAGGAGTTGATACACTTTTAATCATTGAAAGAATTCGATTTTTCTTCGAGTTATCAACCTTATCAAGCTTTGCATAGCTGTTGATAATCAACTCGTTAATATCAGTTTGCTTGATAAGCTCTGCGATGCTATTGGGTATTGTAAATTCTTCGTTACTTACAAATTCATCAAAGTAAAGTTGTGCGATTGATTGCTTTAGTGGAGATAGATTTTTTGGCCATCTATCAAAGTTAAATGTTACATCCTCGGTAGGTGCTTGTAGAGGTCCGGGCTTAACTTGAAGATCCTTATCGACAGTACAGACGACAGCATCATAGAGGTAGGCACTAGAAATCGTACGGGCTATTCGATTAATCATCCCAAAATTATAATTATACTCAATATAGTACTGTCCTGTTTTAATAAAATGGGCATTCTTTGGAAGTCCTAGAGATTCGTAAATAGGTGTTGTTTCATCAAAGAAGAAAACTTCACTCTTCGGTAACATCAAAGACTTCTTACTTTGAAGTCTTAAAATAGGACTAACGTCAAAGTCTGATGAACTTTTATTAAGCTGAAAGGATATATATGTTGAAAGGTTCTTTTTGAGATCTTTTTGAATATTTTTGGATAGACCTTTCAGATTAATATTATAAGAACCGCTCAGATTCGAACTAAGCCAGTTTGAATTATTCAACTCACTAAAGATCGATGGATTATCATTTTGAATAATTGCAAATTTATCAAAACTTCGTGGCGATGAAATCGAGACGAGCTGCTTTGAAGCAACACTTGCAAAATCACCGTTTAATTGTCGGGTATTTTCACAGACAAAATTCTGTATTGATGAAGCATAGAGAGTTGTTGGAAGAAATAGTGTTGCCATGTAAGTGGTTGAAATTAGGATTTTTTTAGCTTGTGTGGCAATAATTGTTTTCATTGTTTAAAGACCTTTTTCTTATAAAATAGAAGAGCTACCCATTGATTTTACAGGAGTCTTAATAGTTTTCATTGATTTGTTTAACTATCGGATTTTTTTAGTAATATTATTAGAGAGTATAAAAATTATTAGTTTACTTAGGCGGATTTATGAAGAGACTTACCCTTATTACTATTATCGCTTTGCTCACACAGGTTTGGGCTGCAACCGTAGACTCTGGCTTAACAGATGATCAAGTAAAAGCTTTTTTTGCCAAGTTTAGCGAGGCTCAGAAAAAAGAAGTTCTTGATGACTGTAAGAAAGATCTTGGTACAGCTGCAAATGGTAAAAGTGGCGATGCCCTTGTTGAACTTTGTTTAAAGAATGCTCGTTCAAGCATCGACCCTCTTGATAATTATATTGATCCAGATACATTAATTAATTATGGAAAAGAGTTTGATACTTTCAGTGAAGGTAAAAAGAAGCATGTTCTTAATCGATGTACAATGTTTATCATTCAAAATGAAATGGGACAATCTGGTGAAAGAGGGATGTCGAGTGCGGAGATTGAAACATATGAGAGAAAAGTTCTTGAGAGATGTGAAGCAATCTTAAATAAGCATGTTTATGGTGTAGGATGTACAGCTGATAATATTGAAGCTTGTGAAAATAATAAAACACTTGATGGAAAACTTTACGAAATTGATAGAACTGAAGGGGATCTTTTAACCTTTACATTGGATCAGTGTGTTTCAAGAATGCAAGTTACTAAAGCCCACTGCCAAGCTCCTGGAGGACTACTTGGTGGATCGTGTCTACTTGATTTTAGAAGACAATGTTATGATTTCATTACTCAGGAATCAAATTATTTTGAAGATCCAAATAGAGAGTTAAATACTTGTGCTGAGTTCGAAGATCAAACGAAAACAATTGCACTAGAGTGTCGATCATATTGCTATCAAAAGAAAATATGTGAAATTACAGATGAAAACTTTATTAATCGAGTGATTGGTAACGTTTATCTTAGACAAAAGAAGGGACAATCTTCTTGTGTGAAAGACAAAAGTTTTGGTTCCGCTGGAGATAACAAGATTTGGGTTCACCAGTCTTGTCATGGAGAGTTCGGAATTCAGTACAAAGATCCAAGTTGTGGATACCGTCCAACTTGTGATGTGACACCATTTGAACCAGAAAGTATTGATGTACAAGGAAAAGAAGACACTTTCTTAACATGTGATGGTAATGGCTCTCCTAATCCAAATGACGTCGATCCAACAAAGAATACTGAATCAACAGGAACAGTTTGGTGTAAGGCAAATTTATATAAGAAAGATAAGGATGGAAAGCTTACAGATGAAATTGATGACAGTAGAGAAATTTCAAAAATTTACAGTGTTGAGCTTTTAGAGAAACTTGGGCCAAATCGTTGTAACCCTGGTGGTAATGGTTCTCCGATAGATTATCTTTCAAAAAATAAAGGAAACTTTGATGGCGGATGGGGTGTTGAAGTTACTAATTATTGTCATGCTAGATTTAAACTGAATGTCGCATGGAAACAAAAGATGTGTTCAATGGCCGGAGAGAAATCTGAGCGAGGTAACACTTGCTGTAATGGTTTGATACATGATCCAGATACAAAGCTTTGTAATGTTCCTGAGTTTATCGCACCAAGCTTAGCAGAGACAGAAAAAATTCCAGAAATTATTCTTGATGAGAATGATGGAAGACGTTGTGGACAACAGTTAGACCCGAGTATCGTATCTTATGCGGATGCCGTTTTTAAAGAACTCGCTGTGTATGAGAATATGTTTACAATTCTAGATGGTCAATCAGATCCAATCAAACAAATATCTCTTGAAAATAGAGAGGCGAATGAGAATATCCCTCAAAATAGAAAGCTAAATAATCAGGCGATTAAGATTATTCATGATGCTGCTGTTAGCTTTAGAACTGAGTATGCAAAAATTAAAATAGATCATGAAATTATGACTAAGAAAATAGTTTGTGATCTGAATGAATTCTTACTATTAAGATCGATCGATCTTGGTCTTGCAAGGGTTAAAGAACTTGATATTGATGGGGAGAAATGCCCAGAACTAAAAATTAAGGCAGATGAAACATATAAGTATCTTGCTGAGGCCAATGAAGAAGGCGCTAAGGATATCGAGAGACCTTCATTTACAGCTGAGAACCTTTTAAAAGATATTCCTGATATTCAGGAAGGATCACAACTAGCTCAAGAGTATATGATTGATGCCAATATGGCCTATGTAAAGTCGATCCTAGAGTCCTTTGATATTTACCTTGTCGAACTCGAGAGAGCTTCTTTAACAGGACAAAACCTCGTTTGGTACTGTGCTCATAAGGAAAATTGTTCTGAATTTAGTTGGTTAATTAAACATAAACAAGCTGATTCATTTAACAAGAATGATATCGCGAGCAGACTAAAATATCGAGTGATTACGGATCTTATCCATAATCCTATTTACCCAACTCAGTTGATCTCATCGCGTTCAAAAATTCTTCCAGAATTAGAGCCTGGCTTCAAAAAGTATCTCTATTCAAACAAAGAATTCCTAAAGACTGAGGAAGAAATCTCATCTCTGAAAGAATACGCCCCAGTGATTGATTATCTTAAAGGAGAGATCACAGAGGTTAAGCAGCCAGAATGGTATAAGAATATTTTTGAACTTTATGGACAAGAATTTCCTTTGAGAGAGAATAGTACTTTAGCAAAGAATGAATTCTTTAAAGAGTTCTCAACAAAAATGCAAGATGGTACTACATATAAACGAGGAGAGATGAAGGACAATCGAAGTGAAGTCCTTCCGTATATTTGTGACAAGCAATCAATCACAAACTATCAAGTACGTGTTCCACTTGGGAAGGCCCTTGTTCCAATGAGAATGGTTCAAATTACAGAATTTTTGCACAAGTTCATTGAAGCTCAAGGTAAGATCTTCATGGCACAAAGAACCTGTACTCCAAACTATGAAAGATCTGACGCTCAGGTTAATCAAAATATTCAAACAGGTAAAACGGCTAGTAATATGGCATCCCAGTCAAACTCTATTCAGGGTTCTAATAGTGGAAAGAATTTAGCATCAGCAATTAAGTCTCTTGGAAGTTTTGGGCAGAGTAAGATGTTTGGAACAGGGAATCTCATTTCGACAAACGTTATGTCAATGTATGGACTTGATGCAAAGAAAGCTAGTAAATCAAGTGCTAATGGGAGTCTCGATAAGACTGTTTTTGATGCAAGTGCTCAGTATGCGACCGCTCGAGATGCAAGAAAAATAAAAACAGAAAAACTCGTCGATGATAGTAAGAAGAAACGTAAAGATAATTTAATTGGAAAATATGTGGATTCTGTAAGGAAAACCTATGGAAAGTCACTTGATGGTAAAGACTCAGGATCATTCTTCTCTAAGCTTGGCGATTCATTTCTAAGCCTAGGTGCTAAAGCACTTGGTAATGGTTCCTCAAAAGGTGATGGAGGAAAATCAAATCTTGGCTCTTCTGATTCAGCAATGGACATCGGAAGTAATGGAAGTGGACAAAACTATAGTGGTGGAAATGGCCTTCGTAATCAGACCTTGGGGCGAGGCGGTAACTCTAGTGGCTCTAATGGTTATGGAAGCGGAACTGGTGGTGGAAGTGGAAGTTATGGTTCAGGTGGTTTGCAGACTAATAATGTAACGGGATTAACAAGAGGGGAGACTCAACGTGTCCTTGATGGGTTAGGTCGTGAAGATTTATCCGTTGAAGAAGGCGATACCTTGTTTGACATCATTTCAAAACGCTATAAACAAAGTGCGTATCCTAAATTTTTGAATGTTCAAGACAATTAATACTACATCTGCGTGGGGATGGATTTTATCCTCACGCCATTCAATTTTTGAACTCCTCCAGCTTTGTATCCTTATATTTCAGTTAGTTAAAATCAATTGTAGACACGATATCTTGCATGAAAACTCGCATGATATACAACTGCCCCAATTTAGAATGCAAATCAACAACAAAAAA
>CAZQJK010000027.1:0-46757 GCA_964593545.1 uncultured Bacteriovorax sp. | reverse complement strand
CAGCATTTAGATAGCACCCTTCGTTTTGTGAAAGGTCCTCTGGGGATGAAGTCGGTTCTTTCTAATGGAAAGGCTCCAACCGCTTTCATTCAAACGGCACATCACCTGGCCAAGGAATATTGTAAAATCATTGACGGTAAACCAATGGTACTCGCAACAGAGACGATCACCGGTATTCCTTCAACAGCACATATTCTCGGAGGAGCATGCATGGGGAAAACTGAAAAAGAAGGAGTGATCGACAAGAACAATAATGTTTTTAACTATGAAAATATGTTTGTCTTTGATGGGTCGATGATATCTGCAAATCCAGGAGTTAACCCATCTCTATCGATCACTGCAATTACTGAATATGGAATGAGTAAAATTCCAAATAAAAACTAAAAACCGAGCTTTTCTCTCAAGCAGTTTATACTAATAAAATTGATCCTCATTGACGATAAACTACTGATGAAAAAAGCTATAAATATCATAATTATTATATCTCTTATCGTAAGTTGTTCGACACCAGTAACGACTCGACTCCCTAGTTCAATCGATAAGGATCCAAGTTGCTCAAAAAGTATTAGAGGCTTCTTTTCTCCAGCTGCAAGCTGGACAAGTAAAGTTCTTAATCGAATACCTTTTCTTCGAAAGAAAGTTGACGACATAAGTGAAGAAAACCTAGAGAAACTAAACCTATGGATCGATAATTCAGTCTCTGATCGAACTGAATCAGAAGTATTAAGAAATAAATTCTCTACCCTACCGATGTCAAATGATGAATTCACAATACTTTTCAAAGAGTATAAAAAATTTCCAAAATCTTCAAAGAAGAGACAAGAGTTATTCTATTACCTCTCTTGGGCCAGTTCATTTCATAAGAAAAAAAGACTCGAGGTACTAAACAACCTTGGATTCGTTGAAAGACAAAAGTCCCGTGAATCAAAAATATATCGAAATTTTTTAAAGTCTAGACAGAAATTCTCTAAAATTGAAAAATTAGAGTTTGAAAAAGCATCAAAAAAGCTAAAAAAGGACAAATCTCTATCCCCAGATGAAATTAATATTCAAGCAAGACAACTTGCAAAAAAGGCAAAAGAAAACTTTGAACAACTGAGCTACTCTTGTAGTGCAAAAGTTAAGACCGATGACAATTCACTTGCGAGTACGCGTTTTCAAAAGTTTGCAATGATAGTCACCCCAATCAGTACGGCATCAATGTTTACTTACGCCAACTATGATGAACTCAAGGATGCGATTACAGCAGAAGACAAGGATCGAATCTATGACTGGACGAAGAAACTTGGTTACGAAGTTGTCCTCATGTCTGCTCTTAATATGGTTCTGGCCAAAGTTATGAGTGAACCTACAGGAAGCTACTTTTCAAAAGTATGGAAAGGTGCAGCTTCAGACATCGCCTTCATTAAACTTGACAGTATTATTTATGGTAAATTATTTTCTGCATCTGATGAACAAATGGAAAGTAAATTTTCTTTGTTAAAAAGTAATGATGACTACAAGCAAATGCTAGCAGAAATGCAGATTCTTCTCGATAAAAAAAGTGTTTATCAAAAATTCAAAGAAGATCTCTTTTTGAGTGTTCAAAAAGTTGCACCCTTTATTGGCCAACAAGACAATGAGAATTCCCTTGTTGACCTCAGTCAGGTATCAAAGGAAGAAATGGAAAAATCCGAAGTGAAAGATGCTATCTTAAAAGCAATTGCACTACAAATGTATATTGAAGACAAGAATGAGAACGGAGATGCTCTTTCAACACTTATTCACACTGGAGATAAAGGAGAAGATCGCATGCTCTTCTTTCTCGAGGTCGCTCCAATATATCACTCAATTAATGTCGGTGTTGCCGCTTTAATTTACAATACAATTTGCATGAGTAAAAATGACCCGGCCGCAGGCTTTAGAAAAGCAGCCATCATCTATGCGGCCTGGAGCTTCGGTTACAACCTATTTGAATTTGGTGCTCGTCAACACCAGATAGGTCAGTAATTAGAGTTGATCAGAGTAACTACAATAGGAACCATCCCAAACGAGGTGAACAGAGCTAGACTCCTCGCCAAAACTGTCATAAACATCAATATGTGCAATTTTTTTATTATCAGTAAGAACAACTTCACCACTGCGTGAAACAATCAGTAACTTATCATATATTTCTCTCAAGACTTTATGATCAACAAGGTCTTCTGCCATTGGTCGTGCTGCGGATTTTTTATTAACCGTACTAATGACAAGAACTGGACACCTTGCCACAGTGCTTAGTTCTTTGATCATCTTCGCTTTATAAGTACCGTCACCCCTTATATCTTGAAAGTAATCAATTACGATAGCACCTAAATTAGTATTTAATTCGCTTACTTTAGAAAAAATTTCATCCATTGATATTTCTTTATTGTGTCGATAATAAATTGGCTTATTCTTAATTTCTTCTACTACATCTTCAATTTTTCCTTGATCATCTTCACATTTTTGAATAGCTATTCTTTTCGCCCATTCTCGGTGATCATATTCAGTTGAAAAAAAGCAAATAGGCTTATTGGTCTGTTCAAGAAGATTATAAGCAATATGAATAGTTAGCGCAGTCTTTCCCATTCCCGCATGTGCAGCAATAACTAAGACTTGGCTTATCTTTTCTAAATCATTACTCGCTAATAATTTGTCCAATTTTGAAAATCCTGTGGTGATACCCATAAAAACCTCTCGTTCCCTAGCTGTAAGTTGGCAAATAAGGTTATCCTTAACGTTGCTATACTTTTCAATTATATTAGTGAGGATCTTTTTACGTTCTGACAAAGTATTGATTTGATTACTTGTTTCGACGAGTTGCTTCTTTAGTAGATCTTTCAATAGTAAGTCTGAATCTTTCCTACTATTAAAAATCAATGATATTTCATTAAGAGTTAATCCAAGATTCTGTAATAATTTAATGGTATGAACACTTTCTACAACTTCTTTAGAAAAGTTACGATAATTACTTTCTTCATCACGACTCGATGAAATCAGATTTTTCTCTTCATAAATACGAATCGCTTTAACCGTAACATTCGTTAACTTCGCAATTTCAGAAATTTTATACTTTGTCATTTTAACCTCAAAACAAATATAAGCTATGACCTAGGGGTAAGCTCAAGCTAAAAGTTATTTTTATTTGTAATTACTTTTAGTAGACTCATAAAGTGACTTATTTCATCTTCACCAAGTTCTTCCTCAAGAGAGCTTTGATTGCGATCAAAGAACGCAATAATTTTAACGGCTATATCTTCGCCTTTTTTAGTTAAACCCAGTACTTGCTTGCGTTTGTCATCCTTTTTAACCTTAATCGTTAACATTTTCTTTTCTTGAAGAGTAGTTAAGCACTGACTCACAGTTCCCTTTGTTGTTCTCAGTGTATCAACGAGATTCTGTGGAGATACTGTTTCTTTCTCTTCAAAATAAAGTCCCGAGACAATTAAGCTCTGATAGAAGTTAAGTCCATATGTTGATGTGAGATATCTTTGAAAACTTGATAATTGCCTATAGCTATTTAATATCGCGAATATTGGACTATTATCGAGGAAATTATTTAATTTCACCACTACCTCATTAGTTTAGTTCTAAACAGTTTAGCGAAAATCTATTATTTTTATCATTGAAAAGCAATGTCAACTTCAACTAAATTGCTACAAAGAGGAGTTTTCATGAAAAGTAATATCTATTCCAATACATTCGAGTTTAATAAAGATTATCAATTATATTTTTATGAAATATTTCTATATATCATCGGCCTTATTTTAATTATTTCTTCTTCTTATATCTCAATTCGCATACCGATATCGCTTGTTCCAATAACAGCACAAACACTAATTGTTCTAACACTGGGCGCCACTTATGGATGGAAAAGAGCAACATTTGTCCTAACGAGTTATCTCACTCTTGGCCTTATTGGTTTTGAAGTTTTCGCTGGATCCGCATCAGGAGTGACTTCATTAGTTGGACCAACTGGCGGCTATCTTATTGGCTTTCTTATATCTTCAGCAATTATGGGATTAATAAGTGAATATTTTGAGTTTGATAAGAAATTAGCTTCGGCATTTATTTTATTCATGGTTGGTCATACTATTATTTTTGCCTTTGGTATTCTTTGGTTATCTAATTTTATTGGAATTGAACAGGCCATACTAACTGGTTTTCTTCCATTTATTCCTGGTGAATTTATAAAAAGTATAATGGCCGCAATGATAACAAGAACTCTTTGGAAGACGAAAATATAGTATAAATGTGGAATTTAAAAATGCTGTAAAATTTTATAATTGATGGCATTCAAATAATTGTTATTATGCCTCCATCTCTTTTATTAACTATAGCAATTGGCGGTGTAGACTGTTAAAATAACAAAATGCAGGAAATATTAGATAAAATACAATTAGAAATTGAATCATATTTTGGAGAGGGAAAGGTCGCTGACTATATACCAGAACTTGCCAAAATCGACCCGAAGCAATTTGCGATGACGGTTCGAACTATCGATGGTCAAGAATTTTCGACAGGTGATTATACGAAGAAGTTTTCAATTCAAAGTATTTCCAAAGTATTTATTCTTACGATGGCGATGAGATATCTCGATAAGAAACTCTGGACAAGAGTTGGAAAAGAGCCATCAGGAACACCATTTAATTCTCTCATCCAATTAGAATCAGAACATGGGATTCCTCGAAACCCCTTCATTAACTCTGGCGCTCTTGTGACGACAGATATTATTTTAAACTCAGGAAATGATGCCTTAAAAGATATCGTAAACTTTGTTCGTACTTTAAGTGGTAATACCAAAATTGATTATGATTATGAAGTGGCAAACTCTGAATTTGAACACTCTGATAGAAATGCAGCTCTTACTCATTTCATGAAAAGTTTTGGTAATATTGACTCTAATATTGAAGACCTTTTAGATGTCTACTGTCACCATTGCTCTTTAGCACTCTCCACTCAAGATCTCACACGAGCATTTATGTATCTTGCCAATAATGGGACTAATCCATCGACAGGAGATACCATTATATCGCCACTTGAAACCAAGAGGATTAATGCCTTAATGATGACTTGTGGCCTCTACGATAATGTTGGTGAATTTGCTTACCAAGTAGGGCTTCCTGGAAAGAGTGGTGTGGGTGGTGGAATCATAGCCGTACTACCAAGAAAGTATGTCGTAAGTGTTTGGTCTCCTGCTTTAAATAAATCTGGGAACTCTCTAATAGGAACAAAGGCGCTTCAACTCTTTACTGAGTATTCAGAAGATTCTATTTTCTAGTGTCTATTAATTAGACATTCAAACAATTTCAATCTATTTATCCTCTCCAAATAGCTAAAATCATGTGCCATTTTAGGCACAATTTTTGCTTCATTAGCCTTACTTACTTTTAATAAAGGACTTCTATGAATTTTCGTCATTTGGTTGCGGTTTTTTTACTTTCAAGCATGGCGTCTGCAAACGGTACTGTTCAGATTAATCACGATGGTCAGAGTATCGCAAAGATCTCCTCATCCCTGTCGAACTTGTCATTTGGAAATGACAAGAGTGATGGCGATACCGTTGGAAAAATTATTGCCTTTGCAAATCAACACAAATCAGTTCTTGTTAACTCACACAAGGAAAGCATCGGAGATATAGGAAAGCTATACTTCTTGCCGGAAGAGAAGGTATACTCACAGGGTTCAAGTGCTTCTGTAAGACTATATCAATCTTTCTATTATAAAAATGCTGAAGGGAAAAAGGTCTATGTACCTTTTGAAGGTGCAGAGCTGAGTGCATATATATCAGGATTAAAAGAATCAAGAGGTGGAGCACTTAATTCAATGAACTCTTCTTTGATCGATTCATCATTATATGAAAAATATATTTCAAAGTTACCAACGATCAGTGAAAAATCATTTGCTCATGTATCAGTTGAAAACAGAGCCATATTCTTAAACACACTTAAGCATATTTCACTAAGTGATTTAAATGCTGAGCTATATCCTCTTGAGAAATTTGAAAATAGAGAATCATTTATTAAGAAAGCCATTGCTGATGAATCTTTAATCGTTAACTTTATTGAAAAGAATAAAGCGAACACTTCCCTTCTCTTTGTTAAAGATCCTAAAATTAAACAGTATGTTTTAATCAATAGGATTAAGTCACCATTTGGTTCTGACAGAATTCTCGACCTTAGAGTTGAGCACAAGGACAATAACCTTGTGATCTCTGATCGATCAATTGCGCACAATATACATGTAAATATTTATACCGGTACAATATTAAATCTTAAGAAGAATCTTCGTCGTGACGGTGACTCGAAAAAATGGAAAGATGAAAAAGTTAAAAGAGGCCTATTCAAACAAGAAGATTACGATCACGCACTAATCAATCTTTCAAAAGTTGTTGAGTATTATAAAGATACATTTTCATGGAATGGTTTTGATAATAAAGGATCAGACCTTGATGCTACTGTAAGATATAAAGGCTCCAAACTATTTGGAACAAGAGAGCTTAAGCAAAATGCAGCCTGGATTGGTGGTGAATACAATCAATTTCTCTTTGGCGCAGGTGGAGACACTCTTGGTAATTTCTTAGAGGCCTTTGATGTTATTGGCCATGAATACTTCCACTCGGTAGTTAATTTTACTTCAGCATTAGATAATGGTGGTGAGTCAGGTGCTCTCAATGAACACCTAAGTGATATTTTAGGTGTTGGGTTTGAATCAGAAGCCGAAAAGAAACCTTATGATTTTAAAATTGGCGAGAAGGCCGTAATTGAAAGTGATATGGCGCTAAGAGATTTTCTCTTTCCGGAGAAATCATTTTCTGAACAGCCAGGGCATATGAGCCAAGTTAAAGAAATGTTTGGAGCTTTCTGTTATCCATCACAGGAAAACGACGAGTGTGGTGTTCACTATGCAAATGGTGTTGTTAATAAGGCAATCGGGCTTAGTATCAAAGATATCGGTTGGGAAAGAATGAAGCATATCATTTTTGATGTCGCGACCAAGAGACTAAGATCATCTTCTGACTTTAAAGATTATAGACTACAAATACTAAATGCATGTACGGATGATTCTAAAATTACAGAGACTGAATGTCAGAAAATAGCAGATCACTTTGACTCTGTTGGGATTACGGGAGATAAAGATATCGCCACAACTGCAGGACCAGCGCCAACATCATCATTTGATTTTGACAAAGAACTTTGCGCTATTATCGCTAAGACTTGTTCTGATCTTGGAGATAACAAAGGTGGCCTTGAGAAAACATGTAATAAATGTGCTAACCTTTAATTATTTTATCAATCACGCCTTTGAGCTTATCGAAACTCAAAGGTTTTTCTAAGTAGTCGTTCATTCCTGCTTTAAGGGCATTCTCTCTATCGGTTGCAAAAGCATTTGCAGAGACTCCCACGATTAAAACATTATCCCCTATCTCTTTACGAATGAGCCTCGTTGCTTCTAAACCATCCATTATAGGCATTTGAACATCCATTAAGATCAGATCATAAGTCGCTTCGCGTGCCATATTTAGAGCGATTTCACCATTGCCAGCAAGCTTGACATTCCTCTGTCCCAGGCGTCGTAAAAACCCTAGACCAACTTTCTGATTAATAAGATTATCTTCCGCCATTAGAATTCGAAGCTTGCGATTCTTACTTCGACTCTCGACCTCAACAACATCTTTAACATTATCACGAGGAGTACAAGTATTGGAGTTCAGTGTAAATATAAAGTGACTTCCAACCCCCAATTCACTCTCGATCCAAATCTTCCCACTCATTAATTGTAACAATTTACTAGAAATACTTAGACCCAGACCTGTTCCACCATAAATTTTAGTTGTCGAACTATCACCTTGTTCAAAACTATTAAATAACTTAGGAATGACATCTTCACTAATACCAATACCTGTATCTTTAACAGTAAATTTTAGCTGTCCATCTACGACTTGTTCGACGCAAATCTCAACATATCCCATATTTGTAAATTTTATTGCATTGCCTACAAGATTTAATAAGATCTGTCTCAATCTTTCACTATCAAGGAAATAGTAATCACTGGACATCTGGTGATGAATATTAATTCTCAAATCGAGTTCTTTACTCACAGCAAGCTGACGTAATGTTGCAGTAACACCTTCGAGTAGAGCACTAAGACTTGAACAACTCTTACATACCTCAATTTTTCCTGACTCTAACTTTGAAAGATCTAAAATATCATTAACAATCGTAAGCAAACTTTGGGAGGAAGCTTTAATGTCTTTAATATTATTTTTTGAATCTTCATCAAGCTGATTTATGTTAATCAGTTGAGTTAAACCTATTATACCGTTTAAAGGAGTTCTTATTTCATGACTCATATTTGCAAGAAACATACTCTTCATTTTCGCAGCGGCCAAGGCCCTTTCTGTTTCTTCAATTAGCCTTATTTGATTATTTTTCTTATCTGTAATGTCAATTAAAATTACAATATACTTCTCTATCGATTCTTCCGTATCTAAGAATGGATACACAGTCACACTGAACCATAAACTTTGATCAATAATATCCGTCTGAATCTCGAAAGTACTTATGCTCGTAATGTTAAAGAGATTAAACTCACCTCCATTTTCATAGCTAAATCTAATATCGTTTAAACTCAGGCTTGAGATTTCTTCCTTATTTATCATCATCGTTTTGGCATAGAGATCATTAACATAAAGGACATGGCCCTCTTTATCGACTTCAATAACAAGGGCGGCACTATCGAGGGCCTGTTTTTGCTGTGCGAGGGCAAGATTCTTATTAATGATTTCTTGATTCATCTCACTTAACTTCTTACCTAATACACCAATTTCATCACTTGTATGTAAGTCGAGATCATTTATTGAATCTTTACCAAGCTTCGAAGAGAAGTCTATTAGCTTTTCAAGCGGCACACTAATGAATCGTGAAAAGTACCATGCACATAAAGCTGACAGATGAACCAAGAACAACACAATGACAAAATTTAAAAGAATCTCTTTCATCACTTGCGAGTTTATCTTTTCTCTATCTGTCACGAGGTAGACTGAGACGTAGTTATCACTATTTTCAGAGTCGTAGTAAATATCTTTTCTCATAATCAATTTACTATTACTTATTCCAACCCAAGTTTCCCCTTTGCTCTTTTCGATGTAATTAATTTTTTTAAGATGTGAACCAACATTTTCAAGTTCTTTATCAATCTGTTTTTCTCCATTAACTTCAGAATCTGAATGAAGCAGTATTTTCTCATCCATATCAGCAACGAAGAATTCATCATCATGATGAATGAATTCCTTCATTGATGCAAAGACACCTCGATAATCCATGTTAATAATAACAAAACCGAATTTACTTTTTTCATCTCGATAAATAGGAACTGCAGCTCTCACAACCATCTGAACAGGAAATACAATTTTTCCGTATTCTCGATTCGGTTCAAATTTGGAGAGATAGATATCATTTTGCTCTAACGCCAAAACACCTGCAAAGTAGGGTTCATTCTTTTTCGATTGTAGTTTAGTCTTTGGCACAATAATAACATCTTCATCATCTCTCTCTGCTCTTACGATCTCCATTCCTTCACCAGAGGCCATAATATAGCGTGCCTGAATATATGTTTCTTTTGCGTAGAGCATTTGTGTCGCTAAAATTCCAAAACGATCTTCCCATTGTTTAATTGTTGATTTATCTCTTGGATCGATACCATCATTTTCATAAGCTCTGATTATTCCCATTATTGGTGGTGTCGAGCTTAAGAACTTTGTGTCATTTTTAAGCTCGCTAATTCTTGCGTCAATATGAGACTTCAAGATATTAATTTCATCTTTCTTTCGATCGATCAGAGTTTCATTAAGATTGAGATTATATTGATATAAAACGAGCGCACCAATAATTACTGATGTTGTAAAAACCAGGAATACACATAAGATAATAATTTTATTTGAAATACGAAGTTTCATTAAACCCAGTTAACCTTTTATTATTTATATTTTTATCGGTTAACTGGCTTAATAGATGAAGAAAAAATAGCCAACCAGAAAAGTCGGCTATCCCCTTAGTTATGCTTTTGTATCCATTTATTGTAATCGGACTCATTATCAAATAGTTCTGGTCTAATATAGGCCCTGTCGTAATCTTTATTTATTCCAGTTTCTTCCTGAACATCATCGTATTTAGAATTTGTTATCATATTAAAAATTCTCTGTGTTTCGAATAAGCTCTTGTGCTCTACCTCATTACCATTGTAGAAAATCTTAACTGGATAGAAATAATCATCTGACTCTGTTGCTCTTAAAGCAACTTGATCTGGCGATATCGATTGACCTCCAATTACTGTTTTAGACGTGTCCCAAACAAGCTCTTTCTTATCAAAAGTAATATAGGCAAGCTCTGAACAAACAATAACATCTTCGGTGTTTGCATCGAAATTGAAGTCATAATTCTTACCAACTTGCTGAAGAGAGTTTTTAAGGAATGTTAATCTTTCATCCCTTGTAAAACATTTACCATCGTTAAATCTTTCTTCACAATAATTTGGCCTTAAAATTGCCATATCATCGATTTCTAAGAAATGATCCATTGTATTTAACTCAACACCTGGTCTCAATGCCTCAACAATATGATGCCCATTAAGTATCATTATCTTGAACCAGTTATTTTTCTTGTATTCAGGATCTGCTTTAGCAATTGATCTTAATGCTTCATTATTAAGTACCATATGATCAATTACTTCGATTATATTATCTTTATAATCATCATCACCTTTAACTTTTATCGCCATTTGTGTTTCATAGATAGAATCTAAATTATCTTTTCTTCCATCGGTTAAATCATAGTCATCTTGTACCCAAAGTTTATGTTCTTGTAGTTCTTTCTTAGTTCCTAACCAAACCGCTACGTGACCCCAATGCCCAGGAATGAACTTGTCAGTCGCTCGAAATGGTGTTTTTTCAACTAACATATCAAGAGCTCTCATACCAGAGACTAGCTTTTCAAATTTTTCTGGCTCACGAGATTTAAGATCGTGAAGTTTACCTCTTCGTGCAACAAATAAGTCAGATCCTGCAAAGTTTCCAAATGTCTTACTTAGACCATAAGTTCTATTTGAAAACCATTTTTTCAATGAATCACGACTTCTTTCTCCCCATAGAATCTTCTCAAACTTCTTTTTGTCTCTTTCATTTTCACCAATAAGATATTTGTATGTGAACGAATTTGTAATCGCATCATTTAACTTCTTATCCATTTCTTGTTCTTGAGCTGTTCCAAGTCGCGAGCATGAAATTTCATTTTGATTTTCATCACAATCTTTCTTTGCTTTATCGAGTAGCCTTTGCTCAATATGGAAGAGATCAATAGCTCTTTGAGTTTTTTTAGAATTTAGATATTTATTATAATTATAGAACTCATCCTTGACGACCTTATCTGCATGTAATGATTTTGCATGTCCTGGGACATCAAGAAACATTGCATCACGTAAGTACTTATCCTCCATAAATTGTCCAAGTGCGAATTCATAGAAGTCTAAAAGATTAACTGAAGCAGCTAGTGACGTCTTGATATCACGAGTAAGGATTCTCCCCTCTTTTGAAATTGGGTTAAAAGTAATTCTCTCATATCTCTCTGTTGCATCTTGAAGCTTTCGTGCCTTTTTAATTTCTATATTTTCTGCTTCCTCATTAATTTTAAATCGATCTTTATAGCCAGAGCCCATCTCATCAATTAAAAACAGGCCATCTCTTAGAGTTGTATTAATTTCATTACGAGTAAGAGCATAGATATACATATTCTTATGAAGTTCTTTCACTAAATCAGACCTAATCTGGCCATCATTTGTATTTTGAGATATTTTAATTTCTTTATAGAGTCGTTGAAAGGTTACCGCATTGCTGTCAACTCTTTGGTTCATTCGTCTAATGCCAAGATAGAGACTAGAAATTCGATCATGTTGGTGAGCGAGTCTACCAGGTATAAGACTTTCTCTATCGCTTTCTGTAGATCTAAAATATTTATTTGCTTCAATATTTGATTTAACAATTCGTAAAATTTGATTTGTATTTAGACCACGCTCGGCTAAATCGACAACCCAATCATAAGCAAGCGCTCTTCGATCAATATTTTTTTTATTTTTTGTATCACCCATGACATGTGCTTGAATGACTTTTGCTTCTTCTCTATCTTTATCTGTTTTAATGATGTCGTATTTTTTTTCAAATAAATTAACCAATCGATCAACTTTTCGATTTAACAACCTAATATCTTGCTGATGGCTATGATAAGAACTATAAGCAAGGCTTGGAGCTTGCGAAAGTATTGTACATAGTGCGACTAAAACGACATTTGATTTCATAACTACCTCATCTATTATTTATTTAAGTATGTCATAACCAACCATTTCATCCCTTCCCAATTGTAATAATGCCATAACTGTCAAATTTCTAGACACCAGATAAGCCATGTAATTTTGGACACTTAGATCATTTTAGACATATCACTCATCCAGACATATTATTAAGAAATGAATAAATATAATAAGAAAAGAATAGCCTTCAAACTGGCTCTTCTCATACTAAGTCTCTTTATCTGGTATGTTATGTATCAGGGAATGACTGGAAAGTAGGTACTCGTGAATGCTCAAACCATCGTCAAATCATATTTTATGAATGAAAATGCTGCCGTTGTAGAACTTAGTAATGAACAATGGAAATTTATAAAACTCCCAAGTGAGATTTTCATACTCAAGCTAAATTCAAGCACGATAGAGAATGTTAACGGTAATGATATTAACGTGAGAGTTTTTGAAAAGGCGGAACTTCGATTCGACAATGACTTTGCGAAGTTCCAATACCTAGATAATGGCTACATACTTATGAATTGTGATATTTCAACGATCCCTAATGAAATTATAACATTGCTAAAGTAAGTAGTACTAGAAATCCACCCAACATAAGTACAAGAGTAATTTTCTTATCTCTTTTAACGGTAAGGGCTAACCAGATACCAGAGATCAAAATTAAAATCAGGCCTATGCCTAAAATCTTTTCAACAAACTTTAAAAAACCTGGCCCATGACCTTTATGTATTTCAATAATTTTAAGTAAGAAGTTAGGAGAAACTTTTTTGACAATAATTTGTCGATCTAATCTCTCAAATTGATAATAATCACGAGTTGTTGGTCTTGTGAAAAGTCCATCAGCAGACTTCTTTGTATATTCGAAACTGTAACCAGGATCAATTCTTGCTAGTTCTGCTCTAACATATGCTTCTGTTATCTCAGTATCGACTTCAAAAGTTTCAACGACTTTCTTATCAGCATTCCCCTTAAATCCCATCAAGTACGAAGTACCAGTAAATGCCATCAAAAAAAGAAATGGTGCAAATATTGCTGATAAATAAAGATGTATTTTTATTAGTGTCGCTCTTTTCATTGATGTCCCTCTGAGTTTACAAAAAGTTAACAAAACTCTTATTTACATATTTTATGTATAAAGACATCATATTGTAAATTAAAGGATAGTTATGTCATGGTATTTAATTTTTTTCTCGTGGTTAGTTGCCATGATTGCAACACTAGGAAGTCTATTCTTTAGCGAAGTTATGTCTTTTCCTCCATGTGTTCTTTGTTGGTACCAACGAATATGTATGTACCCGCTAACACTAATTCTTTTAACGGGATTATTTCCACTTAAAAAAGAAGTTTTTAAATTTTCATTTCCTATCGTCTTGGTAGGCTGGACAATTTCTATTTACCACAATCTTCTTTATTATAAATTAATACCTGAAAGTGCAGCTCCCTGCTCTCAAGGTATATCTTGTACAACTAGCTATATCAGTTGGGCCGGTTTCATAACAATCCCTCTATTAGCACTTATGGCATTCACAACAATTGGCATTTTACTGCTAGTTTTTAAAAGGAAATACAGTGAGAAAAGATAAATTAATCGTTACAGCATCTGTTGCAGCACTTATAATTGGATTCGTACTTCTTGCGTGGATGTACCAAGACAAACAAAGTAAAAAGCTTGAAACAGCACGCTTACAAAATGAGTCAAACCTTGATAGAAGTCATTCTCCAAGTCTTGGTCCAGCAAATGCCAAAGTCACTCTTGTTGAATTCATGGACCCTGAATGTGAAAGCTGTCGCGCTTTTTACCCTTTCGTAAAAAAAATAATGGCCGACAATGAAGGACAAATCAGACTTGTTATTCGCTACACTTTATTTCATGGAAATTCAGAACTAGCTGCATCTTTACTTGAAGCATCTCGACTACAAGGAAAGTTCTGGCAAACACTCGAATACTTCTTTGAATATCAACCACAATGGGGTTCACATCATAATCCGAGACCTGAACTACTATGGGAATATTTACCAAAGATTGGGCTTGATGTTGATCAGCTTAAAAAAGATCTGCAAAATCCTGTAATCGCTAAAAATATTGCAACTGATGCTGTAGATGGAAACCTTCTCGGCGTGAGACAAACACCAAGCTTCTTTATTAACGGGAAACCTCTGAAAGAATTTGGGTATCAGCAATTAAAAAGTGCAATCGAAATGGAAATTCAAAAGTAAGTTATTTCTTCTTGGATAATAAGCACTTCACTTAATACTTCAAATTCGTAATGAAGCTGTGGATCAAAGTCTACAGTTTCATTTTCTCTATAAACTATTTCCTCTTCAATTCTTCTTGCGACAAAAGATCCCTTCATCACTTTAATCTTCTTATTCTTAGCATTCAAAGGATTGATAACTTCAACGCAACCTTTGATTTTCACAATAATCATCGTGTGTTTTTTTTCTTTTTGAGAGTTATGCAGTAGTATTCTTGAGCGTTTAAGCGGATGAGAGCGAGCGACTTCAGTTAGGTACTCAATATAGTCTTCCGTTAACGGAGTAATATTCTTCATTCTAAAGGTTGGGGATAATGCTTCTTTGATTTCGATTAGCTCACTTTTCATTCAAAATACATAAGCTCCACGTCTCCAGTGAAGGAGTTCTTATCAAGTAAGTATTCCCAATCATCATGTGACAAGAATGATTTACATGTCAAGGCCCAACACTGCAAATTGAAAAGCTCCTGCTCATTTCGATAGCTTTCAACTGTAAGAATACTCTGCTTACCTATCGACTCGATTCGTTGAATTGTTTTTTCAAGATTTCCAATTGAAAGATTATGTAACGTCATCGTTGAAATCACGAGATCAAACTCATTTTCTTGAAATTTATTTAAGTAATTCTCATCAGCGCAAATAAGACTAGATTTAATCTCTTCTTTAGAATTAGAAATTGCATATTTAGAGATATCAACTCCAACAGTTTCACACTGCGATATCTTATTAATCTCATATAATAAAAAGCCCTTCCCGCATCCAAAATCAAGAATCCTCGAGGTGGAATTAATTTTATACTTTTCAACCAATAATGATGCTATCGATTCATAGCGACCATCATAGACATATCCTCCGTAGCCAGAGCTACGAGCGCCATCCCAGTAGTCCTTTTCATATTTATTCGCAATAATCATATTCTTAACTTTTTCGTCGTTCATTCGCTCAATGTAGTTTCTCTTCGTGGACATATGATTGTTTGAAAATATGTTAACTAGATTCATATTATTTCTCGATTAATGATGTGACATATTTTTAATACATCATCACTATTTAGGTATTGATGTAGGGGAAGAGTTAGTAATTTGCTCTTTATCTTTTGTGCATTTTCATCACTTTTTACGCAACTTGAGTAAATCGAAATATCACTCATCAACGGGAGATGAATTTTTTTTGTTTCTATTTCATTATCGTTGAGAATTTTTTCTATATAATCTCGATTTTCGATAAGAATATTTACACAATATGGTATAAAATCTTCTCCCTCACCAATTAATTGAACTTTATCACTTAAGTTATCATTATAGAGCTTCCAAAGCTCTTTAACTTTCTTCTCTTTCATGTCTTTATATTTAAATATCGTCTTCAAAAATCGAGCCTGAAGATTGTCTCCTCGGTGATTAATTCCAGCGCTTAGGATTTTTTTTTCACTATCGACTCCACAGTATATTTTAGAGCGAATGGTCTCATGACGACTTTGTGAAATAATTAAGCCTGCTTCACCCAATGCACCAAATATTTTCATTGGATTCAAGCTGAAGCAACCAAACTCTCCAAATGTACCAAGTCTTCTCCCATTATACTTATTCCCAAATGCTTGAGAGCAATCTTCTATAATTGAAAGTGAATATTTATGTGAGATATCGATTAGTCTATTCATATCACATGACAGTCCACCAAAATGAACCGGAATGATGACTTTTGTTTTATCCGTAATTAATGCCTCGAGAATATCTAAATCGATGAGAAGTCTATCCGTGATGTCACAAAATACGGGCGTAGCTCCGAGTTCTCTGACGATATGAGCAGTTGAAATCCACGACATTGCAGGGATGATAACTTCATCACCAGAACTGACGCCAAGGCTTTGCAAGCAAATGATAAGAGCACTTGTTCCCGAACTTGTAAATACGGCCTCTGGGCTCGAGAAAAATTCTGAGAAGATATTTTCAATATTCTTTACAGCATCCCCAGCAATATACTTTCCGTCTTCAAAAGATTCTTTGAGATCATTCATTAAATCGGATCTTAGATTCTCATCTAAAACTCTCAAATCCTGGAACTTAATCTTCAATTAATACACCTTTTCTTTTTTTTCTCATTATCAACTGATCTTCAATGAAGCTATCGAGATTTTTTTGTTCAAGTAATATATTTTCAACACAAAACCAAATTCTTACACCTGATCTAACACGCTCATATACTTTCTCAATCATTTCATTTGATTCAAAAGGCATCATTTCCAATGAGTAAAAGAATACTTCTTTGACTGATTTGTCTTTCAAAATATCCCTTAGTACCGGGAATGTTTGAGGTATTTGTATTTCAGTTTTTGGTAAAACATATGTAAGTCCTAACTTAGAGAGAAAATCTTTCATTACAATATTTTGAACTCGATGAGGAACAAAGTATCTCATTGTTTCATTCGAACACATATAAGTTATATATTTATGAGTCAAACTTTACTCCCAATTCAGCGGCAATAGAAAAACGGGCCTTTCTAAAATAACTTCCAAGCTCTTTATTTCCATAAGGTGTAAATAGGTTTTTTATCCGAGTATTAATACTTACCCGAGTTTTACTACTATTATTTATTCTATTTCCATGAAGGAGATTATGACTAAAAATGAGCAGCTGCCCTGGAACGATATTAAGTTCAACAAAGTCTGGAGAATACTGATTGTAGATATCCTCGATTGAGTTTTCAATAAAAAGCTTCTTATTGTAAATTTCTAATGATTTTTCAAGAGGCAGGATATACATCGCCGAACTATTAATAGCCTCAGTTATAGGATGCCAAAGAACTAACTCATAAGGTGAATTACCTACCAGAGAGTCGGAATGCATTGGAAGTAGCGATGATTCGTCATGAGGAAGCTGCAAAGAGAGACCCGGAGTTTTCTGAATAGCGACATCCATCCCAACTAATGAGCTAATCAAGAAATCAAATTCGTGTAATAGTAAATCTGTATAGAGATTTTCCTTAGTGAGCCTTGATATAAGTTCCAAGCGATATGTATTTAAATCCTCAACTTCAATTGACTCATGGAGAGACTCGAATTTACTGGCTCCCAATATCGCTTCGAGTTCCCGAGTAATTCGGTCATGTTTTTCTTGCTCTATATCTAAGATGACGAAACCATTCAGCCTAAGGGCCTTGATTATTTCTTCAGCGTCAATCTCATTTAAAACTTTCAATTAGGTCTCACCTTGAATTCTTGTAATTATTGAGTTGGATTGTTAATATTAATTGTAATTAATATAATGAATATACGCAATGATTCATCGTAATCTTAACAACTTGGAAAATTTTGAAAACAATATTAGTAACTGGCGGTGCTGGGTATGTTGGCAGTGAACTCATTCCCAAACTTTCTAAAATATATAGTAAGGTAAAAGTTCTAGACACATTCTGGTTCAGCGATGAAAGTATTTTTAGTGAACTAGAAAATGTTGAACCGATAAAAGCAGACATTCGTGACTTAGAAGCAGTTAAGCTAGCCTTGACTGGTGTAGATCACGTGATTCATCTGGCCTGTATTTCAAATGACCCTTCTTATGATCTCAATCCAGAGCTTGCAAAAACAATTAACTACGATTGCTTTGAGCCCATTATAAAAAGCTGTGTCGAGCAAGGAATTTCAAGATTTATTTATGCATCATCTTCTTCAGTCTATGGTGTCAAGGATGAAGACGAGGTAACTGAAGACTTAGAACCATTTCCACTCACTGATTACTCAAAGTATAAGTTACAATGTGAAGAAATTTTACACCGCTATGCAAGCGACACATTTACGGCTGTTACACTAAGACCAGCAACAGTCTGTGGAGTTTCAAAAAGACAGAGACTTGATGTCATTGTAAATATACTCACTACAAACGCATTTATTAATGATGAAATCAAAGTCTTTGGCGGAGATCAAAAACGACCAAATATTCACATTACTGATATGTGTGAAGCTTATATCGAGTTACTAAAAGCACCAAAGGAAATAATAAATAACAAAATTTACAATATTGGAGCAAAGAATCACACGGTTAAGGAATTAAGTCATCTTGTTAGTGAATTACTTAATGTTTCAAATATAAAAATAACTAAAACCGATGACAATCGTTCATACAAAATATGTTCTAAGAAAATTTTTGATGAAATAGGTTTTAGAACAAAGCATACGATTGAAGAAGCAATAGCAGAATTACACTCTCATTTAAAAATGAATATTCTTGAAAACCCTATCTCGAATCCTAATTACTACAATGTTAAACTCTTAAAAGAAAGAAATATACTCTAGTGAAGATTGGAATAGACTTAGATAACACAATAATTAATTACTCTAAGATCTGGGAAGAAGTTGCAGAGACAGATCATAACCCTAAAGAAAAGCTTAAAGCGAGTTTATCAAATAACGAGTGGATCAAAATTCAAGGTTTTGTTTATGGAAAGAAAATACACAAGGCCTCAGTAAGTGAGGACTGGCATACTTTATTCAAGTTTCTTCAATCACAAGGTCATCATGTCGAGATAATTTCTCATAAATCGATAAAAAGTCTATGTGGTACATACAATCTTCAAAACGAAGCACTCATATTTTTAAAAAATCAAAAACTTGATAATGTAAAAACAACTTTTCTTGAGACACATGAAGAAAAAATAAATTACATTAATCAGCAGAAATTCTCCTTCTTTGCTGATGACTTGGAATCCGTTTTGACTTCACAAGAAAGTGCAATCCCTCTATTTTACGGAAGTTCTCATCAATTTCTTCCTTACTTCAATAATGCTTCTGAGATATTTAATTTCTTTAAAGAGCTCCAGACAAAGGAAGTAACCAAAAGCTCTCGAACAAGTTTTATTACAGATAAGTACTTCTTTAAGTATCATTTATCAAAAGCTCGTCAAGAACGAGACATCTTCTTTTGCAAGCAAACTAACATCAAATTTAAAATTCATCATAACTTTGTTAAGACTGCGAGAATTGATAATCTTAAAGAAATTAGTTTCCTCGATAAAACTAAAGCGTCTCTAATCTGTAAAAAGATCAAAGATAATACTAAAATAAAATGTGACTTCTTAGCTGCTGACTCTCTAGTGAATCCAAATCTCATCGACGATTTAATCGAAAAAGTTTCAACTAATCCAACTTCATATCGAGAATACTTACTAGCGGTAATTCACAAGCTTGATTTTCAATATACAATGATAAAGAATCCAGTTTATACCAATCCAGATCTCCACCCTGAAAATATAAAATTTAAAAACGACCAAGCAATAATTTTCGACCATGAGTCGGCGGGGCTTGATGATCCTATGCGAGCATTAATAAACTTCATTCATCATCCCAAAAATGAACTCGACACACACTCAAATGTCATCTTCATCAATGAATTTAAAAATGAGTTCAATGAATATTTACATAAGCAGAATATTGAAACATGTTTTAATTATACATCCATTCTTTGGTTAGATATACTTTCTAAAAATAGAAAGGACATTGATCCATATATCGAAGAATGTAGAAAAGGTTTAATTTTTAGCTGGAAGAAAGATCTCTATGAACAATTTTGATTTTCAAAAAAAGAACTATGAACTCAGAAATACTATACTCGATATTTTTGAGTCCGGTAATCGTGGACATGTACCATCAGCATTCTCTCTTCTTGAAATTTTATCAACTCTTTACTATCGTAGTGCAAATTTAGATAAAGACAAAATCCTCTTAAGTAAAGGACATGGTTGCTTAGCTCTCTATGCCATTCTTGGAGATCTCAATTATTTCCCTCGGGAAGAGTTTAAGAAGTTTTGCAAGCCTGATGGAATTCTGGGTGGTCATCCGACTCGTTTTAAAGTTCCAGGAGTTGAGATATCCGCAGGTTCACTTGGGCATGGTCCTTCGATTGCAACAGGCATGGCCCTCAATCTGAAAAAAGATGACGGAAAGGTTTATTGCATCATTGGTGATGGTGAATGCAATGAAGGCTCAGTTTGGGAAGCTGCTTTATCAGCAAATAAAAACAAGTTAAACAATCTCACATTACTTATCGACTATAACAAGCAGCAATCTTATGGAAATACAGAAGATATTATGCCTCTCGAGCCATTTTCAAATAAATGGTTAGCTTTTGGGTTTGAGGTTTTTGAGTGTGACATGATTAATAACATCGACAAACTCACCGACATTCTTACTCAATCACAAGTAAAGCCACGCATAATAATTTGTCATACGGTCAAGGGTTTTGGTAGTTCAATTCTTGAACAGGATTTAAGTTGGCACCATAAAAACAGTGTAACCTCTGAGGAAATTTCGCTCTTAAAAAAATCACTTAGGGTTATAAAATGAGAAAAGAATCTATTGAGTGTATCTACGAGTTAGCCAAAAAAGATAAGTCCATCGTCTTTATCGGGTCAGATCTTGGTGCTGGAACTTTAGATAAATATCAAAGAGAATTACCGCATCAATTTTTGATGGAAGGAATCAGTGAGGCACATATTGTTTCAATGGCGGCTGGGCTAGCACTAACGGGTAGTAAAGTTTTCATTCATACAATAGCTCCTTTCTTTGTTAGGCGTGCACTAGAGCAAATCATTCTTGATATTGGAGCTGAAAATCTTGATGTTTGTATTCTATGCTCAGGAGGAGGACTTGTTTATGGTCCACTTGGACATAGTCACACAATGGTTGATGACTTTGCCATCTTATCGACGACTCCAAACTTGAAGTTATTCGCACCATCAGATGCTAGAGAAATGGTACATATTTTACAATCAGTAAGTAAAAATCACGGTCCTTCCTATATACGTATGGGTAAAGGAAATGAAAGTACTGTCCAAAGGGATCTTTCAACACCTCTTATAAGAAGTGAAGTGAAAAATAAGAATATTGTCATAACAACAGGGATCATGCTGCAAAGATGTATCGCAATTCAAACGACACTTAAAAACTTTGATATTCTTCATCTCGCGCAAATATCTCCACTTGATAAAGAAAGCATTGTCCATCACTTGAGAGATAAAGAAAATATCATTGTTATTGAAGAGCATATGAGAATCGGTGGACTATACTCTCGGGTTTTAGATATTTTAAACCGTAGTGAACTTACACAAAGAAAAATTGAAAGCATTAGTTTGGGTGATCAATATATTTATCAATATGGGAAACAGGAACAACTTCATGAAATTTTAAAAATCGATGAAGAAAGTCTACTCCATCGTATTAAAGAATGTATTAAATGATTTTTCAACACTGTGAAAATTAAATAATTTTCCACCCCCGTTATAGCGCTGATACATATAAGCAACCATTGCCATACGATGATCAACAGGAGGGGTATAATCAATACTATTTTCAGATGGTTCTCGTCCAACAATTATAAGACTATCAGTATCTTGATCATGATAAGACTCAACGTCAAAAGTCTGCATCATTCTTAGCATTTCTTCTAAACGATCACATTCCTTATATTTTAATACTTCAACACCACGAATAACCGTTGTACCTCTTGCATAAGAGCCAAGAAAGCACAGTGTCGGTATTAAATCAGGACAATCGTGACATTCGATATCAAAAGCCTTTAAATAAGAGGCCCTAGAAACTAAAAGTCCATTCTTTTGAAAATCTAATTGCACACCAAGATTTTCAAGTAATTTAATAATTACACTATCGGCCTGGAAACGATCAATACCACGACAATTTTTAACGAGAACAATTCCGCAAAGAGAGGCATATGAAAGTGGATATCCAAGAGAGCTAAAATCCACCGGATTATCAAAGATTCTTTCTGTTCTAAATCTTTCTATTAAATTTAAAGTCATTTCCCAATATGGTGTAGAAGTTGAGAGATTTAAAGGTTCTACTTCTGCGTGAAATTGATCAAGTACTAGTGCTAGACCTGTTGCAAATTGTGTTGAAATTGAACAATCAACTTCGATCACATGCTTATTTAAAACAATAGGACCTTGTACAGTGAACCAAGTATTCTCATCTCTCATAACCTCTACAGAAAGTTCTGAGAGTATTTTATCCATCTCTTCCATTGGACGATCTTTCATTTTTTCAGATGGAATGAGATTGTATCGATTTGAACCGAGTGCTAACAATGGAATCAAGAAGCGATTTGTTGTTCCACCGTCCCCAGTTTCGACATCGATAATATTTTCAAAGCTACTCACAACTTCACAACTTGGGAAAGAGTTTTTAACAGTAACAGTTGTACCATCAGTTTCAATCTCAAGCCCAACCTGTCTCAAGCATCTAATTAAATTTTTAACATCTGAAGATTCTGAGATATTATTAATGATTACAGTATCAGGACAAATGGAGGCCAGAATAAGTGCTCTATTTGCAAAAGATTTAGATGTCGGTATGTTAATGACTTTATCAAAGTCTCTATTTTTTTTGACTTCAAAAAATGAATCTTCTAAGCTCATCTTCTTTCCTCAAAAGTCTTTCATTCAATTCATTAAATGAGACTCTTCTTATTTCGACCTCACCAATATTTGGCGATAGTACAATATCTATCTCTGTATTTGAAGCGACTTTCTTATCTTTCATAATGTAAGTCATAATCTCATCCACTGGAAAGTTCTTATTGAACCAAACTGACTCTTTCATATCAATTTCAATATGGTCGAGCAGAGTTTTCATTTCAACTAAACTATGCTCAAGGTCATATAACTTGAAAATGATAACCATACCCCATGCAACAGCAACCCCGTGAGGAAGTTTATATATTTTTTCAATTGCATGACCAAAGGTATGTCCAAGGTTGAGATATTTTCTCATTCCGGATTCTTTAAAATCTTGTTCAACTATAGACTGCTTATATGCAGCACACATCGAAATGACTTCTGAAATCTCACGATCAGCAACAACAGCTTGATAAATTTCCTTATTTAAAAAGCAATACTTAAAAAGCTCACCATTACCACAGTATACATTTGACTTGTCTAAGGTCTTCAAAAAGTCATTAACAATATAAATATTTTCAGGGAGGTTAAAAGCCCCAACCAAATTCTTTCCATACTCTGAGTTAATTGCAACTTTACCACCAATTGCAGCATCAATCATCGAAAGCATTGTTGTAGGAACGACGCTCCACTTGATACCTCTGAGAATAAGTGACGCGACCATACCACCAAAGTCACTACAGGCACCACCACCGATGGCGACAAGATGGGCATTACGATGAATGTTTTTGGATAAGAAGAACTCTAAACAGTGTTTAAGCTCATCATAAGTCTTAGTGCTTTCTCCATCTAATGACTTCCATAGAAAAACCTTCTTATTTTTCCATTTTAAAAAATCAAACTTTGTTCGATATATATTATAAACATTAGAATCCACCACTAATAAGATTAGATCCGTATCTATTTCTTCAATCTGTTTTTTCAGAGAATCAAAATTTACAATATCTTTAATACTACTCATTCCACATCCCATTGTTATAAGCATTTTGTCTTAGATAGTGATCTGCAAGTACGATCTTAATCATGGCCTCAACAACTGGAACAGCACGAGGAAGAATGCATGGATCATGTCTTCCAGACTTTGCCTTATCTCCTACTGTTGATGTTGGCTTAAATGTCATTGAAAGAGTGATAATCTCACCATTACTAATTCCCCCCTCAATACCGCCAAAGTTTTCACGACTCTTACTAACTTCAGTTCCCTTCATATGCGCCATCTTTTCACCTAGTCCAAAAGAAAAAGATACACATGCACCAATTGAAAGAACAGCTTTTGCGATATCAGCTTTTAACTTATCAAAAGCTGGTTCACCTAACCCTGCTGGGCAATTTTCAATATTTACAGTGATAACACCACCGACTGAATCGCCATCTTTTTTCAATCCTATAAGATATTTTTCAATCTCAAGATCTTTAGTCGGATCAGCAAAATTATAAGTGCCAAGATTTAGGCTAAGGTCATCGATTGTATTAGAGTCATATTCAAATGGTCCAAGCTTTGTGATAAAACCTTTCACCATTATTTTAGGAATAATTAATGATGCGAAATATCCACCAACAACTCGTGAAAGTGTTTCACGTCCACTAGAACGACCACCACCACGATGATCTCTTATGCCATACTTATCCATATATGTCTGATCAGCATGACCTGGTCGATGATCAGTTTTTATTGTGGCATAGTCTTCACTTCGTTGATTTGTATTTCTAACGATAACAGCAATTGGTGTACCTAATGTCTTTCCTTCAAATATTCCAGATAGCACTTCAGCTTTATCGGCTTCTTTTCTAGCTGTTGTACCTTTAGACTGACCAGGAGCTCTTCGATCAAGTGCTGTCTGCAAATCGTCTAAACTGAAATCAATTCCAGAAGGCATACCATCAATTACAACTCCAAGAGCAACACCGTGAGATTCGCCGAACGTTGATATCGATAACATTTTTCCAAATACGCTACCACGCATAAATATTCCCATTTTATCATTAATACATACTTATAATAACAAACTTTATGGCATTTTTCGTTGACTGCAAGAAATGACTATCATTATATATATTTATGGATAATTTCACTCTAGTACTTGACATAAATAGTTTTGACATTCGAATACAGAAACATCTCTCAATCATTGAAGAAGAGCACAAACGTGTCTTATTTCTTGAAAAACAGTATGTAAAAAAAGAAGAGATGAGATCAAGCTTATCTGAACAGCTGAGTGAACAAGTCAAACTAACAAATGATCTTGAAAATAATCTAACTCTTACAGATAAAGAAATTGCGAGAAGTAATGAGGCCCTAACAAATATAACCAGCACACTTCAAGAAGATGCGGTTAACAAAGAATTAGCAAAACTAATTCCACAAAAAGATCTTTTAGAAGAACAGATATTCGAACTTCTTGAAAATATTGATCAGATAAAATTAGATCTTACAGAAACAGAGAATTTCTTAAGTGGCTTAAAACAAACTATTGAAGAAGCAAAAGCTGAACATCTACAGGTATCAACTAAAGAAAGTATAAATATAAAACAAATAGAACATAATATTGAAGGCGTTTTAGAAGAATTGGAGTCACCATTAAAAGAAATATTTATCAAAACAAGAGTTAGACACCGTTTCAATTCTCCTGTCACGCATCTACAAGGTCTCGCGTGTGGGAAGTGTCGCTTTCAAATATCAAGAAGTGATGCAGATCAAATTAATACAAATGATAGTTATGCCATTTGTAGTAGTTGTGGACGAATTTTAATCGCCCACAAAAATTTTTAAGTACGTTTAAAAGACAAGAACAACGTTTGAAGAATTGTTAATGTAGCAATAATTGCGACAACAGTTGCTCCAACAGGTGTATCCATTTTGTAACTAATAATTATCCCAACAACACTAATAATCGCTCCATAAAGCCAACCAAACAAGAGTTGCTTATGAATAGAGTTAAAATAAATTCGTCCGACAATGGCCGGACCAATTAGTAAAGAGAAGACAAGTAAAATCCCTGCACTTCCCACTGAAGAAGTGATTACAACTCCAAAGAGTGCATAGAATAAGAAATCCCAAAAAAATGAGTTTTTGATATTCTTAGACTCTGAAAGTGGTATGAATTTAGTTCGAAATAAGTAATGAATTATCCCAACAAAAGAATAAATCAGAAAAATTTTAAATACATCGGCTCCCGTCACCCACAAAATTTTACCAACAAGTAAGTCTTTAAAGTGCTCGGCGCCATGTGGGGAGTTATTCAAAAGTAGCATAACAACCGACGAACCAAACGCGTAGGTAATTCCGATCAATGCCTCACTGGAAATATACCGACTTGCTCGTTTTCCGTAGGCGAAAATCAAAGATCCTAAGAACGTATGTAAAAGTGCAATGAAATATGCTTGTGTTGATCCAATTTCATACCCCAGAATTGTAGCAACAACATAGCCAAGTGCCGCTAACTGAGCAAGAGTCAAATCAATGAAAATCACCCCCCTTTTGAGGACATGAATACCTAAATAGCAGTGTATTCCTACTAAGCAAATGACCAGAAGTATTGCAGGAAGAAAGAAATTTAGTAAATCCATTAGTTTATTCCTTGATTTTCAACTGATGAAATTAAAAAATCGTATAACTTAACTATGTCTGTTACTTTTTCATTACCATCAACTGAAACTGGGATATGGATGAATGTTAAATTCATTTTCTGTTTTAATTTTTTCGCAACTTCGTCTGAGAAGTAATTCTCAACAAGGACAAGTTGTACTTTTTTCTCATCAATTATTTTCATGATCTTTAAAAGATGAGCTGCACTAGGAGGAATGCCTGGTTTTGGTTCCAAATATCCCGCAACATTGATACCAAGATCGTTTAAAAAATAACTTAGAGTTTTATGATACATAATAATTTCTTTATGCACTCTAATACTACTCATTCTTTTTAAAACTGCCTCTAAATGAATATTTAAAACTGAAGTATTCTTTTGGACTTCATCTTTAAGATCAGGAAATAATTTAATTATTCTTTCACTAATTGCAGGAAGAAGATTAATCACTCGACTTGGAGATAGAAGAAAGTGTGGATTACCCTCAGCATGAACATCTCCCTGAGAACGACTTAAATCCTTAGGAACCTCGAGTGGATTTTTTAAATATTCACTCAAAACTAATCTCCCACTACCACCGATAAGAATTTTTGGATTTCGGGCTCCCTTCGTTACCAAAGGCAACCAGCCATCTTCAAGCTCCATCCCAATTGACACCAAAAGATCTGCTCGCGAAAGTTTAACCGTAAACGACGGTTTAGAACTCAAGTAGTGTGGATCTTGCGTCCCTAGTGTCAGGGACTCAACTTTGATTTTATCTCCAACCAGTTGCTTTACAATTGAAGCCGCATTATTTGTTGTCGTAATAATTAATCCATCGCCAAAACTGGCGACAGAAATTAATAGTGATAAAAGTATTTTTTTCACCGTTCCCCCTAATAAGCATGAGCTGGATGGGCACCCATACTGATATTAAGTTGAAGCGTAAAAACTCTTTCCTGTTCAGAACTTCTTTCATCTACCTGATCATACTGGAAACGAATACTCGAAAACTCAGAAGGAACAAAGGCAAGTAAAGCAGTATGAACATTTGTATTACGACTACTGTCTGAATCAAGTCCAAGAAACTCATATTTATACTGAGCAAATACACGCTGAGATAGTTGATATTTAAAGTATGAGCTTACTCCTGCTTCACTTTCGTCATTCGAACCATATTTCTTCTTCTTAAGAATATCTGTCACCCAAGCAAAACTATGATACTTTCCCATTGAAAGAGGTTTCCACTTAACAGAAAAATCGAGACCATAAATTTCTGTTTTATTATCTACACTTTGAGATAAGTAAGTGAGACCATAATCAAATGTTGTCTCAGAGCTAATTTCAAATAAAGACTTGTATCTTAAAAGATACGAGCTTGCGTGCTTATCCTCACTAGAAAAGACTTCATCATTTGAAGCTGTGAAATACTCAAGACTTAGTTCATTGAATGAATTTGTTGGTAGTAAGTACGAAGCTGAAACACCGACTTCACTTAGGCCTTCATCCCCAATAATAAGCTCATTAAGCTTTGATTGATTATTAAATGGCAGTGCATGTGAATGAACATTATTATGCTTTCCGATATCCAATAAGAACTTACCGGCCTTAAGTGTTACTCCAGGAATTTGAAGAGTTTCAACAAAGACTTCTTCCGGCTCAACTGAATAACTCGCATGACCATGTTCATCAGCGTCATCATCATGCTCTTCATGCTCTTGATGAATACCTATTGTCGCTTGGCCGCGAAGATAGACATCAATATCAGATGAGAATTGAAGTTCGGCTTCTTTTAGGCTAAAGCCATCATGATCTCTATCTTTTGAGTTATTGATATATTCGAAAATTGTATTTAATCCAATTTTTGGATTCATGTTCTTTGTTTGTGCGAAAGCGAAATTAGAAAATAATATACTAGATAAAATAATAGAAATATTTCTACTCATTGTTTACTCCTGAGAATTAGTTAATTTAATAAAGAATGTGAATTAAACTAAAGTACCAGGAGGGCCACGAACGCGAAGAATTGAATATGAATGATAGTCAATTAAAAATCTTGATGAATATTTATCTAAGACAAATGAAATTAAGACAGGGGGTAGTTCAACAACAGAAGCATTTAGAAGCTTGCTATAGCTAGAGTAAGCTTTTGAAATCTTTTCAAAATCACAATCTTTAGTGTGGCCTTGAGGATTAGACTTTTCTCCCAAGTGACTAATTTCATAGTTGTTTTCGTGAAATATATTATGAAAGTAATCAGCGAAGCTGATTGAAAGGAAGGAAAAAACAATGGCATAAAGAAAAAATATCCTCATGCCACTATAATTAACTTTAAAAAAGTTTAAGTCAAGCCTCTACTTCTGTATGTAAAATTGATTCCTCTGTTTCTTTTTCAATTCCGTCAAGTTCAGATACAACTCCAATGAGTGCCTTATCTTCATCTTTTCTAAACCAATTTGAAATTTTCTCAAAAACTATATACTGGCATGGAACATAAATAAGAGTTACTGTCGTTGCAAAAGCAAGGCCCCAAGCAAAACTCATTGCCATCGGTTTAATAAATGGATCTCCTCCTGTCGCATGAGCAACCGGTAACAAACCGGCGACAGTCGTCACGGTAGTCAAAATAACTGCACGAAGACGGGCTAAGCAACCTTTAAAAATTGCTTGAATCAAATCTGGTTCCTTTTGGCGATACTCATTAATGCAGTCAACGAGAACAATTGAATCGTTAACAACAACTCCAACAAGTCCAACAATTCCCATCATTGCCATAAACCCTAGACTCATCCCAAACATTTTAAATGCCCAAATGACACCAATCATTCCAAGTGGAATTGCGGACATTACGGCCAGCGTATTTCCAACAGAATTAAACATCACAACAAGAACAATGAAAATAAGTGAGAATGCAATAAAGAATGACTTTAACAGTCCCCCCATTGATTCTTTTGTATCCTCATTTTCTCCACCAAATTTAAAAGAAATATCTTGGTATTTAGTAGTGATTGCTTTTACTTTAGGTGCAAACTCTTTAGCGATTTGAGTTGGAGTCGTAAGGGTCTTATCTAAACTTGCTGAAACTGAAAAAATTCTTTTTCTATCCAAACGACGGATAACAAAAGCTCCTGGGTGTTTCTCAAGAAAAACAACACTTCCAAGTTTAATTCTTCTACCTGATGAGTTTAGAATCGAAAGATCTAATAACGGTGTAGCATCTTTAATCCATCTTTCATCAAATTTGATTTTAATATCAATATCTTCATCAGATTTTCTAATCTCAGTGATAGTATCGCCCGCCAAAGCTCTTCTTAATTCGAATGCGATCGTTTGAACATCGAGTCCAAGTCTTCTTGCTTCATCTTCTTTAACTCTAAAAATAACTTGATCGTTTCCTTCTTCGAAATCAATCTCTGTAGTTGTAACACCTTTCTCTTTCTTTAAGGCCTCTTCAATTTCAGCTGATACCATTTTTAGCTCTTCAATGGACTCACCTTTTATGTCAATCTCAACTGGCTTCCCTCTTGGAGGTCCACCTTGGATTTTCTTAACTGTAATTTGATATTCTGAAGAAACAAGACCTTGAGCTTTTTCTAAAGCTGAATTTATAATATCATCAGTACTTCGATCCCTTTCTACTGGGTCAGTTAGGTAAATCACGATTGAACCATAGTGGTTTCCTAATTTGTTACCTTGCTCTCCAGCAAGTAGTCCTACTCTTGCTTGAATCTGTTGTACTTCATTTCTTGGGAAATCATTTATTAGCATCTTTTCTACTTTAATCATCTCATTTGCAGTCACTCCTTGATCTACACCGACTCGACCTTTGAACTGCATAAATACTGTTCTTACATCATCACCAGGAAATAATTCAAAGCTCATTGTTTTTGCAACAAAAGCGGAACCTATAAATAAAAGAATAAAAAATGATACGGTCAAACCTGGAGCATGAAGTACTTTCTTTAAAATTTTTCCATAAAAAATGAGTACTGGTTTATACCAAGTCACACGCCACTGCTTCTCTTTTTTCAAACGAACATAATCTGCTAAGTGAGCTGGGAGTATAAAGAAACACTCAAAGAGTGAGGCAACCAGACAGATCATTACAGTTGCGGGTACAGGCCAAAGAAATTTCCCCATGATACCACCCATGAAAAAGAGTGCACCAAAGGCAATCATCGTTGTAATTATTGTTGCACACACAGGCTTAAATGTTTCTACAGCGGACTGTCTTGCAGCTTCTCTTGGTTCAATTCCAGCTTCAAGCTTTTGATAAAAGTGTTCTGCAACGATAATAGAGTCATCTACCAACATCCCTAGAACGAGAATTAGTCCAAACATCGAGATTAAATCAATTGTCATACCGAAGGCCTGCATAATTGCAAACGAAGTCATAAACGCCATCGGTGCACCAAGTGACGTTACGACTGATGTTGAAAAATTTAGAAACAAAAGAAGACAACCAAAAACGAGAAAGATTCCCATGATACCATTTTCTTTCAATACGTTTAATCGGCGACTCACAAAGTATGAAGCATCGTCTAAAAGATCATATTTTATATCTTGGTAGTCAGCATTTTCAAAAAAAGTGTGTACTGTATCTTTAATTTCATCAGTTGTTGTTAAAATATCCGATGATTGTTTAATTTTAATATCGAGAAACAATGCTTCTTCACCGTTAGATCTTCCAAGTACAGAGTTTTCGACAGGTCTTTGAACGACATGCGAAATATCTTTCACCGTTACTTTTTTTCCTTCACTATTTGATCTTACAACGACATTTTCAACATCTTTAACTGAGCTAAATTCATTTAATGTTCTAATGTAGACATCACCTTCGACAGCTTTAATCTTACCTGCTGAAAGATTCATATTACTCTTTTTAATTGCCGCTGCGATCTCTGTTAGGGTAACTTCATTTTCTTCCAATTTCTTAGGATCAAGTAAAGCAACAATTTCATCTTCCCGGTAACCATCAATATCGACGAGTGAAATTTTCTTATTCAACTCAAGTTCATCTCGTAGCTTTTTAGAGACTTCTCTGATTCGATTATATTCACCGCCCTTAATGGCAACTTTGATAACCCCTCTTCTATTCTTATTACTTAAACTCGAAACCTTTGGATCTTCAACCTCATCAGGAAAATCATTAATCTTATCAATTGCATCTTTAGAATCGTCTAGAACTTTACTAATTTTTGCATCTGGATCCACTGTCAAATAGACAATGCTTGAGCCTTCAGTCGATAAAGCATTAAGCTCCTTTATTCCATCAACTTCTTTAAGTGCTCTTTCAACACTTAATGTAACAAGTTTTTCGACATCTTCAGAAGATGAACCAGGATAATCAGTTCTTATTAAAATGACATCAAATTCAACTTGTGGAAAAATATCTTTTTGCAATGTATATGCTGAATAAATCCCTAGAGTCACAACTAGAAGGGAAAATAAATTAACGACAACTGATTTGTCGACAAAGTACTCAATTAGTTTTTTCATTTTTCAGTAACCTTTTCTACGAGTTTTCCGTAGAGGTCATAGAGTGAATATATTTCTAATTCTCGTTGCACATTATATTGAACAAAAGCCTGCTCTGTTTGAATAAGCTCTTCTTCAGCTCTTAGTACCTGATCAAGATTAGCCCTACCTTTATTGTAGAGTTTATTAAATTCATCAACAGTCTTTTTTGATAGTTCATAGCGATCAGCAACACTTTCGATATTTCTTTGAAGTGCCAGTAGTCTAACCTTGATTTGCTCAATTTTCTTGTAAACCTGAACCTTAAGAAGTTTATATTCATACTGTGCTTGCATCTTTGCTAAATTGGCTTGGGAACGTGCATTTTGCTCAACATTAAATCCAATTGGAATCGATACTGAGAGACCAATAACTTTTGCATTATTATCTGATCCAAATGTTCCATCCTTAAAAGGACTATCTTGAGATGTATTGATATGATTTGTTTGATAAGATGCACTTAACTCGATTACCGGAAATACTGAGTTATCAGCGTTTTCATAATTCTTTTCAAGGTAGACAAGCTTGGATCTTATTGCTTGAATATCGAAATTTTCATCGAGTTCGCCCTCTGGTATATTTTGAAGCTTCATTTTTTTAACTTCATATGGAGGAAAACTGTCGAGATTTACATTTCTCTCAAGCTTAACTTCAAAGTTCTTTTTAGAAACTAATAATGATGCACGCTTCTGCTCTAATTGTTCTTTTTGATAACTATATCCTGATTCAGAGCTATAAAGATCGACTCGCTCTTTTAAGCCATCTTTAACTTGTCTTTTAATTAATTTAAGTCTGCGCTTCGCTCGTTCGAGAGCCTCTTTTTGAAGTTCGAATAGTGTAACCTCTTTTTTTACATCGATAAACTTAGCAATGAAATCAAGAAGGGCCTTTGATTTTACGTTGTCATATTTTTTTTCTTGGTAAGTCACTTCTAATTCTTTTACTTCTCTCGATAAGAATTCGTTTCTTCCAAAAAAGTTACGTCCAATATCTTGTGTATATTTAAATTCCTGTGAATAGCTCTTGTAATCACTTGTTGATTCATAATCATATAAAGAACCTGAAAGACTAAACTCACCACCCCAGATAAATTCTTTAGAGAAGGCAGCTGTATGAGTGGTTGTTTTTTCTTCGGCCGGACTTAGTACAAGTGGACTTGATATTAAATTAGAGGTCGATTTCTCGCTTTCCAGCGCAAAAACAAATGGTCTCTTATCTAGCTCTAATTCAAGTAGCAGTTTTTGATATTCAAAACCATAAGCTGAAGATTTAATTTCATTAGATGATGTTAAGTACTCCTTAACAAATAGGTTTAGATTAGCATATGAACTCAATGAGATAGCCATTAACAAGATATATTTCATTTATCCCCCAAATTTTTTTTACTTCATATCAATTTATTGAACATCTGGCTATTTTTGGGGTTAACGACTATGTAACATTTACGTCTAATTTAGCTACTCCTCTGATATTTCATAGACTTGAATATTGTTCCGTGTTACTTAGTACTTATAAAGAGTCAAGGAGACTATCGCTGGAGACTTCGGTCTCGGGAGGAAAGTCCGGGCACCATATGGCAGCTTAGCGGGTAATGCCCGTCCACCGTGAGGTGAGGACAAGTGCAACAGAAAGGATGTACAGGGGTTTGAGTTAGATTGAAGTAGCGCAAGCCAGTCAATCAACGAGAGATTTATCTCACCTGCTGTAGTGAAAACAGGTAAACTCTAGGCGGTGCAAGTTCAAATAGGTTCACATTATGGGGGCGGCCAGCTTCTGTGAACGGGTCGAGCGCTTGAGCCTATTGGTAACAATAGGCCTAGACGAATGGTAGTCAAATACAGGACCCGGCTTATACCTTGGCTCTTTTTTTTTATGCTGCGAGAATTTCATCCTCTTCAACAGCAACTGCGACATAGTTTTTTCCACAATATCTTGTTCTTAAAGAATCGATAAATAGAATCGGATTTTCAGTCGCAAAAACAAATGTCGAGACATGTGGAGCAGGGTTGAAAATCCCTTCATTAATGACTCTGTCGATATCTTCATTGATGTGAGTTAGGTGAATTACTCTATTTTCAACAGTACCATTGTTATTGTAAACATAGTTTACTGTACGTTGTTGATTTCCATTAATTTCCATTATTTTTACTGCTTTCATCATCCCTCCGAATATTTTCTATTCGGAAGGTTCATTGAAATTATAAGAAAAATTTAGAAAGAAGTTAGTAAATATTCTAACACTTCGTCATTTTGTTTTGGTGCTTCCTTAAATGATCTTGTGATAAATTCTGGTTTATTAAGAATACCACGATCAAGAAGTTCTCTAATTTCATTATAAAAATGATAAGATGTTTTTCCAATCAAAAGTGGCGTAATATCTTTTCCTGAATCAATCATCTTCTTGATTTTTCTAAATCCTCGAAGATAGAGATAGTCTTTAGTAAATCCTCCACCACGATAAACTCGAGCAGTGAGATAAAAAGCTTTCTCTTCATCAATGCGATATCTTTCGACGAGAAAACTAAATGTTTCTTTAAAGTCATAGACCTTAAGCATATGGTCAACAGCTACAACTCTGAGGGAAAGATCTTTTAAGCGTTCAATAGTTAGAAGTCCTGCACAGTACTCACTAGCAATTGCTAAACCTTCTTGGGTTAATGTTGAAACAGGAAAACCGGTCTCAAATACTCGAAGAGGTTGCCTCAGTGCATTTTCAGTCGTTAGCATATGAACACCAATCTCATGATGGCACAAGGCCTCAAGAAAATTCTTCTTGATTTTAATTCCTTTTTTCACTTTCAAAGTTTTCTTCGTTGGTGAAAATGCTGCAATTGAGGGAATATTTCGAGTCAACTCGACCTTCCCAATAAATCCGTAACTCTTCATTTCATTTCTAAGAACAGTTACCGCTTTTTCATCACTTGTTAGCGGTGAGATATTTTCTCTATCAGGAGAATCTAAGAAATATTTAGCAAGTGTTAAGTCACCCTCATGAGGTTCACCAAAATATTTCAAGCTCATATACTTGAATTTGATATCTCCACGATAAGCAAGTAGTTCTATTTGATCGCAATACCCTTCGATTACAGAACGAAAAATCTTCTGCAATGTAAGGTCATGAATACTATCAACAGGAACCTCATAGAGACTCTTCTTAAATTTAGCAACATCGACTTTTAGAGGTTTATATGAAAACTCTGGATTTTTCTTGAATTTAGAAGCAAAGAACTTTTTCTTCTCCGCTTCGAGGTTGCTTGGGTTAATAAATGAAAGAAAATCAAAAGCCTTCAATATTTTACTTATCTGCGCATCCACTGATAATACAACAGGTTCAATATTTGAAGTTAATAGGTGTGACCTCTTATTAACTGAGATATTACATTTTTCTTCAATAAATAACTTAGCATTATCTAAGATTGCTCTTCTAAGTCCTGATTTTAAATCATTTACAACTTCTGGAAATATATCTCCAGTGTCTTCATTGCAATAACTTTTTCTGATTTCAGTTGCAAAAACGAGAGTGTTTTTAAATTTCTTAGTGATATGCTTTAAGAAATACCCATGCCCCTGAAAGACAAGGTTTTCAGCAGTTTGATTCACAAAATAATCTGACTTAAGCTTTGAGAGTCGCTTTAACCAGTCATCAATAAAGAATCGATACTTCTTATCGAGATTTGCTGTACCAACATTAAACATTGGAGCTTCAAGATTTGTGATTCTCTTATAGTTATAAGAATGGATGTCATAAACAACACAAGACTTATATTTCTTTTGAATTTTTCCTACTAGAGCATCAATCACACGATAGAAATTACAATGTTTATCAAGAGACTCTTCAATATCTTCGGTCTCTAAATCTTCAGACCAAATTTTCTTACCCCAAGCTTCTTTGTAAACACAATCAGCAGGAGCACGATTTAAGTCATATTCATAACGAGAGTCATTTCCAATTATTCTAATTGGTAGTGCTGAAATAAAGCTAGCAGTTAAAGGGTCTTCCTCATACCAACGATCACTTTTAGATAGAAGGCAACGACTTCTTAAGCTATGGCGTAAGTTACCACCATCGTGAATCGCCGCACAGATATAGGGAACATACTCACTAATATAAAGCGAGAATGATCCATCTAAAGCAATACAGCTAAAGACCTCTTCGTCATTAATTCGTCTTATAATTTCATCTATTGGTAGTTTAAGCATCTTCGATTACTTTCCTAAAATTGATTTTACGATTTACTGCGTTCTCTCTTCTCTTATGTACAATTTCTACAAAATCGAGAATACGTTTTTGTAATTTCGTTTTATTAAATTTATTAATTCTTGTGATTCCACCTGGAGATAGTACATTTATTTCAAGTAGCTTGCCATTTATAATATCAAGGCCCGCGAAATAAATACCGTCATGAACAAGCTTAGCCCCTATACAGCGACAAATCTCGAGTTCTGTTTTTGTCATGACATGTTTCTTTGCTGTACCGCCGGCATGAACATTACTACGAGCATCCCCTTCTCTTGGAATTCTTTTCATCGCACCTATCGGTTCACCGTTTAGCATTAGTACCCGAACGTCACCTTTGTCGGCTCCTTCAATATACTCTTGTAAAATAACATAATTCTTAGAACCTGAACCACTAATGTAGAACTCTAACAGAGACCTAATGTTTTGCTTCGCCTTAGTTTCAAGAACAATTACCCCATGCCCTCCAAAACCATCAAGAGGCTTCAAGATCATTTTATCTTGCTTGCAATCATTGATAACAGATTCAAGGTAATCGATATCTTTTGATACATATGTTTCTGGAATATAGTCAGAAGCTTCTTCAAATGATGTAACATAGATTTTATTATTGGCTTTTCTTAACCCATCAACACCGTTAATGATAAATGTGTCATCCTTAACAGAATCAAGAAAGTTAAGCATGAGGTTATCAAGAGGCGGATCTTTTCGAAGAAATACAGCATCAAAACCCTTGAGTGGAACCATTTGTTTTCTAAATTTTGCCTTCTTATAGAATGCTGGAATACTCTCAGGAACTTTATCCATTCGAGTTAAAATATTTGCAAATGCGTAGGTTTCATTTTCTCTAATTGTTAAATTCTTTGGTTGAAATAGAGCAACTTTGTGTCCTCTCGCAGCTGCCTCATGAATGATTCTCAGTGATGAATCAACTTCAGGATTGAGCTCGGCCCAAGGGTCTAGAATAAAGCAAATATTCATGTAATCTCCAACGTTTGTATTTGAATACGATTCGGATTAACTTTTAATTTACTTAATATTTTTAGTTATTTACAGAGGTGAATTTTTTACACATCGACTTTAACACTTGCTTTTTATTTACTATAGTCGAGCAAATTCATTCACTACTTTCAACCTAAGGAGAAAGATTTGAAAAAATTTATGTCGGTAGCCTTGCTATCATTAATACTTACACAAACATCTCAAGCTGCGATTGGTGGAATGACAGCTCTCTTCAATCCCGTAATTGGTGGAAAAATCGCATTAACAGGTCTAGCAACCGCAGGAGCAGGAACAATAGGAAGCCTTTTTTACAGAGGCAGTTGTGGCAGTGGAGAATGTCTTGCTCCTTTATTCTTTGGTGTTTCAATTGGACTAATTCTTCTCGATGAAGCTAATGGGAAAATCGAATTTACAAAAATTGATCCAGCCTCTGCACATGAGCTTGGACTTAAAAAGTTTGAAGTCTTAATTTTTAACTCTGAAGTTGAAGAAGCTAACCTTGTTCTTTCAGAGGTTATTTCGCAGATAAATGAAAGTACTACTCATGAAGATGTTACTGAGATTTGGAGTGAATATGAATCAATCTTATCTCCTGAATCATTTAATGTAATGAAGGCCCTTGCTTCAAAAAAACAATAATTTATATGTCTGGTAATCTGTAAATTCTACAGATTACCTCACTTTTCCTCCCGCCCTACTGTCATTCTGCTATAACAACCAAATGAAAAACATTGCAATTCTATTTACTCTTTTTGTTTCATTTAATGCTCTGGCAGCAAGAGTTGTTCTACTCTCCTCTCTTGATACTCCTAAGATTTGGTATCATAGTAAGGACTGGGAAATCGAAGAACCTCTTGAAAAAATATTCTTAAAGCACTTTAAAAAATCGGGTTATGAAATAGTGATCAAAGAAAAAGTTGATCAAGAGACGCTCTGGAAAGAACTTCATAATCCAGAAAATATCGCTTTATTTTGGGTTTCCCACGCAAAAGAGCAAACACAATTAACCGACGGTATTTCTAATGATGCTGCAGTGGTTGACTACTATGGAAATGACGTCAAAGACCTTTTTAAAAATGTGCATCCTAATATGAAATTTTTGAGCTTGGTTGGTTGTAATGCAGAAAGCTTAATAAATAACTATAAGAGTAGTGGTGAATATAGCAATAATCCAAACCTCAGAGTACATTCTTTTGACAAGAAAATTGATGCCCGAAAAGGATTAAGAAAGTCTATCAAGGCTTCCGCAAAATCCCTTGGGTTTTACAAGAATACTTTTGGAAAAGGTGGTCAGATATATTCAACACCCGAAGTCCAAAATAGTTTTTCATCTAATATTGCATGTCTTGCAAAGGAAGAGGTTTTTGAAATTAGTATTGAGCGCTATACAAATCAGGCTGGCCCAAGCGTTGCTTTAAAGATCAATAGCAAGATCCTAACGATGCTACCAAAGTCTGCAGCTGGGGAGTTAAATAATTACAAATTCTTCGTTCCCTCTAGTTTGATAAAAAGTCCTAGCGATCTCAAGATCACAATCGATTCAAATCAGTTTTATTCGAGTGAAAGAATAGAGTTGGGTGAATTTACGATAACACCAGTAAATTTTCTTGGAAAGTGGAAGCTATTTGCCAAAAAAGATGGAACCCCAATTGGTATCACAAAGAATCTTTTAAGATACTCAGGAGAGATTCCTTCACAAGACATGGCTACAGAGAAACAGATCTATCAATGCTCAACTAGAAATTAGCTTTGATTCCATAGTGATCAGAAAGGTTTGTCTCCTCACCTTCGATGATAATCTTCTCCTTAAAAATAACTTCTGCACTTCGAGGTCTTAAATCATCCGAAGTGTAAATGTGATCAATCATCATATCATCTTTAACGTCAGCCAAAATATTTGAACTACAAAATGTGCATTCGGGATTGATTTCACTTAGAGAATCATAGAGATTATTTGAGAGAATTTCACAGTTGTTTGCCAACTCTCCTTTAAGATTATAAGAGAGCATTTCTGGACCACAATTAAAGTCTCCCATGACTATCGACTTCTCAGCTCTTGCACTCTTAACGAGTCTTTCAACCTGAACTTTATTTTCTTGTGACCATGAACTAAAGTTACCGGCATAAGGTGCATCAAGATCAAGGTCGGCTGTGAGGTGCGCGCATTTTACTGTCCCTAAATCTTCAACATCAGCCGTTAGAGCTGCACGACGATTAAGTGTCGAAACATCACTCATATCAACAACAGACTTATTACTTATTGGTTTCTTTGAAAGAAGAAGTAGCCCATTTCCTCCTCCATATGAAAATAAAGAAGCGGCCTTAAATGGATTAATAACTGCCCAAATCGATTTCAATGATGATTTTCCAACCTGTGCCATTAATGCTTTGGCACACTGTCTGTTATCGTTCTTAAGTCTATTAAGTGGTTCACGGCATTCATTGATTACACATGAAGTGAAATCATCACCAGATTTCTTCTTACATTTCTTCATTGTGCAAGTAACGAACTTCTTCTTTCCAAAAAGATTTTTAAGCTTACACACAGGTTTTTTCGTCGCATAGTTTTGCTCTACTTTTTCAAAATGAGTAAACTGATACTCTGACGATAATTCCTTAATAAGGTAAGCTCTATCTTCCGCTCTCCACACTTCCTGAAGACACAAAACGTCGGCAGATTCTTTTTTCAAGGCATCAACAATGTAGCTAATTCTCTCACTTGCATAGGGTACATAGGTGTGGGCAAGGCCAGCATTATACGTAACAACAGTTGTGGCCATTATAGATAGATTAAAGAGTAAAATTGCGATTATTTTCATCGAGGACCTTAGCTAAATTTATATTTAACACATATAAACATTAGTTATTTTTGTTGGCAATAATCAAATTCTTACAATTAGGATATCTGTAAACTTTGTCTTCTTATTATCTCCTAACCATCTAAAGCCGCAGGGCACAACGCCATTGAGAAGTAGTTCAATCTCTCCATGTCCTAGCCCTGAATTCTCCCTCGAATCATTTTGATGAATATTTTTGACACTATCGTAGACCCTTACAAGTGCAGATTCCGTCTTTATTTGTATCACATCATCAATAATAGAGAGATGGCCACTATCCCCAGACAAAGGAATGACCTTCTTCTTCCACAGGATAATGTCTCCCCTTTGCACTTTTCTAATATCGAGAATTTTCAAATGCTGAGATTGCTTGAAAAAGTCATAAATCTCACACGCTCGTTCAGGCAAGGTTATGCCATCTTTATTGAGCAGATATTTAAATAGACCACCACAATTAGAAGCTACCGTTTTATTTTCGTGATCAATATTAAAAATATTGGAATACTTTGATTTGTAATTTCTTGCAATGAAAATAAAATTATCAATTAACATGTTTTAATATTTTGCCGACTGACGTTGCAAAATTAGAATCTTTTGAATCAGCATAAAACTCATAGATTGGTGATTTCGAAACCTTTTTAAAATCTGAAGCTGATAACTCGATAATATAATTTGTGATTCGATACTTTGTTATCGAGGTTTTAATGGCTTTTAATTCATCAATATTAATTGCTAATTTCTTCTTAGTTTCTAAAGATGGATACTGCTTAAGATTTTCATCATCACATTCTAATACAAAAGTAGGAAGTTCCACTTGACCACTTAGCCATGAATCTTGCTCACGACGATGTCCCAATATCATTCCATTTTTCTTGACCACATATCTCACAAGTTTTAAGTCATGATACTTCTTTATTTTGGCTTCTTGAATCTCAGGGAACTCGAGTGGCTTTTTTGACTTATGAGCGAAACAGTTCTTATTCATCGGACAAATATCACAGGATACTTTTCTGGCCTGACAAAAAATTCTTCCAAGATCCATAAGGGCCTCGTTAAAGTCGGACCATTCAACTTTTTCAAACTTTATTTTTTCCTCAAAGATGACTTTCAGTTTCTTATGAAGAGCCGGGCCTTTCTTTTCTTGTACTCCATAAATTCTTGCAAGAACTCTTTCGAGGTTTGCATCTATTGCAATGGCAGGTTGATTATTGCCAATTGCAATTATTGCACTCGCTGTATAGTCTCCAATACCAGAAATCGAAACTAAATCATGATAGTCTCCGGGAATTTTGCCCGAGAAATTTTCAACGATATCAATTGCGGCCTTTCTTAGATTTCTTGCTCGACGATAATAGCCTAAACCTTTCCAAGAAATGCAAACTTGTTCCTCCGTCGCAGCAGCAAGTTTCTTAACAGTCGGGTATTCTTTTAGAAAACGATCGTAATGATTAACAACCGTTTGCACCGTTGTTTGCTGGAGCATAATTTCAGAAACAAGTGTTCCGTAAAGCGATCGTTTAGCTCGCCAAGGAAGATGGTGGTAATTGTCTTTGGACCATTTAATAAGTTTGGAATACATGGATTAGATTTATCTATTTCTTCTTTTTTTGGCAAGATGTTTCAAGTGTTGTGACGTAATTTACGAGCTTCTCCCCGTCGAAGTCCCCATAATCGGCACCGTAGAGCTTTCCACCAATCTTAAAAAGGTAATCTCTAACCATTGTACTTGCTTCGTCAATGTCAGTGACGATAATCAATCGCTCAGCATTTGAATCTTCAATCCAACGAATAAACCTTTTTTGATCATTGAGGCCATAAGTCACGCATAGACTTGAGAGGTCACCCATTTGCTTTATAGATGTATCAAAGACTTTAACTTCTAAAGAACAATTCTTTTGTAAGCGCTCTACAAAACTTCGACGGCTACAATGAGAAGGATCACCATCCCAGTCAAAATTTCTAAGACTTGAACTTGTATCAATCCATATTTCCAAATCAACTGCTTCTTGTTTGGCTACAGGTTTTGCTTTTCCGCAAAAAATATCAAAGTAGTTACCTTCTTTACAGTCAATCATATTGGTATCGAGAGAGTTTATTGTTTTTAATTTTACATTTCTTTGCTGCTCTTCTTTTTTCTTATCGTGGTCTTCCTTGTCTTCAACGAATCCTAGTTGAGGATGAAAACATCCTCCTTCCATTGGTTGACAATTATCCATACTAAATGCAATTTTTTTTGAAATTAAAGAAGTGAAAAATAAATTTGTCGTGCTTGGTTTCTTAGGTTTTGCTGGTGATAAAAAAATTACCTCAACATTCTTTGGTGTTGCAAATATACTTAATGAATAAAGAAAAATTAAAAAATATTTCAATGAATCATTCCCTTTTGCCTGAAGTAACGAAACAAGTCGTTTCCTAGGTCTACAATTAAATCTCTCGCTTCGATATCAAGACTTAAAAAATCTGAAACATAAGCTTTCTGTCTTGGAGTAAGACCCTGAAGTCTTTCTCTCACACTCATCTCTGAGTTCCTTGCTGCTTGATCTGGAGCAAATGGAATCGTTCTTGTTTTCGTTCCAATCTGAACTTTTGCATTCGCATTTCTTTGCGCAGTTCCTGAACTTAAGACATCAACAATAGCATCTTCTAAATTATCATTTGGATTTGAACGTGGCCCTTGAGGTTGTTGTCTTCTTTCAACCTGCTGCGGTGGTGCTTGATATGCATCACCATTATCACCTTCTTCTTCATCCTCATCGACATCATCAGAGTTTTTCAAACCATAATCATTTGCTTCGTCCGCTTTATAGAATTTTATTAGTCTCACAAAGCGCTCAGTAAAGTCCTCTTCGACAAAATCAATCATTTCATGAAGTGGAATATCAAGTGTAGCCGTTATCTTTGCGACGATTTGGGGATTGATATCTGCTGTCTTCATACTCATAAAGCGAGACAGAGTGGAAACACCAATTCTTGTCTTCTCCGCTAGGTCTTTTTGAGACATCGGGCCTCTTACCTGCATATATTTTCTAACGATTCCTAGAAAATCATCAAATTTATCTCTATTAAATTCCGACATAACCTTCTCCTTGCAATTGCAACTGTGTGCAAGTGCATGATTTTACTATAGAGGCAATTCAAAATTGCAACTCTTAGTGCTTGATATTCCTATCGGAACGCAAAATAATTTCTTTATGCAATTTTATTTCTTGACGCATTGCATCAGGTATAGTATTCTTGGTTCAAGCTCATAAGAGCACAAAAACATGCAGGACTCAGGGGGAAGCGCATGACATCATTAACACAATTTCTAGAGCCAGTTTTTAAAACAGAAATCGAGAAAGCTCAGTATGAGGTCATCGAGAATGAAGTTATAAAAGCTAGTAATTTAAATGGGTTAACTGTGTCGGGTTCTCTCTTCTCACTCACTACATTTACCGGCGTTACCTTTGAGTCTTGTGTGTTCTTTGCAACTCGTCTTGAAAATTGCATCTTTATCGATTGCAAGTTCATCGATTGCAAGTTTGAATTTTCACACATTACAAACTGCAATTTTAACTCAGTTAGCTTTGAAAATTGCACGTGGGATTTTAGCACTATTAAGAGTAATGACTTCAATCACGCTAAAATGTGCCTTAAAACGCATACATTACAACAGAAGGGACTGAACAAATTAACAAATTGTTTATTACCCGATCTGGACATGGGCTGGGAAGAAGCCCTTCATCAAGAAGAGAATAAAGTTTCTATGGAAGTACCTGAAAAGACTCAATGGGGAACTTCTCTTCTTAACTTTTTAAAAGCTGCATAATACTTGGCGATATATTAGGCCCTCTTTAATGTCTCATGGATAATATGCCAAAAGCTATTCAAGGCCAGAGACCTCCACTTCAAACTTATTTAAAGGGACGGATACCTTTAGATATTTAATCTTCTGCCCACCCATCCGGGGTCAGGAAACTGGCCCCAGGCACTTTTCTTTAAGGAGTTGTATGATTTTAAGAGTGATGTTTCTTTTTGTTGTATCTCACTTTATTGCATTTGAATGTTGGGCACAGGATCTAGCCCCTAAGCAAGAACTTAATCACACCTATGATATTCGATAATTTAAAAGCACTTGTTTTCTTCTTATTCTTGAAATTATCTTTCACTCCAACTTCAATATAGTTTCTTCCACGCTTCAATAACTTGATGATGATTTCGGCCTGGTAGCTATACGAACTTGTGTTAAGTGCAATACTTCTGATGTCACTCACTTTCATGATGACTGAGTGATTATAGTATTTAATATTTAAACCATGCTTAAAATTTAAAATTAAGGTGAATAATTTCGATAGCAATTGTCTGCCAAGTGGCCTTTCTTTAAAATTTAATTGATATGGAATAATGAGATCAATCTTTTCATCAAATTTTTGAAATAATGATTCGAAATTCTCTAATGTAAAATCACCTTGTCCCTGAACAACCATAATGTAGTTTGTCTGAACTAAGGGAAGGCATTGCATAAATACTCCACCAAGATTTTTTGATGTAGAATTTTTGATGATTTTATAATTAAGCTTACTTGTATTGAGATAATTTAGTGCAAGTTGATATGTCCCATCTTCACTTCCGTCATCGACAAAGATGACTTTAAACTCTTTCCAAGAATTTGAAATACTTTCCAATAGCGCCAGTACCCCTAAGATATTTTCTTCTTCATTCTTAGCGGGAACAATAATAGAGATACTGTCATCGATGGTATTCATTAATTCTTTCGATAGAAACAACCAACTGACTCTTTATTCCTTAGAGATGATTGTAAAACAATGGAGCCAACTTCAACTGAGTTTCGAAGTCCAATAAGGCTATCTGTTAGTTTACATTTCTTATAAAATTTTCCGATCTCATCATTTAACTCTCGAAACATTGCCTGTGCTCTTTTTAAGCGATTTGATGTACGAGTAAGTCCAACATAATTCCACATTGTCTGTTTTAACGTCATTAAATCCTGATGAACAAGAGCTTTATCTAAATCCTCGTTTCCATCTTCCCAGTCTCTAATAAGTCTTGCTTCATACTCTGAAGTTCCAGCAATTTCTTCGATTATTTTTTCTGCTGCGATATATCCCCAAGTTAATCCTTCCAGGAGACTTGTCGAAGCTAATCGATTTGCTCCATGGAGTCCTGAGCACGCAACTTCCCCAACAGCATAAAGATTATGGAGATCTGTCTTTCCATTCATATCTATTTTGACTCCACCGCAAGTATAGTGTGCAGCAGGAACAACAGGAATTGGTGATCTCGTCATATCAATTCCTTTCGTCAAACAGTGCTCATATATCGTAGGAAATCTTGTCTTTATCCACTCGGGATCTTTATGAGAAATATCAAGATAAACACATTCATGAACTGTATCAATAATCTCTTCAGCAATTGCTCTTGCAACAACATCACGAGGAGCAAGCTCTTCATCAGGATGATACTTACTCATGAAACGCACGCCCTTAGAGTTTACAAGAACCCCACCTTCTCCACGTAGAGCCTCAGATATCAAGAATCTTCTGTGACCTGAACTATCGTAGAGAGTTGTTGGATGAAATTGAATAAATTCCATATCAATGAGTGTAGCACCAGCTCTTCTTGCCATTGCTTGCCCATCCCCTCTTGCACCTTCAGAATTTGAATGGTGAAGATATAATCCACCGATACCACCAGTTGCAAGTATCGTCATTTTAGATAAGGCCTTACATACTTCTGAGGTTTCCTGATTAAAGAGATACGCTCCAACAACTTTATTTTCTTCATATCTTTGTTTTATCGAGACACCGTGATGCTGCGGAGTTAGTAAATCAATTGCGGTATGTGCTTGAAGAAATTTTACATTTGGAAATCTCTTTTTATCTTTAAGAAAGTTTAACAAGCTCACTTGAATTTCTTTTCCCGTAAAGTCACCCTTATAAAGAATGCGATCTATTGAGTGGGCCGCTTCTCGAGTATAGAGTAACTCTCCCGCCTCATTTTTTTCAAAGGATGTACATGCTTTTTCAATTAAGAGCTCGTCAATAATTCTCTTACCATGCTTCTTAAGAACATCAATGGCATCAGTATTTGATGTAAAACTTGAAGCCTTCTCAATATCAGATTTAAGCGTTTCGTCCTCAGGGTTTGGATAGATAATTCCCCCCTGTGCCCAAAATGTATTTGAAATTTGAGGGTCTTTCTCTCGCGTTACGATACCGACATGTAGTCCAGACTCAGCAAGCTTACAGGCAGAAGCTAGACCTGCAACACCACTACCAATAACGAGAACATCAAAATTATAGGTCGTCATTTAATTCCAACTTAGTTTTTAAAATATTTAAGTGAGATATCAACATTGGGTGCACCATTTGTTAGGGCACCAACACTGACAGCATCGACACCATCAATTATATAGTTACTTATTGTCTCAAGTCTAATTCCACCAGAGACTTCAATTGTCACACCAGCAGGCTTCTTACGAATGGCCTCTCGCACTTGTTCAGGTGAGAAATTATCTAACATTAAATGCTTCAC
>CAZQJK010000026.1:0-48052 GCA_964593545.1 uncultured Bacteriovorax sp. | reverse complement strand
AATAACATTCTTTAAAGCGAAATCATTTCCCCTGAGACCAACTAAACCCCTTATCAACCGCTTCTTTAACAGATTGAACAAAGCATTCCCCTTTATTTAAATTAATTGTGATCTTGTCATATAGAGGATCAACAGGGAGATGATAAACCTTCTCTCCTTTTTCAGAAAATTTACATTTCACCATTGGATATAACTTATTAAGTTTTTCTGTCTTAAGTGTAATACCAAGTTCACTAGCAACTTCTTTAGCGACATCGCTATATTGTGCAGAAGTATAAAAAACAGCATTAATATTGTCGTTATTATTTTTTATTTTATAGTGTGCCATTGAACCATATAACTGGAAGATATGATTTTCTCGGATAGATTTATATTTTGCCCAACATTTAGCCTGTATTATAAAAACATTCTCACCATCTCTAACGATAAGATCTCTTCCCATATCTTCAAGGCTATTATTTGCTCCATTATATTGAACAAAATAACCTTTCATCTCATATCTAAAACCTATATAGCGTTCGTAGCGAAGCCCTATCTCAGCAGTGCTAAGAGAAGAGTTAATATAACCATCAAGAATTGTTTGAGCTACGCTATTTTCATCTGGACGACGTAAGGCCCGATAAAGGACAAATAAAAATGGTATCGCCAGTACCACATAGATTATAGATGTCTTGTACTCAATAAATATTTTTTCGAATTCAATTAAAACGAGAAGCTCCAGATATTCATTATTTAAATAGAAATATTACTACAATACGAATTTATTACGAATTAATTTTTCTTAATCAACAAAGGTTAGCATGTCCATAAGGCTAAATGAATGCATGAGGATATTTCAAAGAGCTATGTTTTATTGATGAGCGATCTATCTCAACACCTAAACGATTTCTTGAGTCAACCTACTCTAGTTCAGGATTTAGATATAAGTCATTTAATTGCTGTCGTCATACGAGAGCAACTGAACTTTTTTATCGCACACAAAACTTTATTTTTGCCATAGTCGTCGAGAGACGACTGAGAGTTATACACATATTTTTCACCAATCAACAAAATTAGTAAAAATAAAGAATGATTGATTGTCTTCATTTCTTGATACTATAAAAATGGTGCCAAGATCTCTAGTTGCTCTTTAGTACAATTATTTATAGAAGGTAAAAATTTTATCTCATTGTCATTAATATAATCAATATGATCTCTAAGCCAATCTATATCCTCGAATGTAAAACCATACCTCATCAGCATAATATCATAATCATCATTTGTACCATATCTAAAAAACTTTTTCATCGAAAGAGACCTTTCATCCCCTGACTCCTCAAAATACAAATCGAAAGCGGTGGTATAAACATCTGAGAGAGAGAACGAAATTACTTTATCCAAGTAATCATATGTATCATAAACAAGTAAGTCATAGTTAAAAGTATCATATGTCTGACCTTCGAATGCATTACTTACAAACCCTGTTAGTTTTGAATTGGGTATTGTATTTGCTGCTGCTGAATATGAAAATGGTGCTTGACCTAGTTTTTTGTCAAACTCTTTTCTTGTGATATCTTTTTGGTCCAAACTAGTTTTCAAGTCATCTATTTTTTTCTGATCTGCTAAATATAAATATCGTAATTTTAATATCTCTTTAAACGATCTGCCTTGGATGTGCCAAAGGAGGATAGTTATACTCTTAGACAATATTGTTTTCTCACCCTTTCCAAGGTCTCGACCTAAAGATTTTTCAAAGATTAAGCCGAAAGATTTCTTCAAGTTATCCCTTTTAGATTTCTTAAACTTCTTATAATCTTTCGCCGTAATAATACGATCATCTACAAAAATATTATCTAAGATAAATTCAACACATGACATTACTTCAATACTTTTTAATCTATCAATTCTTTTTTCTGGTAATTTATAATCATCATTAAAATCATCATCCTTTATTGAATCAACAAACTCCTCCACAACACTATCTTTTGACGTTTTACTTTTATCATCAAGAATTGATTTTTCAGATAAGTATGTCTTTTTACTTAGTTCTTCTGTGAATTTTTTAGGATCGTTAACTATCACGGCACCAACATCGAAGCTACCACTGGACTTGGAACTTCTTCCTGCGCGACCAATTAGATTTTTCAATCCTAAGACTCTATTTTCTTCATCTCCACTAAATCGATGATTATAAACCCAGACGACGTCAAAGGGCATGTTTACCCCCTGGAGTAAAGTCGATGTTGAAAAACAGAGCTTTGCATATCCCGCTTCTGTAAATTTTTCTAATAAGCTACGTACAACAAGAGGTATTGATCCATGATGAATCACAATCCCTTTTTTTAACAGATTAAGCATTACTGATTTTCCACTTGTATCACCAATGAATATTCTAATTTGACTTATTAAATCTAGAGCTAGCTTATCATCAATATCGTGGCAAAGTTCAATGTACTTTTTAAACTCCTTTACGAAAGTTGAACTAATGATGCTTTGTTTCGATATATAAATTAATATTTTCTTGTTGTTTGTTATTGATGTTGAAATATAGTCAAAATCTAATTTCTTTTTATGCTTAACTTTATAGCCTTCTTCTTTAAATGGGGAAAACAAATAAAAATTGCCACTATTTTTTTTGTATTCTACATATTGTTTACCAACAACTGCTTGTTTATAAAGAATGCCCTCTCCATCTAAATTGTGTTTAATTAATTGAGCCTCTGGGTTTTCAATAAATGGATGGGCAAAGAGTTTCTTTACTTTTGGATATTTTTTTTCAACTCTCCTTACGAGAGCATCAAACGTCACACCTCTGACTAATTCTTCAGATATTTGTGCTTCGTCAAAGACAAAATAAGAAATATTAAATTTGTCTTTAAACCTAAAAAGCTCCATTGCCCTTTCTGGAGTTACAACAAAGATTCTTCTTTTTGTTTTAAAATTATTCACTTTATCAATAAACTGTTGAATAAATACATCATGTTGATTTTTAAATACATCTTTCAATACATATAGGTATTCGAAAAGTAACGACCTAGATGGCACGACGAAAACGATATCCCCCACTGATTTCTGTAAAAGAGTTCTAAACAAGTGTGATTTTCCTGTACTTGTCGGAGCAGAGAAAGTGAAGTTATTATACCTTTCTATATTTTTTAACATACTTGCCTGCATGGGAGTATAAGTGCCTCCATGCTCTTCAACGATACTGTCTTTGAACTGAGAATAGATATGGCTTACGACATCAGATGGTTCGTCAACTTTATAAAAGAGTCCTAACAAGTATATGATTGTATTCTCATATTTTTTAAAAATGTCTCCATGTAATAATTTAATATAAGCTAGATCCTCAAGTATTTTTAAATCGATTCCACCCTCTCGATGGATTTCAAAAAGTATATTTTTCAAAGTGGCTTCTACTTTATACTCAGGTATCTCAAATGGTAACAATTTGAACTCCAATTATAAATAAAGCCTTAGATTTTCCAATCAAATCTTTAACATCTTCTGACTCTAAAGAGTTGTTCAGTATCGTTTCTAACTTATTAGAGTTCACAGAAAAGGAAATCGAATAATTGAACTCATCTTTTACGTAGATTGGTGTTTTTCCTATTATCGGTTCTAAATTTCTTATGTGAATTAAGTCCGCATTATCCTTGTCTTGCTTTATAAATTCTTTTACCTGCATTGCTGCGACTCTATATGGATTATCTCGAGAATTGTACTTCGCTTCACCAAAGTTAATATTGTTTAATTCAGTAACAGTATGAAAATCAAATCCGTCGTTGCCAATAAGCTTTGACTTCCATAATTCAGAAAGAGGAATCTTAATGTGATTATGCTTTTCTTCTAATGCATCCATTGAGGATAGTGACACAATATATTCTCCAACTTCTCCATTTACTTTACATTTGCTTTTCTTAAATATATCAACAAGCCTGTCTGTCGTTTTATCGACATTAGCTCGATAAGAGATTTGAGAGATTTTATCTAAACTTGTGATCCATGATGTATCTGAAACAGACTTAACGAGCTTATCAATATATGCCTTAATATCATCCACTTCGATCCCCAAAAGGATCACTTCACAATTTCCGATTTTTATGATTTCAGTGTATTTAATATTCATTAATCTAAGTATACACGCGATGCTTGGATCAAAACGAATAGGTACAATATTCCATTAGTACTATTAATATTAATTAATATGGCTTACTAAAGCACCACTCCCGAGGCTAAATCTGGTATAGTTATATAGCTTTAGGGTTTTATATGATACCAAAAATGGTGGACTAAAGAAGATGCCACGCGCACCACTATAAAATCCTACTTATGTATCTCATAACTTAACAAGGGTACTCGTTGAGACATAATATCAATAAACTTTTCATAGTTAGTCTTTCCCCAGTTTCTCGCAACATAATAACCTTTGTTCTTATAAAAAAGTTCTGGCTCTAGCTTTGACCTGTATTTACTATACTTAATTTCTGTTTCTGTCATTTCTTCTTTTAATTTCAAAAGTAAAAATGAGCATGTTTTATCTTTGCGCAAAAATTCAAACATCTCATCATCAATAAGACCATTGTCATTTAATATATCGACTGTTTTAAAACCAATATCCGATTTTTTGATCTTCTCAACCGCTTTCTTTCCATCATATGAGATAGTTAGTAGGCTTCTATCTTTTGAGCTACTAGAAATACTTTCTAAAGCGGAACTAATGTTATCCCTAACATCCTCTTCTTGTTCTGGATCGGAGCTAATAGCGTAAAGTGCAGATAGAATAAGTTTTTGATTTTGATCCCAAAACTTTGTTAATAGTTCTCTTTCGTCTTTTCCGATTGCCATTATTAATCCTTGTTTGTGTTCTTCATCTTCTTCATTTTGAGTTGGTTGACTTAAGGCTTGTAGGTACTCTTTAATTATATTTTCAGTTCTTGCTGAGATATTCTTATTTAGAATCGGTTCTAGTAGATAATCTACCAAATTTTGATAATTTGTTTGTATGTATTCCTTACAAGAACATTCTGCTTCTTCTAACTCACTTAGCTCAAGGCCTGAGAGAGGTGTTAAAAATACATATATATTGTCCCATGAAGCATCATCAAGGCCTTCATAGTAATTATAATATTTCAATGTCTGGTCACTATGCTCATTTGTTGTAACCTTATTCTCAATTATTATTCTTATATTTTGTAATTTGTTTGCATAAAATATCTTGGCCTCAATATACAAATCTACCCTGCCAACCTTTTTGATTACGCGCTCAGTAATAATTTCTAGACTTTCAATACTTAAGTCATCAATAATAATTGAATCAAACAGCTCTTTATGCTTTTCCTGCTGCCTCTCTTTACTAGACATGACTAAAATTTCAAGAAACTTCTTAATAGGAAAAGTTGTTAAACCATGACTTTCTTTATCATTTAATAACCAAGCAATAAAGTTACTGTGGCTTAGCTCTCTTCTACTAACCCCTAGAATTTCACTAAATGATTTAGTACTGTAATATCTGTCCAGTTTTTGAGAAACAACATCATTCTTAAACTTAATAATTTCATTTCTAATATTGCTAATAGAAAGACCTTCAAACTCTTCTTTTTTTATATTAATAATTTATCCTCTCTGTAGCTAAGTAATTCTTCACCATCAAGCCCTTTTAAAGCGATCTCGTAAGTCTATTGGTGTAATTTGTGCGCTCATTCGACCTTGTGGGTACACCTCATCTGCAAGAAACGTCTTCATTTCCTCAAGATCAGTTTCAGACACGAGCCTTGTCCAAAACCTACTTGGTGCATTCCAAGAGAACCCATTAGCTTTCAAAGCGTCTTTTGAATCAAAAGGAGCTTTGATGCAATCAACTCTGACTTGCTTAGTTTTTGCATTTGCTAAAATAGCTTTTAAATAATCCCCCTGTAGTAACAGGTTTGCAAGAGCATCAACATCGGTCAGTGCTCTATGCCCTGAATAATGAAACCCATGGAATACACTAAGTAATTCTTGCTTTGCAGATAGGAACCCCAGCTTGGCCCAGTCAACTTGTTTAAAAGAACATGTCCAAATCTTAGAAGAAGATACTTTTGAAATTTCAGAGACAGCTTCAATCATTGGTCGATCAAACCCTGCATTATGGGCAAGCACAAAATCTGATTCACTAATTAACCTAGAAACAACACTCCAATCAATTTTCTTTCCTTTTACATCTTCTTTGGTAATACCAGTAATCTCTGTTATTGCCTCAGAAATATCATTCTTTACTGGCTCATTAAGCTCTGAATATTCCTCAACTGGCTTTATTAAATAATGATCTCTTTTATGATAAATCCACTTTCTAATAGCAATTTCTATAATCTCATCATTTTGATGATCAAGGCCTGTTGTTTCAGTGTCTAATATCGTACAAAATCCCATGTCAGAGTTCATCTCAATTTCTTTTTCAAACAAGCTTGGAGGTAATTCTGTAAACTCATTTATAGTGATGCTACGATCTTCATTATATACTTTATCAATAAAAAATTTCTTCATATATCACTCACTCGTTTGTATTGGTTTCATATTTACTATTCGTGCTTTCATGTTTAGTCTTCTTCAAAAATTTCGACTAGTTTCCCTTGAGAAACGAAGTTGATAAATATACGTTTCGCGCCTTTTAAATCCTTTAACAAATTTTTGTACATTAAAAGTTGTGGTATGAACTCTGCTGATTTCTTCTTAAAGTCAGTACCTCTAAAGGATTTATGATCTATTACAAGAACAGATCCCTTCGATTTTCCCCACAAATCAATAACACCAGTAAAACTTTGTCCGTTCTCAATTCTTTGAATTGGCCACTCGTTATTTAACTCCTCTACCTTAAACTCTGACTCTAAGAAATTATAAAATTTACCAACCTGTGTAAGAACTTCCTGCGAGTCTAAATTCTCGCTTAATCCATAGTTTTCTAAAATTCGCTTAACATCATCAATTTTAAATGATTGATTCGCTAAAATATTGTGCAAACAATCTCCAAGAACATTGTCCTCAACCTCTCCATTTATAGCTAGTCGTGTTCCATAATCGTATTCTTTTATATCTTGAACTCTCGAATCGCTATCTATAGAAGATGCAATCACCCTGTACGAATCAAACTCTTGTCGCCCGATTGGAGTCTTTAAAATATCAAATTGATTCGGTAATGTAACATTAGTTTCAAAGTGATCTAACATAGGATAATTTTTAACTGTATAGGGAATCTGTTCGTCGAAAGTGTGTTCACCATCTTCTCTCTCATAATCAAAAGTTTCATCTTTTTTTGTATAGATTTCATTTAACCACGTTAAGCCAGTGTCACCACGATCTACAAAATACAAATAATCTCTAGCGCGAGTGATACCGACATACATAACTCTAGCATTTTCCTCGATACCTTTTTCTAATTCAGAGCTATATATTTCAGAACCTTCCAAGTTTGTTATCATTGGAACATTCTTCTTAGAGCCAAATGGATTAGTTAAAAATCGTATCCATCGTCCGGCTAATGGATTGTTAATATCAAAATCGCATCCTGAAGATTGAATTTCTATTCCAAACCCTCTCGCTTTTGCACCTGCATCCATTTCGGCCATAATGACAACCGGCCACTCTAGCCCCTTAGAACGATGATATGTGATTATATTAACTGCGCTATTACCAACTCCAGCACCTTGAGATACATCTTCACTTGAAAGCCATAAAAGATAACCTGTAAGTGTACATGGAAGGTTCAACCTGTTGGCTCTTTCTTCAAAGTCTTCAGAAAGTTCACGATATTTTTCAATGTTTGCTTTCCTTAAAGAGCTTCTTCCCCATAGAGTAACGTGTGGCTTAATCCCTAAATCTATTATAATACGGTCTAATATTTCCGATATTGAAGCATCAACTAACTCTTCTCTTAATGAATTTATCTTCACAATCCAAGGATGATCATTCTTCCAATTAGAGCGGCTTTGACTACCTTCATTTATGAATTGTAATCTATCATTTAAAAAGTTTTCTACATTCCCTTCTGGGTCAGCCAGTAAGATTAACTCAAATTTAGAAAGGTCGTCATACTTAGAGTTAAAAAATCTTAAGCAAGCACTAAGCAGTGCTCCCTCAGGCGTTTCAAGTAAACCTGTTCTTTCAACTGCCGACTCTACTCCTTCTTCTTTTAAATACTCTGCTATCGAGCTACATGTACTATTAAACCTACATAGTATAGCAATATCACCTGCTACAAGAGGTCTTATTTCTCCTGTGTCACGATCTTGTATTGAAATATTACTATCAGTTATATTTTTAACGGCATGGGCTAATGAGCGGTTCATTCTCTCTTTACTTCCTCGCCTTTCAGGATTAAACCTAAGAATATTGAATCCTGTGCTAAACTCAGGTTTTTCTTCTCTTGTTGAATTTAGAATGATCCTTTCATCTGCCAGTACATCTTTAAATAAAACCTTTGATATAGTATTAGAAGTATTAACTAAACAGGATCGGCTTCTATAAGAGTTTTCCAATATGCTTATATTTTCTCCATTGTCCAATTCTGCAATAAGCTGATTCATTAATATTGGGTCTGCCCCTCTAAATCCATATATACTTTGCTTCGGATCACCTACCCAAATTGTTTTTTTGACTAGGTTTGATAATTTCAAGAATATATTAAGTTGTATTGGGTTTGTATCTTGAAATTCATCAACCATTAGTAAATCAAAGTCTTCTTTAATTCGATCCTTAATTAAGTCGTCATCGAGTAAATTTGAAACGAGGACTTCCATATCGGTATAGTCAATAACTCCTCTTTCTTCTTTATACTTCTGATAATTACTGATTGCTAACTCAGACAAGTCAAATATTGTGTTCTGATACTCTTCAATATTTTGAAGTAATAGATTACTTGATAATAAACTTGTTGCGATAGATGATGAGTCAGCTAATGCTTCTATTCCTACTTTGCCAACTCCAGGTACTGAAATTTTTGCCAAGTCTTCCCAAGAAATCTGTATACCATTATCAAGTACACCCTTTAGCCGTTTTATTATTGGCAAGATAGCAATTGATTTCTTATCCATTTTTGCTGCACTTTCCATTGTGCTAATAGCAACGTCTAATGAGGCAGCAAGCTGGCAAAATGTATGCAGATCACTTTCTAAGGGATTAATTAATCCTTTTAAAATATTTGTATTATTAGTTTTAGATTCTTCTATTTTTTCTTGCCCAATGTTATTAATTCTTATTAAATTTATTATCTTTTTAAGATCAGATCGAAAATCATGGGACTCACCAAAACCTTTCGAGATGAACGAAAACAATTGTGTAAATTCATACATTCTCTTATTCACATCAGGTGAGATCACTTGAGACATTGCAATCTCGAAGAATACTTTTTCATCTTCTTCAGTTATTATTTCCAACTCAGGAGATAGGCCAGCTTCATAACAATATTTTTTCAGGATATTTCCACATACGCTATGAACAGTCCCAACCAATGAATCTGAAAATAAGTTTGCTTCATCAAATAGATTCTTCTCGTATAAACCCATCCTAGCTCTTTCTTTTAGCTCAACTGCTGCCTTTTTAGTAAATGTTGTTGCAATAACTGCATTTGGCCTTACTAGTACATCTCCTTCACCTGAGAGATATCTTTTTAGCTCTTCTTTCAATGAGTATGTTTTTCCACTTCCTGCCGATGCAGAAATAATACTAATATTGCTCATAATTCACTCTTTTTGATAAAATTTCTTTGGTAAAGGTAGATGCAAACTGGCGATAGCTTCCTACATATGACATCTCAAGCATAATATTTAATCTTTTGCCACCATCTAATACATTAACTTGAGCATTAGTACCCTCTATAGATAATTTCTCAGATAATAATTTTTCATACAATTCAGACTCATTACCAACTTTATAAATCTGAGTAGATAGAATATCCCAACAAGAATTATCATCATAATTGAACTTCAGAAACGTATATAGGGATTTGCCTTTATAATACAGCGCGATTTCTTTTGAAGTGTATTTCGCTTCTACCCCAAAGTCATCAAATAAAACTTTAAGAAATACCTCAACATCTAACTTAGTCTTTTCTGGTAATTCATCAAAAATCATTTCAAATGACTTCTTGCTTAGGGTGGTTTTTTGAATGGGGAAATACCCTCTGTTAAACCATAGTGTTGAGCCAATAATTCCATCAAAACTGTCTTCTTGTAAATTCTCTTCAGTTTGTGAGACATCACCAAAAAGCTTTAATTCTATAACAGTTAACTCATAATTCGTTCTACTTGACTCAAAAGTATAATCACATAATTCTATTAAAGACTTATTAATTTCATCCGCAACAACAACTATCTTAAAACTTCCAATTTTCAAACATTTCTCAAAATTACATTTTATTCGAGAATCTGAAAAAAGTGATTTTATAGTTTCTAATGACTCACTCCCTCTATCATCGAGTAAAGAGATAAAGTGATCAGCATCTAGTACGGATTCCCTAAAAACGGCACCATAATCTAAAGCCTGGGCCAAAACAGATCTCCGTCCTCTATTATCACTAAACCTTTTTACTTCAACTAAATATAGTATTCCATTTTCATCTATATACAAATTATCCAAGTTGAATAGTTCTCGCTCAACAGAAATTAACTTTTCAGGTTGAAGATGAATAGGCAGGCTATCCTTAATAATTCCAGAATTTTCATGCAAAAACTTCTGAAGATTACATTCCGATGAAAAATAATATCTCTGTTTATCACTAATTCTCTTAATATACATATCTAATCCTTCTATTCATCATCGTTCCACCCACATAGTACGTTATAGTCATTAAATCTTGGTCCTGACTCCACGGCATCAAAGGTTGAGTCACCATCAAATTCAGATTCAATATCATCTACAGTTTCACCTAATGGAACTTCTATTCTTCCACTTCTCAATTGTTCTGTTCTAATTGAATAAGAGTTATTCAATTTATCCATCATCTGGCTGTATGCTTTAACATGATCAAACTCTGGATAGGCGGCTGCATTATTAAAAGCTAACTTATTCTTACTAAATATTGTTTCACTTAAAATACTAAAAAAAGCTGTATGACAATAAGGGTTTTCAGATGGAGAAAGCTTTGAATAAATCGCAAGCTGTAAATCTTTGTTGCTTGAAATAAGCTCTTTATAATATTTAGCTGATCCCCATTTTATATCTAATGCACAATATTCATTCTCTCTTTTAAGCAGCATATCAACAAAACCAGATATTGTTATTCCATTCTGAATACCTTTAAACTCGTATTCCATTTCCACGACTTCCCAATTCCCATCTCGTAAAGAACTTGATAATAATTTAAGCGAACTTAAAGACTTCTGTTTAAGAGACTCCAAGTCTCCTTCTCTACCTGAAGATAAAAAAACTGAAGCTTCCTTAGACACTAAGTTAAGAAAGTTATCCCTATGCCAATTATCTATAAATTCACTTGTGATATCAGTTTGAACTTTATGTTCATCAAAAAATTCTTCATATAATCTATGGGTAAAGCTTCCGAGCAAGCGACTTCCATCATTTATATCCATAAGATTAAATGACCTAAGCTTTGCCTGATAACCTAATACATATTGGAAAGGATAATTGATCAACTGATCGAGACTTGAGTATGACTCTGTATTTCTTGGTCTTAACAAACCTTCGTCTACTCTCCATATAGCTTTTTTCCGTGGGAGATGACTCTTATTTTTATTTTCTATCAGATTAGAATTAGCTTTAAATTCTTGCTCTGACATTAATAACTTATCTAACTTGTACTCCAGTGATTCCAGTTGTAAAAGCATTGGATGGTTTGCCACCCCATTTTTGTTATCAGGAATACATAGGATTAGCTTTTTATTTACTCTTTTGAGTAAATTAACTTCAGATTCATATAGTGAAAGATAACTGGTACTACTGTTTAATTCCACTCCCTGTGATTTCAAGAAATCAATTTCAACTTGGCTTAGAATATTTGTACTGGACTGAGGCAAATAATCTTTAAATGGTAACCAAATGAGATTATCTACGTTTGAGAAAATACACTCTGGGCTTGTTATAACTTCAGAACGATCCTTACCTTCAATACTTGAAGCAGAATCTAAACTTAAATTTAAAGTAGAAATAATCCCATCCAATTCAAGCTTCGTGAGAGTTTTACTAGTGCCTCGTTCATTTAAAACATTCAACAAGATTTCTACAAGGCTAATGTTCTTAGAAATCATTGATCTTCTTTCTTCATTAGTTAGACTTAAATTCTTTAAATAACTTTGAAGTCCTGAATAAAGATCAACAACCTCACTCACAGGAACACTTTCTTCACTGTATTTATTCCGTTCAAACAAAAAGTTATACTGCTCTATTGCCTTATCTCGTGCAGTGGACTCTATTTCAGTATTATTATGGAATTCGGTTATTGCCTCTCTCCACCCGTCACTATCTATCCCCGGCATTGAACTTAGTACTCCTGCAAGTTCACGGGCAAGAACCCCATTTAAAGGCTTATTTTTAAGTGTCAAGAACTCCAGTAACTTACTTGGTTCCATTCTTTCCCATAAAAATATTTCCATCAAACGGATTAACTGAGTTAAAGGTCTTGCAGTTGAACTTTTTGAAGTACCTAATGCAGGTGTCCCAAGACTAGCTAAAATATCATCAAACTTTTCTATATCTACAGGAAGGTAGTAACTTGAATTATCTAAATTAGATGCATAGTTCATTAGATGTTGATACGCTTCAATATCATCTCCTAAATTAATAATTCTTACTGATCCATCACCGTCAAATGCTCCCGAAAACTCTTTATCGGAAATTGCTCGAATGAATTTATCAAGATCAGTGCCGGCTTCACATGCACTCGTTAAGTCTGACGTAAAGCTGATTTTTACACCAACTTGAGAAAGTGCATTCAATAGTCTAACTGATGTAACTGAGAGGTGTCCCTTCTTATTTAGTACTACTACTTCTTCAAAAGGAAGTTCTATTCTCTTCTCAGCTAAAAGTAGCATCGTTTTGGCATAAATATCACTATACCCGAATTGACTATTAAAGTTAGCTTCGACTTCACATAATAATTTTATTCTTGATGGCATTGAATCAAAAATGTTGAACTGAAAACCATTTTGCAGAAGTTCATCTCTTAGCTCTAATATGTTTTTAGTAACAGCAATAGGATTTTTCTCAAAACTCTTTTGATAAAAGCTTGATTCAACTTTACTTAACAAAGCCTTTCGATATTTCTCTATTCTTAATGCTTGAGAATCCTCACTTACTTTAGTCCCAATGAATAATGAAATAACATCGACAAGGCTTCTAGGGCCACATAAGTACTCACCATCTGAACTAGGCTTTCCAATAATAAATTTCTGAGAATCGAAATTCTCTCCGAATATAATTCGCATCTAAACCTCTATTTTTATTGAATCTAAATTTATTTTCTTTTCGGTTTTTCACTAAAAATATTCAATAAATATTCACAAAAACCGTCCAGTCTCAAAGTATTTCACTCAAGATTATTTTTTGCACTATTTCGACTCTTTAATCGCTGCATCAATAAACTTAACAAGATCATTCATAGAATTTTGATCTGCTTTATCCCTCTTATGGTTAAGATTCCTTAAGTTTCTTTCACAATCTTTTATTCTACCTACACACTTAATAAACTCTTTCGTTTTATCCTTAGAGCTTTTTAATTTTGTCACTAGATCAAAATAGTAATCATCTTTTTTCATTTCATCTCTCTCAAAATCCAATTTTTCTTTTATTTTCTTTTTTCAGTGAAGCTTCTAAGGAAAGCTCATCAATCAAATCGTCATAGGAAATATTTTTATCAAAGAAATACTTGTGTTTTACGACTTTATAATCTCCCGGTGTTAAGTGATTAATTCCTTGAATCTTTTCTGTCTGTATTTTATTAAGCTTGTTTGTGGGGTCTTCAAAAAAGTACTTTCTAAAAAGGACTATTTTCCCTTTCTCTGTGAGGTAATCGAATTCAACCTTAACAGTAAATCTTCTAAGTACTGCTTGATCCATACTTTCAAGCATATTTGTTGAGCAAATCAGAATCCCTTTAAAGTTTTCCATTTGAGTTAGAAGCTCATTGGTTTCTTCTAAGTGATTCTCGTTACTAGATGATTCTCTGTCTGTAAAAAAACTGTCGGCCTCATCTATAAATAGTATTTTGTTTGCGTCTTCAGCTTCTTCAAACATTGAAGCTATATTTTTCAAACTTTCTCCATACCACTTGGAGCGAATATCACTAAGCCTTTTTAAAAGAACTTCAGTTCCTAGATTTTCACCTAAGTGTTTTACTAGCTCTGTTTTTCCTGTTCCCGGTGGGCCATAAAAAAGCAGGTTCATATTTTTAATTTCTGACTCAATGGGATTTTCTCTAATATAGCTTTGAAACGATTTTAATTTACAAAATATTTCATCGGGCTTAACACTCGTATTTAATATCGAAGTGTCATAGCTATTACTTTTACTGACAAGCTTACTAATATTTCCGAATACAAATCTTTCATGTTGCTTTAGAATATTTTCTAGCATTATTTTCTTGTCTGTTTTCTTTCTTATTGACCTCATTGAACTTACGTCCTCAACAGCAAGAGATATCCCTCCGGCATTTATTTTATACTTCGTCGCCATTTCAGTTAACTCTGTCATGCTCATGTAATCAACTTTATGCTTCTGGGTAATATTCTCCCATACTTTTTTTCTTTGATTGGTTGTTAAGTCTTTAAATTCTTGAGAATATGAAAAACGACGTTTCGTAGAGACATCTATTGAGTTAGTCCTATTTGTAATCCAAATTATATTTTGTTTCGTATTCTCTAGGAGACTATTGATCCATGCTTTTGAATCATTCTTGCTTTTGGGCTCCTCACAAAGCCACATACCATCCTTCGTATTTATAATAGGGTCACACTCATCAACAACGATAATACTCTTTTTCGTTAAAATATTTTGCGCCGCAATTATTGCACTTTTACGATGGGATAAATTTTCCTCACCATCCTCATCATATTGATTGATATAGAACAAAGGGTAATTCAATTCACTTGCTAATGATTTTGTAAATTCTGTTTTACCTGTTCCAGGTTTTCCAAAAAGCAATATATTGCAGCCATTTTTGCTTTTAAGAAGATTAACAATAGATTCAATATTTTCCTGTGGTACTATATGATCATTAATTGGAAGAGAGTCTTGTGGTAATTTTTCCTTGAAGAAATTGTCAATAATATCCATTCTAGATATCCCTGCTAAATATGCCTCAACATATTCAGATACAGACAACCCCCTTTTACTTTTTTCTAATATCCCTGACTTTACAAGCCTTGACTCCTTTGAAAGATAGTCTCTGATACGCTTAGGTGTAATCTCAAAGAATTTACAATAGAGTCTAATTGACTTTACTAACTCATCCATCTCAATTGCTTTATCCTCAAATACATCCTTAACATCAGTATCATTTCCTATAAGATATAAAAATGCTAATATATCAATTTCATTTATATCTAAGCAAAATACATCTTTAATCTTAACTAAATTTTTATAAAACGGAGATTTGCCAATTCTCTTATTAATATTATTTTGTAAAACCTTCTTAATTCTCTCTAAAAAACTAAAGTATACATTTTTATTATTTAAATATACTCTCTCTAGTATTGCCCCCCATTCATATTTATCTAGAATAGATTGACCTAAATCATTACCAAAATCTTTAAGGAAGTCTTCATCAATATCTTTTTGATAACGCTTTTTTCTTCTGCTTCGTCCCACATTAACCTTTACCGTCTTTGAGCTTTTTGCAAATATACTCATTTCTTCATAAAGGTATGCATTAATTGTTTTCAATTCTTTCTCAGAAAGAAGAGTATGTATAAACTCCATAAGCTTAACCTCAAAGCGACAATCAAAGATGCCAATTAGTTTTAATGCATACTCATTAGATTTACATTTTATGTACTTATCTTTATTCACATTTCCCCCCTGAATTAACTCAAGTATCCCTTTTATAATACCGATTGATGTGACAAAGGATGTCACAATGAAAAACACGAGAAAAAATGTCATATTTCAAATACTTAAGGGCCATGATGAAAACTCCGGACTTACTGCTATGGAGATTCAACAAGCACTAGAAAGCGAAGGTATACATGTAAACCTTAGATCCGTTAGAAGAGATATAACTGACCTGTCAGGATCACATGGAGTAGGTACTAATGAAGGACGGCCTGAACGGTTCTACCCAACAAAAGATTTCAAGCTTAAATACGATCTACAATTGGATGAGGGAACACTTCAAACACTAATGATTGCTTTAAATAATCTTAAATGTACATCTCATGAATATTTCAATCAATATGCCTCAGATGCGGAGTCTGTGATTCTTGATAGTTTATCTACAAATATTTCAAAAGAACTTCGAGAATCAAAAGAACGATATTATTTCGATTATAGTAATACGGGGAAACCTCTTGCGAATAACTTTAATGACTTTGAAAAGATTATGATAGCAATCAGACAAAATAGAATTATAACTTGTATCAATGATTCCCCATATAAGAATGAGAAGTATAACCAAAAGATAAGAAAGTTTGCTCCTTATGTATTTATACTAAATTCAGGAACTCCCTATCTTATAGTTCAAGATATCGAAAGCTCTGAATTTAAGAAATTGCGTCTAACTCGCATTCATAAAGTTGTGCTTTCCAAAGATTCATTCACGAGAGTAGATTTAAAAAATATATTAAACCTTAAAAACTCAATCGGTGGCTGGGGTGGAATTGCTGAAGAGACTATCAAGGTGTCTATTACCTGCGATCCCGAAATGGCCACATATTTTAAAGAAAAAACAATTCATTCAAGCCAAATACTAAAAAAGCTTGATAGTTCAAATTATTTACTAGAATTTGAATGTGCTCATGGATCTAATATGATCCGATTAATCTCATCATTTGGTGGAAGTATTATCAACATCGAACCACAAGAAATATTTGACGAAGTAAAAGATATTTGGAAAAGTGGTTTAAAAAATGCTTCGTAACTATAACTCAAGAACTATTCCCTATTTTTTAAGTTAATGTAAAAAAATAATCTATTCATTTTTAAAGACCGATAGTAAAACGGGCTCTAATTTAAAAACTAGCAAGAAAAAACTATATAAAATTAACAACATAACATCTTTATCGTTTTATTTTATAAAAAATATCACTACCTCAAAGATACACTATATATGAAATCTGGGTGAACATTTTTTCCATTAATATTATCGACTTTAAAGCTATCATTGTAATACCGGTCACTTTTATCGATATTGATTTCTCTATAGTCATTTACATCGTGAATAGCATACGAACATTGAATAAAACAGGATTCCTTATCTTTACTAACAACCGTAATCCAGTGATCTTTTATTGTGCGTTTATGAAAAGTGCTTTTAAGGCCTTTATTTATAATACAGAAAATCAGTACTGATTCCTTCAGCTTCGTTTTCTTTAAATCAGTAATTTTTTTAAGTTGTTTAACTACTAACCTGTGTTTTTTTCCACCTAATAAAAGAAATGCATTATTAATTATCGACTTGGTCACTACTATTTCTTGTTCGAGATCTAGATCAATCCCACCGCTACCAACACCATTCAGATAGCTATTAACAGAAGGAAGGTTTTCAATTAATTTATACCACTTCTTTTCACACGTCTTTGTTTTACCTTTTGTTAAAGTCTTATAGGCATTCATGATTGCGTACAACAAACAGGCACCATCAAATTGGCCTTGCGAAAGTATTTCACGTTTTACATTTGCCATAAATTCTCAACTCCATTAGATATAAAATTTCTATATTTGCTTAACAGTATATATCAATTACATTACTTCGTTAATATAACACAGGAAAAAAAGAGACTTTGCTTTTCATAAATCCTGAGTTAAATCATATGCTCAGAAGCCTTATTCAGAGTTTATTATCTATAGCTAGATATTGTTCATTCTTAATCATTTTAGTTTCTTTAAAGGATTAAAATGTTAACTTGCTTCGACATGAGACTCACACTCACTAGAGTTTGAACACCTTAAATTTGAGCATTACTAGCTTTCAATAAATATCTCTAGAATAATATAATCATCTCCTTCATCATGCTCTTCAATATAAGTGAGTGTTCCAGGAACTGTATCATTACGTATTAAGTTGAAAAACATTGACTCATCAGTCATCAAATCACCCTTGTATGCCAATTTATTATCCTTATCGAGTCTTAAAATTATATCCCTCTCATCTGTTCGATCATCAAGATCAATCAACTTAAAGCGTATTGTTTCAACTCCAGTCTTTTCGCTCTTTTTTATTAAACCTTCATCTATACTCATCCAACACTGAGTATGCCCATCACATACGACTTTGATATTTAATTCAACAATATTTTTAAATTTTAATTTCATATTATCTCCATTTTTATAATATACAATATTGATGTGACAAAATGTGTCACATCTTTACTTCTTCTTTCCTCTATTTAAACCACGAGGTTTTTTGTCACCTTTAATAGTTTTAAACGAAAACTCATCAAAGCCATGCTGAAGAGTTTTTATCTCATCACTGACTAAGAGAATCGGAGCATCTGGCTTTGTAAGTACTCCACCAATATACATACTTATCGATTGATAACAATTAAACGAATCAACTTCCTTTTGAAAATCATACTCTTTTAAACATGGATTTATTTCAACTATTAGCTCGTTGTAGCCTCTTGAATTATTTTCATCAAGCCAATGAAGATCATAGGTATCCTCTTTTATTACAAATATTGGAGTATTCTCCCTAGTAAAAATATCCCTTAGTGCCTGTAGATGACGAGAATCAGAATAAATCACTGACCACATCTTTTTATAGTGTTCACTAAAGGATATCAACTCTTCACTCTTTGGAGATTGCAACTCTAACTCTATTAGAATTTCGTTTAACTGCTCTTGTGAGAATGCGCTCCTCTTTTGAACTATACCTTCATTGGTTAGGATATAATATATTTCAAACAAGTAATAAATTTCTCCACAAAAACCTATAATCTTTTCGCTATAGCCTTTAATTCGACCATTCTTAATTCTAACTGAATATCCATTTGAAAATTTTCTGTTCCCTATTCTCAAATCATCTTGCTTGATTAACTCCTTAAGTAATATAGTCCTATACTTTCTCAGATAGACGAGTTCGTCATCAAAAGCAATTCCTTGAACACCATCATAATAATCATGAAATTTTGATATTATTTTCATTTATTCAAACCCAATAAATTATTTACTTTCTCAATGATTTTAGCTCTGTACTTAGCACCATCTTCTCCTTCATATTTAGAAGAATTGCGATAGCCTCTAAACTGGCTGATATGATATCTCTTATTTCTTAAGACAAGCTCCACTGTAAATACTAATTTATTTTCTAGACTCAAGTTAATTATCAGACATTCCTTACTTACAACAGCATCAATATAGGAACCAACACAATGCCTTAATACTGCACCAGTCATTAGCAAGTCTTTGCCAGTCTTAGGTATAGAGATAGTATATTCATACAACAAATCACCATCTAGCTCTTCAATATCCTGACGAAGAGACATACTCGATAAATGATTGTTTTCAACTTCACATGACTTTGGTAATAATCTTGCGTGAATATCATGAAAAGAGATCGGCTTCTTGCCAATATATTTCATTACAACTTCTTTGTATCCTTCACCTTCAATATTTTTGATCATATTTATAATCCGAAGTGAATCTGTATAATATTCATCTTCGTATGTTAAAAGAACTTTAAATACTCTACTTATTTTATAATTACTTAGTAGCCATTCTAGATTAAACTCAGGCAATTTCAATTTTGTTAAAACTTGCTCATCAATTGCTTGGTTATGATCTAATTCTAATATTTTATCAATTAGCACATGTATATCAACAAGAAGACTTAAAATATAAATATTGTTAAGCAAATTTGTTCCAAACTTTTTAAGAGCTACACCGACTCTTTTTCGGTACAGTTTAAATTTATCATCTCCAAATATTTCTTGTAGAATTTCTTCATATGTCTTATCGATTAATGGTGGAAATAAAAGTTGCAATGAAAATATCTTATCATTCTCGACAAAATAAGGAATTGAATCATCCATGAATTTAAATTTTGTTCGTACAGATTTCTCATTAAATAAAACATTGGCCAGTACAGGCATTTTCCTTTTCATTGAATATGAATAAGCTTTTAAAATTGAGACATCCTCAAAATCCATTGCATGAACATAAGCAATAATCTCTTTTTCTTTTAAGGAAAGGTCAAAGATATTTAGTAATAATGTTTCTTTGACACGATTAATTGACATCATTATCTCCAATACTCTATTCTCATCTACGAAACAGAGATTCTTGTGAATCCGACTACCCTAGACAAGCCAAGATGAGCAATATTAGAGTATAACAAATACTTGTGACAAAAGATGTCCTTTAGGAGTGGTTATAAGAAGACAAAGCCATGGCCACTGAATCAACCGGCGTACCTTCTTAACTATTATTTCCGAGGTGTCTACATCTCATTTAATGATTTTTCAAATTCGTCTGATAAATCAATTTCGATATGTGGATTTTTTCTGGCTTTTTCATAAAATGACCCAAGAACAGCCTTTCGGTTTGGCCTTATAAGACCAAGTCATAGAGTATTCGCTATTCCTAGGAACTGTGGGAACAAATTATCTTTTACCATAAAACAAGGTTAAGTGTTCTTCAAAAATTTAGCTCAGGGATTTATGTTTTTAATTGAGATTTTTAATAAATCATCCCATTGGTTCTTCTTCCCATCGAGAGACATTTTTCTCAAAAATTCTTGTATCTCATCAAATAAAAGTGACACACTCTTCACAGAGACCAAAGTAAATACTTGATACACTACATGTTCACCGTCATCTAAAAATACTGACCTTAGTTCTTTCTTTAAATCTTTTTGGATTTTAAGTTCATACCTAGAGATAATCCCAAACTCAATACAATCTTCCTTCAGGAGGTCTCCCTCATCAAAACCAATATATAATTTTATATCATTTTCAAGGCTTAACTCTCTATAATGGGTATAATCTCCTCCCGCCTTATCTTTAACACTTATCCACTGCTTATTATCCAAATATAAATCAAAAAAACTCTCTTCTTTTTTTATAGACCCAGGTATCAAGTCAGCGATATTTAGATTTTTATACCATCTTATGCATAACTCCAAATTTCTATTTAAAATAAAATCATATACTTCTTTTTGCTTATTTTTTATATTATCTTTATTACAATCTAATGCTTCATTTTTTACAACTATACAAAGTTCTTTATGATCCGTTTGTTCGGTTTTGATATTTTTAGGCTTCATTTTTTCAGATGGATTTAAATCATGAAATCTACGGTTGAATTCATAAGAACAAGCCCATAAATTACCATTTGTGCTATACCAATCCCTCAAGGTTTTATTTATTCCGGGCCGTGACCGAATATAATCTTGTGGAAATATATGATCCCAGTCAAATGGAACGTTAGTATCATCTAAAAGGAACTGATCATCTGAAAACATAGACTTCAAATGCTTCCTTTGAATGTATAACAACAATTCTTTTTCAGACGTTATTTTGTCAATGAAGTAACTTGTGTCTTTAAATGAACCATTGTTCTTGTTACTTTTGTGTTTTTTTGTAAGATCATCAAATTCAGCTCTTAAGTCTTTAACTGTAGCTGGTATCTTGGTTAAGACATCCCCTTTTTGATTTTGAATCAATGCCCGAGTTACGACCTCAGAAGACCAAAACTCTTTAATTTTTAACTTATCCATTGCTGGGTATATGTTCCGTAATAGTTGCTGATGTCCTGTATTTTGCTCGCCTGTCCCAAACCAACTAAACAAACTTATAATTCCAAGCATTCTTTTATGGAGTTCTCCTTCTATCTTGTCACCCTTTATAGCAAGTCTATACAGTAGCATAAACATAACCTCTGGAGATTTTTGGGATAAACGATTGACCATTAAAAACGGAAATCCGTCAGGGTTCGCAAACTCATCATATAACAACAACTTTTTTATTATTTGCAAAACATCTATTAAATCATTTATCACATAATCCTTAAATTCTGTTTTACTATCCACTGATTTTTTTTCATTTCCTCTGAACTCTTTTTGAAATATCTTCGGTTTTATTACTAATCTGTAGAATCCCCTTTTATCATCATCTTGTTTCTTTCTCTTCCATAACCTAAAGGCAAAAGTTATAAACCTTGAAGGCTTTATTATACCTACACACGCTTCTTCAATTTTCTCTTTTGTTTCCTTAAGTAAATATGATTTAAACATTGAGTAATTCAGTTCCTCTCCAGAAAGCAATGTCCCTGCAGAATTTAGTCTGATAAACATATTCTCGATTTCATCTTTTTCTTTATTCGAATTATTTTCAGTTTCCTCATCCTCCTGCTCGATATCATCCTTTTGAGTTAGGTCCATAACGCTATCTTCTTGAATTTTTTCAAAATTCAAATATAGAGCAGGCATCTTTAGGCCTCTGCATTCATCAAGTAAGCATTTAATTGCTTCAAATATTTCTTTAACAGTATATTTTCTAATTTCCTTAACTTTTTCTTTTACTGATACTACTTCATCACTGCCATCCTCTTCGACATCACCTTCTTTATAATTTTCGTCTTTCCATTTTTGTATATCTTTTTCTAGTTCATCTACATTTTTCTTTGATTGGACTGCTTTAACAAATAATGACAAAGGCACAGGTTCCAACGCATCGAATGGGATATATTTATCAATACCTAACTCCAAAATTTTGGCTTCACTTTTACCTAAAACCCTCTTTTGAAATGCTCTTATATGCTTACTCTCCAAGGTTTTAGTATTATCACTTCTCTTGTATCCCCATGGGTGTGATTTTGTTACAACTCTAAAAATGTATTTCCTATTATCGTCAGCATTAGGCTTACCCAAGTCTATAAAGATCCTAATATTTTTACTTGAAGTTTTAAGTATTTCTATATCTTCGTAATTCATACCTAAACAAATAGAACTTATTCTTTGTTGACCATCAAGGATTTCTATATGTGAGAAATCTCCCTCGTTTTTCTCCCTAACTGAAACTTCATGTAATACAATAGAGCCAATAGGATATCCTCTTAAGAGAGAGTCCCATAGATTCTCTATTTGATGTGGCTTCCACACAAAACCTCTTTGAACTGTTGGTATTTCAAAAACGTTGTTCTTTACATTTTCATATAATGCATTTAAAGAAAAAATATCTTCTTTTTTCTGTTCTCTACTCATATTTCCTCTTCTTCTATACTCAGCCGATTACAATATTTTGCTAACTCCCCAACTTGAAATCCCCCTTCTGCCAGTGCTGCCATAAAGGGATCATCCATTTTTGAATCAAGATATTCTTTCTTTTTTTGTATAAAAAAGCTTTGTTGGACATTCTAGTCCAAGCTTAAATCTTGATTTGGTTAAGTATCGGGGACTCGACATTGCTACCTTTGAGATAAATAATTATATTCAAAGACTTATCGATTGTGGTGCAAATATATTTAATCAAGATTTCTTAATGGAGTTTTTGTTATGCAGGCAAAATAACAGAGTCAATTATGATAAAACGACTTCGTTTGACTGATTTCATAAGGTATATAGTTTAAGCTATACTATTTTGCTACCTTTGGTTTTGCAACAAGAGGAAGTTCACCATCTTCAAATGCTTCATCAGTATTTGCATCTTCAAGTAAATCATTGATCCTCTTAAGATCATCTTCACTAATTTTTACGTTTCTATTCTTCTTACTTATCTCTACAAAAGAATCAATTGGGTTTTCATTCTTAGCTGTCATAGATACCTCGCTGTTATTTATCTCATCCCAAATATAACATAGAAATAATCACGCTAACCTGCTGATTTTACATGTAAGCTTTCATCGATTATGTCCATAGAAGGCATCGCATCTTCATTAATGGTTTTCACTAAATCACAAAGATAATAGAGACTACATATGCGTAGTCCTCAAATCCATTGATAAAACATTTCCTTCTGCCTTGGGAAGAAAATTTAATCCTTCCGTTGCACCTTTTTCATCTATTCCAGAAAGTCGTAAATAGTAACTCATAGTTTTTAAATCTTTCCATCCACAAATTTTCATTACCTTAATAGGTTCAATACCTGAGCCTATTAGCTGTGTTGCAAAACAGGCCCTCAAAGTATGAAATTTTATTTCGGGGAGTCCAATAGATTTACAAAATGATTTAAGAATTTTGGCCTGATAACCTTTTCTCCATTTTATAAGTCTCGGTAAAACAAATTCCGATTTAGAAATATTTTTTAATTCTAGTATCAAACTTCTAAGTTCCGATGAGATTGGCACAGTTCTCCAATATCCAGCTTTTGTACTTTTAAAATTATTTTCTCGTTTATTAAAAGATCTCTGCACAGTTATTAATAAATTATCCAAATCAACGTCTTCCCATTTAAGTGCATAAAGCTCACCGTTTCTCATACCTGTCAGTAAGGCCATTGCCCAGATAGGATACCATTCATGGGACGAAGCTTTACTTTGATATAAAAGAAGTCGAATCTCCTCTGCTTTTAATATCTCTGGTCTTTTCTCTTCCTTGAGAATTATCTTAAGTCCATATACAGGACTTTGATGAACACCTCTAATAATTCTCTCCTCAATGGCCCAGCAGTAAATCATATTGATAGTATTCTTCAATCGTTTTTGAAAAGCCTTTGTTCTGCCTTGTTCAATAACTGAGTTTAATACTTCTCTACCTTCACCTCTCGTAAGTTCTATGGCCGGACGATCTAGCCAATTCTTAGTCCAGTTATGCATCATTGAAATATAATCTTTAATCGTTGCTGGATTATAAGTTTTATCCAAATAGCTTTCTTCACTTACTACTCCTGCCCATTTATTAACAATCATTCGCCATGTCATACCGTGGCCTTCATGTTGCGCTATTTTATGGGAAAGATCCTGAAGGAGATTTCTCTCCTTCCGAATCGCTTCAGCTTTATTTTTTAATCCTTTAATTCTTTTTTGCAAACGAACATGAGGCATGAGCTTAGATCTCAAGTTAATATAAACGCTATAAGTAATTGTTCCATTATTTATGACTTGAGTAACTGCCATCACTTCTCCTAACAAAAAGAATTTTCTAATAAATTGTCCAACTCCGATTTTTTAAAAAATAATCTTCGTCCCCATTTTCTTTTTATGAGTAATCCTTTACTCACAAGTTTCCATACAGCATTTTGAGTTTTTCCAAGATACTTCGCTGCTTCATCTGTATTTAACCAAGATTTATTAATATCTTTAACGCTATTCAAATAAACCTCCTTATAAATTTGGAAAACCAATTAGATTCGCTGTGATCTCCTCGTATTGTTTAATCTCTCCATCATTAGTGGTAAATTCTTTTAATTCTCTGTAGCCTTGAACAAAAACCTCTTTTCCTTTTTTTAGATATAAATTACAAAGCTCTGCCTGTTTTCCCCAGACAATGACTCTATTCCAAATAGTCTTCTTTTCTTCTTCATTCGTTGTGGCCACAGATAATTGGCAAACAGCTTTTTGATCTTTAGTATATCTAAGCTCAGGCTCTTTACCTAAGCGTCCAACAAATAATTGCATATTGTTTGTATTCATAATTTGTACCTCTTATCAATTTAAGTTTAATTTCTTTAAAAGATATTCACCAAGACTCAGTTCAACCCCATTTTTGGTATTAAATTCTTCAAGACTTCTTTCCACTTTTTCCATTTCTGTAAGGGAATTTTCTTGAAGCTTGTCCATATCTTTTACTGTTAACTTTCCAATGGCATAGAGAGCAATGTCTTTAAATAAAACTTCACCTCCATGCTTTTTATTATTTGCTTTAAGTAAATATTCCTGAATAAGCTCTAGTTCTTTTTGATCTTTACTCAAGTCCACAAAAAACTTAGTCTGCTCCTTATTTAAAACATACTCAGGCACCACATCCTTAGGCCTTCTTCCTCTTTTTTTCTTTGGGTTTTCTTCTATTTTTTTTTCTTCTCTCATTCTTATTCATCTCCTATCTTAATTTTAATTCCTACCTTCGCCCCACTTCCATCTCTATCAATCAATTGTTATTAGCTATTATTGACCACATCCTCGTAACTCGTGGAGAGGGGGTGGTCAATAATCGCGTCAGATAACTATTTGATTCGATTAGACAATTTTGATGGGGCGAAGGTGGGTGTAACTTCAAGTAACGACTCACCTTACTTCTTGTAACCCTATTCACCAAAAATTTCCTCAAAGCTCATATCCTTATTTTGAAATAGACAATGAGCTTCTATGAAATTAAATTTTGTGAGTGTTAAATCTCGATCCAATAGTAAAATTACTTTTCGTCTAACTTCATCATTCATATTTTCTAAGATTTTTTTGTAAGACCTATAGGTCGCTTCTTTGTTAATGACATAGATGACGTAAGAATAATAAACACTGCTGGTGTACTTAATGAGCTTATCCATAAGTCTAGATTTACTTTTTTGATGCAACTCTACTTCTATGGCCAATGAATATTCTTTTCCACTCTTTTGACCAAAGATGAGTCCATCAGGTTCAACATCTAATCCACGTCCAAAGCATTGTACCTGACCAGTTTTAAAATTTTTATACTCGATCAATTTGGTTACAATATTGGTAGCGATCAGATCATGATTTAAACTATCTTCAGAATCATTAAAACTTACTCCGTAAGGACAAACCTCTGATCCTTTACTTGTTAGAGTAATAAATTTCCTTTTGTTATTACCAAGTATACTTCTAACAAGTCCTTCAGATTCAAGTTTCCTTATTTTTCTACAAAATGTCTGATAAGCGATATCAAAATTTCTTGTTTCATAAAGACCACGCATTGGAATGATTTTCCATCTCCCGACCTCGCTTAGAATATCAATATAACCATCGACAAGATAAAAATTATTCATTTAAAGGCCCCAGTTTTATTTCGGCCAGAGGATCATTAATATGTGACTTTAAATTTCGTTTAACAATCCAGTTGTTATATTCATAAAATTCTATATTTTTATTAATAGTCTCCTGATCAATATATTTAACATTCACAAGGTCAATTCTGGTGGGCTGCTGTCTTAGTAGAATACATTGACCGACATTTAAATTTTTTATGATATTAGGATGAACAATCAATTCTTCTACTTTTCTTTGAGAGCCTAAATCTAATTCTTGTCCATCTTCAATACGAACTGTTTTCTTAGTGCTTTCCATTGTCCCGATAGAGTTAGAAATATCCTCGGCTGCTTCTTGCATTCTTTGCTTCATCACAAACCAATTTAAGGAGTTTTCAAATACTTGTTGGCAAAGATCTGGACTGATTTTATTAATATCGCTTGAAGTTTGAAATGCTGTTGTTATTTCAATTTTTGCTCCTCTACATTTATTTAGGATTTCAATAAATTCATCAGTAATAACAGCAGACAGCTCATCAATATATAATCCCAAGGGTTTTAGACTATGCTTCGAGTTATGAGAAATATTTCTATAAGTGTTATAAACGCTATAATTTATATCACCTAAAATAAGCTTACCTATGGCCCTTGCAGTTTCAGCATAGCCAAGAACTGAAAGCCCAATATAAACACATTTCCCTTCCTCTCTAAGTTGATTAAAACTATAAGCGTCTTCTCCTTCTAATGCATAACCAAAGTCAGAAGTAACAATATTATCAAGTTTAGTAATTAGTCCTTCAATCTCAGTACGATTCAAAACTGTCTTTGCTTTAACTTTTCCTTCTGTTAATTCTATTATTTTCTCATAGATACTTTTAAGCGTAATCGGTACTTTATTTTCCTTGAGTGCTTTGATTGATATTTTCAAAGCTTGCTGTGATTTATTAGCGTAATACTCTTCACTCCAAGTAAAGCTTTTAAAAACTCGATCTGCTATATGATTTACACTTCCTTCTACGACTGGATTTAATTTCAGCTTATTATCTTTGTCATAATACTCAGAGAAGATTAAGTATTCTCTGTTATTCATTCGACATAATTCAATAAAACGTTCCAGTGATTCGTTATCTCCCTTGGGATCAAGATAGACTACTGGTTTACCATTTCTCATGTCATCAAACATTAAAGTGTCCAGAAGAACCGATTTCCCAGAGCCACTTGCTCCAACAACGACAGAATGTTTTGATTTGTTAATATCTAAACTTTTAATATCTCTTTTTGTCGTTATAGAATATCCGATAGAATCAAAATCATTTGTTCCTTTGGACTTGAGTAAATGATCACGCTCTACTTTTTCCAAATCAGGAACTTTATTTACAAAAATATACTTATCAAATATCAAAGTTACTCCTTTACCAAATAGCTCAATTCCTTTTGTTATTAAAATTGTCATAAGATCCACAATGGGAATTAAAAAATCTCCAAGACCAACACTCTTATCTTTAGATTTAGTCATTTTCCTTTTCTCCTAATACATCGTCATAGGCGTGTTCAAAGATTTTAAAAGAAGGGACATAGTAAGTTTTACTTCCCTTATGTAAGTATCGTTCTTTAGATTCATACTTAATGACATATTGTTTCTTTATTTTTCCTTTAAGTTCATCGGGAAGCTCTATACTAGGTGTTTTATAAAGTCCTTCATTTGTTAGATTTGCCTCTATTTTTAAATTACCTAAATCAAGTCCAAGAGAATTTGGATTTAAGTCTTTGTTATCTTCAAGTAGATGATTTAATTTTTGATTGCGAGGATCATCTTCAAAAAGTGCATAGCCAATTAATGCTGACAGCCCTGCCCCTAAAACACCGAAGATGGCTGCATTTGCTCCTTGGCTTTCCTTATCTGGACTTAATGTATAACCTGCCGCTGCACCAGCGAGTCCACCGCTAAGAGAACTGTAGATGATTGTCTTTTTCATTGACGAGCAAGAAGATAAAGACAGGGAAAGCATTATCAAAATTATTAATTTACTCTTCATAATTTCACCTTCTTTTGGAAAAAGATAAATACTTCTTTACCTGAATTAATGAGTGCAATTTGTAAGTTTTTTTCACTAGAGTCTTTAACTTTTGAATTTACATTATCGGCAATGCCCATTAGTCCTGATAGAACCTGATTCTTGCTATTATTTTTATCTACTTCTCCATAAGGAGTAATTAGACGATCTTTTGTGGCCCCAAGAACTCCTTCAAAAAATGAAGAAAAACTACTCATTAAAAACTCCTTTTCTGAACCATCATAAAACTGATCAGCAATTATGCCCTCTGCACCATCGAGATCCCATAATTCTGCCAATATTTGATATTCTTTTTCTTCACTTACAACTAAATCACACTTAGCAATAACTCTTTTCCCAAAACTTAATCCACTACATCGAACCTCTGCATCATCAAAAAAATCATTCTCGCTAATCTTAATAATTAAAGTTGTACCTCTTTTGTTTGTTGCTAATACTGAGTTTAATAAAGTTCCCTTTAAACGCGTTAATGAAGACAAATGATCATCTCGCTTTCTAACAAGTACTTTTTTTTCATTATTTTTCAATAAATCGGCAATACTCTTGTCACTTGCTTCAATGCTTTTTAATAAACTATCTACATCATCTCCTTTTTTCTTAATCTTTTTTGAACTTGATTTAATAACTTTAACGTCCTCCTTTAATTTGTAATCATAACTATTTTCCAGTGCACTAAAACCTGCGTAACAACTAAGTGGAAAGAATATACAAACCCATTTCATAGTGCTCGACCTTTGTAATAAACCAATTTTTCATCTATCCATATTGGTGGTCCTTTTGAGATGAATTTCTTTTTATCAAGGTAGAAGTCATTAACTTTCAATTTGATATTTGATTTATTTACAATTAGCAGTGACATAGGACATTCAAACAGTTGGTAACTAGTTGTCTCTTTAATTATTGAATACAGACCACAACTCTTAGCCGATTGTAAGACAATATCCTTATTAGATAAGTTCTCATCATATTTAATATTAAAGTGATACTTTCCATCTTTTTCAAAAACTATGAAATTTCGGTCAATGTCTTTTCTCTTTGCTTCAAATACGAGACTTTTTCTTTTATTAAGTTCATAAATTTTAAAATCGCCTTCTTGACCCCCGACAAAATCGTTAACCTTATCAGGAAATGTCATGGCCGTTAGATGTGCCATGGACAAGAAAATTGTAAATATCTGCTCTTTGAAAATGTAATAGATCATAGTTGATACCTTGAATCTACCTTCCGCTCTTTAATATCAATAAGCCGGTAGAGATATGTGAATCTTGTATTTTTTTCAAGAGCAACTTGATATCTACGAACTCCATTAGAATCAGTTGTAAAAACATCACACGAAAAGCTATCAATCATTTTAACAAGATGAATTTTCTCAACTGAAAAACTTATTTTTTGAAGATCTTTTATCAATTTATTATTCATAAGCTCCATCTTTGGATTATTATTTACAATACTCTGCATGCCGTAATAACAAGCTTCAAAACTGTTATATTTTATTTTTTTCTCTTCTTTGTTCAGGACGAGGACTTGAATGCTTAGAATTAGGATGTTTGCTATTATTCCTAGTATTGCTATGAACATGATTGGTTTTTTGATTCCTTGGATCGTGTTTTCGATACTGATCAACTTCTCTGGTCCCTTGTGAACCTGATTTTTTTTGAACATTATTTACCTCTTGTTTAGACTGATTAGTTGAATTGCCCTGCATCTTATGCTTACTAGTAGCTAAAGATTCCTCATTACTTGAGTTTGTAGTTTTTAAATGACTTTCTTTTTGAGTACTACCCATACTCTTTGTGCTAGATGTTTGTTGATCACTCTTACCACTTCTTAAAGAAGTCATAGAGTTTTTAAACGCATTGAATCCTTTTCCTGTCGCACCGGCTCCAAGCTTTAGTGCTCCAGTCGCTAACGCCATCTTTGGCCCTAATACACCACCAGTCGCAATTGTTGCACCAGTCTTTATTGCAGTGGATGGTAAACTTTTGATAAGATTACCTCCTAACAATGCAATAACCCCACCTGCCTGAGCAATGCCAGAGCCGTTAATAAGCATCATCGTTATGAAAGGTGTAAATGCTATAAATAAAGTCATTATAAAAAGAAGAACTGTTCCACTTGCACTTCCTCCAATTACTTGCCCAGCTTGATAGCCAGTATTTATTTCACTACCAATCATTGATAAAATGAAAACAAGAACATGGGGAACAATTAGACACCAAATAAAACTAAGAACTCCACCTCTTAGTACATTTCCCATACTGGGAAACAAATAAACCATACAGGGAATTCCTATTAATCCGTAACCTAAGTAATACACTAGCGAATAAACAACTTTTAATAGAATGAAACAAAGCTGACTGATAAAATAGACTGTGACAGTAAATCCATCATTAATAAATGAACTAAAAAAGTGATATTTTAGAAATTTTAAACCTCCATCAATTATGGATGCATTTTTAAAAAACTTTCCATTATCTTGCTTACCCACAACATCTAAATACTTTCCGGCCTCAAACATATCCATCAAAAGAATATTTGCCTGCTTCTGTTCTTGAAATTTTTCGTTGGCCGCATCTATTGAATACCTAATAGAAGATTTATAGAATTCTGTGACACTAGTTAATATAACAACTGAAATCAAGGCCCTTTTTACGAGTTCGAATACATCCATTCTATCGAAATACTCTACTAAACAAGCAATAATAAACATTCCAGGAAGTAGAGCAAGAAAAAATAATCTATACTCCTCTATAAGTTTATCTAAATCAAAACTTGTTATCATGAGTAGGTCATAAATCGAGCTATTCATAAATTCACCTCAGTTGCGATGAGATCATTTTCAGAGTTTGATAATCCAATCCAATTTTTATAAAATTCCTCTCTTCTTAGCTTCTCTTTTACATCTCCCTTTTTTAATGCAATATCAATTTTCTGATACTCAACATTATCTCTTCTGATTTTTGCCAAGATTTTGGAACTCATCGCTGTATTCATTGCCGTATTTTGGACATGCTTACTCATACTTCCTTCGCTTGCACTTAGAAGTTCTTGATTATGAGCTTCTTTTTCATCCTCCATTGAGTTTGCTACTTTATCCCAATACCTCTTTGAAAAATCTTCTGCTTGAAATAAATCCATGGCCATAAAATCAATATTAGATTTTAATCCTTTTAAATTGAGCTTAAGACTAAACATCACTTGATTGATCTCTTTTAGCCCGCTTGGATGCATTTTCGAAACAGCAATTATATCTCTAGTATGTTGCTCAATTCTTCTAGCAATGAAGTATCTTCGCATTGCCAAAAAATTATACTTATCGATTTTATCGCTTGCCGTTTTTGCGACCTCAAGAATTTTCAAAGTATTTGATACTGTACTCGCCGTGTTTGAAACTAAAGCAATTAGTGCTGCCGTATCACTATCTGGCATAAACAAAGTTGATGCTTGTCCTTGTAAGCTCAAAAGCATGGTCAATATGAAATTACGCCATTCCATGATGCAACCTCACAAATGAATCAATTGTTTCTTCATTGGAAGAGAAATATTTCCGTTGATCTTGAAAGAATTTAAAAAAGTTATCACTTTGACCTGATTCAGTATGAAAAAGCTCTAATTCAAGAGGAGATAATATAATTCTTAAGATTTTTTTATAAATGCCATCTTGAGTTTTTAGATAACACTCAGAATATTCCCCTTTTCGGTACCTAAGTGAAGATATTCTTCCATTATCAAATTCACTAACATCTTTATCTTCAATATACTCTTGTGGAAAAAAAACTTTAAAATACGAGTTATTTGTCATTGAAGAATATAGATCTCCACCAAGACATGAAAAATCAGCTAGCCCTTGAGAAATTGCGATAGGAAAAGCTCCCGACTTTCTAAAAGTTCTAAAGCACTCGTCTATATATTCACCGTGATTTTTAAGAAATTTCCAACACTCATCAAATACCAAGACTTTTTCTGGTTCAGATATATTTTTAAAGTATTCTAAAATATAGATAATAAGTGGCGCGATTTGCGAATTTGGATAATTTTCAATATCTACATATAAGAGTCGCTTCTTCTCGAGGTCAGCAACACTTATAAAGTCTTTGATATCTTCAAAATATAGACTTATACCCTTGAAAGAATTTTCTAAATGACTTAATAAATCAAAAAATGAGTTACCTTTATAAATCTCTAGAAATGCTTTTATCTCCTTAAGAAGCAATCCTTTTTCAAGTTTTTGAAACTTGTCCTTATCGACTGCTGATATTACAAACTCTCGTAAATAATAAGGACATTTAAAATCTAAAGGATTTATACCTGCATCAAGATTGTGGCCATCGTGATAAAGACAAATTTTTCTAAAAGATCCACCTTTATCTAAAATAACAGCTGGATGCTTAGATATTAACGAATGAACAATTTTATTAACAAAGACTGACTTCCCTCCTCCTGTTGAGCCAGTAACTAACATATTTCTACTTTTAAATTCTTTTGAAAAAGGATTAAACCAAATGCTCTCATCAGAAATATCAAAAAGTTGTATCCCCTCTGACATGAATCGACTTACACTACAAGGTACTAAAAATTTAAGATGTCCTGTTTTATTTGGTATAGAGCGAAACTTAAACCTAGGTTTTACTCCAATAATCAAATCACTGAATATTTGAAATAATCCCGATTTAAAACGAGAAATACGATGCCCCTCAATGAATGGTGTCATTCCTTTTATTTTTAGAATAGAAATCAAATCAAACGTTTTCTCATTTAGCTTTTTAAGGGAATCCTCAGTTACAATAAAAAATAGCTCCATATCAAATATGGACTCTTCTCCATGTGTAATATCCTGAATTAAGCTTTCGGACTGAGCATACGCTCCCTCACTTTCAAAATCTCTTTTAGACTTATATTGACCAGCGCCATGTGACATCCTAACGCGATCTAATAGTTTAATTGCCTTCTCATTATCCTTTCGCCTTAGATTTAAAATATAATCATATCCATGAGGCAAAAAGAATTCATCTATCTCGTCTTCATTAAATGACTTTATTGAGACAATTCGCCTATATCTGCCATTATAAAGAATGTAATCATCATAAATTCCTATATCAGAAAAAATATCTGATTCTTCAAAGAATATTTTCATCGGGGCATCACAAGAGATTAATTCTAGTCCAACTTGAGGATTTATTACTGATGAGTTCAGATAATTTTCCCCATTAAGGTGATAGAATTTAAAATTCTCACTTGGAGAAAGATTATTCAAACTTATTTCTATATGTGAAAAGAAATTTGATATCTCGACACTATCCTTTTGTTCAAGGTCATATCCTTTTATTTTATAGAAATAGGACTTATCTCCAGAGATTGAGACAATTTCATTTCCATCAATAGCTGCAATTGGGAAGTCATATCTACTCACTTAAAACCTCCATTTTATAATTCCAGTTAATGATTCTCTTTGTGAATAACGTTTCAAAAAAACCCTTCTCAAGGCGACTTGTTATAAACTTTGTAATGATCAAAACCACTAAACTAATACAAATTATTTTCCACCCAGATATTTTAAGATTGGACATAATCAGATAGTTGCAACCCAAAACAAGTAAGTCTGTACGATTTAAAGATGCAAGAATCCTTGCCCTCTTATTTAAGAGAGCTGGATAAGATGATTTTTTCATAATATTTCCTAGCTAAAGCTTTGATTTAAAGTTGTTAAAATTTCGAGACCGACATATGAGATCACGGCCAAAGCAAAAATCGTTCCTACCTTTGGTAAATAAACATCTTGTTTAAAATACGATAATATAACGAACAAAATCAGGGCCGCTCCTGCAACTGCGTTTGACAATGGAATAAGGTAATTATTTGTTATTGTTTCAAAACCATTTTTTAATTTTGTAAATGCATAGGCATTTCCCGAAGGGAGCAAGAAGCTCCCCATTAAAGTAAATGAAACAGTAGTAAACCAAACAGAAACATCAATTAATTTATTTTTTATTATTTTCATTAGTAATTCCTTAGTTGTGAAAGTTTGCAATGACACTGGTTATGCCTACAGAGAACATTTGAACATAATTTTTATGATCACCTCTAAGGACTAGATTCCAATTTACTGTATTTGCCCATTCACCAAATTTTTGTGATTCAACAGACAATGGCCACTTATTACTTCCTGCTAAAAAAGTCACAAGACGAGGACACTCGTAATATGCTTTCCCACTCATATTAACTAGTTTAACTCCATTAAAACTACTCTCCCTAAGTGCTAAAAGCTTTAAGCCCATTACATTTTCATCTGTATTTGAAATATTTTGAATCGCACTGATGTTTTTTATATTAAAAGAAACACCCTGTTCACTCCATTCAAGTGAAAGCTTCTTCTCCCTTAATAACTCAACCAGATTGTATTCATTACCATTGATAACTAGTAAGATTCGAGCAATCTCTCCATTAAGTTCTTTATTAAAATTGAAATTTGTGTCGAGTGATTCAAAAATATTAAATGAAACATCACATTGAAAAGGAAAACTTACACAGTTTCCACTGCGTCCAGCACAACCTTGATTTCTGAAAACATCATTCCAACTCTTAATTTTTTCACCAAACAATCTTTTTGATTCAATAAAGAATGAAACTTCTGAATTTGGATATATATTTCCTAGGGTATATGTTTGAAAATGATCAGTAGTTTCAACATTTTCGCTATAGCTAAATATTTTCTCATCCACTTGAGATGATAAATCCTTTCCAAGAATGTATGACAGTGAAACAACATCTTTATTGGTAAAATCGTGTACAAGATAATGCTTATTCAGCCTATTTGTAAAAACGAACCAATTTCCTTTTTTATCAACATCTCTTAATTCACTTAAGTATTCATATTTTGGTAAATTGTCCTGAAACTGATTTATGCTCTTTAATTTTTCATTCTCTATTGTAAATTTCTTATCAAATAAGATACTTAGAATCTCACGAAACTTAATTCCATTGCCTGTGGCTACATACTCAACGGCTGTCTCCAGTGGTGTACTATAAACAATTGGTACTGTATTTTGACTAATGCTTGAAATTAACGTTTTAAAATCAACCTCTAACTGTGGAATCTCATAGTTCGTTAACTCAGACACTATGAATTCACCTTTCTTGAAATAGTTCTCAGAGATTAATTTTGGATTGATATTCTCAATTCTGATAGTGACTACTTCATTTACACCTGAAACAATACTCCTCTCAATTTTTTCTGACGCAATAACGTCATAGTTTTCTGATTCATAATTATAAAAACGAAAAGTTAGTTCAGGATTTGATATTTGCTTATAATCCGTATTTGAATTTAGCTTTATTGAATTCTCCAACTCTATGACTACATTCGTAATTAGATATTTATTCTCATTAAAGTATTGGCCGTACTTCATTACGTTTTCTTGAAAGAATCGTTGATCTATATCTGGATATTTTACCCATGTTAAGTCATGCTCTACATATTCTCCCCAGCTGTGATCTGAGAATTTCCCAACTGAGGCCGCCGTTTTATAACTACTGTCTCTTAAAAAGAGATTTCCTACCCTATACTTAAAATCTGGATTATTTGCGCCAATCTTTGTATCTATTTCAAATTGTCCTTCATCTCCTGATGTAAGATCTTTGTACGAAACACTGATTTTATAGTTTTGTAAAAACCTTACTCTTATACTTGGAAGATCTGCGATTCGAGGATTTCTTCCTAAACTAGCTTCTTCTTTGTCACTTACTAAATCACCGTCTGAATCATGATTAGTATTAAGTGCATCAACTCGTCCTCTAATAGCATCATCTTGGGTCGAGTCTTTCTTGACTGAGCATGACACTATATTAATTGTGATCAGTAAAAATATTATTAATTTCATTTTCTCTCCGTACTTGTAGGATTATCTTACTTGGTGTTAATCAAGCTCATTAAACTGATTTCCTATCTGTTAATTTTTAAATAGCAATTCTTTATCTAAGTATTTCAACATCTCATTATTCTCAATCGTGTATGAATCTTTTAGATATCGTCTTAGATTTTTTAACTTTCTTCGCAGATCAGGATTTTTAGTCAACTCTCTATTTGAAATAGTTCTAACAAACGCTAATACTTCATTCTTTAGTGATTTCATTTGTCCTCTCCCTACGCCATTCTCGAAATCAAGTTTTCAACTTGACTAGCTTTATGAATTAGATTGTTATTGGTCATAATCTCTTTGATCGAAAGAGTTCCAAGAATTTCTCTAAAATAATGTCTAATGTCTTTTGTTGTCATTTTCATTTCTAATTCCCTCCAAGAAATATTAATTCGCCTCATGCTTGAAAAAGACTCAAGGGCCATTAGAGAATTGTCTTCAACTTCAAGGTCTGCTTAAGGCATCCTACAGTTTATTCTCACCCCAGATATTTTCTTTAAACATGCTTATTCGTTTTTCAGAACTACTTGCTGAAAATAAATTCAGTATTTTTGTGTTAATTAATCTATGAAGAGAATTATCTTTCTTCAATCAGAGATCTAAAATGAAGGAAGTTTCACTGCCATGGTGATTATTCTTCAAATCAAAAGTTTATAAGGTATTAAAAATCCGTTAGAATAATGCCCATGGTGGTTAATTTATCTGAATTAAGCAGTTTTTATTTTACAATCAACTTTCGTATTGCTACGAATTAATAGAGAGAAGTTTTATAAACGCAGGCTTTGAAGAGCTTTTGGAAGGATTAGTCATCGAAACGATCAATCTAATCGAAGATATTAACCAAAGAAAATGCATTCAGGTGAAAAACTGTATCGACAGTTATTTATCTAAAAAACCAAATCTAAATTTACAAAATATTGAAGATAAAACTGCTGTTGCCTACACAACTCTTAGAAGAATTTATACATTAAAAGGTAATCCACAACCTGAGACAATTATAAGAATATTTAATGCTCTTGGTGAAGATGAATTGCTTTATGGTTACATGAATGAATTTCATCCCGATATAGCCAAAGTAATGAAACTAAATTCTAGTCATAATCAAGAATATAAATTTGTAGATGAAAAAAGCCGTAGCTACTTTACCAGTGAAGATTATTTCTTAATATTAAATTTAGCTTCAACAAAATCTGGAACGACTTTAGATGAAGTATCTCACCATTTGGGAGCAGTTGGAGTTGAGAGATTGAATCACCTTGTATCTGAGGGCTTAATAATTGCGGATAAAAATGGTCGCTTCATTGGAGCTAATCACAATTTCAAACTTTCGTTCAAAGAAACTAAAAAAAGAATTAGAATGTCTATGAAACATTACCGCTTAGATGAAGCTGGTTCAATTCACAATTGGATGAGTTTTCAAACTGAGTCAATAAATGATGATGGCCTTAAAGCATTGAAAAAACTTAATCAAAAACATTTTAATGAACGCAAAGATCAGATATACAACAATCCAATGTACAATGGGGATATCAAACACTATACTGCATCTATATCAAGTACTTTTTTGCCTTATGCAGAAAAGGGAGATTTACAATAATGAAAATACTAAATAACTTATTTATATTCTCTGCTTTAACTTTGGGACTAAATGTTTATTCCCAAGATATCTCTACTTCCAACTTTGCAAAAATTGAATCTATTAAATTAAATAATGGTATAATTCTTAATGTTCAAAAAGAAGTTGAATTCATACAACTAGCTTTGGATCGTAGAAATAAAATTGATTACATTGAACTCTTAGAGGGAACTGTAATTGATTCTTACGATATAGAAAGACTAATTCTTAAAAAGCCCACTTCTCAATTTCCTTTGAATGATCTATTAGATCAAATCAATTCAAAGCTTATTCTTTCGAGAGTTATGGGCGATGGGTCTGGTGGGTAGGCTAAGCCGCAATATTCATTTCCATTTCTTTTTCACTTAATCCATATAAAGAGTAAATCAAAAGATCAACTTCTTTCATAATTTTTTCATACCGAGCTTTTCCAAGTTCACTATCAGCATCCTTAATTGATAACAGCTGATCTGCAAATTTAAGAATTTTTTTCTTTTGATTTCCTTTTGGAAGAATTATTGGAAACCTCTTCAAATCTTTTAATATTATTTTTGGAAACAATCGTCTTTGAGCCTTTGCAGTTTTCTTTAAGAAATAAAAAGAGAGCAAGCTTGATGACAACATAACGGATAGAACCTTCAAATCATTTTTATCGGTATCTTTTCCAGCCAAAATGTTTACTATAGATAAGTTATTCAAATATATTTCCTCAACATAAGTCGTAATTAAAGATCTCGGATATTTCGAAGTTATCTCACGTACAAGAACTCTCGGTTCTGAAAATAAATTGAATGTTCTTGGTGCAGCTAGTTTTCTTCCATACTCTAACCACGTGCCACCCCACTCTATTCCAAATACTTTAACGTTATTACCATCCAAGTATCTGTAGGTTTGATTATTTTTTCTAGTCGTAAAATCGTATATACGGTTCTTTACATCTTGACTTGACTGGTGTGGTAATCCTTTTCCAGCTTCGTATGCTTTCAATCCTGCCTTAACATCAAATAATTCCTCAAGAGGGACCGATACTTTCTCCATCTTCTTAAGAATTTCGTCACTCTCTTTGTCAATTGTTAGAAAATAGCGATTTTCCTCATCTTCTCTCCAAGCGTCAGTTTCGATTTTTTTGAGTTTTAAGTTAGCCATTTCCTTATCTGTATTAACATTTGTTGCTAAACAATACTTTTTCTTAAAATCCGATTTCTCATAAATAAAAACAACTGGCTCTAGATCCGCCTTATCAAAAACTTTATATAAAAAGTTCAAAATTATTTCAAAATTACCATTTCGAAGCATGTAATTACGAAATTTTGACAATGTGGATATCGTTAAGCACGAATTTGGAACTATAAAGCCAAGCTTTCCATCATTCTTTAGAAGTTCAACAGCTTTCTCAGTAAATAGGGAGAAAGTATTTAACTGATATTGTTGCGTATCATATTCTTTTTGAAAATGCTCTTTCTGATTCTTCGTGAGTTTTTCTCTTGCAAAAATATATGGAGGATTTCCTGTTATACAATCGAAGCCACCTTTCTTAAAAATGGAAGCAAACTCTTTTTTCCAATTAAAGGAAATTAATGAGTCCCCTTGCTTTATCTGATTTTCTAACGACGATAATACATTATTATCCTTAGCTGTATTTAGCCATAAGCTCATTTTTGCTAATTTTACGGCACTTGGATTTATATCTACCCCAAATATACAATTCTCCAATATTCGAAGTTTGATTTCACCATATGATTCATTAACAGGGACATCGAACAGATAATGAGCATCAAGATATTTCCCAATCAAATAATCTAAAGCATAGCTTATGAAATGGCCAGATCCCATTGCAGGATCACAAATCCGAAGTTTTAAAATTTCCTCTGGATTTTTTCCCTTGCATAGCTTACCAATACTATTTTCAGTTATATACTCTACGATATAATGAGGCGTATAATACGCGCCACTCATTTTACGTTCTTCATTATCTGGAGAAAAGACAAATTCACCTTTATGTAAAACTTCATTTATAAAAAGTTCTTTGGTATTTTTTCTATTTTTTACCCATTGTTTCTTTTTGAAATTCCAATATAAATCTGTTTCTGCTTTTTGAATTTTAAATTCTAGAAAGCTTTCATATATTGATCCTATTTCCCGCGGTGTAAGAAAATCAAACGGTATCAACTGATACTCGCCGAGGTCCCTTTCGCCTTTTGGGATTAAACTAAGATAGAATATAATATTCATCATATGTTGATCATCTATTTGATATGTATTCGCAAATTTCCATTCTTCATTTGTGAAAACAGACTGCCTAAACCCTTCAATTTTAAAATCTTTATATCCTGAGTGAACTTTCTTATATAGTGATATTAAATTCGAACAAATAACCTTTGTCTTCTTTTCAACTCTTTGATCATAATAATCGCTAAAAAGACTAAGTTGTTTTTGAAAATTCTCAGAAGGATCAAAACCATTGGCATAGATATCATCAACTGTTTTACTTATCGAATATTTCTTATAATCATTATCCTCGTCATAGTATGGTAAAACACCTCTTGATTCTAATGATCTAAAGAATATGATATTAAAAAGGTGACTCTCTGCGGTTTTTTGAATTATCTCGAGTTTATCATCAACAGATTCCCCTGATTCTATCACTGATTTTACAAGACCGTTGCATGCCCAATTCATAGCCATAATAAAACGATCTTTCATCTTCTCATCTAAATGAGTCGAGTATCTGTGAGTATACTCGATTAAATGAGATACTGTTTCACGATTCCCGTATAAAGCGTCATAGGAGAAAACATTGTAAAAGTATGCTAATAGGAAATTAATCTCTTTTAATTTTTGGTCGCTTGCTTCTAAAGAAACATCCTCATCATTGAACTTAATTGTTCTTAACAAATACAAGCATAACTTGCCTAAATCAAAACTGAAATATTTTTCCTTATCTCTAAACTCTGAATGAAAGAATTTCCAAATTCCACCATCTGACAGTATTGCAAATTTCCCATGAAGCATATCCATATACAATACAGTTTGTTCTTCTGGAGATCTGTCTTTCGTTGAATCATTTTTCTTCTCATCCAAAATCTTTGATTTATTTTTTAATAAACCAAATTTTTTAGCTTCTAGAATCATAGAGTGATTTTTTTGACTATGTAACTTCTGCTCATCTTTTTTCTTTTTTAACTTATCTGTCTTCTGTGCATCTTTTGAGTTATGATAGTATAATATATCTGGCTTATATATATTTTCACCATAATGATAAGCTGTCTCTCTATTTGTATGCTCCGAACAACCATCTTCAAAATTATCCCATCCAAGAAATGCCATAATAGGCATAATATATCTGTCAATTGTCGTTGTTTCACTTGGTTGAATCTTTGTGAAAAAACTCTCATCTTGCTTTTTTGTCCAATTAATTATTTTTTTATAAAAATTAAGAAATTTCTCATCCTTTTGAGGAATAAACAATTCACCAATTTTTTCAGGATATCCTTTCTCTAAATAATACGAGTTAAAAAGTGTACTTTGTACATACTCTCTAAGGTTTTTGGTTTGAGCCGAGTAATCTACAGATTTTTCTATTTTCTTATTATTTTTTTTAGATACTGCCATTTTTATATCTCACTAATCTCTCTTCTAATTTTTATATCTGTAGCTTTTGTTGATCGAGGCCCTTCAGTAAGCTTGAAGTCAATGTCTTCCAATTTCTTTTTTCCATTTTTGAGTTCTTTATATTTTTTCGCAGCCGATGTGTTTAAATAATAAAATTCTCCATCCTCAGAATCAATAATCATCCCTTCTTCAAAGTCATCGCTAAACCATTGAATCGTTCCTGTTTTCCATCCAGACATAATCTCTCCTCGATCTAAGTCATACTTGCTGTCATATAACTAATCGGAATTCAAACTAGATTTGCTAAAGATTTTAAGCGTTACTTACACGACAGGTTAAAAATGCCTACTCTAAGTCTCTATTATTTCTTCTCGAGTAAATATAAATAAATATAAAAAGCCTAATGTCCGAGAGAGATAGTCCGATAAGACCTTTAATTAAAATAAAATAGAATTAGGAATCAGCTATGAGTAATCTTGCATTAAAAGTATTAGCAGAGTTTAGTGATGAAGATAAAGTAAAAATAAAATCGTGGGCTGAAGAGGCCTACATAATTAGAAACGACTCAAGTTTAACTAAAAAAGAGAAACTCAATAAAATTTCATCTATAACAAACAAAAATAAAATTGTCTTCAAATTTTTACGCAGCCTTGTGTGTTTAATTAAAAGAAACACTTGGGATGAAAGAGGCTGGCCAGGCAGATTAGCCCTAGGAGGCTTTGCTTTAGGAGTCATCACCAGTGGGTCAAAGATGGCTGGAATTGCTACAGCTGGTATTGGAGTAGGTCTGCCCATATATTTACTAACTTCTGCGGGAGGAGCTTTATTGGGAACAATAATAGAAGAACTCCACCATAAGAATTAATATGTCTCTGGAAATTATTAAAGAGTTCCAAACACTAATAGCTTCTTCTTTTGCTTCTATAATTGTTCTTACCTATTATTTTCTTAAGCAAAGGCTAGATAAAGAAATTGTAAAAAGAGAGTTATTTATACAGCTTAATAATAAATATGATTCATTAAATGATCATTTAGAGGAATTAATTCATATTGAGTTTGATACTCATATTCAGGAAAAAATGGGAAATGCTCATTCCCTCGATGAGGTATGGAGTAACCTATTTGAGTCAGAACCTATACGAATCCCAAAGCCTATTGCTGTTACATTCGACTATGTTAATTTATGCTCAGAACAGTATTATTGGTATAGAAAGGGTTTTGTTGACGAAAAGGTTTGGAAATGCTGGAAAAAAGGAATGAAAGACTGGTACAAAAACTCATTTTTTTTACAAAAAGTAATCAAACGTGAAAAAGATAATGATGCTTCTTATTACAATGATAATTTTTTAGACATTTTTACGAAGGATAAATAAAAAGACCACTATTATACTTTTCAATCTCAAATAGTATTAAAGCTAAAAATTCGACTATAGTAAAATACAAAAATAACGGGGAATCATTCCGATATCTCCATTGCCTAAAAACATTTCACGTTGATAAATATCAAAATCTAGAATAATAAAGTATTAAAATTGCTTTTAGAAAATCTTCACAAATTATATCAATATTTGAATATTTATTTAACTAAACTTTTTCATACAATAACAAAATAATATTCTAGTCAAATATCGAATATACATTCAAATAAAATTAAGTGCATCAGTAATCCCTTGAATATGAATACCAGACTTACGAATATAGATCTGCATAGTCTTAAGATCTTTCCATCCACCCATCGACATGACTTTGATAGGCTCGACTCCTTTAGTAAGCATAATAGTAGCCCAAGATGCTCTGAGATCATGAAAACGAATTAAAGGTAAATTAATTTCTGCCAAGAAAAGCTTTAAATATTTCGCCTGCTCACCTGTTTCCCATCCCTGCACTCTAGGTAACACAAATTCATCTGTTTTATCTTGATAGAGCTTATTCATCAAAGGCATTAATGATTGAGCAATTTCAACAATTCGGTCATCGCCAGATTTAGTTTCTTTAAAACCATTTTGCCTTGTCCACGAACAATCAATAAGCATTACACGTTTTTTAAGATCAACTTTGCTCCACTGCAAAGCAAACAGTTCTCCATTTCTCATTCCTGTAAAGCAGGCCAGTGCCCAAATAGGAAACCATCTATTTTTAAGGATATTCGCTTCTTTCAAAAATATTTTTATTTCAGTTTCGTTTAAGACAAGCTTAATTTTTTCACCAAGCTTGAATTTCAATTTTGGAGTTGGATCTCTACCTATAATATTACTATCTAAAGCAAATTGGAAAACGGCCTTAATATGCTTGATCATGCTTTTTTTGTGCGACTCCGAATATTTAGACATATCCTCAATGATAAGATCTCTTATTTCGGTTGTAGAAATTTCATTGATTAGTTTTTTACTCCATTTTGAAAATGTATGTGCTTTTAATGTTGTTTCATAGTTAATTAAAGTATTCTTTGCAATACCTCTATTTTTGAAGGAAACAAGAAAATCTTCTACAACCTCTGGCCAATATGGAAACATCTCCTTTTTTATTTTCTCTTCCATTAGTAAAATTAAATTTTTGTAGACTTTCTCAGCCTGTGCCTTAGTTTCGATTCCTTGTCTTTTTAATGTCATTTTTTTCTTTGTTACAGGATGGCGTCTGTAATAAGTTACAAAGTATTTTTTATCTTCTCTATTATATATAATTCCCATAGCTAAACCTTTTAGTTCCCTACAACGTTACTAATATGGCCTTAACCATTTTTAATTTACTATCAGCGAGCCTATTAATAATATCTACGCATTCGGATCTTAAATGTTCAGGAACTTCAAATTCTCCATCAAGCATATTCTTAAATTCTTCATAGCTATAGCCATAGACCTTAAGAAACCTTTTGATTAATTTCTCATCAATATCCCGTCGACCATTTTCTGAGTGGTTTACAGTGGCCTCAGAGAGTCCAAGAATTGGAGCAACTCTTCTCATTGATAAATGCCGTGACTCTCTCATGAACTTAAGAAGACTCGCTTCTTTGGTCATAATCTTTTTGTCAGACCTTCTGATTTTTTTCTTTTTGATTTTGATTTTTGATACGTCATTTTTCATGCTTTTTCTCCTTAGAAAAAAGGTTCAAAGCTCTTGAAAAGTTACGAATGGTAGTCCAACGATTACATAAACTTAACTTCATATTCTGCACCGCCAGTTATGCACAATAGTCCAAAAAATTTAATCGCTTAAAGAAGTAAAATAGAAGGTGACACAAAGTAGCCACAAATAGCCATTTCGAGACTGTTTGAGGCCGTTCAAGACAGCTTTAATTTGCTTCTAAAAGCGTAAGTAACCGTAAATAAGTAGTTGATTTTAATATTGTTTAGGGAAAAAATTGGCCGCCTACGAGTAGGCGGCTAATTATAATGGTGGAGGTGGCGAGAATCGAACTCGCGTCCGAAACAACGTCTGAGTAGCGGCCTACGTGTGTAGTCAGCAATTATCGTCAGCTGACAAGACTGTCTAGGTTACGTGCGCCTAGCGAACCTCGGTGATTTTTTAGCGAGGAGACCCGATACCCTCAAGAGCTAGTTAGACTGCAGCTCCAACAGTTTTGCTACATTCTGTTTATTGGCAGTAGCGCCTCAAGTCTAGGATTGCTAATTAAGCAGCTAGAGCTACAGAATCATAAGAGTCTGCAATTAGGATTTGGGCTCCTTTTTACCAGGACCATGGAGACCAACCTGGACACGCCCGGATACCCGCCAGTTATCTCGTCGAAACCAGGGCACCCCCACATTTGAATTTCAAAGAGCTAATATAACTTCCCTTTCGAGATTATACCTTTTGTTTCGACTCTATGAAAGCTTCGCTTTCACGTCGAAATGAATTTGCTCGCATCACGCTCGCAAACCCTACGGGTGCTTCGCATTCTAAAAATACCTTACTGGTATTTTTATCAGGGCACCCCCACATATGTGAAAATTGAATTTTAAAGAGCTGCTTCTGTTTGAAGAAGCCTAGTGATTATAGCAAATTACTGCCCAGTTAGTCTATTTATTAATTACTCGCCGCACAGTAACGCATAGTTAACAAATCTTTATCTATTAGAGAAATGAGTTCAATTATCCAATTTCTGACACATTTTTCAAATAAAATTCCTTTTCAGCCTTATCTATTTTTTATAGAAGCAGCTAAATATAAAATTCATCTTCTGGAGACAAAATGAGAAAACTAATCCTTACTGTTGCTCTTTTACTAAGTGCACACACTTACTCACAAACCCTTTGCATCGAAGCGAACTTTAAAAACCTTGAAGAACAAAACGTAGATGCTACAGACAACTTCAACTTCTTAACTGATGACATTGTAGATGCGTGCGACTTCACACTTGGGGCGAGTCAATGTAGCAAGGCCTATATCTATAAAAATAGAATGGACTCAGTTCTTGAAACGAATAAAGAAATGACAACGGATTTAAAGAATCTTCTAAACAAATGGGATCAAGTTTATGAAAGTTGTGTTGGAAACAGACAATCTCGCGCAGCGGATGGTTTTAATACTGTAGTACGTATGTATAACAAATTAGTTGTCGAAGATTCTGAACATAACAATCAAATTGCAGCTTGTATGGCAAAGATCGCTAAACTTACTAAATTTTGTAACAACTAAGGATATAAAATGAAAAAAATTATTTTCGCACTTTTACTTTCACTAACACCAGCATTCGCACAAAGAGTAAACCTTAACGGAAACTGTCATGTAAACCAAGCAAGGGCCATCTGTGTCGTTGAAAATTACTTACGCCACCCAGTTTACTGTGAAGCAAATGTAAATGGAATCACAAGCTACGGTTTTCGCGCCACAACTTATGGTCAAGGTTGGATCTATCCAGGTCAAACAATGAGACTAGAAGTTTTTGCACAAAATCCATGGAATGATCCATTAGTTAATGCAAACGTTAGAACGAATTGTAGATTCTAATACAAAAGGGAGCCTTCGCTCCCTCTTCTTTCCTTTCAAACTTTTAAAAGACTATTTATTTCTTTGATTAATTCCTCTATTTGCACTCCAAGCTCTTTCTCACTATCCCTCAGAACCGAAGGGTAACGATTAAGCTCCTCGCGCACAAGATACAAGATCTCAGAGGCCACACAACCGGAAGCCTTCGCTTCTTGAATCTTTTCTATAAATTCAAGATGTCCTGCACGATTAAGTTTTGCAATTAGTGAATCAAGTTCTTCGTAAATATTCACAATATCCTTCTTGCTTTCTAAACTGTTTGTGAGTCCTACAGGTTGCATTAAACAGAACTTTTATTCAATCTCATTCTCAACAAATTCTAAAATACAATTTGTGACCTATTCTATATTCAAAGAGATTAGTACAGAATTATTAACACGGAACCCCTCTGACTTTTGGAGGAACGACAAGAAGCCGTTGATCTTCTTTTCTCTCTCTACAAAGATTCAAAAGCTCAAGTGCACTATCAAGATCTGCTGAGAATTTTTGAAATTCTTCGTCCGAAATTTCATAATATTCTTCATAATCAGCAAATCCAACAGCTGTTACAGGAAACGAGATAAAATACTTTCCCGATTCTTCTTCTACTCCTATAGAAAAGCGATTCTCTCTAGAAAATTTTATATCTTTAAAGTTCATAATTATCCCTTAATCCAATATATTAACAACAAAATCTTTATCAGAAATATTCTTTAAATCTAAAACAGCTTCGACATTACCATTTGGAAGCTTTCCCCCTGGTATCCATAATGGATTAGCTCCGGCCTCATTTCCACTAGGTAAACGAGCACCATATTTTTTAGGATTAGGAATATCTACTCTGATCAATACATCATTTTTCAATGTTCCTTCAGGATAGCCAAGTGCTTTTTCATA
>CAZQJK010000025.1:0-49479 GCA_964593545.1 uncultured Bacteriovorax sp. | reverse complement strand
TCAACATTAACTTTTAATTCTTTCAATTCACCTTGATTGTGCACTTGTCCCTTCATAATTTCTCCTAATTTATTTCACAACTTTAATCGCACTTTTCTTTCTTAATCCTACTAAACCTTTTGTAATTTCAAACTCAAAAAGATCTGTATGCTTATATACATCTTCTACCTTTGAATATTCAACAAGTGTTTTCAAAATAGCAAACTCTGTCGAATCTGGCTTCTCACCGTCATTGATATATGATGGATTTATCATCAATCTCAGCTCATTTGGTGGACGCAGTTTTTTGGCCTCCAAATGCTCTTGATAAAGCTTACTTGATCTCGCTTTAATATCCGAGACCTTAAGACCAAATTCAACATCACTCTCATTCACAATCTCTGGCTCGACCACGAGGCGATAATCAACCAAACTCTCAAGATCAGCAATCAATAACGAGATTAGCGCTGTAAGACCCGTTTTACGGGCAAATTGTGAGCTTACAACGTCGCCATCCTTCAAGAAGATGACTCCCAAGAATTGACCATCTGTGGCCTTGAGAACATTTATTCTTCCGGTAAAGCCGAAGGAGCTTTGTTCTTCGATGGTCTCTAGTACTGACATTATCTTCCTAAGATTTTAGAAAAGAAGCCTTTCTTTTCTGGTGATGTTAATTCTATCAACTTCTTAGCAATCGAAGTGTACGCGTTCCAAACGGGTCTTCCCTCATATGAGTTGTTAGACATATATGGAGTTCCTTTATCACAACTTTCTCTCAAGGCTATTTCCATCGGAATATCACCTAAGAAGTTTGTTTCAAGTTCTTTTGCAACATTTGAAACACCACCGCTACCAAATATGAAGTATTTCTTTTCTGGCATATCATCTGGAACAAAATAACTCATATTCTCTATTAATCCTAAGACTGGAACATTGACTTGGCCAAACATTTTAAATCCTTTACGAGAATCTAAAATTGCGACGTCTTGTGGAGTTGAAACACCAACAACTCCTGTTATATCAGTCGCTTGAATCATCGATAATTGCACATCTCCTGTACCTGGTGGCAAATCAAGAATTAAATAATCTAATTCTCCCCAATCAACATCAAAGAGGAATTGATTAAGAACACCACCTAGCATCGGTCCACGCCAGATAACAGGATCTGCTTCACCGATGAAAAGTCCAAAACTCATAAACTTAATTCCATTTGATTCTATAGGGGCAATTTTCTTGTCATCAGTCGAAACTGGTTTCGCGTCCCTCATCCCTAAAAGCATTGGAATTGAAGGTCCATAAATATCTGCGTCTAATAGTCCTACTTTCATACCTTGATTCTTCAAGGCGATAGCCAAGTTAGTTGAAACAGTTGATTTTCCAACTCCGCCTTTTCCTGAAGAAACTGCGATTATCTGCTTGGCCCCATTCACTTTCCTCTTAGTTGGGAGAGGATTACCATGACCAACTTTTAAGTTTGCTTTTTCAGGAGCTGGTTTAGCAGGCTCTTTTTTACCAAAAACATCTGCTGAATTAGTTGAAGTTGTCATAATGAAGATATTATCTTCGCTAAAGTGTTGTTTTAACTCATTAACAATAACAGACTCGATTGTTTTCTTCTGCTCAGGAGTAATTCCATCCCTTTTATAAGTGAAGTGTAGCGCTCCATTTTTATTCTCTAACTTCTCAATTCTTTTTTCAGCACCAAAAGTTTCACCTGTTGCTGGGTTCTTGATCGATTCAAGTATCTGTCTAATATGATCCACTATTATTCTCCGATTTATATTTAGTTCCTTGGATATTATTAAATTAAGCACATTCAGGCAATTGGAAGCCTTAAAAATTTGCCTAACTAGATATATTTCTCAAGACATTAGATAATTAAGGGGCATTCCAATGAGGGATATAAAGAAAATGGAGTTTCATTGTGTCCAAACCATATAAAAGATCAATTTTTATTGTCGATACTAAATTTCAATTGAAGTTTAGTATACTTATGAGTTTAGTGATTATTATTTTTAGTAGTTTTTATCCACTTGTTATTTACCAAGCCCTTAGTGCTATTGGTGACAAGTTCCCACAAAGTAAAGTTTCAGTCGACGATATGAAAACTAGCTTACAGATGCTTCTTATCTTGTGGCAGCTAATATTTGGTTTAGTAATTTTTATCGTTTGCATCATATTCACACACAAAGTCGCAGGTCCTTTATATAAGCTTAAAAAATACTTATCTAATCTTAGAAATGGTTACAATGATGGGAAATTATATTTTCGTAATGGTGATTATTTTCAAGATGTCGCTGACGAAGTCAATTCGACTATTGAAGTTTATCAAGATCATTTTAAAGAAGACACCGTTTATATCTCTGAGGCATCTGCCTATCTTAAAAATTTAAGGCAGACAGTTCCAGACGATAAGAAAGTTGTAATTAATGAGATCGTAAAAAGATTAGAAATGATCGAAGAACGATTTGAGGAGTTTATCGGTTGAAATTTTTCACTGTTATAATTATTGCATTCACATTCTTAAATGTATCTGCACAGTCTGACTCTAATGATCTTACTGCTGCTAAATACATTGCAGAGCTTGAAAGAAATTTACTTCGTTCAAATTTTAAGTCAAGTTCTATTAGCTTAACTAAGCAGTTTGTAAAAAACTCAAATACTTTTAGTCGCTATATTGAAGACCTAGACTTACTTCAGGAGATTATTGCGGCTAAGAACTATGACTGCACAACATTAAAGAATAAGAGCGATAAACCATACGGCCAAGCCTTGAGAATAAAAACTCGAAGTTTTTGTTATCAAAATCAATTATCTAAATTTAAGAATTTGAAAACAATTGACTCTTCAAAAAAGGATTGGATTACTAATACAATTAAATTCTTTCTTGAGAATGATCAAACCACTCTTGTCGAACTTCTAACGAAGCTTAACTCAAAAAGTGATCTATTCAATCATCTCCTAAATCAGACTGTAGAGATTTCCCTTGAAGAGGATATCACATTGCCTCAACGTCTTCTCGATTTAATTGATATTAACTCAAAGATCACTTCTCTTTTTCAAAAAAAACTACCACTGTCACGACGTAATAAAATCATTTTGACAAAAGAATTCATAAAACTAGCTCGTTCTCTGGCCAATGAAGATACGCCGCCAACACAAGCTGACTACCTTATTTCTTTTCATCATTCTAATAAAAAATTTATTTATCCAAAATCAGCTTGGAAACGTTTTATAATTGCCGGAGAGGATCTAAAGCTAAGAGGTTTTTCTAAAGACGCTTTTAAACTTTTTAAATATGCTATCACGATTAGTACAAATAATGATAAAAGAAATGATGCTATTTTCCAGGCCCTATGGATTTCTCTTTCTGATAAGAAATTCTCAGAAACACTTGGTATCATCAGTCAGCTTAAGCTTGTCGAAGATTTTTCTCGTCTGAGTTCAAAAAATAAATTCTGGATAGCCTACTCTCTATTAAAAGAGGGTGAAATATCAATGTCTCAACATTTATTCAACCTTTTGATTAAAAATAATCCATTAAACTATTATTCAATAATAGCTCAAAACTACGTGCCACATATTGATGAAAAATTTATGAAAGATAAATTTAAGTCACGTGGTCACACAGAATTCAAAATTAAAACTAATGATATTTCTCAAGACCAACGTACGAACTTGAAAGAGATGCTTGTTTGGAAAAACTTAAACTACTCATCAAAGGTTGATAGTTTTATTTCATATTTTTCAAATCTTGATGTGCAGAACTTAATAGCTTCAAAAAGTCTCATCAATGATTACACTAAAGAAGAATTAGAAGAAGCTAAACTTTATTACTTCTTGGAAGTTTTCAAGAGCAACAACGACTACTTATCGTCTTTTAAGTACTTATCACGCCTTATCGATAGTGATGATTACAATTTTAACAATCTTGATATCACATCACTATTCCCGACTAAACATTTAACAACAATAAAAGACCACTCTGGAAATATTGATCCTTTACTTGTTCTATCGATAATTAGACAAGAGTCCGCTTTCAATGAAAAAGCAGAATCACATGTTGGAGCACGCGGGCTGATGCAACTTATGCCAAGTACAGCCAAAACAATGGGACGTATGAAGAGTAAAGATGATTTATTCCTACCAGCGCAGAATATAAAGTTTGGGGTTAAATACCTTAATAAGTTATTAAACCGTTTTGAGGGTAACTTAATTCTAACATTAAGCTCTTATAATGCCGGTCCAACAAAAGTTGCAAGATGGGTTAAGAATCGTTTTGTACATGACGATCCAATTTTTTTGATAGAAGAGATTCCATATAAAGAAACTAGACTTTACGTGAAATTAATTTATCGAAATCTCTTCTTCTATAACTTACTAGATAATAATTATATCTATGATAAGAGTTTGAAAAATACCTTCAAGGTCGTTTCAAACTCTACAAAGGTTACTAAACGTTAAAACGGAAATGGATTACGTCACCATCTTTAACGATGTATTCCTTTCCTTCCATTTTTAGTTTCCCAGCTTCTTTTACTTTTCCTTCAGAGCCATAAGTAAACAAGTCTTCACAGTGATATATCTCAGCCTTGATAAAGCCTCGTTCAAAGTCTGTATGGATAACACCTGCGGCCTCAGGTGCCTTAGCTCCTGCTCTAAATGTCCAAGCTCTAACTTCTTTAACACCAGCAGTAAAATAAGTTCTCAACCCCAGCATTTCATATGCTGCCTTTGTTAGTGTTGATAGACCTGCATTTTCAATTCCTGCAGCTTCCATAAACTCAGCCTTCTCTTCATCTGATTCTAAACTTGCAATTTCAGATTCAAGTTTCCCACAAATTTTCATTGAAAGTGAACCTTCAGCTTCTGCAAATTTCTGAACTGTTTTTACATATTCATTATCTTCAAGAACACCATCTTCATCAACATTACAAAGATAAAGAACTTTTTTCAGTGTGATTAAATTTAAATCTGAAATTACATCCATATCTTCTTGTGACAATCCAAGCGTTCTTGCTGACTTACCTTCGGCAAGTTCTTTTGAAAGCATCTCAAGAATTGGTTGTGCTATTTTAGCTTTAGTAGCAATTTCTTTGTTTTGATTTTTCATCAACTTCGGGAGGTTTGAAAGTTTTCTATCAACAACTTCTAAGTCAGCAAGAGCTAATTCCATATTGATTGTTTCAATATCATCTACTGGATTAACTTCTCCATGAACATGTATAACGTTGGTATCATCAAAACAACGAACAACGTGAACGATAGCACTAACTTGACGAATATTTCCAAGGAACTGATTTCCAAGTCCTTCACCTTTTGAAGCACCTTTTACAAGACCTGTAATATCGACAAATTCAACGACAGTTGGGATAATTTTTTCAGGTCCAACGATGTCTGCAATTTTTTGCATACGTTCATCACTAACGTTAACTATTCCAACATTTGGTTCAATAGTACAAAATGGAAAGTTTGCAGCTTCCGCAGGTGCAGAAGTAATTGCTTGAAAGATTGTTGATTTACCAACATTTGGAAGTCCAACGATTCCACAATTTAAGGCCATATGATCCCCTCTTTATTTTAATAAGTTTTTTTTATTATATCTTTGCAATGCTATTGTGAAACCACTTTTTAAATATGTCTCAATAGCTCTTACGGCTTTTTCTAAATATATTTCAATCGCGATAGCATCATCTCCATGATACTTTCCCAACACCCAATCACTAACACTACCATGCTGAGGTCGACCAATTCCCATTCTCAATCTTTTAAAGTTTTGATCGCCATACTGAGCAGCAATAGATTTCAATCCATTGTGACCAGCTAATCCTCCGCCATCTTTAAAACCAACGACACCAAAATTTAAATCAAGTTCGTCATGAACGATAAGAATATCGGACTTATCTATTTTAAAGAAGTTTGCAAAAGGGATAACACTTTCTCCAGATAGGTTCATATAGGTTTGAGGCTTTAAAAAGTAAACTCTTTCACCATCAAAATCATACTGCGCAAACAAACCTTTGTTTTTCTCTTTCCAAATCAGCTCATCGTAGAATTTAAGCTTCTCAAAAACATCCCATCCGATATTGTGTCTAGTATTTGAATATTCTTGACCTGGATTTCCAAGCCCTACAATTAACTTAGTCATTTCACCTCAAATAAAAAGTGAACTGACAGAGTCATTATTAAATGTTCGATGAATAGCTTTTGATAATATGTCCGCAACTGATAAACAAGTTATCTTTTCGATCTTTTGAGCTTCTGCCGACAATGGAATGGTATTAGTGACAATAATTCTATCAATCGCTTCAGAGTTTTGAATTCTTTCCAGAGCTGGGCCAGAGAATACTGGATGGGTAGCACAAGCGACAACACGTCTTGCTCCCTTATCTTTCAATGCCTGGCAAGCTTCAACAAGAGTTCCTGCTGTATCAATCATGTCATCAATTATAATACAGTCTTTGTCTTTAACTTCCCCAACGATATTCATAGCTTTTGCAATATTCTTCCCCGTTCTTCTCTTATCAATCATAGCAATATCAAGGTGACACTTTTTAGCATAATGTCTAACCCTTTCAACACCACCTGCATCTGGAGATACGAAGATTGTGTTTTCAGTCAGGAGTTCTTTTTTGATATAATTAAGTAGAACAGGTGAGGCAAAAATATTATCGAATGGAATATTAAAGAAACCTTGAATTTGTCCAGCATGAAGATCCATCGTAATAACACGAGTTGCGCCTGCGACAGTTACAATGTCAGCGACAAGTTTTGCTGTTATTGGAGTTCTTGGGCTTGCCTTTCTATCTTGTCGTGAATACCCATAATGCGGCATAACAGCAGTTATTGATTTAGCCGATGCTCTTTTTAGCGCATCAATCATAATTAATAATTCCATCAAGCTATCATTTACAGGTGGACAGGTCGATTGAATAATAAAGACATCTGCTCCACGAACATTCTTTTCAATCTCGCAGAAAACTTCACCATTAGCAAAACGAACTAATTGCGGATCAACTAGAGGCACGTCTAAAATTGTTGAGATATCTTTGGAAAGTTTGGGGTTAGAAGATCCCGAAACAAGGACTATTCTATTCACTCGGTCCCCCCAGGAAAAAATGGTTGGGGTGGAAGGACTTGAACCTTCGAATGGCAGAATCAAAATCTGCTGACTTAGCCACTTGTCGACACCCCAACAATGTGAATTATCCTGAAAATATACTCGCTGTTTTCACTTTTGACAAGAGGATTTTTACTATAATCGACAAAGTGATGCGCCAAGTCTTCGGCCAGAAAATAAGAGTGATTCTTGAAATATCTTAAATGATGTATTTGATCCATAAAGTGGCAATGATTTTAATTTATCTCTACCTTCTTCGACACCTGTCCAAATGACATAAGTAATGTGACCGTCGTAGCCTACAAACCAATTATCAAATCCATTATTTGTCGTTCCTGTTTTACCAAATATTCTAAAGTGAGTTAATTTGTCTTTTACAACCCTTCTGATTGTCGTTTTACTGACATCTGCTAGAGCACTTATTACCGAATGCTCTTCTCTAACACACTCAGAAGTGAACATTTGCTGATATTTTTGATTAAGATCCCTTATGCTTATCTCTGTCGTTCCAAGAAGTTGTGCCGGATACTCAGCTAATGGCTTCATCATATCTGGAAATATCTCTGACATTGCAATTTGAAATTTATCAAAACCAACTCTTTCAACTAGTCTGATAAGTGGATTATTAAAAGACTCCTGTAGAGCACGTCGTGCCGTTATTTCTTCTTCTTCTATTTTATGAGATTCACGTGGTTCCCATGTTCCAGACTTCAAACTCATTTTAACAGGGGCCATAGACACTAAGTCATCAAGGCTAACTCCAAAATCAATCAGTAAACTGTAAAGAAGTGGTTTAATTGTGCTACCAATTTGATGCCTTTCTTCATTTATTGCACGTTCTTTATTTCTTTCAAATCTTGTATAGTGGGTTAACTCGTTATTTTTGTCGGTTATCAAGAACTTTACAGATAAGTCTGTTGATACATCTTTCTTACTCTCTAAAAGCTCTTTTGACTCTACTATCGCTTTAAATTTCAGGTACTGAAGTTCAGAACTATAGTCTTCACTAGCAAGATAAATTGACTCGATATAGCTATTACTTTGCAGAAGATTAAGTTTTTCAATCCACTCAGCCCAATCAACACTTGTCCACTTCATGGATGTTCCACGATTATAGAGATTCAAATCTTTTAATTTTGAATAAATAAAGTCCGCTCGATCTCTTAAGCGTTTAGTCTGTCTAATCGGATTATAATAGCTTGGGCCCTTAAGCATTGAAACCATGATCGCAGCTTCATACTGTGATAGCAGCTCGATATCTTTTCCAAAGTAAGCAAGCGCTGCTGACTGAATACCCTTAATATAAATACCATTGATACTTCCCCAAAATACTTCATTAAAATAGTTTTCAAGAATTGTTGTTTTATCAAATTTATATTCAATATATATTGCAAGGATTGCTTCTTTTACTTTCCTTGTGAATTTTCTCTCATTTGTAAAGAATAGGTTTTTAACAAGCTGTTGCGTCAATGTAGACCCACCCTGAACAAGGGCTCCGGCCTTTATATCTTGAACGATTGCTCTAAGTATTGAGATTATATCGATTCCAAAATGATCCAAGAAACGATAGTCCTCAATGCCGATCAATCCCCGACTAAGTACATTTGGGATTTTAGAAAATGGTACCTTGTACTGAAGACATCTTATACTCTTGCAATCATTTTTACGCAGATTGGCCAGTTTAAAGTCATTTTTAATTTCCAATATTCCATCATTATCTTTTATTAAATTCTTATTGATAACTTCATCAAATTTTAGTTCATTTGAGTAAGCACGAAATACGGCAAAATCTTTTTCCCTAAGCAATGCCCCTTCTTCGAAAACAACATCAATTACTTTCTTAGAAATTGCTGTAGGATTAAGTGCCTCACTAACTCCTGAATTACCAATGACGTTCACTACAAAACCAGCAAAAGCTATTGTCATCACACAAATAACTAAACCTAATATTTTAAGATACTTTAACACAGCGTTTCACCAATCTTCTTTGACTTCATTGACCTAATTCCTATATCATCAATATCATATTTTAATCTAAAGAGGTGATTTACAAAATGAAAAGTTCAAAAATAGCACTTATTGCACTCTCAACGCTTCCAACATTGGCCCTACCAATCGATTGGCATGGTGAATTTCAAGTAGATACTCATCGTATTGAAGAGTTTAGAAAAATTAAAGATACCACAACGGGAACATCTCAAGCTGGTTCACAAGAAGTTGACCTTGCTGGTGGTGAAAAATCAAATGCAAGTTTTCAAACTTATATTTTAAAGCTAAAGCCAGAAGTAATAATCAATGATTCAACGACTTTTAAAGCAGAGTTAACAACTGGTTATGGTCACGGTGGAAGACTTGGAGATAGCACAGAATCAAAAAAGAAAACTGGTGGTTCAACAGACTTTACAAGTGCTCTTTATACTTATGACACTGTTTCTGACAATGCACTTAATCTTACACAAGCATACGCTATATTTTACGCTGATACAGCAACTTATACAGTAGGACGTCAAGCTACACATTGGGGACTTGGTGCTCTTCAAAATAGTGGTGAGGACATGTCTTCAAGACACGCAACAATTCGTGATGGTATCACTGTTGACTTCAAGATTGGAAATTTCAACATTTCACCTTATTACGCAAAAATTGGCTCAAGAGAGAATCTAACAAAATCTGCAAGAATAAAAGAAACTGGTGTTAAAATTCTTTATAACAACCTTGATACAGATTTTTCTTTTGGTCTTCTTTATGCAAAAAATAAAGCGAGTAATTTTGCTAAGCTTCTTGATGATAGTACAGGAACAAATCGTGACCTTGGGCTAACTGATGTAACAATCACAGATATCTACTTAAAGAAAGGTGTTGGAAGTTATACAGCTGAGCTTGAGATTCCACTTCTTAGTGGTGATGTTGGTCATATGTTTAATGATACAGAAGCTGCGAAGTATAAAGCAAAAGCTTTCTTACTTCACAATACTGTAAAGTTTAATAATAATCATACTGTTAAACTTAATCTTGGAAAAGTATCTGGAGATGCTGGAACAAAATCTTCTTACGAAGCAATGTATCTTCATCCAAATTTTCAAATCGCAAATATTCTTTTCAGATACAACCTTGCAGCTGTAAGTGATAAGAATCAAAATATTTACGATTCATATGTAAGTAATGTTTTCTATGCAAAATTCTCACATATTTATAACTCGGGTTCATGGACTTGGGATAATAGTGTAATTTGGGCAAAAGCAGAAGAGACTGCAAAAAAAGGTTCATCTGCATACAACCACACAACTAGTCAGTACTTCACAGCTAGTTATGATCAAAAATCAGATCTAGGTATTGAACTAGATTCTAATTTTAAATATCAATGGAATACAGCGGTTACTATTGGTGGGAATTTTGGATATTTCTTCACTGGTGACTATTTCACTTATACTAATGAGGCCACTGAAAATACGGCTAAAAATAGTTATGCATTAAAAGCTTTTGTTAACGTAAAATTCTAAAATAAAAAAGCCCACTTTAAGTGGGCTTTTCTTTATCTATAACCTTGAAATTGATATGGATTAGAAAAGTTACTACCACCAGTTGCTGGTGAGCGTATCTGATTTTGTTGCCCCTGAGGAAACATTTGCATCTGCTGCATCTGATAATTATTATTCATACCAGAAAAGTCTAGGTTTGGCAGGTAGTCCGTTCCTATTGCTCCTGTTCCTCCCATATCGAAGAAACTGTAATCATAATTCCCTGTATATGAATCATTGCCATAAAGGCTACCGTTAGCAATTTGATTACGAATCTGAGCTGCACGATATTGATCACTCATCGTTTGGTAATTCGTAATTAAGCCCTGCTGTTGAGTTATTGCGTTTCCATATTTTGAAGACCAATTATTCATAAACTGACTTGAGCTTTTTTGCATCGAACTTCGATACCCCTGTGATATTGTATTTTTTCTCTGCAACCAATTTTGGCAATTTTGAGAGTATAATCCATCCTGGCAATATAACTTATCGCCTCGTTGCATATATGCATTTATATGTTCACCTTGTGCACTAAGTCCTGATTGGTATTGTTGTTTTTCTTTTTGTCCACGAGAGTAGAGTTCAGCTAAAACTTTTTGTCTTCTCTTAATTGGAGCATCGCTACCATTTTTAAGCTCTCTTTCGTCATCCCATAATGTCACAGTCGACATATACTTATCTTTAGATATTGCTTTACTCTTATTTTCTGCATCGGCAAGACTAAGCTTTGATCCCCTATCATCAGTGTCACCCTCATATACTCTTGTATATAATTGGGCGTTAACAACAGCTTCGAAAGACTGCTTCGTAGCACTTTTCTGATTAGCTTCTTTTAAACCTCGAATAAAGGTAACGAACTTATCTCCACGCTCTGAGTTTTCTCTGTTAAATACAGCTATTAACTCAGAAAGCTTTTTAACTTCTTCATCAATTGCTTCTTTTCTTTCATCATCAGCATCTTCTCTTTCTGAAAGTAATACTTTTAAATCATTTTTAATTTGTGGCAAAAGTTCATCATTAAATTTCTTCATTAAATTTTCGTAATCCTTACCAAGTTTCCTTGCCTCAGATTTACTAACGCCGATCTTTCTTCCCGCTTCCACATCTTCTTCAGATGGTTGAAATTTATCTTCGATGTCATCAAGCTTTTCTGCCATCTCCTCGATCTCTGATTTCAGTAAATTATATTTCATCTTATTTAAGCTTTGAATCAAAGGTGTAAAGTTACCAAGTGTTTCAGATTTTAAAAGCTCTTCTCTTATTGAATCAACATCATGTAGTGATGCATTCGAATTTTTACATACAGCTTCCGCCTGGTCTAACAGTCTCGTTCTTTCTGTTTGGAAAAGTCTAACGGCCAGATTCTGTGGAGTCTCTGTTCTCATACAATTCCACTTAGCCTCTGAAGAATCACCTAGTCCATTCGGAATATTTGAAAAGACTGTTGAGTTATAAATTGATGCAGAACTTGGTGAAACGACTAAAACTTCTGAGTCTTTATTAGAGTCAACACCTGACAAACTTACAGCTTTCTTGAATTTACCTCGCGAGATAAATCCTTCACGATCAGCTTTATTATAATCAATCACACCATTATTAATTAATTCAGGACGTGACTTCATTAACTCATCAATACAGTTTTCATATTTTATTTCTAGTGTATCACCAGACATTGCTGTCATTTCTGGCGACGGCTTGACATCAAATTTCAGATAAACATTATTATCCGATCCAATTTTCGATTCGAGATTTATCTTATCAATACAACCATTAAAATATTCTGGAATATTTACGATCACTTCACCATTTCGTTTTTCTATTTCAACTGGTTTCCCAGAAAGACTTGTAACGAAATCATAGGATACAGTATTTCCCTTATCACATTTAATATCTGCTGTTGATGCGTCCTGTGCTGGTTGACTATTATAGGGTCTATCTTGATTTCCACTACTTCCTGAAGCGCCTATGCCTGGTGAAGTATCTACTCTACTACCAAGCCTAACTTTTGCAAAACTTGGAGATACCATTGCTAGTGCAACACAAGTAGTAAGAATTTTCTTTGTTTTTCTCATGATAATTTCCTGTAAAAAAATATTCCTCACTTACCTTTCGGACAAGCGAGGTTAATTCTTGACTTTTTTTCTTATTACAGAGAATTTTCGGTTACTTAGATCTAGAAAAATGTTTCTTTAAGTGTAATTGTTGGTGTTGTGTCTGACTGTTCTGGTTGTTTATACTTGGTATTTTCGATGATTTTCTTATACTCACCCATTCTATCCGTAAATGCTTTACTCTTACTTTGAAATGTATAGTAATTAATTATTTCAAATACACTTTCTTGAGAGTTATTTCTAAATACATATTTTTTAGGTAGTTGGTATTGTTTAAAGGTAACATAATCATTTGGTATTATGTTTAACTCTTCATTTCCTGTGTTTAGCTTTAAGCTTTTTAATTGATGGGTCTCATTTTTAAATTTTGCAGTTAACTTATCAGTTTCAATATTCCAAAAAAACTCTGCACCATCTTTGCTCAACTTAATATGAGACTGGGTATTATAGATTGATCCCGTTAACATACCATCAATTTTTTTCTTCTCTTCCTCATCTTCAGTTATAAGCGGAGATGTCGGTTCAATTAGTGCGCCACTCTCTTCAACTGTTGCACCGTCTTTTTTCATTTGTTTTGTCTTTTTATCGTATTCTTTCTTATTTATTAAATATCTCTTATATTTTGCAAATAGTTCCTTTTTTTCAAGATTCACTAGTTCACTATTTAGTGTAAATTCAGGATCAAACTGCTTTAAAAGCTTGCTTATTAGTGTTGAAGAGTTTGTTGTAAACATACTCAGTGTTGCAAAATTAAAATTACGAGCAACCTTGCCCATATCTTTAAGTAACTCTGATTCTGTCAATAAGAATTTAACATCAATTATTAGATCATTATCCATCTCTGCTGTTGCGTATTTTGCAATTATAACTTCCTTTCTTTCTCCTACGGTATTATTGAAAAGGATTTTGTAAAAAGCTGTATCGCTACTAGTATCATCATTTACTGGTTTAACACTGGCCTTTACATTAACGACAATTAAATTATCTGTAATGTCTGGGTTTATAGAGTTACGAAACAAACCTTCCATTGTTGGTATTGCTGCAAGTACATTGAATGTTATAAGTAATAGTATATATTTCATAATAATTTCTCCACGACTCTATTTTACACATTTCATTGATATCATCCAGCTCTATATACTTGATTATTTCAGTTTGTTTTTTTCTTATTCGACCTTTGGTATTTTTTATCTTAAAATTACTTAAATACTTATCTCGGAGATAACATGAAGTTTACTCTTGTTTGTTTACTTACAACATTTACATTTGCGAAAACATTAAATTTCGAAACAACTCGGACTAAATCCACGGCAGGAGCTGGTGTTGCATCTATACTAATGAATGAAGCGACGGTAACCAACCCCGCTCCATTAGCATTTTTTAATTTGTCTTCTATTTACTTTGAAAAATTTTCAACAAATACAACTATTGATTCTAATTCCCAAGAATTAGATAACTACGCATTTATTGCATCTGATTCCAGTAAGAATCTTAAAGGCTCTGTTGCGTATATAAAATCTTCTTCATCCGAACTTAAAAACAAGCAAATTAATATTGCCTTGGCTTCAAATATTGGAAAAAAATCAGCGGCTGGTCTCACATATAAAGATATTCGAAAACAATATCTGTACAACGGGAAAATCATAACTAAAGAGTATAAGCAATTTGTACCCGGTGTATTTCATGTCATTAATCAAGACTTTTCAATTGGATTCGTTGCAATTGATCCACTTAGAAAGAATCCAGAAGAGTCTAAACTTGTTTTAGGCGCGCAGTATACTCTTCTAAACTATATAACTCTAATGTTTGATTTCGGTGCTGACTATAAAGAAGACCTTAATGAAAAATCAATGGTACGCTCAGCTGCTCAAATAAAGATATTTAATGATTTCTTTCTACGTGTTGGTGCATATGAAGACAAAGCACTTAAGGAAAGAGGTAACGGTATAGGTCTTGGCTGGGTTCAACCAAAGCTTGTGATTGATGTCGCACTTAAGAACACTCGCGTTTCTGAAAGTGCAATCCTTCAACAGAACGAAGAGAAAATTAAAGAAACCTCTTTCTCTTTAGCGTATCGATTCTAATATGGCCGCAAAAGATAAAAAAGATAAATCAAAAGATGAAGACAAACACTCTGATGGTCTAATTAATGCTTATAGGGATAGACTAAAAATTCTAAAGCATGCCCAAGAGTTTTCAGCCAAAGGTGAAGTACCAAAAGCGGTTGAAAAATATTCAATGTATCTCGGAATTTTAGCTACATATAACAGAACAACTGAGCCACAGTTGTCGCCTAAAATGTTTGATCCTATTAAAGATTTAACAGAGATGCTTTTAATAAGTCATGCATACTGGGATTTGGCAAAATCTTACGATCGAAGTCCGAAACTACAAAAAGAATGTATTAGATGTTTACAACAATTTATATCATTCACTCTTGGCTTTAAGTTCCAACATGTAAATGCTCAAATGTTGAAGAAGTTTATTAAGAGTAAGAAAGTCTATAACAAGAAAGCATTTGAACAAGCTCTGGCAAGAATCAACGTTGAATCTAAGGCCTGTTATATTGCAACACATGCTTTCCCTGAGAATAACTTTCGAATCCTTGATGATTTGCGTTCCTTCAAAGATATACTTCTTAGATATCCTCTAGGAAATGCCTTCATTGATTTTTATTATTCTTTTTCTCCTCGACTCATTGCCCTTGTTTCCATAAATAAATATGTTAATTTTTTAATAACTAGTCTTTTCTTAAAGCCTATACTACGTTTAATTCATAAAATTGTTAGAATATTTTTATTATGATTATTAGAAAACTTATAACCAGAGAATGGTTAAGATTTTGCTTGTCTGCCTTCGTTGTGCTTTTGACTCTACTTTCCGTAGGTAATTTAGTTACTGGGTTTATGCGAGGTAATGTTTCAACGTCTGAAGTTATTTTGAGCTATCTTATTCAGGTTCCAAACTTCATGATTCAAATTATGCCTGTTTCATGTCTTATTGCTTCATTATTTAGTATTAATAAACTTAAGAATAGAAACGAGCTTACAGCTATTTTTGCATCTGGCTATTCAAGACAGTCTTATATCGTTGACCTCTTACAAGTAAGTGCCTATGTAGCAGTTATTCAATTTATATTAAGTGCTTATATTTCTCCTTATATCAATTCTAAAAGATTTGATATCCTTGAAGATTCTATCGAGAAATTTAGAAGTCTCCAAACTCAAGGCTTAAGTTCTTCAACAATTGGAAGTGGAGAAGTTTGGTATAAGAGTGGTAATTACTATTTTTCATTTTCTCACTTTGACGCTAAAGTTAATAAGCTTTTTAACATTAATATTTATTCGTACGACAATGATTATAAATTAAAGAAGATTACGGCAATTCCATCGATGACCTATAATGATATCGATAAAACTTGGCTACCAGAGAAAGTTTCGGAAATCGCACTCTTAAACACACCTACCTTTCCAAAAATTGAAGAGTATATTTCACCGATTTTTCTTAATGAAAAGCTTGAAGATTTTAAAAAGATTGAATCCGATATTACAACCCTTAGCTTTTTTAAACTCTATGATTATATCAAACAGTTAAAAAAGAGTGGGATTAATGTAGGTGAATATCTTGTTATTTTTTACAAACATATTTCTGATTCAGTTATTTGCATAATTTTTGCGTTACTTGCGGCGATACCTATCTTCAATCCGAATCGAAGAAACTCTTCATTTGGAAAGAGTGCGAGCTTTGTTTTTACTTTCACACTGCTATACTGGCTTGTACAGACATTCTTTGTCGAACTAGGAAAGAACTTAAAACTACTCCCAGTGCTAGCATGCTTTACTGTTCCTTTTATATTCTCGGTTTTTATATTTATTGTTTTTTATAAAAATAGGAAGCTCGCTTGATTCAACAAATTAAAAAATATTTTTTCCCTTTTTCAGTTCTTCTTGTATGCATCTTTTATTTCTTTGATCTTTCAAATCTCGATGCTCTTAGACAAGGAACTGAAGGTTTCTATCTACAGATCTCAAAAGAGATGTTCGAAGCAAATTCCTTCCTAACTCCTTACTACAGAGGTGTTAGACATTGGTCAAAGCCCTTCCTTCACTTCTTATTTCCTTTTCCTCTTTATGAGACTGGCCTATTCTCAAATATACAATCGGCCAGATTATCAATTGCCCTACTTACTATTTTTACAATTTATATTTCATCAAAACTTCTTGAGAGCAAGACAAAGATTGCTCCCTATGCGACATTTCTTTTCTTTCTTTCTTCAATTGGTTTAATAAAGTATGGCCGCATATTCATGATGGAAATCCCATTAAGTTTGCTATGTTTTGTCGGTTCATTGTATTTCTATGATTACTTACAACGACCAACAAAGAAAAATTTATTCTTAGCAACTTTTTTCATTGGAAGCTCAATACTGATCAAGGGCCCAGTATCTTTTGTTCTAAGTACAGTTTCAATTGGTGCTTATATATTATTTAACTATTTCTATAAGAAAGAAGCTATTCCATTCAAGAAACTCATTATTTATGCCTCTTTTGTAATTTTCTTTTCATCTCTATGGTTTATAAAATCTTATATAACTTACGGTGATGAATTTTTTAATTATTTCTTCCTAAGAGAGAATATGGGTAAGTTCTCGACTAAGAGCTATCCGATTCGTCATGTCTTCCAGGGACTTTTAATCTTCTCACTACCTTGGAGTATCTTCTTACCTAGTATCGTTAAGAGTAATTATAAGAAACTACACTTCAAAAATGACTTTATTAATTTTATTTCATTCCATGCTTTTTTCTTCTTTGTAATTTGGCTCATCCCAACTCAAAGATCACATCACTATGCAATGCCGGCAATTCCTTTTTTCTTAACACTTATTCTATTTGGAATAAAAGATAATAAAGTACTAATTTCACGTTTTGCAAATTGGAGTATTACACTTTTCATGTCTCTTATTCTTTTATTACTACTAGTTCCGACCTTTAAACCTGGACTATTTCCAGAGCATATTAACCTTACTGTATTCATGCTTTTCACATTAATGATTCTATTACTTAGTATTATCACTTTTATAAAATCCCAAAATATTTCGCTAAAAGCATTGTCCTGCCTGGTCTTTACAGGTTGGATATGGGTCTTTGTAGCTCCACAATTTATTCCCGCTCAGCTACCACAAAAAGCTATTTCTATTATCGGTGATCGCGAACTTGTTGGTTATGTTAATAAACCATATTTTATTGAGGAGGCTATCGGTAGACCAATGGTATTAATCGAACCTGCAACACTTCCCTCACATATTAACTCAACTTCCATATTTATTATCGACTCTTCCTATTATCAGTCTCTCCGTTTTTCTCAAAAATGTACGATTTTGACACAATGGAAAATTTGGAAACGAAGAACTCGAATGAGAGAGATAATATCTGCCATCTCCAGTAATAATATCAATGGGATAAAGACTGAATACGTCCTCTTTGAATGTAAACTATAGGCTGGACTAACGCACGGCACGCATGCTATAGAAGATGTATGAAAGCAAATACAGAACTATTAGAAAATTACTCACTTCAAGGTGAGCAGCTTCCAATTTTTACGATGCCTGCTCCAGTACTCAAACAAATCGCAAAACCAGTTGAGATCTTTGACGAGAATCTTTCAACTCTATGTAAGAACATGCTTTACACCATGTATCATGCTCCAGGTATCGGTTTAGCTGCTCCACAAATTGGCCAATCGATCCGATTATTCGTTATGGATATTGATTATAATCGAGAAGAGGTTACTCGTGCTGATGGCTCCAAAGATTATGTCCTCTCGGATTTCAATCCACGAGTTTTTATCAATCCAGTAATAGAAAAAATTTCTGGTGAGATCCTTTACGAAGAAGGTTGTTTATCTGTTCCGGGTATTTACGAAGAAGTTACTCGCAGTGAACATATAAAAGTTAAATACCAAGACCTCGATGGTAATCATCAAGAAATGGAAGCAACTGAATTACTATCAGTATGCATTCAGCACGAAAATGATCATTTAGATGGTATTGTATTTCTTGAAAGATTAAGTACATTGAAAAGAAATTTTCTTACAAAGAAGTATTTGAAGTCTAAAAAGAAGAAGGGATAATAGTATGAAAAAACTTAATGTAGTTTTTTGTGGAACCCCTGATTTTTCAGTTCCAGCACTAGAGATGCTTTCTAATCATCCTGGTATCAATTTGCATTCAGTTATTACGATGCCAGATAGACCAGCGGGAAGAGGACAAAAACTACAATCTCCCCCAGTTGCAGAATACGCCAAAGCTAATCGAATAAAACTATATCAAACTGAAAATATCAACAAAGAAGATAAGATGATCGCAGAACTTGAATCATCTGAAATTGATTTCTTTGTTGTTCTGGCATTCGCACAGTTTCTTGGAACTAAAGTTTTGAGTCTACCTCGAATGGGATGCTTCAATATTCATACATCTTTACTACCCAAATATCGAGGCGCTGCACCGATTCAATACGCTCTTTTAAATGGTGATACAGAAACAGGTGTCTCGATACAAAAAATGGTTAAAAAGATGGATGCCGGTGATCTTGTCAAAGAGCATCCCCTATCAATTGCACAAGATGAAACTGGTGGACAACTATATACACGACTAAAGTTCCAAGCTGCACTTACACTCAATGAACTTATTGCAGATATCATCGAAGGCGATGTTACATATAAAGTACAAGATGAAAGTAATGTATCATTCGCACCGACCCTCAAGAAAGAAGATGGTCTTATAAATTTTGAAGTTGAAAGTGCAAAAGTTATCTTCGATAAAGTCCGTGCTCTTAAACCATGGCCTGGTACCTACTCTTTCATCAACTCAAAGCGTGTTAAAGTAGTTGATGTCTCCAAAGAGAGTTATAAAGTAGATCCAGGTACAATTACAGTTATCGACAATAAAATAATTGTTGGGACGATGGAAGGTAGCCTAAGAATTGAGACTTTACAATTTGAAGGAAAAAAAGTTTGTAGCGATCGTGACTTTTTAAACGGTTTACAAGGTGATTTCAATTTAAGCTTATCAAAGGATATCAAGTGATTATTTCTCCTAGTATCTTATCTGCCGATTTCATGAATTTACAAAACGATATTGAAGCTCTTGCGCTTCGAGATGATATTTGGTTACATCTTGATGTTATGGATGGTCACTTTGTACCTAACATGACTTTTGGTATCCCAATAATAAAACAACTCTCAACAATAACTAAAATACCCCTTGATATGCACCTAATGGTAACCAACCCTGAGTTTCATATTCACGAACTAAAAAATACAAAATTACAAAATGTCACATTCCATATCGAAGCAGTTGAAGATGCTCTTCATTTAATTAAAATTGCAAAACAATTCTTTCCAAGTGTAGGAATTAGTATCAAACCTGGGACAGATGTAGGTTCTCTCTCAACTGATATCTTAGAAATTGTTGATTTAATTTTAGTTATGTCTGTTGAACCAGGTTTTGGAGGACAAAAATTCATGCCAAAGGCCGTTGAAAAAATAGTGCAGTTAAATTATTTGCGTGAACAAAACCAATATCACTTCCAGATTCAAGTTGATGGTGGCATTGACAACAATACTGTCAAAAGCGTCACTGATGCTGGCGCTGATAATCTCGTTGCAGGGTCATATATCTTTGGCGCGAAACAAGAAGATTACAATAAAAGAATAGATAGTTTAAAAATATAATAGAGGATTTATGGCAAAAGAAATTATAATTGATGGTCACAGTTTAACAATGAAAGATATTTTCAACGTTGCGAATTCTAAATCAAACGATGTTAAGGTTTCATTATCCCCTATTGCGAGAGAAAGCATTTTAAAATCACGCGAATACGTTCACAAGATTGTTGAGCTTGGTGAACCAGTATATGGAATAAACACAGGTTTTGGAGCACTAGCAACAAAGCACATTGCTAAAAAAGATCTATCACAGCTTCAAGTAAATCTTATCCGTTCTCATTGTACTGGTGTCGGTAAACCCTTCTCTCGAGAAGTAACACGTGCAATCATGCTCCTTAGAGCGAATTGTTTAACTTCTGGTTATTCAGGTGTTTCAATAGAAGCGATAGAATTATTAATAGATTTTTTAAATCACGATATAACTCCGGTTGTTCCAGAGAAAGGTTCAGTTGGAGCATCTGGTGACCTTGCGCCACTTTCACATATTGCTCTAGCTCTTATTGGAGAAGGTGAAGTTGTTGTCGATGGTAAGGCACAGAAATCTGATTTTGCTATTCATCAAATAGGAAAAAAGCCCGTTGTTCTTGGCCCAAAAGATGGTTTGGCATTAATTAATGGAACAGCTGTCATGGCCGCACTCGGAGCACTGGCTGTCTATAAATCAGAGCGTCTTGTGAAACTTGCTGACATCGCTGCGGCCTGTACTCTTGAAGGTGTACGTGGAACTTCTGCAGCTTATGATTACAAAATCCATAGCCTTAAACCACATCCTGGTCAACTTGCCTCTGCAATCAACTTGAACAAACTACTAGAAGAAAGCGGGATTTTACATTCACATCCAGATTGTGGAAAAGTTCAAGATCCATATTCTTTAAGGTGTGTTCCTCAAGTACACGGTGCCTGTCGCCAAACGCTAGCTCACTCACGTGAAGTAATTGGAATCGAACTCAATGCTGTTACTGATAACCCTCTTATTTTTGTAAACGAGGATCAAGTTATTTCTGGTGGTAATTTCCATGGGGAAGCAATAGCGATGGCAATGGATTATCTTGCGATAGGTCTAGCTGAACTTTGTAATATTAGTGAACGCCGTGTTGAAAAGATGATGAATCCAACATTCTCAGATCTTCCGGCTTTCCTTACTCCAAATTCTGGTCTTAACAGTGGTCTTATGATTGCTCATGTTACTGCTGCTGCTCTAACTTCTGAAAATAAATATCTTTGTCACCCTGCGAGTGTAGACTCTGTACCGACTTCGACTGATAAAGAAGATCACGTTTCAATGGGTGTTACCGCCGGAAGAAAACTACATGAAGTTTTAGACAATTTAACAAAATGTCTTTCTATTGAATTCTTATGTAATACACAAGCAATTGATCTCTTAAGACCACTTAAGTCTTCGCCTCCAATTGAAGCTCTCATTGCTCATGTTAGAAAAACGGTTCCAATGATTGAAGACGATAGAATATTTTATAAAGATATGAACAATATTGAAGCACTTATCAACAATAACGAACTTCTAACTATTGTTGAAAAAAGTATTGGTGAACTCAACTAATGAAAATACTTGAGAATATTTCTGAACTCTTAACTTTAAGCTCTGCTCACTCTAAAGATGGACGTAATCTTACACCACAAGACTTATCCATCATAAGTGATGCTGCTGTTATTTTTGACGATAGTAATATTCTCTGGGTAGGAAATACAAATGATATTCCTACACAGTATAATAATGTTAACACACGTATCGATTGTTCTAATATAGTTGTTACTCCAGAACTCGTTGATTCACATACTCATATTATTTTTGGTGGAAATCGCGCGAATGAATATAAAATGCGCCTTGATGGAGCAGACTACCAAGCTATTGCTAATGCTGGTGGTGGTATTCTCTACACAATGAATGAGACAAATAAAGCCACAGATCAAGAACTATTCGATCTAGCAGTTGAACGCATCGAACGTATTAACTCATATGGAGTTGGTACAATCGAAATTAAAAGTGGCTACTCCCTAACCTATGATGGAGAAATGAGGGCTGCTAAAATAATCGACCAACTCAAGAATCACTTCCATCCACGAGTTCAAATTTTCAATACTTTTCTTGCTGCACATGCTGTACCAAAGAATTTTATATCTTCCCGAGAATATCTCACCCAAGTTGTTCTACCCTTACTAAGAGATTTATCTCCTTTAAATATTATTGATGCTGTCGATATTTTTCATGAGGAAGGTTATTTTGATGAGAGTGATACTGAGAAACTTTTTAAAGAATCTTCTCAATTAAATATCCCATGTAAAATTCATGCTGATGAATTCAATGACAATGGTGGTGCAAGTATCGCCGTTAAATATAGTGCCTTAAGTGCAGACCATCTTCTTTGCACTGGTGACCTTGGTATCAAAGACTTAGCAAGATCATCAACTGTAGCAACTGTATTACCAGGAACAGGTTTCTTCCTTGGTAAACCACAGGCCAATGCTAAAAAAATGCTTGATGCCGGATGCAAACTTTCAATTGCTTCTGACTATAATCCTGGCTCATGCCACTTTGACAATGTCATTTTCGTAGCATCTCTAAGCGCTCCAATGTATCCTCTAAATTCAGCGCAGATGTGGGCCAGCATTACCTTGAATGCAGCACATGCACTTGGACTAAGATCGCAAGGAGCTATTATTGAAGGCCTAAAACCTAGGTTCTCCTTCTTTAATGTAAATAGTATTAGTGAGATTAGTTACAACTGGGGACGAAATTTTTCAATTTCTAAGCTATAGAGAGTTTATTTTTTCTAAGAACTCTTCAGCAAGAAAATCCTTCGAGCCTTTTGATACTTCGATAACTTTGCCATTATGATAAATGATCGATACTGGAATTGTCGATACCATGTATTTGTCTGTAAGAGTACCTTTAGAATCTAGAACAATATCAAAATTCAGCTTGTACTTATCTTTTGTTTTCTTAACAGATGACAAGTCACCAGCTTCATCAGAGTTGATAGCGATAATTTTTAATTTATCAATATCATATTTCTTTCTAAGTGATACTAGTGATGGAAATTCTTCGAGACATGGCTGACACCAGCTGGCCCAAAAATTTACAATAACGAAGCCCTTTTGTAATTTAGAGTTGTCAATTGAAGTCCCATCATCTTTTTTAAATTCGAGTGTTGAAAGCATTGATTCATAATGCTTAAATTCTTTAGAAATATTTTCACTCTTTTTAGCAAATAAAAAATCATATTGTGGAATAATGAATACTCCCAGTAAAATAACTGAGATAATTACTACGATATTAAATGGAAAAAATTTCTTTGTTGTTTGCATTGCAACCTACCTACTAACATATAGTATAAAGGTAAAAAACTACTCATGGAACACAGCAAAAAGTACCAAAGTATTTATATAAGGATACTAACTTCTTTTAAGTCGTTTGTAAAAGATGAAGATGGACAGGCTCTAATCGAGTTCTTGTTCTTATTCCTTATCATGCTTTCTCTTTCTTTTATTTTAGTAAAAAATGTCGGTGTAAATATTGGTTCAAGATGGGCTTCTCTTTTACAAGTCATCGCCAGACCAACAGATTCTGTCATCGAATAACGGAGCTCATATGTATATTCTCTCAATTGATCAAGGCACAACTGGAACAACTGCTGTACTTATCGAAACAAAGTCGTTCACTATCGTTGATAAAATCAATCAAGAGCACGAACAAATATATCCAAAATCAGGCTACGTTGAACATAATTTGAATTCAATTTGGGAATCAACACAAGCGACGATTACAAAAATTCTCAACAAAAATAATATTGAACCTACTTCAATTTCATCAATTGGAATAACTAATCAACGTGAAACAACTTGTGCCTTTAATAAGGCCGGGACACCACTTGCCAATGCCATCGTTTGGCAGGATCGACGTACAGAGTCTTATTGTAATGAATTAAAAGAGCAAGGTCATAAGAAATTCATCAAAGAACTTACAGGTCTTCCACTTGATTCGTATTTCTCAGCAACAAAAATGCGTTGGCTTTTAGATAATAATCAAGCTGTAATCGAAGCTTCAAAAAAAGACAATCTCCACTTTGGAACGATAGATACTTATCTTCTATACAAATTAACATCAGGGGATTCTTTCCACACTGATGTTACAAATGCATCACGAACACTTTTAATGTCTCTTGATACTCTGGAATGGGATGATCGTCTGCTTAAGATTTTTAATATCTCAAGACAACTTCTACCTAGTATTAAAGACTCTATAGGAAGCTTTGGTTTCACTAGAGGTCTAAACTTCCTTCCAGATGGTATCCCAATTACAGGAATACTAGGTGATCAACAAGCTGCACTTTTTGGACAAGCATGCTTTGAAAAAGGGCAAAGTAAATGCACTTATGGTACTGGTGCTTTTATGCTTCTCAATACTGGTTCTGAAAAGGTTTACTCTAACAATGGATTACTAACAACCGTTGCATATAAATATAACGATAAAGTCATGTATGCCCTTGAAGGTAGCAGCTACATTGCCGGCGCATGTGTACAATGGCTACGTGATAATTTGAATTTCTTTAAATCTGCACATCAAATTGAAGATCTTGCGAAATCTATCGAAAACCTTGATCGAGTTCGAGACATTTACTTCATGCCTTTTTTCACGGGTATTGGCTCTCCTTATTGGATATCAAATGCAAAAGCTGCAATACTTGGTCTCTCAAGAGACTCCGGTAAAGCTGAAATATCTCGTGCAGCACTTGAAGGTATCGCACTTTCAATAAATGATCTTCTGATGGCAATGAAGAACGACCTTGGAACTGAAATATTATCGCTAAAAGTAGATGGTGGTGCTGTTGCAAATAATCTACTCTTAGAAATTCAATCCAATTTTTCTTTAATAGATATTGTAAGACCTAATGTTATTGAGACTACGGCCTATGGTGCCGCTCTTGCTGCTGCAATCGGTGTTGGGGTCACTAGCATATCAAAGCTTCAAGGTATTTGGTCAGAGGATCGCACATTCCACCCCGAAACCCAAGACATTGATTTCATAGAGTATTACCATCACAAAAAGCAGATGTGGTCTGTGTTGCTAAAAAAACTATATTGAAGACGTTCAGTTTTTAAGCTTCTTTTCCGATAGATCATTATGAAGAGAAAACTAATACTGACGACACTACTTTCATTATCAACACTTTCATCTGAAATTCCAAAAGAAATTGAAGACCTCGCGAAGGTAATAGTCATATCGACAAATGATCCTTCTCTACAGGAACCTATAGAAGAAAAAGTAAAATGTAATCCTTCAGAAGCAGTTTCAAAAATTGAAGACAAGCCTACTGTCATCCTCAAGGGCGAAGGTGCATGGAAAGTTAAAGTTCAATACTCTGTTACGATGCCAAAATCAAAACGTCTTGAGAAGGAATTTATTACTGATCACAATACTAATGAAGTTAATTCAAAATTGAATACTATCATTTATGGAAAGTTTGACTCATATGAAGATCGCCGTGAAGCTATAAAAAAAATGTGTGAAGGAACCTCATTCCAAGAAAAACTGCGTCTTGGAGGAGCTCTTGGTGGTCGACTTGCTAGTATCTATGACTATAATCGTGCAGGTTCTTCAGGTGGAGCCGTCGTAAAACCAGAAGAACAATGGCAAGGCCTCAGAGCAGGAAAAGCAAGTGGTGTCTGTCGTGATGCTTCAACAACAATTGCACATTTCTTATCTTCTTGTGGAATTCCATCAAGCCAAATGCGTATCGACTCATACGACACTTTAGATGCTGGACATCAAGTAACCTCTATTTATGATAACGAGGGAAACTTATACACTATTAATTGGCGTGAACTTTATAGCAATAAAGACAACGGTGTTTTTGCTACTAGCGTTCACCCCGATATTGTCAATACTGGTTTATATCATCAAGTTTATGATAGTGAGACAGGGGATGTATTAGACGTTGGAATCTCACAACTAGGTGACGTTTTAAAGCTTGCAGCTGGAGGAAAGTCTGATAAGCCAGCCTATATCCCTGACGAACTAAAGATTGAATTAGCGTACAATAATTGGAATATCAACATGTTCAAGACTCAAACTGACATAGGTGAAGAGGTTCAGGGTGGTGGTATTTATTATCGCTCAGGCGACCCACAAGAATCTGTCTATATGTCAGCTGGTATCGCATATGCAGAAAGCACAAGAGAGGAGACTTTAAACAGAGATTTAACAGAAGTATTAAAACAAAATATTGTATTTGTTAGTTTCGATAATCATATTGCGCCAAATTTTACTGTTGCAAAAGTTGGTGACACAGAATTTATTTTCAAGCCTAAAATAGCAACTGATATGGATGTTTACATGGCCGATAGTGAACTTGGAATCTCAAAAGGAAAATCTGAAGGAAAGAGAATGTCTGGTTCATTAGGTGCCGGCGCTATAATTAAGAATGATAATATTACTGCTTGGATGAATGCTTCACAAACATATAATTATCTAGATCATGCTAAGAATACAGAAAAAGATGGTGAGAAAGATTCAGGGATTGTGCCCATTAGGACACTTTACGACGCTGGCGTACGATATGAAGGTGATAGATTCACTGTCGAAGGCTATGGCAGTGTTATCTCTTCAAAAATAGCCCGTGATACACAACTAGGAATTCGTGGAAATGATGGAAACAGCATGATTGATGGCGATGTATCATATATTGTTTACAATAGAAATAATGTACCTGATCGAAAATTCGTTGTCGCAAAAGTTGGAAAAAGTTGGTCATCTATTCGAGTCGAGGTAATTGCTCAAAAAGATTTAACTTTTGATGATGACTCGATAGGACTCAATCTTTCTGGTCGGTTTGGAAAATAATTTTTCAGATCTTTTATATTGAATAAGCCTACTGTCGCATAATTACCGTAGGCACTAGCATTTTTCACTGATGTGAATATTTTAGTAAATCTTGAATAATTTTCTATTGTCCCTCTTGATTTCACTTCCCCATTTAAGCTAACTTGTCCCTGATACAAGCTCAAATTTTCATTCTTTCTATTGTTAAGTGAGCTTAAAATTGCTGCTATTGTAGCTAGATCGATCTCCTCATCATATTTCCCTGTAAGTCCTTTTACTTCTAAATAGATATCATAATCCCTCAACTGAACTTTCAAATACTTTTCGATGACTGCCAACAATATCGCAAACTTACTCGTATCGATTCCTCGTGCTACTCGTTTTGAATTACCAAGATTATTTTTTACAACAAGTGCCTCAACTTCTATAAGTACATTTCTTCCACCGTCATTTATGCAACAATAGCTTCTTCCTATTACTTCCCCACTATCTACACTAAAGACTCTATCAATAAAGCGATCTTGTATTTCGATTAATCCTGTTTCACTCATTTCGAATATCCCTATTTCATGGACTCGTCCAAAACGATTTTTTTGTGTTCGAAGTATACGCAATTTATCATCCATATTCTTTTCAAGATTAACGACAACATCAACCATATGCTCTAGTAATTTTGGTCCTGCAATTGATCCATCTTTCGTTATATGGCCAACAAGTATACAAGTCACCTTCTTACTCTTGATATAACTCATTAGCTCAGATGTGATTTCCCTAATCTGTGATGCAGTACCTGACGCCGCAGAAATTTCTTGAGAAGATATTGTTTGTATGGAATCAATAACGATAAATTCTGGCTTAATTGAATCGATGGCATAAATGATATTAGATAATTTAGATTCATTCATAAGATAAACTTTTTCATTAGATAATCTTAATCTCTTAGCCCGAGCACCTAGCTGCTCACAACTTTCTTCACCTGTGATATATAATGTATTTTGATTTGTTACTGTAGATAGGGAGCTCATTAATTTAAGTAGTAGAGTTGACTTACCAACACCAGGTTCCCCACTTAGTAGAATCAGTGATCCTCTTGTTAGACCTCCATCTAACGTAATATCGACCTGATCAAGTCCTGTCTTTACTTTTATAGATTCTAAATATTTTATATCTGAAAGTTTATAAACTTCATATTCTGGATTAACTGTATTTAATTCGATTTTAAGTTCTTGAATACTATTCCACTGACCACACTCAGGACATCGTCCTTGCCAAGAAAATGTTTGGTAACCACATTTATTACATTGAAAATGAGTTTTTAATTTAGCCATCTATCCCCTATTAAAATTTAAAAAGATCCTCCTCGCTTATGATTCTAATACCGAGCTCGATCGCCTTTTTATATTTTGAACTTGTAGCTTCTGTTTCATTCGTTAATAATATACTTGTGTTTTTAGAAACAGAACCAACACAACTTCCACCAAGTTTTTTTATTTTTTCTTCTACTAATGATCTTTTCTGTGACAATGATCCTGTGATACAGACCTTCAAATCCTTTAGAGGTCCATTTTCATCATTTTCTTCTATTTCATCAAATTTAAAGCCCAGTGAAAGTAAATTTTGAATTAAATCTTTTTTACTATTTAATGATTGAATAAATTCGGTTGCAGACTTCTCAGCAAACCCCTCAATTGCAACAAGATCTTCTACACTAAGATTGACTATCTTTTCTATTGTTGAATATCCTGAACTAACAACTTTTTCACATTTGTTAATTGCTCCACCAGATATTCCAAGACTAGAGAGAAAAATTATTAGATTTGTATTTTTTGATTTTTGAATTTCGTCGTAAAACTTTTGAGCAAGCTTATCTTTAACTTTTTCAAGTTTTAAAAAATCATTAATCTCAAGTTTATATAAATCTTCGATTCCACTAATCATTTCTTGTCTTAATATTTCATCCAGTCGCTTAGAGCTCAGTGCCTCTATTCCTATTTTTTGTATAAAGTTAAGGATAATTTCCTTGATTTGAGCAGGGCATTTCGTATTTTTACAAACAAGTCTAATCTCTTCAGCATAAACTGGTTGATGACAAGATGGACATTCTGTTGGAACACAAAATGTTTCACTACTTGGTTCTAGTACTTGTAAAAATTTTGGTATGACCTCACCAGATCTCACTATTTCAATGACATCATTTTTTTTGAGATTATTAGATTTAACTATTCCATAATTATGCAATGTAACACGTGATACAACTGCATTGCTGATCTCAACGGGTTCTACTTCTCCAACAGGAGTTAGATATCCATTTCTTGATACTTGCCATGTAATATCTAATAATTTTGTTTGTTTTGTTTCACCTTGAAATTTGAACGCCATTTTATAGCGAGGATGATGTGCAGTTTCTCCTAATTCATTTTGGAGTCCTATATTGTTAAATACGAATACAAGTCCATCAATTAGGAAATCACCTTCACTCATAAACTCTTTAGCTTCTTCAATGAGACCTTGATAATCTTTTTTTGTTTTTGGATGTGAAATTGTGAGTGCACTAAAAGCATTACTTTTTAAGAATTTGTACTTCTCTAACTCTTCTTTCACATCTAATCCAATAACATCGAATGCCGCAAAAGATAAATGCTTGCAAAGACTAATATTCTCTTTTCGACCAACAAGGCCTGCAACAATATTTCGTTGCGATGACGGTCTATCCAAATTCATCGAAATCATTTCTTCACTTAATTTAATAAATGATTCTTCGTTACAGTACATTTCACCACGGATTTCAACTCTATCTTTGACGGCAATTGTTGAAGGTATATCTTTTATCCAGAGTGCTTTGGAAGTTATATTTTCACCAAACTGACCATCTCCACGAGTTTTAGCAAATAGCAATTTACCATCTTCATAAATCAAGGAACAGCTAACACCATCGACTTTATAAATACAAATGACATCATTGCCCTCGGCCCACTTTAGTAACTCATCTTCTCGATATGTTTTTCCTAGTGAAAGCATTTTTGAATCGTGCTTTATTTTATTTTCTGATGTAACTTCTGCCCCAATTAAATTTAGGACAGGGTTATTTGGTGATAGAGACTGCAGTTCCTCTTCAAGTTTATCATATTCAAAATCTGATATCTTAGGCTTCCCTGCGTAATATAGTGCTTTATGATATTTTATACTTTCTTCTAATTCTTTTATCTTTTTCATATTAATAATTAAAACTTGCCCCAAATTTAAAGTTTAAATTTTTATGTTTTACGATTGTATTAGAACTCTCAAATTCTGCAGAATTCGAAATATATTCCATTGCCCCAACAAAAGCTGTATTAGGACTATACTGATAACTCCCACCGATTTCTAGCGTAAAACTCTTAACTGTATCTGCTTCGCCGTATATCTTCAACGTTTCTTCATAACCAGGACTAAGCATAAATTCGATTAAAAGATGTGCTCTCACATCCTTAATTATTGGCATCGAACCTTTCCCCCCAAGGAATAAACCATTGTATACAGTTTCTGTAATTCCATCTGCAACTTTGTTATCATAACCATAGGTATATGAGCCATACCCCATATAAGCATCTAACTGAGGACCATAGAAAAAGCCAAGGGGAAGATAACGATATCCAACCTTCAATTTAAATTTTGAAAAACTAAGTGAATTTGAGTCGCTTGTAAAATTACCTTCAACTTTTGAATGACTCCCAAAATGCTTATCAATTTCAAGTCCTGCCCAGTAGTTTCTTGTTGCCCAGATTTCAGCTGCAAGTCCAACACCAATATTAAGGCCACCGATTTCTTTACCACTAGCTTGAGTATCTACCCTTGCAGATCCAGAGCCCAAGTTAATGTATCCAGCAATAAATCCTAATTTACCAAAGCTACTGCTATCATCTTCAGGTTTAATTTGTACCCCATATTCAAGCGATTCGTTTTGTTTCACATCTGCTGTATTTTTTGAAATTAAAATCCAGTCATCAGTTTGGACAAGTGTTTCTCTCTCATACTTTAAAATTTTTGCTTGAGCTTGTGATTGTCCAACATGAAATATTTTCCCTGTAGCGATTGGCATTGTTCTCCATTCTACAATTTCCTTTAACAAAGGATGCTTTTGTTTTTTTACAGGTCTGACTACACGAATCTCGTAACCATTATAAATACCCGCCTGCTGACCAAGATCAATTGTAAACTGCGTACCAAGAACACCAATAACTCGCGCATCGTAAGGAATATTTTTTTCATAAACATCAAGCCAATTATTAACAGTTTGTGCCATTACTTCGACTTCATCACTTTCAATTGAGGTCGTTTGATTAAAATAAATATCCTTACCATTAGGACCAATCACAGTGACCTCTATAGTCATTCCTTTGGCCATACTATCTAACTTGATTTTTATTAAGCTTCCAGCTTGTGTCTTCTCAGAGACAATTTTTAATACATCAGGATTATTTAAAGCTTGATCAAGGGTATTTTTGTAATTTGTGAGTATATTTATAATTTCAGAATTTGATTGATAGTAACACCACTTCGATGCTTTCAAATATCTCTCGACGAGATCATAAACTTTAAATCCAATAGCTCCACCAACTGAATCTTTCACTGGAAGAATCATGCATTTCCTCATACTGGGTTCTGCATAGACAATGCTCACTAAATTTAGCGTAATGATTATTTTACATAGGTAATTGAGGTAGTTCTTCAATTCGTTTCTCACTTTCATAAAGTTTTACTAACATCTTATACTCATTATTCTCTTCCTCAAGTTGCTTTAACTTAAGCTTTAATGTAGAGATTTCATTTTCGTAGAATGATGGTGCTATTATTTTAACATCATTTGAGTTTGTATCACTCCAAATATAATATTTCCCATCACTAAATTTAGATTCAATTTTATTTTGTTTTATATATCTACGAATTGTAGATATTGATAAATTTTTATGAGCAGAATACTCAGTTATTGTTACCCAATTCATTGTGTAATTTTACATCTTTGTTCTTTGTTTGCCAAAATTTATCCCTTTTTTCAACGATGTGCTATAATTTTTTTATGAATAGAATCGACATCTCCAACTTTAAGAATAAGAAGTCTGCCCTCGTACTCTCGGGTGGTGTTGTAAAGGCTGCAGCTTGGCACTTAGGTGTTGCCTGGGCCCTTGAAGAACTTGGCTTTACTCTTAAAAACAATCACAGCGCTCCTGAGCCTGACTATGAAATATCAACCTATGTTGGCTCAAGTGCTGGTGCTCTTATTTCTCTTTATCTAGCTAGCGGGTATAGCCCTACAGATGTAATTGAATCTTTTATCCAAAGAAAGGATTCATTACTTAAGCCTATTGGTTATAAAGATATGCTCTCACTAAAGAAGCCACATAATAAAGTTAAAAAATCTAATTACGACCCTTTCGAAGGCCTTCCTTTAATGGTGAGGAAGTTACTAAGTCCAGTACTTGGTATCTCTGGAATTTTTTCTACACAAGGTTTACACGACTATATTAATACAAACATAATTAAATCAAATGACTTCGCTGATCTTGATGCTGACCTCTTTGTCGTTGCTACGCAGCTCGATCATTCAAGAAAAGTTATTTTTTCAAAATATAATTATCCAACACCCGGTCACGACTCCACAGCTCACTACTACACAGGCATACCTATTGCCGAAGCTGTAACTGCGAGCATGAGTGTTCCGCCCTTTTACTCACCTTATCCTGTCGTAAATACCTATACCGGTAAGACTGACTATTATATCGATGGAGAAATTCGCGAAACACTTTCGACTCACGTCGCAAGTGATAATAATTGCGATTTTATTATTTCAAGCTGGACGCACACTCCTTACCACTATCAAGATGAAATTGGTTCTCTTATTAATTATGGACTTCCGGCAATCTGCGTTCAGGCCATTTACTTAATGATCCAAAAGAAAATTGTAGGCTCGCGTGCAAGACGTCTCGCTGCTGAAGATATTGTCAATACTGTGAATAGTTATATGAAAACTCATAAATTTGATGAAAAACATCGACGTCAAATTGGTGCTATCCTTGAACGTAAGTTAAACTTCAATCCTAATGTGCACTTAATTGATATTTATCCTAAGCATGAGCATTTTGATATTTTCTTCACTAATTCATTTTCACTTGATCCAAAGAGAACATCTCTCATGGTTAAGGCAGGCTACAAACGTACGTTAGAAATTTTCAGAAATCATGAATTCGAAGCATAGACTGGGTTTCCCCAGTCTTCTCACTCATACTAAAGGTCTAGTGGTAAACTTACACCGACCATAACAAAATTCATATCAATTTTGTTTGCTAATGCATTTCCATCGTACTCATCATAAGACATCATTCTATATTCAAGATTTAGTGATACAAATGGTAATCCAGTAAAACCAACTCCAAGTCCAAGTCCGTCTCCACTGTATTCTTTTCCTTTATCAGTACCTTCTTGTCTCTCTAGATTTGTACTTAAATAGTAAGTCGCCCAAGCTCTAAGAAGAATTGGTAGTTCATACCCTACAAAAAGTCCAAGACTGTCTTGTGAATATTTTGTTTTACCAGTAACACCACCTGTTTTCCCCTCTAAATCACTTTCCATTCCTAATGAATAATCGATACCACCCATTAGTCCAAGCATTGTATATCCAACACGACCACCGAGAACTGAAGTATTAAATGTATAGTCTGTTGAACCTGCTTCTCCCGATCCAATTTCATAACCAAGGTATGGCTCAACTAACAGGCCAGCACTCGCACTAACAGTGATAATCATTGCTAATAGTAATTTTTTCATCTTTCTCTCCTAAATGTGCTCTATCAAGTACAGTGAATCTGTACAAAAGCTTTGATAATATTTTGTGTTGTTATTAATATCTTTTAATTTCATATTGATCACTCCATAGTCATTGCTATAGATGAATACTTTTTCAGTAAGCCCTGTTAATTCTTTTGAAAGTGTTCCATCTTTATCCATATAATAGATATCATATGACCCTGTTTCTCTTGTCGAAGTCACCTGAGCACTAAAATCTTTCAATGCATTTTTGAGATTTATCTGAACGAAGCAAGCCCTTGTATTTTCATCAATACCCAATATATTTTTTAAATACGGGATAAAATCTTCTCCGGGCAACTTAATACGAGAACTCTCACCAATGCCGACAAATATTTTTTGTCCGTAATATATTTCTAAATATCTTCGAAACGCATAATCTCTACGTGGTATTTTAAGTTTATATCGATTCAGTCCAATCTTAGTTGAATTTATATTCGTATTGAAAAATTTGATTTTCTTATCATCGATTTCAACTGGTAATGTTTTCTTAGAAAGAAGGTTTTCTTCGACAAGTTCAAACTCAAAGTATTCTTTCGAATGAAAATTTGTTTCATCATAAGTAACTTCACCTCGAACAAGATGTATGATCTTCTCCGAGACTTCACCTTTCATATCCATATATTTTATTAGTGTATTACCTGGCTCAACATCGATATAGAGCTCATACTGATACTCTGTATCGACTCTTGCTTCTTTTAATTTATGATCAAGATAGATCTTCTTTTTATATTTTCCATCGATATCTGTTGAATCAATTTCTGAACCTAAGTCGACTAAAAGGTATGATCCGTACTCTTCATTCTGTATATATTTTCTGACAATTATATCAAATGTAGATTCTTCAAAAACAGGAATATTAAAAAGATCATCTTTTTTAACAGCTAACTCAAAATTTGTTCGCATGATATTTCTAGCAGCTAAAGATCCCTTGAAATTATAATAAAACTCATCGCTTGCGATAGGGATTTTCAGAGTGCCTGTACCACTATCAGTAAATATTTGATTTGTATCATAGTTAGGCACAAGGTCGAAGTCAGTAATATTTTTTTTCTCAAGTCCATTCTTTGAAATCATTGTAGTTTTTATTTCAAAAAAGCTTTCGATACTTCTTCTCGCTGAAGATGATATAAACTGACTAAAGTCTACATTATCAAATTTTGGAATATTCTTCTTCGCAAGCTTTGATACATCTATCTTCACGATTGGTGGAGCTTCTTTTTTAACTTTCACTTCTTTCTTCGGCGTATCATAACTAAAGAAGACAAGATCATCGTTTACCTTACTCTCTACTTTCTTAACTGCTGAAGCCTTTGTTGTAAGCTCATCCTTCTTACTTGTGCTTTTGCTTAATACTTTAGTCCAATCAATCTGTTGAAATTTTGGTGTGATTTTATATGGGTAGATTTCACTAATATGCGTATCAGAAAAGTCATTCGCGAAACACACTAAAGTACTGAAAATAAATATAGAAAGAAGCTTTAATAACATGCTTCTATTGTCTTATGTAGTGTGCTTTGGATAAAGGGATGGGAAATAAATGCCTATAAAAAAAGGGGACTATTTAAGTCCCCTTTTTATTTATTTCTTAGCTGTTTTTGCTAATTGAATTCTAAGAGCTGATCTCTCTGCTTTACGGCGAAACTTTTCAATTTCATCATCAGACAAAGTTCCTGCTAATTTCTCATTTGCATGATTAAGTGCAAGCTCTGCTCTTTCTGCATCGACTTCTAAATCTTCTTCAGAAGTGTTAGCCAGGATAGTGATCTTGTTATTAAGAACCTTACAAACTCCGGTAGAAACAAAAAAGTGTCTATCTGGATCGTCAGCTCCACCAAATATAGAAATTATTCCTGTATTTAGTTTTTCAACGATATGAGTATGATCCTTCTTAACTTCGATCTGTCCACGTAGAGTTGGAATAAGAACGTCCTCTGCAGGAGCGTTACTTACTACCACTTTACTTGGTGTTAATATATCAACAGTGAAGTTATTCATATTCGCCTCAATTAGTTTTTAGAGTCTGCTTTCATTTTATCCCACTTTTCGTAAACCATTTTCAGGTCTCCTACTAAGTAGAAAGCTTGCTCAGGAACTGCATCACACTCACCATTTAAGATAGAATTAAATGCTTTAATTGTATCTTCGATTTGTACGAATTGTCCTTTAATACCAGTAAACTGCTCAGCAACGAAGAATGGTTGAGAAAGGAATTTCTCAATCTTTCTTGCTCTACCAACTAGTTTCTTATCATTTTCTGAAAGTTCGTCCATACCAAGAATCGCGATAATATCTTGAAGTTCTTTATATTTTTGTAGAATAGCCTGAACCGCTCTAGCAGTATTATAGTGCTCTTCTCCAAGAATTGCTGGCGAAAGAATTGTAGATGATGATGAAAGTGGATCTACCGCAGGGTAAATACCTTTTTCAGCAATCGATCTTGAAAGTTCAGTCGTTGCATCTAAGTGAGCAAATGTTGTTGCAGGAGCCGGATCTGTATAATCATCTGCAGGTACGTAAACGGCCTGGATTGAAGTAATTGATCCATCTTTTGTTGAAGTAATACGCTCTTGCATCGCACCCATTTCTGTACCAAGAGTTGGTTGGTAACCAACGGCAGATGGAATACGTCCAAGAAGTGCAGATACTTCAGAACCAGCTTGAGTAAAACGGAAAATATTATCAACAAAGAAAAGTACGTCTTGTTTTTCTTCATCTCTAAAGTACTCAGCAATTGAAAGACCAGTAAGTGCTACTCTAGCTCTTGCTCCTGGTGGCTCATTCATCTGTCCGTATACCAGAGCAGTTTTCTCGATAACACCAGAATCTCTCATCTCGTGATAAAGATCGTTCCCTTCTCTTGTTCTTTCACCAACACCAGCGAAAACAGAGAAACCACCATGGTGAGTTGCAATATTGTTAATAAGTTCCATAATTAGAACTGTTTTACCAACACCAGCACCACCAAATAGACCAATCTTTCCACCCTTTAGGTATGGAGCAAGAAGGTCAATAACTTTAATCCCTGTATAGAATGGCTCAAGTTTTGTTGATTGATTTTCAAAACTTGGTGGCTCTCTATGGATTGAATATGATTTTTTACTTTCAAGTGGACCTGCTTCATCAACTGGTTGCCCAATTACGTTAATGATACGTCCAAGACACTCTCTACCAACTGGTGCTTGAATTGTTGCACCTGTATCAGTAACGACTAGACCTCTTGATAGACCTTCAGAAGAGTCCATAGCAATAGTTCTTACTACGTTGTCACCTAAGTGAGTAGCAACTTCAAGAACAAGATTATTTTCTTGGTCATTGATAGTTTTATTAGTAACCGTTAGAGCGTTAAAGATCGCTGGAAGTTTACCATCAGCAAACTCAACGTCAACAACTGGCCCCATAACCTGACGAATTACACCTCTAGATTCAGACATTTTATTTTGCTCCTTAACCATTGAGTGACTCAGCACCAGATACAACTTCAATTAGTTCAGTTGTAATAGCAGCTTGTCTCAATTTGTTCATTTTTAAAGTTAATGTTCTAATTGCATCTTTACAGTTTCTTACCGCATTATCCATTGCAGTCATACGTGAACCATACTCAGCAGCGATTGCATCTAATTGAGCAGTCCAAAGTGCACTTGTGTACGCTTCTGGGATCAACTCATCAAGAATAACCTCTGGCGATGGATCGTATTTAAAATCAAATGGAAATTTTTCTTTCAGTTCTTCTTTAACAGTATTATCCATAGTCATTGGAAGAACTTGCTTGATAGTTGGAATTGTAGAAATTGCAGATTCAAAAACGTTATATGCAACATGAACTTTACCTACTTCACCTGAAGTGAAGAGTTCAGCTAGTTCCTTACCTACCTTTTGAACTTCGTCAAAAGTAGGCTCATTCTTTTTGAATGTAAAAGTCTTACCAACGTTAACTTCTTTTTGAATTATTTCTCTAACTTTTTTACCGATAAAGAAAACTTTTAAGTTCTCCCCTCTTTCTTTACAAAACTCTCTAACTGGCTTCGCGAGGTTACCGTTGTAACCACCACAAAGACCTTTATCAGAAGAAATAACTAAAAGTACTTCGTACTTGCTTTCATTATTCTCTAAATATTTATGTGAGTAATTTTGTACTAAAGCAGAGATTGTCTTAATAGAGTCTTCTAATTCAGTAGCAAAAGGACGAGAACTTTGTATTGCTTGCTGAGCTCTATTGAGTTTAGCAGCCGAAACCAGCTTCATCGCTGAAGTGATTTTCAAAGTACCTTTAGTACTTTTAATTCTCTTTTTTAGTTCCTTAACATTTGCCATACGGCCCCTCAACATAATGGGCGAATTTTAATTCGCCCTTACTTAAAAATTAGTATTTTTTATTAGCAACAAATTCTTTGATGATTGCAGTTATTTTATTTGCATTGTCACCAGAAACTTCTTTTGCATTTCTAATTTCAGTCATCATTGCTGAATGAGTTGTATTAAGGTGTTCTAAAAGATCTTTTTCACAATCTCTGATGCTCGCAACAGGAACTGGATCTAGAAGACCATTAGTACCAGCAAAGATAGCAATCGTTTGATCAATAACATCTACTGGAGAATATTGTGCTTGCTTAAGAAGCTCAACAAGTCTTTCACCCTTTGAAAGTTGCTTTTGAGTTGCTTCATCAAGGTCTGAACCAAATTGAGCAAAACCAGCAAGCTCTCTATACTGAGCAAGATCTAGTCTTAGTGTACCAGCAACTTTCTTCATTGCTTTAATCTGTGCAGAACCACCAACACGTGAAACCGAGATACCAACGTTAACAGCTGGTCTTACACCAGAGTTAAATAAGTCAGACTCTAAGAAGATCTGTCCATCTGTAATCGAAATTACGTTTGTTGGAATATATGCAGAAACGTCACCTTCTTGAGTTTCAATAACTGGAAGCGCAGTTAAAGAACCTGCTCCTAGTTCGTCAGAAAGTTTCGCCGCTCTTTCAAGAAGTCTTGAGTGAAGATAGAAAACATCCCCAGGGAATGCTTCACGTCCCGGTGGACGTCTTAAAAGAAGTGAAAGTTGTCTATATGCTTGGGCTTGCTTTGTTAAATCGTCATAAACGATCACAGCATGCTTTCCATTATCTCTATAGTACTCACCCATTGTACAACCAGTGTATGGAGCTAAGAACTGTAGCGGTGCAGATGCAGAAGCTGTAGCAGATACGATGATTGTATAATCAAGTGCACCTGATTCTTTAAGCTTTTGTTGTACTTGTCTTACTGTAGATTGCTTTTGTCCAATTGCTACGTAAATACAAACTACGTCTTTACCTTTTTGATTGATGATCGTATCGATTGCAACAGCTGTTTTACCTGTTTTTCTATCACCAATAATTAACTCTCTTTGCCCTCTTCCAATTGGAATCATCGCATCGATCGCCTTAATACCTGTTTGAAGTGGCTCATGTACAGATTTTCTTGCGATAATCCCTGGAGCTTTAACCTCAACCATTCTTGTATGTTCAGTCTTGATTTCACCTTGACCATCAATTGGTTGTCCAATTGCGTTTACAACTCTTCCTAGAAGAGCGTCACCTACTGGAACTTCAACGATTTTTTCAGTTCTTTTTACAATCGAACCTTCTTTAATCCCTGTGTCTTCCCCAAGAATAGCGATACCAACGTTGTTCGCTTCAAGGTTAAGAACCATCCCTTTTGTACCTGTTTCAAATTCTACTAGCTCACCGGCCATAACATTCTTAAGACCGAAAACACGAGCAACACCATCACCAACAGTTAGAACGTTACCAACTTCATCTACTTTTAGACGAGTTTCGAAATTAGCAATTCTTTCTTTGATAATGCTTGTAATCTCTTCTGGATTCATTGACATCTCTTACCTCTACAGTATTAGTTGCAAAAACTTTTTTGTTTTTTATTAGTTATTAATAATTGTTTCTTTAAAATCTTGTAATTGTTTATCAACAGAAGCATCTAGTTGATAATCTTCAACAGTGATTCTCACACCAGCAGTAATCGCTGTGTTTTTCACATATTTAAGATCTGGTTCTAATCCAAGCTCTTTCTTTAAATGAGTTTTAATTTTAGCAACAGTAGCCTCATCAAGAGAATCTCCTGCGCCTTCAATTGTACCTCTCATAAATCCTTTCTTGTGATCATCAAGAACGATTAGATCTTTAAAGATAAGTGGAAGAATAGAAAATCTTTTCTCAGTCATTAAATACTTAAGAAAAGAAATTGTAATTGGACTAAAGCTTAATTTTGAAATAATTGCTTCAAGAACAGATGTTTTTTCTTCAACTGTAAATAGTTCAAGAAATAAAACATTTTCAAGATTATTGTTATTGTTGATTAACTCAGTAAGTGTAGTTAATTCATCAGCAACATTAACTTTTGAAGCTTCTCCTAATTCAAAGATTGCCTTAGCATATGCTTTTGATACTAATTTTTCTTTCATTTTTATTAACCCTATAATTTAGAAAGTATATTCTCAGTTGTTTTCTTACTAACATTAGCGTCTGCAACAATTTTTGATTTTGCTTTTGCAATAACTTCATCTAATAAAGTTTCGTTAAGCATTTTAATCATTGCGTTTTTCTCACTTTCAATTTTGTGCTCAGAATCTTTTGATAATTTCACAATTGTCTCTTTAACTTCTACAATGTGATTTTTTTCAAATGCTTCACTATCTTTGTGAGCATTTTCAATAATTGTTTTTACTTCTGAATCAAGATGACTGATTTTCTTTTCATAAGTATCAAGCTTAATTTGAGCTTCTCTATCTCTTTCGCTAGCAAGCTCTACAAGCTCTTTAACTTTTACAGAATTATCATCGAACATTTTCTTTAATGGTGCTTTTAATTTCCATCCAATAAATCCAAATACGATTGCAAAGTTAACTGCTGGAACTAAAAGATCAGATAAATGACCAGCTGAATGTCCACCTTCACTTGCAGCGAATACACTTAGTTGTAATAATAGGAATGAAATTAGTTTCATCTTTTCTACCTTATTGAATAATTTTAGTTACTAGTTCTTGTGATAAAGATTCTGCCTGACTAAGAATTGAAGCTTTCTTCCCTTCAATTTCAGATTCAAATTCTTTTCTTTCTTGATTAGCTTTAAGTTCAAGAGCTTTCTCATGTTCCTTAATAGTCTTACCTTCTCTTGCGACAACTTCTTCTTTCTTCTTATGAATAATTGCAAAAGCTTCTGACTTAGCTTCGTCGATTTTTGTCTTGTATTTTTTAGCCAATTCTTCAGCACTCTTTAGTTTTCCTAAAGCGCCGTCTTCCATTTTTGTAGTTTTCGCTTCTCTTAAGTCTAGTACTTCTTGTAGCTTTGAAAAGAACAAGCTTCTAAGTACTGCGTAGAGAACTACAACTAGTGCAAATTGATAGAAAAAAGTTTGGTCGATGTCTAGTGATTTGAAGATATTAAGAATCGCATCCATTGATTACTTACTCCGAAGCTGAATAGTTAATTGTTTGAAATATATTTCCTATTTTCTAATCTTTAAAGGCAATTAAGTCAAGATGAAACGACTAATGCGCGCGGCATTAATTATTTTCATGCATCTTTGTTGTACCGTGGAATATAACGCCGTCTTCAACAACAAGAGAAGGTGTCGTGATTGTTCCTTCGAATCTTGCTGGTTTAATTATTTCTACTCGTGAAGATGCCTTGATATTACCTTTTACGACGCCACTAATCAAAATTACATCAGCAATAATATCTGCATTAACAACTGCAGCATCAGAAATAATAACCGTGTCATTTGAGAAGATACTTCCATTAACAAGGCCAGCTATTCTTGCGACTCCATTAAAAGATAGATTTCCCTCTAGCTTACAACCCTCTTCAATAATTGCTGCCATATTACTTGTAGACACGGTATTTCCTTTTTTTTGGTTCTATAGGACCAGATAAAAAAAGTGGTCCTATCGGACCACTTTATTACTTTAGTAAGTATTCATATAAATCATTAAACTCGGCTTCGTTTGAAAAGTTAAGAACAATCTGTCCTCCGCCTTTTTTATCTGCCTTGATACCAAAGTGGTAACCAGTACTTTGCTCAAGTTTTTGTCTGTAAACATCAAGTTTTTCAGAGAAGTAGTTTGCTTGTGTACTATCCTTCATTTTCGCTGGAGATTTCTTACTCTTAACAAGCTTCTCAGTTTCGCGAACAGAAAGCTTTTTTACAATTGCTTCGTTTGCTATTCTTAAGCAGTCTTCTCTTTCTTTAACTGCTGCCAATACTTTAGCATGGCCAAAAGAAAGTAACTCTTTTTGAAGCATGTCTACTACATCTCTAGGCAACTTTAAAATTCTTAGAAAGTTTGCAACTGTCGATCTATCCTTAGCAACTTTCTTAGATACTTCTTCTTGTGTTAATTGAAATTCTTCCATAAGTTGAAAATAAGCTAAAGCTTCTTCAACACAGTTTAAATCACTTCTTTGAACGTTTTCGATGATGGACATAACCATCTTCTCTCTATCTGTTGCTCTTTTAATTACAACAGGAACTTCTTTAAGGCCTGCCATTTTAGAAGCTCTAAGTCTTCTCTCACCTGCAACAAGTTCAAAACCAACATCCGTTTTAACTACAATTAACGGCTGAATAACTCCGTTCTCTTTAATTGAATTTGATAATTCTAAAAGAAGTTCTTCTTTAAATATTTTTCTTGGTTGATTTGGATTTGTTTTAATTTGATCAACGCTTATCATATATGGTGATGCATCTTCTTTCTTTTCTACTTTAACTTCTGCACTACCAATTGGTGCATCCATTTCCATTTTACTTTTTGCCTGTAAGAATGGATTACTTGCTTGTGAATCAATAAGAGATGCAATCCCTTTTCCTAGTGCCATTTTCTTTGCCATAAAATATCCCCTTACTGAATTTGATTCGACATCATTGAGTGATCAACTTCCGAAACTCTCGGTATAGTTGGTACTTCATCTAGTTGTTCTGTCTCTCTTTCCTTGAGAATAAGTTCCTTAGCTAATGCTAGGTATGCTTCACTACCTTTAGATTCAATATCGTATAGAATGATTGGTTTTCCAAAACTTGGACACTCAGCAAGTTTAACATTTCTTGGAATAACCGCTTCAAATACTTTATCTCCAAAATGTTTTCTAATCTCACTACACACTTGCTTATGAAGGCTAGCTCTACTATCGAACATAGTAAGAAGAATACCTTCCATTTCTAAATCTGGATTTAGATTTGCTTTAATTAGTTTAACAGTATTTATCAACTGAGCTAAACCCTCCATTGCAAGGTACTCTGTTTGCATTGGTACAAGGAAACTATCAGCTGCATTCAAAGCATTAACAGTAAGAAGACCTAGTGAAGGAGGACAATCAATTAAAATATAATCGTAGTAATCTCTAATTGCTCTAAAAGCATTTTTTAATTTTGCTTCTCTCGCAAACTCAGAGACTAATTCAATCTCTGCACCAGATAAATTATTATCAGATGGACAAATATGAAGATGAGGTAATTCTGTTTCATAGATGGCTTCTTTGATATCTACATTGCCAATCATTGCATGATAGATATTACAGTGATTATACTGCGATGCATCCAAACCCAAGCTAATCGAACCATTTCCCTGTGGATCAAGGTCAATTACCAGAGTCTTCTTGTCAGCTACTGCTAAGCAGGCTGCAAGATTAATAGTAGTTGTAGTCTTACCTACACCACCTTTCTGGTTCATTAGTGCTATGATTTTAGCCATTTATGTCTCCCTCGAGTTTTCGTGTGTACTATATTTTTAGAGTAATTTAGATAGACTGACAATATTTTTATTTTTATTTCTTGAAAAATCTCTGATCATTGTTCCACGTAGAACAGTTTTATTCTTCAACAAAATGATCATTCTTCCTTCTGTACCAGGGATATCAATGAGCTTCTCTTCCACAATTTCCCACTGATTACCAAGCCAATCAAGATCCTCAAGCTCATAAAAATTTGGACCTTTGTAAAATAACACATACACTGTCTTATCTGTAATAATGCCTGGAAGTAAATTTTCACAAGTCGACACTGCCTTGAAAGAGACTAGACAGTCTTGATCAAGATAAACATTTTCATATCTCTGATGATAAGCTTTAACATTGTCTATTCCCATTTTCTGAGCAATCTCTCCAACAACCTTAGCCTTCTTTCCTCTGGCTTCAAAACCAAGATATTTTTTCTCGGGATAATGATACGCCATTGGCAACAGTGGGAAACCTCCACCAAAACCAACGTCAATATGAATCTTTATATTCTTATAAACTTTTTCAAGAATTTTTGATTCTTCAAAAGGAATAATGGAGTCTCTATATTGCTTGTTATAAAAATCATCATATGAGTTTATCCGAGTCAAATTAATTCCAGAATACTCACCGTTAAGAAGATCAAGATACTTTGTACAAAATTCATTTTCTATCATATTAAATTTCCTGCCACATAAGCTAAGGTAGCTGGTCTTATTCCAACTATTCTTTGTAATTGTCCAAATGTTTCTGGCCTAATATCTTTTACTCGTTGCTTGCATTCATAAGAAACATTCGAGGAGTCAATTATCTTTTGCCAATCCACTCTTTTCTTTTCTAAGCGATTAAGTTTTCCATTTTCAACATCAGATCTTTGTATATAACCTTCGTATTTTATAGATATAGCAACACAATTAATAACCCTAATATCTATGTCTAAGCCATTAGCACTAAACTCTTTGGCAAGAACAACAACCGGATCCAAATGTGCTCTCTTGGCAAGTTCAGCCAAACTAATATTTGTGTTCAATGGACCGTAGCCAGAAGTCTTAAAATATTCTGTATTTTTTGGGTTTGCTTTGTATGTAAACGTTCTAGCTAATTCAGTGAGAACCTCATGCATATCAACAAATTGATCCAAATATCTATCAAGAGAGTTGTATAAACCTAATTGCTTTCTAAATTGATACATCCTTAGATAAACATTATCTTCTCTGACATATAATCGATTCTCTGATCTCGCTGTAAAAAGTCGATATGGCTCATCTCTCTTATTTGAAACTAAATCTTCCACCATAACACCAATATAAGAGACCTCTCTATCAAGAATCAGCGGCAACCTACCTAATTGTGCTAAGCCAGCATTAATTCCGGCAATAAGACCCTGACCTGCAGCTTCTTCGTAGCCCGAAGTACCATTAACTTGTCCAGCAAAGTACAAGCCTGGAACTTCATTCGATTGTAGTGTGATATCTAACTTTGTAGTATCAACAACATCATACTCCACTGCATAACCATAAATAGCTATTTCACACTCTTCTAAGCCTTCAATTGTCCTAAGGAATTCTAACTGAATCTCTTTTGGCAAAGAAGTCGATACTCCATTTGGATAAAAGGTATCGAGTTCCAAGCTCTCAGGCTCAACAAAGACATGATGAACATCTTTATCAACATACCGATATGCTTTATCTTCAATACTTGGGCAATATCGCGGCCCAACACCTTGAATCTGTCCATTGAATATAGGAGAACGCTCTTTATTTGCTCTAATAATAGATAATGTCTTCTCATTAGTCTTTGTTAAGTGGCAAGATACTTGTTCCACGTGGCGTAAGTAGATATCATGACCAAAATGAAAATTTGGTGTGCGATTATCACTTTCTTGTTCTTCCATTTTAGAAAAATCAATTGTATCTCTTTTAATTCTAGCTGGAGTTCCAGTTTTAAATCTCTTTGCCAATGCAGTAACACCCAAAAAGACATCATTTAGAGAATTGCTTTTTAAACAACCAACTCTTCCACCTTCTGACTGTTCTTCACCAGTATGCATTCTACCATTTAAAAAAGTCCCTGTTGTTACCACAACCTTTGATGATATAATTATTGTACCAAGTGACGTTGTAATAACGAACTCACCTACTTCATTCTTTACAACACTATCAACAGGCTCACGGACCACAGTAATATTTTCTGCTTCAGAGACAAGTAACTCTGCCTCTCGAGAATAAATTTCTTTATCAATCTGTACACGAGTCGACTGAACAGCGTAACCCTTTGACTCGTTTAAAATTCTGTATTGAATTGCACTTCGATCCGCAAGACGACCCATCACTCCACCGAGCGCATCAATCTCTCTAACAACTTGACCTTTTCCAACACCACCGACAGCTGGATTACATGGCGCCGAAGCGATACCAATGCCAGGCATTGTTAATATTAAAACATTAAGACCTAAGCTTGCAGAAGCATAAGCTGCCTCTAGTCCAGCATGTCCACCACCAATAATGGTTACATCATATTTCATAAAAATCCTGAAAAGTTCCACATGGAACAATGTTCTACGTGGAACACAAATAATAGAATTAGCGAAAATAGTCCACTAAAATATTGAAATTGTTAAATTTTACTTACCAATACAGAAATTACTGAAAATATTAGATAAGATGTCGTCTGGGGAGACAATACCTATTAACTCACTGATTTTATTACCTAAAATATGACTTTCAGCTGATATAATCGCCATATCTGTTAAGGTATTGATATTACTTGAAAAAATATCGTAACTATCTGAAATCTCATTTATTACCTGACGATGACGATCAACTATTACGGGGTCTGATGATTTTAGAACCTCAAATTTGTCTCTGATCTCATTTATCAATAGTGCTCCTATAGAACCAAGACCAGCTGGTCCTATAGAACCAGAAACATCATTATTTAAAAATGGTCCTATAGAACCACTTTGCAATACTGCCCCCATAGGACCAGTATGATAAATTGAATTCTCTTTAACACTCAGAAAGAAAACTGTTTTTGAATTTGGTAAAGAGCTCAAGACATCTGTATTCATCGATACTTCAAGCTTGTCACAATGATTAAAAACTAAAGCATCAAATTCAACATCTGAAGAAAATGAAAAATTAAAATCTAATATTTTTGTGATATCAATTATAAGAATTTTATAAAAGGAATTATTAAGAATAGAAATGGCCCGACGAATCCCCTCTTCTTCAATTGAGTCTTCTGTAATTCTGAGTCCAGCTGTATCTATTAATTTGTAACTATTATTATCTATCTCAATATATTCAGTAATGAAATCCCTGGTTGTTCCAGCGATTTCGGAAACAATCGCTCTATTATCTTCGAGAAGATTATTAAAAAGAGAACTCTTTCCAGCATTTGGTTCACCGACAAGAATAACATCAGGCGACATAAATGCTTTTTTAGAAATATTGGCTGAGCGTTTTAATAGAGCAATATCTTTACCTAAGGAAGTGCACGCCTCTTTTAGAAGTTTTACACTTTGCTCCTCCCCTACATCTTCAGCAAAATCTATATTGATTTCAATCGAAGACTTCAACTTTAGAAAAGATTGATAAAGCTTCTGATAACGCTTAAATAGGTCACCATTTAATAGTTGAAATCCTTGCTCTAACATTAGGCCAGAAGAGGCATTTAAAAGAACATCAAGACCCTCGACTTGAGAGAGTGTTAACTTTTTATTCAAAAGAGCTCTATAGGTAAATTCACCATTCTTTGCCATACGAAATAAACCTGAACCAACAAAAGTGGAAATAATTCGTTTTATATTAAAAACATTTCCATGAGCTGAAATTTCAAGAATATTTTCTCCATTATATGAATTAGGGCCCTTAAAAAAAGTTATGACAACTTCATCAAGAACTTGGTCTTCATAAACTAGCTGACAAAATTTTGCAGCATTAGGCTTAAGCTTAGTGATATCAAATTTAAAAAAATTGGAAAGATAATCAAGGTCAGAAAAACCAGAAAGACGAATCAAACCTATTGCAGTGTTTTCTAAAACTCCAGAGGAACAAGCAACAATAGGTTTATCATCAAAATCAAAGAGCATATTAGTCTATAGTTTTATAAACTAGTAACTGTTGTCCAACACCTAGAAGGTTAGAAACACAGAAATAAAGATTTAAACCAGCTGGTAGGTCTTTCATAATAAAACAAAAAACAAGTGGCATAATGTACATAATCTTCTTTTGATTTGGATCAGCTGAAGTTGAAGGGTTCAACTTCGTTTGCATCAGCATCGTAATACCCATTAAAACAGGAAGTACATAGTATGGGTCTTTCATACTAAGATCATGGATCCAAAGAATAAAAGGTGCACCAACTAAATCAACAGAATTATTAATTGCCTGATAGAAAGCAATAAAAATTGGAACTTGCAAAAGCATTGGTAAACAACCACCAAGAGGATTCGCACCGGCCCTCTTAAAAAGCTCCATTGTTTCTTTTTGTTGTCTAGCAGGATCGTCCTTAAATTTTTCTTTTAGTTTTGCAATTTCAGGTTGAACTGTTTGCATCTTCTTCATCGATTTAAAAGACTTAAACTGAAGAGGAAAAGTTAAAAAACGAATGATAAATGTTAGAATGATAACTGCCAAACCATAGTTTCCAACATACTTATAAATAAACTGCATCCCTTTTAAAATAGGAACAGCTAAAATACTAAATAGTCCAAAATCGATAGAGAGATCCAATTGATCGTTAAATGAGGCAAGGTAATCATAGTTTTTTAAGGCAAAGACAAAGTAACCGTTCAAATTATTTGAAGGCTCAATAGTTCTAAGAACAAATTCACCAGATTCTTTAATATAAAATTTTGAAACAGATTTCTCTTTAAAAACTGAAGCAAAAATATGATGATGAAAATCCAAACCTAACCATTTAACCTTACCTTCACCATCATCAGATTTACCGACTGCATATCTCTTAGCATCCATTTGATTTACAATAAATTGTCTTAGACTTCTATTATCTTCATGTTTTTCAGAAGACTTCATTGAAAATGCAAAGTTAACTGCATTTGTTGAATCAATAGTGTAAAATAATCTACCGTCTGCATTTAATTCAAAAGTTACTTTAAGACCAAGTCTTTCGTCATAACCAGAGATCACAGATGACATTGCAATTTCTTCAAATTTTAAATTGATATTTTCTAGCTGATTTTTTCCATTAACAACAAGGACTCTAAAGAAGTTATCTTCATCAGAAAGCTCGTTAAGAGTAATTCCTGAATCATTCCCTTTTGCACTGGCAAAAGAAAAATCCGAATTAACTGTAAAGTTATAATCACCATTCACAAGCTCAACGCTAGCAACTTCACTCAAATGAGTTGGAACAACTTCTTGCGAACTAGTCTCAGTTTTAACTATAGATACATTCTTCTTTTGATCAGCAGGTCTGCTAATATTATTATCTGCGACTACTTTATCCTCTATTGCCCTATCAGTTTTAGGCATAAAAAAAGCATTCCAAGCAAATAGGATTAATCCCGAAATAGTAAATGCTAGAACCGTTCTTTTTTGGTCATTATTCATTAAAAAC
>CAZQJK010000024.1:26350-51232 GCA_964593545.1 uncultured Bacteriovorax sp. | reverse complement strand
AAGATCGCACAGAAAAACTCTGCAAACACAGTTCCAGTCAAGGAAGCCTGAGAACTAATCCCAAGAGGATCAGGAAAACTACTCATCTTCGTCGTGAAACCAGATAGCTTGGCCCAACCGTGTGGAATCATCATAAGCCCACTTGATACTCTTAAAAATAATAAACCAAAATCCAATTTCATCTTCTCTCCTTGAATAATTTAAAGTAATGCTCTCTCTTCACTTACATGACCAGGCATAATGCTATAAATACATGGAACAATTATAAGTGTTAATACCGTTGAAAACAAGAGTCCCCCAATAACTGCGAGGGCCATCGGAATTCGCGTCTCGGCTCCAGGGCCGAGAGCAAGTGCTGCTGGCATTGTCCCTGCAATCGTTGAAACTGAAGTCATAAAGATTGGTCGAAGCCTTATTGGACACGCCTTTAAAAGTGCATCATTAACATTCATCCCCTCAGCACGAAGCTGATTCGTAAAATCGACAAGAATAATCGAGTTCTTCTTAACGATCCCCATCAGTAGAATAAGACCAATCATTGAATACATATTCAGCGTCTGTCCACCAAGCTTTAAGGCAATGAAGGCCCCTGTAAAACTAAATGGAAGTGCTGCAAGAATGGTAAGCGGTGAAACAAAACTATTAAACTGCGAAGCTAAAATCATATATGCAATCATTAAACCTAATACAATAACAAAGATTAAACTCTCAAATGACTCATTATAAGTCTTAGAAGAACCACTTACGATCAAGCTATATTCCGGCGGTAACTCCCCCGCTAATTTAGTTTGAATAAAATCAAGGGCATCACTTTGCGCGACACCTGGAGCAAGGTTAGCCGTTAATCTCACAGCACGAGCGCGATCCTCTCTTGTGACCGACAGAAGACCTTTAACTTCTTCAATACGTGTCACCTCATTTAACGGAATAAGTTGTCCACGATTATTTCTCACTTTAATTTTTGTAATATCAGAAATTTCTTTAAGATCACCGTCCGTTACTTTAACTTTAATATCGTAACGTCTTCCTCCCTTAGAAAATTTACCTGCGACAACACCTGAAACCATCGACTGAATTGTTTTACCAATTTGATCGATAGCAACTCCACGTTCAAGGGCCTTCTTTCTATCTGGAAGAATATGAACTTCAGGAATTAATCCCTTAAAGTTTGAATCGGCCTCGACCATTAACTTCGATTCCTCAAGCTTCACTTTCATATTCTCAGAAAGCTCTTGAAGCACACCAAAGTCAGGCCCCGTTAAACTAAACTCGATTGGGTAATCACTTCCCCCACCAAAACCACCAAGAGATGGATCTCGAATAAAGGCCATAATTCCCTTAACATTATCTTTCATCTCACCTTTTAGGTAATCAGCAAATTGTTGTTGAGTTAGCTTCTTCCCAAGCTTCGTATTGACGGGACGCTCACCAACTGGCTTTAAAGTAATATAACCAAAGGCCGTATTAGACTCAGTTCCAGAAAAGCCACCAATGGCCACAAAGTATCTTTGAAGCTCATCTTGCTTCATTAGAATATTTTCAATCTCACGAACTTTTTCCTGAGTATATTCAAGAGACGAGCCTGCCTTTGTTTTCATAAAAATAATCAAGCGAGACTGATCTTGTGGAGGAACGAATTCTCTCTTTAAAGAATTAAAAATAAAGTATGTCGAAGAAAAAATTACAAGTGCACCACCAATCACGAGCCACTTATGCTTTAGACAAGTCACGAGAGTGCGGTGATAGAGATCCTCCATCCAATTCATTACTCGATCAATCCATCTCTTGCCTTCTTGCTTATCTTCACCAAGCATAAAAGAAGTTCTCATCGGAGTTAGAGTTACGGCATCAACAAAAGAAAATGCGATGGCCACACAAATCGTGATGGCAAATTCAAAGAAGTACTTTCCAGTAATCCCCTTCATAAACCCGAGGGGCATAAAGATTGCGATAATTGCTGTCGAGGCGGCCAAAGCGGCAAAGGAAACTTCCTTAGTACCAAGCAAAGAGGCCTTAACTTTTGAATGACCTTCTTTAAATTTTCTCGAAATATTTTCTAAGATCATAATATTATCATCAACAACCAGACCGACGGCGAGAGTTAATCCAAGCATCGTGAAGGTGTTAAGAGTAAAACCAAAGAATTTAAGTCCCATGAAAGTAGCAATAATCGCCGTTGGAATCGAAAGCATAATATTAAATGCGGCCCCAAACGAACCGAGAAAAATCCAAACAACAGCGGCCGTTAAAACCCCAGAAAGAATAAGTGTAAACTTTAACTCTTCGATCGAATCTTCAATAAAGACCGTTCCATCATAGTTAATTCCAATCTCTGCCCCATCGGGAAGAGTTGGCGCGAGCTGGGCCATTTTCTCTTTAACAGACTTGGCAACATCCACAGCATTAGAGCCACGCTTCTTTCTAAAGCCCAAACCAATTGATGACGCTCCATTAACTCTCGAAATACGTCTCACATCATCAAGACCATCTTCAACTTTTGCAATTTCTTTAAGTGTAAGCGGTGTATAGATTGGCGAGCCACCACGTTGATTAATTGTAATATTTTGAAAATCATCAACCGTATTTGATTCACCTAGAACACGAACATTATATTCTTCTTTTGGGTTTTCAAAAATTCCGGCCGGATACTCTGAGTGCTCTCTTGATATCGCACTGACAACATCTAATACCGATAGGTCATACTTAGCAAGCTTGCCATCATTGACCCAAACACGAAGATTTGGATCAACATAACCTCCAAGGATAACCTCAGAAACTCCTTCAACTGTTTGAAAGCGATCCTTAATTTGATCACGTACATACGTCATAAGTTCAAGCTTCGTCATTTTATTCGAAGTAATACTTAACCATAAAATCGGTCGATCCTCTGGATTAGACTTTCTCACAACTGGTGGATCGATATCATCTGGTAAGCGTCTCTGTGCTGCAGACAACACCGACTGAACTTCTTGAACTGCAATATCAATATCCTTATCGATATCAAATTCAACCGTCACATCCGCGCGACCACGACGGGCCTGAGAGTTCATCGACTTAATCCCTTCAACCGATAAAAGAGAACTCTCTAATTGATCGATGACATCGAGTTCGATAACTTCTGGCGCGGCCCCAGTCCATCCCACCGAGATATTAACAACAGGAAAATCCACATCAGGTTTTTCAGAAACTCCAAGATCTTTGAATGATAAAAGTCCAAAGACAATGAATGAGGCCATAATCATCCACGCAAAAACCGGCTTCTTAATTGATATTTCTGTAATCTTCACTAGATATTCTCCGTCAATATTTTATAACGATAGGCCGATCCCTGAACCGTATAAAGAGTTTTGTAATAATTTTTCTCAGCGTCGATATACTGATTTAAACTTTGAATCACATCAAGATTTGTAATAAGTCCAAGATTATACTCACGAAGAAGTTCTTCATAACTTGTCTTCGCTGCGTTCTTTGATTTAAAAAGTAAATCAATTCTTCTTTGCCCTGTTTGGTACTCAGTCAAAATGGTATCAATCATTTGCACAACCGACTTCTTCGCACTCAAAAGATCATACTCTGCTTGATTAATCGCCAGTGCCTTATCTGTAACATCCGCACTTGTCTTTCCCCCCTCATAAAGAGGAAGAGTTAAAACAACGCTCGCATCCCAATCTCTTTGCGACGAAAGATTACTCTTGGCCGCATAGTAGTTTGCCTTCAAATCAACACTTGGAAGGTGCGCCCCTTTTGAAATTTTTAGCCCAAGCTTTGCCGCTTCCTTCAGCGCCTCATATGTCTTAAGAGTTGGATAACCGTCGTAGTTCTTATGAATAAAGAGATCTGTAATCTCTTTTGGCTCGATCATATTCGTCATCTCCATCTGTCTATTCACTAAGAGAGAAATACTAATCTTCGCCTTTTCAATTCGACTATTTATTTCCTGAAGCAAACTCTCTGCACTAAATGCTTGAGACTTCGCCGTATAAAGATCTGCTTTCTTTGATTTACCAATTCTGACTCGATCACTAATTTCCTTCACTCTCTTATTTGAAAGATCAAGAAGTCTTTGAGTCAAATCCCTCTCTTTAAACAGCGAAAGAAGAGAAAAGTACTCTTCCACAAACAAGCTCTTAAGCTCACGAGTAATTGAGTCTTTAATATAATTCTTAGATTTTGAATAAAGCTTTGAGGCCTCTATCGTTTTAAATTCGCGAAGTCCTCTAAAAAGTGGCTGAGTCAGACTCACTGAAAGTAGCGAAGTATCCTTCGAATCAATCCCCGTCCCTGGCCCAAGCTTTGAATAAGTTCCATTTAAGTTAATATCGGGATAAACATTTCCCTTTAAGAAGTCGACATTATTTTCTGCGCGATCAAAATCAATCACAGCGCTTTTGATTTTCTCATTCTTCTCAAGCAGCTCCAAGCCTCTTTCAAGTGTGGCCCCAAAAACAACACTTGCGACTAGTGCACATATCATTATTTTAAACATCATTACTCCGAAATATATTAATTTTTTAATATTCTACGCGGAGTAACTCTAAAACAGCAATTTTTAAACGATATTTGACATAAATTTGACAGGAGAAAAATGTCGCCCACGAACAGGGCGACCAAATTAGTTAAAGAACTTCACAAGTTTGGAAACAAAGATTTCTCTTCGCTTCATCAGCAACCAAGTTACAAATTTCAACACACTGTGGAACTGACTTATTTACAAAAGAAAAATCGTCTTCACAAAGTGCCATCACACCCTCTACACATTGCTTATAATCTTCACCTTGATATGCCTTACACTCGCTTTTCGCTTGCATTGCACAAATTTTCGGGTGAACAAAGAAATCAACAGCAAATGGTGAACTATAGTTATCAATACAAGTATTAACTTCAATATCCATACAATCTGCTAACTGATCTCCAACAAGACCATAACAAGCTTCAGCTGCTTGCTTGTAACAAATTTTAACTAAAGCTGGATTCGCTGTTCCAGCAAATGCTGAAAAAGATAGTGCCATCATCGCTAATAAAATAATTTTCTTCATTGTAATCTCCATTATAAATCGTAAAGACAGTTAATATTCTTACCTGATAGTATTGATAATTCTTCTAGTGCTCCCACATACTGATGATGCGAAAACTTCCCAACTTCTTTCAACTCATAAGTTGTCTTACGGGCGTAATCAATTTCTTTTGTAACCTTGAACATCTTCCCGTAAACAATATTTTCAAGTTTCACAAGTGCATGATCCGAAATTCTCGCCCAATCAATTGTCACTTTATATGAATGTAGTTTTGTATAACCAGTTGCATAGTGTGCATTCTCACAAATACTTCTTAAATCTTGCGCCCCAGCATTAATTCCAGTAAGAATTAGCGCTAACCCTATAATTTTCTTCATTTCGAACCTCGTTTTTTCTGCTTATATCGGGCCCACGGCTAAATGTAAATTAACTCTGTAAAAACTGCTCCCTTTAAATGGGGAAAAACTTGAGGCCTTCCCTAGTGATCCATTGAGGATTGCTGCTAAAATTTCTGGCGGCCCAAAAAACCATCGTCTTTCGTGCGTCAAATACGCCTGTTTTACTAAGTGAGTGCTTAAATTATGGTAATTTCAATCCCCATTTAACTGGAGCAGTTAGTACGCGATGCGTATTTTGCTTTCGAGGGGAATGTTCATATAATTTCTGTTTATTTTGATCAACTGTTACGGAGAACTTATGAATAATATTGAATTCCCAAAGGAAATTATCCACTGCCAAAATATGATTGGTGGAAATTGGAAGACTGGGAGCGGAGAAAAAATTGAAGTCTACTCACCTTATAATGGAAAAGTGGTAGGTGAAATTAATAGTGCGACAGCGAAAGAAGTTAATGATGCTATCGAATTAGCAAATGAAGCTTCGAAGAAGTGGGCACACACTCCTTTAAAAGAGCGTACTCAGGTGATGTTTAATTTTAGACAAATCCTGATGAGAGATATCGATAAGATTTCAAATATGGTTTCACTTGAGAGTGGAAAGACTCTTGGTGAAGCGAAGGCCGGAGTTTTAAAAGGAATTGAAGTTTTAGAATTCGCGCTTTCTGTTCAAAATCTTGACCAGGGTGGAAAGATGGAAGTGTCTCGTGGTGTTTACTGTGAGTACCGTCGTGAAGCACTGGGGGTTGTGGCCTCGATTACTCCATTTAATTTTCCAGCGATGGTTCCAATGTGGACGATCCCAATCGCGATCGTACTTGGAAATAGTTATGTATGGAAGCCAAGTGAGAAAACTCCACTTACGTCGACGCTTATTGCTGATAGCTTAAAAGAGGCGGGACTTCCGGATGGTGTAATGACTGTTCTTAATGGAAGTGCAGAAGTTGTAAATGCCATTATTGACCACAAGCATGTTAAGGCCGTGGGTTTTGTTGGTTCATCAAAAATTGCAAAGCTCGTTTACCAAAGAGCAAGTAACCACGGAAAACGTGCCCTATGTCTTGGTGGAGCGAAGAACCATATTGTGCTTCTTCCAGATGCGACTCCTGAAATGGCAGGCGTTGGGATTGCTGATTCTTTCACTGGTTGTGCGGGTCAAAGATGTATGGCCGCTTCAGTGCTTTTAGCAGTTGGTGATACTTCAAAACAAATTGAGGCCATTAAGCAAAGAGCAATTGAGACGACTTGTGGTGATAAGATGGGCGCGCTCATCACTAAAGAGCAGTACGACTTCTTAAATGGAGCGATTGATGAGGCCGTGAAAGAAGGAGCGACGCTTCTACTTGATGGTCGCGGTCAAAAAGCGACAGAGAAAGAATATGAAGGTGGATATTGGTTAGGAGCAACGATTCTCGACAATGTTAATCCTAATGCAACAGCGTCTAAGAAAGAACTCTTTGGGCCAATTCTAAGTATTGTAAGAGTAAAAAATATTTCAGAGGCAATGGAAGTTGAAAATGCTAACGAGTATGGAAATGCTTGTTCAGTATTTACAAATAATGGAGCCATGGCAGAGATCGTCGCAACGAAGGCAAAGGCCGGAATGGTTGGGATCAATATCGGTGTTCCAGTTCCAAGAGAACCATTTAGTTTTGGTGGGATCAATGAATCGAAGTTTGGATTTGGTGATATTACGGGAGCAAATTCTTTGAACTTTTGGAGTGATATTAAAAAAGTAACAACAAAGTGGACAATGCAAAATGACCACAACTGGATGAGTTAATATGAATACTAAAGAAATGAAATTTGAAAGGGCCAACCATGTTGTGCTCACATCTCACTTAAACCAAATCTTTAAAGAATCACTTCCAATTAATTGGGGAGCGAAAGATCCAAAAGTAAGAGGACCGGTCATCGGAACAATTACTGAGCTTGAAAATAGAAACGCGATTGGGACGCATAGTGGTTCGTATACGGTTTACCGTGCATTATCTATCGCACAAGGAAACTATCCAAAAGATCACAGACCAGATCTTCACAACACTCAAGCGACAACTGATATTGGGCCATTTGATTCTTGGTTTGATCCTGAAAGACTTGTCTCTATTGATCCTTGGGGCGGCCATGTGCAAAAAGTTTTTAAAGAAGAACTTGATAAGGGTTACAATATCAACCCTACTATCGCCGTCACACAAGCGCATCTTCAAATCCCTGAGATCTACGATGCGATTGAAAAAGGTCGCCTTAAACCAGATGGAAAAATCATCAAGAGCAATGGCGATATCGCTGTTACAAAAATTGCCTTTGAACCAGTATGGTACTTACCAGGAATTGCAAAAAGACTTGGTATCGCCGAGGGTGAACTAAGAAAAATTCTTTTTAAAGAAACTGGTGGAATGTTTCCTGAGCTTGTAACTCGTCCCGACTTAAAAGTTCTTCTTCCGCCTATTGGTTCAACGACTGCTTATGTTTTTGGAAATCCTAAAGACCTTGCAAACCCAGAAATCAATCTCTCTTGTCGTGTTCACGATGAGTGTAATGGTTCAGATGTTTTTGGTTCTGATATTTGTACATGTCGTCCATACCTTACTTACGGTATCGAACATGCGGCAAAAACAGCTCAAGAAGGTGGTGTTGGAATCGTTGTCTACTTTAGAAAAGAAGGACGCGCTCTTGGTGAAGTGACGAAGTTTCTTGTTTATAATGCAAGAAAGAGACAAGAAGGCGGAGACTCTGCGGCCACTTACTTTAAGAGAACTGAGTGTGTTGCAGGTGTTGAAGATGCTCGTTTTCAAGAATTAATGCCAGATGTTCTTCATTACTTTGGTATCAAGAGAATCAATGAACTTCATTCAATGTCTAATATGAAGTACAACGCTATCGTTGGAAGTGGGATTGAAGTTACTCATCGTATTTCGATTCCAGATGAATTAATTCCAGCGGACGCGCAAGTTGAAATGGAAGCTAAGAAAGCAGCAGGTTATTTCACTGCTGGAGAAGTAAAATCAAAAGAAGATCTTGTCAATGTACAGGGTCGAAAATTAGAGGAATAAAATGTCGACAAACTTAGACTATATTAGAAGTCCAAAGGCCATCAGAGAAAAGACAATGATGATCTATAACCTTTCTCGTGAAGGTGGGACAAATTTTGAAATTCATGAAGAGAAATTAGAAGAGATTGGAAATTTTGTTATTGAAGTTATTAAGAATAACTACCCTGATTTAAAAATTCCATTTCACTCACGTTGGGGTCACTTTAAAGTTGGCGGAATTAACCGTGTGAAAGATCTTGATGCGAAGCTTGGAAAAGTCGATCCTCTCGAAATGGCGAGAACAAAACTTGACCTAGCAATTACGTCGGTACTTCTCGATGCTGGTGCAGGTCCAACTTGGAAGTATGATGAAAATGGAACAAGCTTCAATCGTTCTGAAGGACTTGGAGTCGCAAGCTTTCATATGTTCGTGGACGGAGCCTTTTCAAATGATGGCGGGCTAAGAGCAGAAGCTTCCAAACTGATGACAATAAAAGGTTCAGATATTGAAAAGCATTTTCAAGTAAGTGCAACGAATCCTCTTGTTGGAATTGATGGTCGTGCAAGTCTTTTAAAAGCTCTAGGTGAAACAATCGCTAAGAAATCATCGATCTTTAAAGATGGTAGACCTGGAAATATTGTTGACCACCTCATTGAAAAGCATGGAAAAGCTTTTAAAGCACAAGATCTTTTAAAAGCAGTGCTTGAGCACTTCGGTGATATTTGGCCATCTCGAATTGAAATGGATGGAGTTAATCTTGGTGACGTATGGTCTCACCCAGCACTTGGAGAGAGAAATTCATTCGAGTCTCTTGTGCCGTTTCACAAACTTTCTCAGTGGCTGACTTATTCTCTAATTGAACCAATCGTTGAAGCTGGCGTTAAAGTTACTGACGTAAGTGAAATGACAGGCCTTGCAGAATATCGAAATGGTGGACTTCTTATCGATCGAGGGCTCATCTCTTTAAGAAATCCAGCTCTCTATGATATTGCTCACAAGCCTGATAGCGAAGTGATTATCGAATGGCGTGCACTTACGATTGTCTTCTTAGACAAGCTTGCAGACTTCGTCAGAGACCGTCTTGATTACTCTCCAGAAGAATTTCCACTTGCAAAAGTTTTAGAAGGTGGAACTTGGTGGGCCGGAAGAATTGCAGCGAAGGAAAAGAGAGAAGATAGCTCTCCTCCGCTAAAACTCGATAGTGACGGAACTGTATTTTAATTTTAGGAGATTTAATATATGTCAAAATTTAACTTAATCACTCACCCAATCTTACAACATAAACTGACTAAGATGCGTGAGAAAGATACGAATTCAATTGGTTTTAGAGGACTCATGAATGAAATTGGAAAATTTCTAGCATTTGAGGCCACAAGAAATATTGAAACAGAAACATTTGAAATTGAAACACCACTGGCAAAGACTCTAGGTATTCGTCCAAAGAAGTACCCAATGGTTGTCTCTATTATGAGAGCTGGAAATGGGATGCTTGACGGCGTCCTTGAAACACTTCCGTACGCGAGTGCTGGTCATATTGGAATTTACCGCGATAAGTTCATCAACAACACAGTTGAGTATTACTTCAAACTTCCTGCAGATTCGAAGGGACGTGACGTTATCCTACTTGATCCAATGCTTGCCACTGGGGATACAATGATCGCGGCCATCGATCGCCTTAAACAATATAATGTTGGAAAAATTACACTTCTCTCAGTTTTAGTTAGCCCACAAGGCCTTGAGAGACTACATTACTTCCACCCAGAAGTTGAAATATTCGCACTAAGTAAAGAGGAAGGTCTAAACGAGAAAGGCTACCTTCTACCAGGTATGGGTGATGCTGGTGACAGATTATACAACACAACAAAGTAGGAATTTATGAGTCAAGTACAGATTATAGGTATTGCAGGTGGCAGTGGTTCAGGCAAGACAACTTTTGCTCGTCGCCTACGCGATCGTCTTGGAGTCGAAAATTCTGAAGTACTTGGCCAAGACTCATACTATATTGATCAGTCCAATAAGTTTGATCACGACGGGGGATCTGTTAATTTCGATCACCCGGAGTCTCTAGATTTTTCTCTAATGGCAAAGCATTTAAAGATGCTCAAGCACGGGGAAAATATTGAAGTTCCAATTTATGATTTTGCAACTCACAAGAGACTTAACGAAACTATAAAACTGACACCAAAGAAAATTATCTTTGTTGATGGAATTCTTATTTTTTCTCAGCCTCAAGTTGTTGAGTGGCTTGACTACAAAATCTTTATTGACTGTGAAGAGTCTCTTCGTTTTGAAAGGCGCCTCAGTCGCGATGTCAAAGAAAGAGGACGTACTCCAGAAGGAGTGAAGGCGCAATTTATCAATCAAGTTAAACCAATGCACGACGAATTTGTTGAGCCATCAAAATCAGTGGCCTGCGATATTGTTAATGTTGCAAACTTTGATGAGAAAGTTGAGTTTTGGACACAAAAAATTAATTCTCTAATCTAATCATGTAGTCCATAATAGCCCCTAACTGGAGTTATTATGGAAAATTCACCACTATCATCCCTATGGGTACATTTTAAAGCAAAGAGGGCAAAGGTCATTGAGGCCTCAATCTACTCTGTGTTAAATAAAATCTTTGATATCGCCCCACCAATTCTGATTGGTCTGGCAGTCGATACTGTCGTCAAAAAAGAAAGTTCATTCGTTGCAGAACTTGGAGTAAAAAATCATATCCACCAAATGTATGTGCTAGGATTTCTAACTTTTCTTATTTGGGCACTAGAATCATTCTTTGAATTTCTATTAAAAGTACGTTGGAGACATATCGCTCAAGAAGTACAACACTCTTTAAGAATGGAAACTTACGAGCATCTCCAAAAATTACATATTTCATTCTTTGAAAATCAAAACACAGGAAATCTCACAACAGTTTTAAATGACGACATCAACCAACTTGAGAGATTTCTCGATGTTGGGGCCAATGAAATTCTCCAAGTGCTTACAACAGTAATCTCTATTGGAACAATTTTCTTCTTTATTTCTCCAACGATCGCATCCCTATCATTTCTACCAGTACCATTTATTCTTTGGGGCTCTTTCTACTTTCAAAGAAAGATCGCACCAAAGTATATGGGAGTACGCGAGGAAGCGGGACTGCTGGCCTCAATGCTTGTTAATAACCTCTCAGGAATGATGACGATTAAAAGTTACGTTGCCCAGGCCTTTGAAAGAAATCGAATTGATAAGCAAAGTCTTAGTTACTCAGAGTCAAATAAGCGCGCAATTGTTCTGTCTTCATCATTCTCTCCATTAATTAGAATGGTTGTTCTTTGTGGTTTCCTCTTTGCTCTTGTGCTTGGTGGGATTTATGTTTTTGAAGGAAAGATCGAAGTTGGTGCTTACTCAGTTTTAATCTTCCTTGTTCAGCGTCTTCTTTGGCCACTTACTCGTCTTGGGGAAACTTTTGATCTCTATCAAAGAGCGATGGCCTCAACGACTCGTGTGCTTGAACTTCTTTCAACTGTTGTAAGAATTAACGATGGAAAAGACACAATTTCCCATGATGATTTCAAGGGAGATCTTGAATTTAATAATGTGAGCTTTAGCTACGATACAGGAGCAAAGGTTTTAAATGATATTAATATCAAAATTCCTAACGGCAAAACAGTGGCCCTCGTTGGAACAACTGGTTCAGGAAAGAGTACGATCCTCAAACTTCTACTTCGCTTCTATGACGTAACAACAGGTGAAATTACTGTTGATGGAAAGGATATTCGAGACCTCAAGCAAGACAACCTCAGATCTTTGATTGGATTTGTATCGCAGGACACTTACCTCTTTCACGGAACAGTTAGAGATAATATCCTCTACGGTAGTTTTGATAAGTCCGAAGACGATCTTATCAACGCCTCAAAGATGGCCGAGGCCTATGACTTTATCTCATCTCTACCAGAGGGGTTTGACACTGTTGTTGGAGAACGTGGCCAGAAACTTTCAGGAGGACAGCGCCAACGTGTCTCAATCGCACGCGCCCTTGTTAAAAACCCTCACCTCTTCATTTTTGATGAGGCCACAAGTGCTGTTGATAATGAGACAGAAGCTGCGATTCAAAGATCTCTTGAAAATATCACCAAAGAGAGAACGACCGTGATGGTAGCTCACCGCCTTTCAACGATTAAGCATGCTGATGTTATCTACGTTCTTGAGCGTGGTATCGTTATCGAGCAAGGTACCCATGCTGAGCTTCTTGAAAATAAGAAAATGTACTATGCCCTTTGGAATGTCCAGACGGGAAACCTATCTAATTAATAGATAGGTATAATCTTTACAATCTATTTTACATTCTCCCCTCTCAATTATATTTAGTAAAAAATAAAAATTGAGGGGGACATATGAAATTAGCAATCGCACTTTTAGTATCAACAATAACATTTGCAGGAATTTGTGAATCACAGCTTGATGGTCATTCATTAAGTGATGTTCAGGCCTACGATGAAGGTGATGTAACATTCTTCACAGAAATTGGAACTGGTGATTTCACAATGACTAAAGAAGAATTTATCGCTAATCCGATTTTTAACCAATTTGAAAATGGTGATGAATATTATGAAGACTGTAAAGATGCTCTAAGATATGTCGAATTTGCACATCCAACAACAGGTACTCAGTTCAAGGCGATTTACACGATTGAAGATAGTTGCGACGGTGGAAATAGCTATGGTTATATAACTAAGATTGATTCAAAAGATATTATCGCAGAGATTGGTGATAGTGAGTTCTACTGTCCATCAAAGTAAAACAAGAAAGGGTACATGTGGTACCCTTTTTATTAAAATAAGAATTTTAGCGAAGAATAAACAGCATCGTTGGCTCGATAAACTGCCCAATAAGAATTTTCATCTGGCGCCTTAATTAACTCCATCCCAATATTGATAGAGGCTTTCTTAAAGAGCATATAATTTGCTTCGGCCTTAAGGATATTATCTTTTCTTGTCATATCGTATTTAAGATCGATCATCACGTTAAAGAAATCATCAAAGTAATAACGAACACGAGCACCAATTGTATTTTTCCATTTAACTGTATCAGAGAAGAAGTCATCACTACCTCTTTCATTATCAGAGAGAAGCTTTATGTAGTTTAGAGAAAGCATATAACTTCCACGATTTAAGTTCGCTGAAGTATGAAAGTAACTCTCTCTTTCATAGTTTGGCTTAACCGTAAAATACTCTGATTCAAAAACCTTATTATTTTCTTTCAAAGCTCCTGCATCAAGAATCTTAAAGTCGTTTCCTAGCTTGGCATTTGGGTCATTAACATCAAAGCCGGCAATAAACTTAACTTGTCCGAGACGCTGCTTATATTGCATCCCATAGATCATATGGTGGTTAACAATAGGAGAAGCCACAACATTGATTTTTTCAAGATCTTCATTCATATAGGCTTCGGCGTTCATGCGTAATTTATTTTCTGGCTTATAAAGAAGATAAGAAGAAAACTCCCCTCTTTGTTGATCCCATGAAAATGCTTGTCTAACACCAAGAGATTTTTTCAAAACAATATCGCGAGCGATATCAGGTTGATTAATTTCGATATAAAGAGGGACAAGTTTATCCTCAAGAGGTACGGCCTTAGGAGGTAGCCTCACCCATTCACTATTACTTGTAACCTGACCATCTTTAATTGTGAGGCCTGGATTTAATGCAGGAATATTAAAATACGAGAAGAAAATTGAAATCGTAAAATTGTCGTGAAGTCTTTGGTCATATTGAAGTCCTGTTAGACCTTCTTTCTTCTCACTTAAAAGATACATCCCTTGATTTGGATTAACCGTATCAAGAAGCCAATAAGTTTCGTTTTCATTCCAATTAAGCAGCTGACGCCCAACACTTAATCGACGGTCTCTATCCTTCCACTCCATGTAGGCCTGTGGTAGAGAGTAGTTAACTTGTCTATTATTATTGATATAGAATCTTAAATCAGTTTCAGCAAAAGTCGAAGAGTTGAGTAAACTTCCGTCGTAACTCATATTAAGAGCAGTCCAGTCGTCAAAATCTGACTTTACTTCAGGGTTGTTAAGTCGTTGAAATTTCTCATAAGAGAAATCACCCTTTAGGTAAGCCGCTGAATTTACAGAGGCCAGCAATAGGCCAAATATCGTTAGTTTTTTAAACATATGACTTATTTAATCAGATTTATTTTAATAATACTAGCCCCTCATGACACACCATGTAAAATTGACAAAAACACTCCTTTATTCTTTCCAATCTGATATTATTTTTCTAAGCTTTAATGAATACCCAAATGTAACGGTTTCAAGGAAACAACGATATATGTTGAAAAATAGAACCATATTAACGATTATCTTAACTTTAATTATGCTCACAGGCTGTGGGTATGTTGAAGATAATCCAGTCAAAGACTCGAGAATTCTCGTCGTTGGCGATCTTCAAAGTGGTTGTAAAATTGATACTGATAAAATCAAGAAGATGTTCGAGGAAATCGTTACAGAAGAACTCAACTGTATCGAATCTCAGTTAGAGAAATTCAAATATGTTAAAACTGATAACCGTGAGGTTCTGACAGAAGCAGATCTTCAAAGATTTGTGACAAAGTACTTTAGCAATAATCCACAAGATATTATTGATGGACTCAACCTACTCTTCAAACTTAATACTCTCTTTCTAAAAGATGAACCAGGGCAAATGAGAGTTACCAACATCAAGTCATTCTTCGAATTACTTAGGATCGTTAACAGAGATGCTGTTACAATTGTCGATCTTGTTGAGTTAATGAAAGATGAAAAAGATGGAAAAGTCTTCATGGAATATCGAGATATTCTTAGTCAAACAATTTCAAGATTTTCAAACTCAATCGTCGACATCATTCAAAGTAAAGACGGAAGAATTCAAAATATTAATATTGAAGACCTCATTATTGAACTGACTAAGAATCTCAATGATTTCAAACTAGGCCGAGAGCTTATAAACTCTTTATTATTTGTAAAGAAGCTATTTCTTGGTGGGTCAAGAGTTTATATCTCTACCGATGAGGCCCTGAGAATGTTTAAGCAATTTCCAGCATACTCAATGAACCTTTTTGACATGTTCCTATTAAAGGAAGAGATCTTTAATACTAAGACTGAGTACTTTGAGCATATTGCAAACAATCTTGAACAACTGAAATACAATGTCTATCAACACCAAAATGAAGAATTAATCCTTACAATTACAGATCTCGACCGTATCATCGATGAATTCCTCAACGATGACAAAAGCCTTACTGACTGGTTTGGTGGAAATGCTCAAGAGAAGTCTGAGAAAATAAAGAAAATCGTTAGAGCATTCAAAAAAGATCTCGTCGGTGGCGTTGAAACTGAATTCACATACAGAGATGTTGAGATTTCTCTCGCTTTCATTAATATTGGAATTCGTTCTGTTGAGAAAATTTCAAAAATTGGTGATCTTGTTAAAGATATGGATGATCTTGACCTTGCAAGAAAACTCGAAATTAAGAGTGAATTCTTAAATACATTTAAAGAGCTTTCAGAAAAAGCAAAAGAGCTTATTGAAGGAAACCAAGATATTCCTTCTCAAATGAAACTACTGACATTTATTCAATCGATCGCTTCAGATACAGACCTATTTAATATCGATCCACAACTTATTAACTCAATCTTCTCAATCAAGGTTGGGACAGTTGGTGGAAGTCGTGAAATCGTAACAATCCCAGAACTTCTAAAGGCGCTTGAAAGGGCCGAAGACTTTGCAAAGCTCTACTTTGACCTTCAATACCTAGCTGAAGACTACTTTGATCTCTCAGACAAGGCGAAGTATGTTTTCTTTGAAAGACAAGTTAATCAATTAAGTGCTCTACTTCTTGAAGATACGGATGTTGAAACAGTTATCACAATGGCCGATATTGATATTATTATTGATCAGTTCTTTAAAAAGACAGACGAGGACCAGGCCAAGGGGGCAGCTCTTAAGGTTTTTGCAAAGAACCTTAAAACAAATATTCTTGGAACGGATAAGGATTACTTAAACCTTAACGAAGTAAAGGCCTCTGTAAATCTCGCTTCAGTAGCATTTAAGGCCATGGTATTTACTAAGTTTCATGAAGAATTAAAGCAAAAAGTTGAAGAAGGTAAAGAAGATATTGGAATTGCAAAACTTAAATATAAGCAAGAATTTGCAAAGATTACTAATGACCTCAAGAAATTTCTTGAAACTCCAACTTTTCTAAAAAATGATATTAAGGTTTATGATCTTATCGATGAACTAAAGAATTCAAAAGCTATTTTTGATTTTGATGTCGAACTATATAAATTAGCAATCAACTTTAAGTCACTCGCGATTGGTGGAGAGAATAAAATCATCAAGAGAACTGAACTTCTCTACTTAGCGACAAATGGCTCAAAAATAGCTGACTCACTATTTGACCTTACTTTTAATAAGTTTGATGAAATCAAGCCCAATAAGTCACTATATAAGTTTATTCTCTCAAATATCAGAAATATTAGAAGTATTATGCCAAAAGCAGCTGAGGATAAAGTTTTCTTTAACCTAAAAGATGGACTACTTTTTGCTGATGAATTACTAAAGTCAATCAACAAAAATTCAGATGAACCAAAAGATGAAGATGACCTTATTAAGGTAAGTAACTTCAAACGAACAATTATTGATTTTTCTGAAAGAATTCTTGCTCCAGTGGCCAGAGAAAACCTTTCGTATCCAGCTCCATGTCAGCCAGACCCAAAGAACGCTGGAAAGTTTATTTGCTCGCAAGATGATCCACCAAATGCACCAGAGATCGACCTGGCAGTTAATAATAAGATCATGACAAAGCTTCTCGACATTGTTGATGAGGCCCTGTCAGCAATGTACTTCTCAGAAGTAACTTATGATTATTTCGAAAAAGAACTTCTTGATACAAAACCAGTTACAATAGGATTTTATCCAAACCTTCCTGAATATGATCTTATTGATTCTAATTTGATTATTAAGTTCAAGGCGACGTTTACTGATATTGCAAAGAACTATAGATACTTTAGAAATAGTGAAAATTATGCTTACTACCAAAGAGATATTATCCGTGATCGAGTTGGTTACTCTTCTCTCGTACTTATGAGAACAGTTCTACCATATGCCCTTACTGGATATGGACCAGAAGGATATACTGGCGACCCAACAACAGCAAAAGGTTTAGCAGTAAACCAACTTCAAGATGTTCTCGTGGGTGTAAAATCGGTACTAGAAGAAATTGGACTTTGGACAAGTAACTTTGAAAGTTTTGGTCAAAACATTCTACTTCTATCTGATCTCTTCCAGAGTAGATCAAATGGTGACCTCTTCATCAATCTAAATGAAGCTTCTGAATTCGTTGAGCTTATTTTCTCATCAGCGAAACTTGGAACAAATATGATCGAGGTATTTAAAACTAAGTGTGAGGTCGCTTACACTGCTGACGATAAGCCTCGAGTAAATACAGAGTGTGTAAGAAAGCAATTCTTTGACACACTTTTTGTCGACTTAAATCTTGAAAAGTACTTTCCAAGACTTAAGAAATACAAAGATTCAGTTTCTAAGAACGAGGCAGTAGAATATATCAAGGGAGTTGAAGGTTTTGCCAGAGACGTTGAAGATTTAAATACTCCTTGGGAAATTAGAGACTTTACATTAGTTCTAGGAGCAATGTTAAATATTGAGTCAACATTTATTAGATTTGATAGTTCATATGATAATAAGTTAGACTTTAATGAGTTAAAAAAATCTCTAGGTGTTTACGAGAATGCAATTATCATGCTCGCAAACCTAAAGGGAAAGAACAAGAAACTAGCAAGAACAGTGTTCTTCTACATGGTAAAATACAAGAAAGCACCGGCTCCATTGACGGTTTGGTCACTTGATAAGATCTTTAAACTACACTTTAAGAAAGTAAAAGCTACAAGACTTAACATCAGTGCCCTACTCTTCTACCTTGTGAATTCACAGGAAGAGAGTGCAGACTTCAACGAAGATGAAGCGGGAGAAATAAATCCATCAAAAACGGAATCAGACAACTTAGGTCAACTAGGGTTTATGATGGATGCTTACTCTGCTGCACTCGCGCAAAAGACCGGAGAAGAGGTCGAGGCCATCCTCGATAGTATTGCCGCCATGTATGAAGATACAAAGAGCTTTCTAAGTTTCTAATACAAAAGGAAATTATGACAGGCGTTTTAATTAATCAAACTGTTGCCATCCTCATTGATGGTAACAATATCGAAAGAAGTATTCACGGTATTACAAACAACCAAAGTGCAATGATCAATTTTGATAAGCTTATTCCAAAGCTTCTCGATGGACGTGGTCTTAATCGACTCATCTACTTCAGAGAAGGTAAGAATATCTCATCAAAACTAACTGAGAGACTGCACAATAACTACTATGGTTCAGTAATGCCTTGTCACAAGAGTGCGGATATCCCACTCACAATTAAGGCCACACAACTTGCAAGTAAGGTCGATACGATTATCATTATGTCAGGAGATTCTGACTATATCGATCTCGTAAATCACTTAAAATCAGAAGGGGTTCGTGTTGAGATCGCAGCTGTCCCAAAGACGACTTCATCAATGCTAATCGATGAAGCGGATTACTTTCACCCTATTGAATCTGAAGATTGGTTTATTCTACAACAATCAAAGAAGCCAGTTAGCAAGAGACCTGTAAAAAGGCCGACTTCAAAGCGTAAAGAACCTAAGAAGAGCTAGAGAACTTAAGGAGTGAGAGATCACTCCTTTTTTTATCTTATTTTTCACATCATCTATTTTAAAAATTTCAACTTCAACATCTTCCATTGGATCAAAATTAATTTGTCCTGATGGTGTACAGCTTCTGGCAAGAAAGAAATAACATTGATTCGTCATGAAAGCTGGATTGACATCAACAACACCGAGATCACTCCAATCATCACTCTTGTAACCTGTTTCTTCTTCAAGCTCTCTCTTCGCTGCGGCCAGCGGCTCCTCACCTCTTTCAATCGCCCCAGCAGCAGTTTCCAAAGTAATATCATCGCTACCGGCACGATATTGTTTTACAAGTATGAGATTTTCATCTTTATCCAGAGCAACGATATTCACCCAATTTGCACACTGAATAATATCAAAGCTTGAACTCTTGCCTGTCTTGAGATTTGTTACATCTGTTTTTAAATAACGAAAAACTACTGCTCGTAGGACTTCAACTAAATCTGTTCTAGGCCACTTCTTCATTAGAAATCCATCAAAATGACACCTTCATTAGGGTCCTGCTTTTCCATTAGTCCTTGATTGAAATTATCTCTAAGCTCGAGATACTTCACAAAGTTTTGTTCACCGATCTTGCTCTTTAAAAGCTCGTCATATTTGTTTTGAATGTCTTTTTCAAACTGAATCTCTTCATCCGAAGGATTATAAGTATAATTATCTCCATACTTCTTCTCCATCTCAACATGAAAAGCTTCAAATGCACGAAGCTTATCTTTTGAAAGACCTTCTTTCATTAAGAGGTAATCTTCGTAGGCCGCTTTTTCCATTCCCAATTCAGTGACAAAGAGATTTAAAACTAAGTTCTTCCATTCTTTTTCAAGTTGATCAAACTGCTCATCCCACTGTTCCATCTTTTCTTCGACCTGATCATCAGAGTTAAGTTTTGAAGCTTCAACAACACGCTTCTCTTCAGTAGACTCGTAAGTCTTATCCTGTCCAGTAACTACGGAGCTACTATCTAACTGGAAATATTTAGAGAGGTCATCTGAGTTATTAGCTCCACCATTAAAATAGAGAGCGATACCAATAATGATAATTACAGCGACAGCTAAAATAATGAGTATTTTCTTATTCACTTAGTCTCCACAGGCGTAAAGTTTTCAAAAATTATATTATCACATAATTCTCGACATTCGATATAGGTTTCCTCATCGGCGATTGTCCAAAAGATAATTTTTGCGAGGGTTAACTTCTTTATAATAAAGTATTGAATCAATGAAAAGCTCTCATAATCGAGACCTATATAATCAGGTCGAATGACAGGGAGAAAGGACATATATCTAAGAACAAATTTTTCGTAGAATTTTAATTTTGTATTTGCAAAGTCATTGGTAACTAAAAGTCCTAGCACCACTTGTGGATAATGGAGTCTGATCCACTTTAAAGTATAAGGGTTAAAAGACTGAATAGTATAATCGCCCTGATAGTGGACAAGGAGCTTCATCAGCTCTGCTTCAATTATTCCATCATGTTTATTGCATTTGACCTCGATGACAATTGGAACTTGCCCATCAACAAGTTCAAGCACTTCTTTCAAGGTCGGTATGCTCTCATCTGTATTTGCAAGTCTAAGATTTTTTAAACTTTGTAAAACATATTGCGATATTTCTCCGCGACTACCTGTCATACGTTCAAGACTTTCATCATGGAAAACAACTACATCTAAATCTTTGGAAAGATGAATATCTAATTCAATAGCATATCCCTTCTTGAGGGCCTTTGAAAATGCCCCAAGAGAATTCTCAGGGCTTTTGTCATCATGAAGTCCACGATGAGCAATTGGTCGTTCAAGATAGAACAAGGTAAATCCTTTATTTAAAGCGTTTTTAAAAACATCAGAAGATCTTTCTTCTCCGTCGCAGTAAACTTTTCCTGACCATCTTCAGTTTGGAACATTTTGTAATGGCCTTTATTGCTAAGTCCCTCTTTTCTTGTATCAAAGAAGGCTTCTTTATTCTTTCTATCGTTTGGAATATTCTTCCCAACAGGAAATCCTACACACTCCATATCAAAGTCCTGGTCCTTTCTTTCAGAAGGAATTTGGTAGAATGTTTTAGTTCTCTTTTCAGGTGGAGTCATCAGATCACACAAAGTAGGAACGGCATTATTATGGAGGTACGGATATCTCGCCCAAATACCAACTAACGGTGGTGGTACGTAACCAACTTGTGGTTCAACGACTGTCTTCATCCACTTCGAAATTTTTAGATTATTAAGACCTGAAGCAAATGCCTTAGTTCCTTCATAACGGCCTGGATCTGTTCCAACATTCTTTACCGGTGTTTTATCATGATAAATAACTTTGATCGTTTTAATTGCTTCAACGCTTGGTAGTTTATTTACATAAGTAAGTGACCAAGCTTTTTGATACGTTCCATGACACTTCTTACAAGTATTATTGAAATGTTTTTCACCTCTTTTTGCAGCATCAATATCTATTGTCGAAACATCAAAGAAATCTGTCCAGTAAGGAGCCTGCGTCGCAAAAGCTGCGGCAGTTAATTGCTTTACTGTTTTTTGATTATCTTGCATCCACTTTTCTAATTCCTTAAGGTCTGTTCCACGTCCAAGATCATTCCAAAGAAAATTTGTAAAGATTGGATTACCCTCAACGATTGAGCCGTCAGAAAGCCAGCGAGTTTTATATTTTAAATTCCACCAAACAGCAGGTTTTGAATCAGAAATTTTGGTGTCTAACTCATTTGCTTTTGGAAATACTTCATAGAATGGGTTCTTCGTTGCATACTCATCATCATTTCTTCTTGCCAAAGATAATGCAACTTGTGGAAGTGAAGTATCAAGACCAAGAACCTGTGGAAGTGTTGCTCCGACTGATTTTAAATTCTTCTTCGTTCGCTTCATCATCTCGACCTCTTCATCAGTCGCACCTGTCACTCTTTGAAACATTTTATTAGGAACAAAAGGTACAAATTTCTTGGCCATATGAAAGAGGCGATTCGCTTTAACAGTCTTATTTGTGAGACCCATAACTGAAGTCCCAAAAATATTTGCTGAGTGGCAAGTGGCACAACTAAAAGTAAGAGCACGCCCCCACTTTGTCTTTATAATACTCGCCCCCATATAGTAATCAGGCTTCTCTCCATCTGGATATGGAATACGATAAATTCCTGTCGCACTCTCGTCATTATACTTATTTAATCCAAGCCACTGATAGAGACCTTCTTCACTTGTGATGTCTGAATAATCTTGTCCAATCAACTTCAAGATGAAACCCATAAGGTCACTATTTTGACTTTTAAAAAAATTAACCATTGGATCGTATGGAATGAAAAGCCCACTCACTGTAACCGGATAAACCAGCGCGTGCTTTAAGCCTTCGACTTTGATTTCTTCAAATTCTTCTTTTGAGAGTCCATAAATATTCTCTCTATTTTCACCGTCTTTTAAAACGACATTTCGTGACCAATCAGGAGTGATTTCAGCAAGTACCCCGAAGGCCATTATCAAAGTAATTAGTATCTTCATTTCTCTCTCCCCAGCAAAACTAAAAGACTAATAGCCTTGGTTCTGTCATATCTTCAATGGCGTAACGAACACCTTCTCGACCCAGTCCAGAATCTTTAATTCCACCGTATGGCATACTATCGATTCTAAATCCTGGTACGTTATTCATTATCAACCCACCAACTTCAATTTTATTAAAAGCATATTTCATCTGATCAAGTTGATTCGTAAATAATCCTGCCTGCAAGCCGAACTTACTATCATTAACAAGCTCAATGGCCTCATCGAAGTAGTCTGTTCTTTCAACGATGACGACTGGACCAAATATCTCTTCTTTAACGACCTTCATATCAGGAGTTGTGTCAGTTAGGATAGTGGGTGCATAAATATTATGCTCTTCATCCAGAATATGGCCCCCACACAGCACCTGTGCACCACCGTTGACTGCTTCTTTTACCCAATTATGGATACGATTAAGGTGGACCTCATCAATAACTGGTCCAACTATCGTTCCTGTCTCATTTGGATTACCACAAACCACTTCTTCAGCAAGCTCGAGTAAACTTTCTACGAATTCATCGTAGATCGATGAATCAACATATACTCTCTGAGTTGAGATACAAATCTGTCCCGAATAGAGAAAGGCTCCATGGACAATTTTCTTACATGCATCTTCAATGTCAGCACTATGATCAACAATCACAGAAGCGTTTCCACCAAGTTCAAGTGTAATTTTCTTCTTCTTCGCTCTCTCTTTTAACATCCAACCAATTGCTGGGGACCCCGTAAAGGAGATCATCTTGACTCTCTCATCAGTAATTAACTTTGAAGCAACATCGTTATCACAAACAACAATATTTAACGCCCCAGAAAGAAACCCTGCCTTCTTTGCCAGCGATGCAAGAGCGAGGACCGTAAGAGGAGCATAAGGTGATGGCTTAAGGACAACGGTATTTCCTGCGGCCAGAGCTGGACCGATTTTATGTAGCGCTAAATTAAGTGGGAAATTAAATGGCGAGATACAAGCGATAACACCAACAGGAAAACGCTTGGTGTATCCTTCAAGACCACTACCGTGATTAAAGTTTAGAGGAATCACTTCACCACAGATTCTTCGTGCCTCTTCGGCCGAGACCTTGAGCGTGAAGATACTTCTTTCAACTTCTGCTTTTGCGTATGAAATAGGCTTTCCGGCCTCTGCACAAATTAAACTAGCAAAGGCCTCTTTATTTTCTTCTAATAACAGAGCAAGTTTAAAAAGATGATCACTTCGCTTTCCTTGATCCCATTTCTTCATCTCTTCAAACGCAATGCTAGCCTGCTCGATGGCAAAATCAACTTGCGAGTCACTAAGAAGAGAAATTTCACTAAGAGTATTTTGAAAATACTTGTCTTTAATTTCTAAGGTTTCGGTAGTGTTACCTTGAACCCAAGAATTAGCAATGAACGAGCTTGTATTGAGAAAATTTTGCATAAAAAAACCACCGATTAAATCAGTGGTCATTGTATCTATATTAAGGACAGAGGGTCAATTAAAAGCACTTAAAAATCAAAGTCATTACCGCCATATTGCTGCTTTAATTCAACATTTAATTGCTTATTCTCGGTGAGAAACTTCCTCTCTCCGCCCATGAAAAGATTAATAGAACATAAGTAGCACAGCTTAATATTAACTTCTCGCCCTTCAAAAGCACTATATAGTTTTGCTCTTTCAAGATGTGATCTTCCTGGCCCATTTGATAGTGACCAGTTCACTCCCTTAGCTTGACATGCATCGCACATTTCTTAACCCCCGAGATACATTCTCTGTCGTATAGTGATTATATCGGAATAACCGACTATTTTCTTAAACTTTTTTAATTGACTTTGATTATAAGTACTTAGAATTAAATAGTTAAAATTCCCCCACATTTACATTGCCAACAATTTACATTTACGCCTGTTTTTCTAGACGATCAAGGATTCATCAGTTACGCTAAGTCGTTTAAATAATTAGGAGAAAACCATGACAGTAAAGCTTAAGCCATTAAGTGTGAAAAACAAATTAGCCAGTGCACCAACTGCTGAACCAAAGTACTTTGTTGAAGCAAAAAATCTCTCTGGAGAAGTTGTAAAACTTGGTGATCCAAAGGTTACACGCGCGCTAGTGGCTTTAATGGATCAACATGCTGTTATCGGTGGAGCTGCTGCACACTGGGGT
>CAZQJK010000024.1:0-26340 GCA_964593545.1 uncultured Bacteriovorax sp. | reverse complement strand
TGCTTATGCAGAAATGAGTAGTGCCCTTCACCAAATCATGTTCTCTTCAATTTCAAATGGTAAAGAGTGGTTTGAAAATTATAATTTTGTAAATGATGCTGGTCACGCTGAAAATGGAATCTATGCCATTAGAGCAAACCTTGGATTTGATGGACTAACATTTGATGATCTTAGAAAGTTTCGTTCAATCGAATCAAAACTAACAGGTCACGGTGAAGCCCATTTAAACCCCGAAGGTGTCTTCATTTCAAACGGTCCTCTAGGATCTGGACTTCCACAGGCCCAAGGTCTTGCAATGGGTGATAAACTTTCAGGAAGTGAAAGAGCAACGATTTGTATTATCTCTGATGGTGCATGTATGGAAGGAGAGGCCAAAGAAGCTATCGCCGCAATTCCTGGCCTTGCAGCAAAAGGAAAAATGAATCCATTTGTTATGATCATCTCTGATAATAATACAAAACTCGGTGGAAGAATTTCTGAGGATAGTTTTGATATGGGTCTAACTTTTGCATCTTTAAAAGATCAAGGATGGAATGTGATCACACTTGAAGAAGGTCACGATATCCAAAAAGTTTATCACGCAATCGAAGATTCAATAGTAAAATCAAAAGCAAACTTACATAAGCCAGTAGCTCTTGTGATTAAAACAATCAAAGGTTACGGTGTTAAATCAACTGAAGAAAGTGCCTCTGGTGGACATGGTTACCCGCTAGGAGCATATGATGAAAAACTTCCAAGCTTTATTCAAGAAATTTTTCATGGAGAAGCACCAGAATACTTTATGAACTGGGCAAATGAAATTCTTGCAAGTAAACCAGCACCAAAAGCATCCTCAAACTCTGCACCATCGGACAAAGTTCAAACAGGTGTTGCCAATGCTTTAATAAAAGCATGTGAAGAAGGTCTTCCTATTTATTCAGTATCTGCTGACCTTCAAGGTTCCACAGGAATCAAAGATTTTCAAAAAGCATTTCCAAATAATTTCATCGATGTTGGTATTGCAGAAAGTAATATGATCTCAACAGCTGTTGGCCTGGCCAAAGCTGGATTTATCCCAGTTGTTGATACATTTGCACAATTTGGAGTTACTAAAGGTAATCTTCCATTAATCATGTCGCAACTCTCTGGTGGACCAGTAATCTGTTTATTCTCACACTCTGGTTTTCAAGATGCGGCCGATGGAGCTTCTCATCAAGCGACAACATATTTCTCAGCAGTAAGTGGAATTCCAAATACTGTCGTTATTTCTCTTTCATGTAAGGCAGAAGCTGAAAGCTATATGTACCAAGCGGTAAAGAGATATGAAGATGCCATTAAAAATGGAAAAACTCCAGAAACAACAATCTTCTTCTTTGGTAGAGAGAAACACCCTTTAAGCTATACTGAAGATACAAACTTTGTTTGGGAAAAGGCACAAGTTCTAAGACAAGGTACTGATGGTGTTGTAGTTACAAGTGGCCCACTAGTTCAAGAAGCTCTTGCCGCAGCAAAAGAGCTTGAGTCTAAGGGAAAAAATATTACCGTCATCAATACTCCATTCATTAATAAGTTTGATACGGAAACAATTAAATCTCAACTATCAAAGAATGGTGGAAAACTTGTGACTGTTGAAGATCATCAAGTAACAGGTGGTGCTGGCTCAATGCTCGTTCATGCACTAAAGCTAGCTGGAGCAGAGTTCACAGTAACTTCACTTGGTAATCATGGTCACTTTGGTCAATCAGCTTATCAAGCAAAAGAATTATACAAACTTCATAAAATGGATTCATCAGCAATAGTTGAAGTCCTAAAGTAAGAGATATGGCAAAAGAGAGAACCTTAAAAATATTATCCTATTTAATTGCACCGATAATATTTTTGGTTCTCGCTGTAGCCCCAATTGACTTACTTGTTAGTCAAAAAATCTTTCTCGCAATTTTCTCATTTGTTATTTCACTTTGGCTCTTTACTGATCTTCCTCTGTTCATACCTGGAATCCTAGGAGTGTGCCTAAGTGTCATCTTTGGGATTGTTCCTGTAAATGAAGCTTTTGCACCATTTGCAAGCCCTATCATCTTCTTATTTCTTGGTGGCTTTCTGCTTGCAAAAGCACTAGAGATAACAAACCTTGATGAAACATTGGCCTCATTCACGTTAAATATTTCATGGGCAAGAAAGAGCGCAAAAAGAACAGTCTTTGTCTTTCTTCTTCTTTGCTCTGTCCTTTCAATGTGGATTTCTAATACTGCAGCAGTTGCAATGCTTTTGCCTCTTGGCATTGGCCTGCTAAAACGACTTGAAATAAACTTTGGCCTTAAGGACGAACGATTCAGTGAAATCTTACTCATTTCCCTGGCCTATAGTGCGACGATCGGTGGAAATATTACCCCTATCGGATCACCTCCTAATATTATCGCAATCGGTTTTTTAAATAACTTAACTGGGATTAATATCTCGTTTCTTGGCTGGATGTTAATGACGACACCGGTTTCAATTATTCTCTTTAGTATCGTCTATCTGCGCTGTATAAAGACTCTTCCAAATGAGAAGGGTGAATTTGTACCGGCCAGTCATCCGAGAGAAATTGAAGATTACCGTAACTTTTCAACAAATCAAAAATATGTAATATCAATATTTCTATTAACCGTTTTCTTTTGGATTAGCCCAAGCATCGTCGGACTCTTTTCATCTGAAGGCTCAGCTCTAACGACTTTTTTAAATAATAACCTTTCCTCTGCCGTTGTTGGTCTTTTCTTTGCTTCACTACTCTTTCTCTTTCCAATTAAGAGTGCTGATAAGATACTTAACTCATCACATATCTCTCAAATTGATTGGCCGTCCCTATTACTATTTGGCTCAGGACTCTCTCTTGGAAAAATTCTATTTAAAACAGGACTTGCTCAAGTGATGGCAGACACTATCATGATGAGTGCGGGGAATTTAAGCATCTTTATCGTTTTGACTCTGCTACTTCTATTTACAATATTTTTTACGGAACTGGCCTCGAATACGGCATCGGCAAATATTCTTATTCCAATAATGATTGCCCTTGGAGAAAGTCGTGGTGAAAATACAATGATTGTTGCGGTTCTATTTGCTCTTGCTTGCAATAGTGCATTCATGCTGCCAGTTGCGACCCCTCCAAATGCAATTGTCTTTGGAACGAATCTCATTAAGAAGCAATCACTAATGAGTCATGGTTTTTTGATTAATATTTTAAGTTGGATTCTTTTTACTACTATTTTAGTTTTTGCTCTTTAGAGCTGCTCGACTCATTTCAAATATTTGGTCAGAGTACTTCACAAGAATTGAATCCTCGACAGTAAGATCATCGTGTGAATCTAACCAGCTTTTCACTGACTGTTCAGCAAATTCCTTCGCATTCATATATTCCATTTCTTCATTAATTTCAAAAGTCAGCTTAGATCCATCAAGCAATACTTTTGCCTTGTAAAAATTCGACACAAAATCTCCTAAAAGTTACCTTCGTCACATTGCAAGCAAACTAAACCAAGTTCTCGCCATGCCTTTACAACACTCTTTCGATCATCCAAAACGAAGAGAGTGTCATAAACTTGTTCAATCTCATTTCTATAAATATCAACTTTCACATCACTATCTTCTCTGCGATCTTTTAAAGAACGCATATAAAGTTGATGATATTTTACCTTAAATTTCTCTAGCCATTCAACTGTAATTTTTCGGTATGCCTCTTCTCGGCCTGTAACAAAGAGTATCTGATAACCTCTTTTTACAAATGCTTCAATAACTTCAAAGCACCAAATATTAAGTTCATCTTCACTGATTCCCATGAAGAAAGAATCCCAATCTTTAACGCCGTTCACTGGATTCTCAACAAAGTGAACTCGGTGACTGAGGTCACATAGAGTTCCGTCGAGATCGACAATTATCGCCTTAATTCTATCTGGCAAAGTCGGCTCCATCGTCTGCCGTACGAGGAAAATCACAGTAATTCTTTGCGATTAAATCCTCCAAGTCTTTAAAACAAAAATCCTCAGGATGCATTGTCGGAAGAAACTTAAGGGTAATCGTACGACGCTTAAAGAAACTGAATCCTTTAAAAACCCCAGGTCCCTCATGAGAGAAGAAACTTCCCCAAGCGCCATTAATAACCACAGGGATAACCTCGGTCTTAGTTTGGTCGACAATTTTTTTAATCCCTGGCTGAAATTTTCTTAGCTTCCCATCACGAGTTAAAAAACCTTCAGGGAAAAGTCCTAAGCATTCACCATTTTCAAGAGCATCAAACATTTTACCAAATGACTGTTCTAAAACTTCAGGATTTTCTTTCTTTGTCGCCACAGGAATTAATCTTGCATGCTTAAAGAGAGTTTTTAAAATTGGTAAATTGAAATAAACATGATCAATCACCCAACGTATTGGTCTTGGCGAAACGGCCATAATAAAGAGCCAATCAACGAATGTAACGTGATTAGAAGCAATGATCATCGGTCCTTTTGATGGAATATTAACTTCCCCTTCGACCTTAAGATTATACATCAACTTACAAAGAGCAGCAGCAATGAAGCGCCACATCTCTTCTGTATAAAAACGATACATCACATAAGCAAAACATAAATTGGCCAGGGCAATGAGTCCTACAATTTGAGGAAGAGTTACCTTGAATGAATGAAGCACCATCAATGTCACGGCCGCAACAACCATCCCAACAGAGTTCCAAATATTATTTGCTGCAATTGTTCTCGCTAAGTACTCAGGCTCAGAATTTCTTTGCATATAGGCCTGTTGTGGAATAATAAACATCCCACCAAAAATTGTAACCATTGTTAAATCAAAGATTGCTCTTATCGAGCCACTTAGTTTAAAGAAATCTGGAATCGATAAAAGTTCAAGCGTGTGATAATCCCAGTGAATACAAACCCAAAAAAGATCGAGTAAAAATAAACTCATCCCCACAGCCGCCAGTGGAACCATTCCCACTTCAACTCTCTTTCCAGAAAACTTACTACAAGCAATTGAACCAAGGCCCATCCCTATCGTAAATGTCGACATGAACATCGTCCCGACTGTTTCCGATCCTTGAAAGAGCTCCTTACAAAGAGCTGGAAGAATTGATAAGAGCGCAGCTCCAAAGAGCCAAAACCATGAAATACCAATAATGGCCTTTAGTGTTTTCTTCTCTTTAAATGATCTTGAAATTATATCAAATGTTGGTTTTACAAAAGTATAATCAATCTTAACTCCATCATGATTATCACCAAGGTTACGTTGATACCACGCTGACCAAATACCTAGGGCCGAAACGATGACAACACCAATACCAGTGATGATATTTGCTCCAGGTAAGCTCGCACTTAAACCACCAAGAATGGTACCAATTAAAATGGCAAGGAAAGTCCCTCCACCAATATAAGCATTTCCAAGAGTAAGTTCATCTTCATCTAATATTTCTGGAAGCATCCCAAACTTAACCGGAGAAAAGAAAGATGATTGTGCACCCATTAAAAAGAGAACGACGAGTAAGAGACCATAGCTACTGAGAAAAAATCCTACTGCTGCAATTAACATAATCACAAGTTCTGTGATTTTAGTCACCCTAATCACTTGCGCCTTGTCGTAGTGATCGGCAATTTGCCCTGCTGTCGCAGAGAAAGTTACATACGGAAGAATAAAAATCCCTCCAGCAAGCGCGACCAGTGCCGCAGAGTTCATCCCCATTAAATGAATACTATTATAAGTAATCATCATAACGAGAGCATTCTTAAAAAAGTTATCGTTTGCCGCGCCTAGAAATTGAGTCCAAAATAGAGGCCAAAAGCGACGGTCTTTAGTAATTAGTGATAGTGACAATGGAAAAATCTCCGACAAAATTATCTTAAAATTAGACCACTTACCTCCACTATAGTCACGTTGCACCAAAACAAACCACTGCGTCATTTTACAAGATTTCAATTATTTGCTAATTTATTAATTATGAAAACTCTCTATCACTATATTCATTGTCCATTTTGTGTTCGTGTAAGAATGGCCTTGGGCCTCTTACAAATTCCCTATATTTCGAAGGTTGTTCCCTATAATGACGAGCAAACTCCAATCGCACTGACGGGCAAGAAGATGTTACCTATCATGACTCTTGATGACGGCAAGGTGATGAATGAGAGCCTCGATATCATTAGGAACCTCGACACTGGATCTAAAATTAACTTTTCACTCTATCTTAGTGCGAGCGAAGAAATTGAAACACTACTTTCAAAACTTGGAAGTGATGTTCATTCATTATGCATGCCTTACTGGGTGTGGACACCTGAGTTTGATGAGAACAGCCGTAAGTACTTTCAAGATAAGAAAGAAGTGAAGCGTGGTCCTTTTAAAAACCTCATTAAGAACAAAGACGAATATCTATCCTCTCTAAATAAAAATCTTCTTCAACTGGAATCAGAGCTGTCTAAGTTTTATAGAAGTGAAGAGTTAACAGTTGCTGATATCATGATTGCGTCCCATCTTTGGGGGATGTATATTTTTCCTGAATTTCAATTCAGCGAAAAAATTCATCACTATCTCCAAAGAGTAAAAGAGGAATGTTCTTTTGATTATCATGAAGACTATTGGAAATGAAAAAACTTTCAAAAATTAAAGATAACTTTGTTTCAAGAAATTCAGGACTTTTAAAACTCGCACTAAAGTCAGGGGTTGGTATCTTAAAAAACACTAACAATCCAACTGAAATTTTGAAATCAATTATTGGTAAAGATCCCGCTAAATTCACAGAAGAGCTTTCACTATACAAAGGCTCCATAATGAAGGCAGGACAATTATTATCTCTTTACGGAGAATACTACCTACCAAAAGAGCTTAATGTATTTTTAGAGTCACTTCGTTCGCAAAGTCACTATATTGATTTTGATATATTAAAATCCACAATACCAAGGCAAGTTCTTGACGAGCTTGAATTTGAAAAAACTCCACTGGCCGCGGCATCGATCGGACAAGTCCATCTCGCAAAAGATTCAAATGGAAATGAATACGCCGTAAAGATTCAATACAAAGGTATAAAAAAAGCAATCGACACCGACATCTTCTTCTTAAAGCTCTTTTTTAAAACTGCTAAAGTACTACCTAAATCGATGAATTTTGACAGTGTCTTTGAAGAAGTGAGAAAGAATCTTGAATTAGAAACAGATTATTTAAATGAAGCTTCGATGATCAAGCAGTATCGAGAACAACTTAATCTCTTTGGATTAAATGATGTTATCACTCCACTAGTAAATGAAAATATATCAACCGAAAATGTCATTGTTCTAAGTAAGCTAAGTGGTGTCACTCTTGATGATTTTTGTAAAGAGTCAAGCAATCAATCATTTAAAGACAAGATCGCTCACCTACTTTTTGAAATCTTTCTTCACGAAATTTTTAATTTCAATCTCGTTCAAACTGATGCCCATGGTGGAAATTATCTTATTGATGCAGAAAATGAAAAGCTAGGCCTCATTGACTTTGGAGCATGTGTTAAGTATTCCTCAGAGGATTTGAAGTTCTACCAAAACTTCCTTAGATATAGCGCAACTGGTGAAAAAGAATTATTTCTAAAATCGATGAGAGACTTCTTTCGCTATACAGATAATGAAATGCAATATGATGAAGAGATGTTGTGGCAATATGTAACAATAGCGACAATCCCTCTAAGGGAAGATAGCTATAATTGGGCGACAACAGACTTACCTGATCAGCTATTTGCACTAGGAATGAAACTTCAAAAAACCATCGTTGCTAAGAAAGTACCTCATCAATTCGTCTTCATTGATCGAAAAGTCATCGGGCTTTTCAGTCTCATGAGATCATTAAAGGCCACATTCAGTGTTAGAGATATTTTTAATCAAGTTGTTTTAAAAATAGATTAGGGCCCACATTCCACAAAGAAAAAATCCTAGTGCAACAAAGAGACTTAACGTTGGCTTCCTCTTCAAAAATATTGATTCAAAGAGTGATGAAAATAAAGTTCCTGTGATATTAATTCCAGACAATGTACCTAAATGAGCAGTCTGTAGCGCTCTTAAGTAAAGAGACAATGAAAGAAAAGTACCGAGTATACTACCGAAAATCGTAAAGCTCTTCTCTTTTACAGTAAAGGATTTAAAAGTCGTAAAGAAATTTAGCGGACGAAAGAAACTCATGATCACAAAAACTGATATGGCCCCAAGACATCGGTAGAGATTTCCCTGCATCGCCGACATCCCAGGAGAAAGATCAAAAGCATGTCTGGTAAGAAGTACTCCAACAGAATCAAGGCTCATCCCAAGTAGGGCAATCGCCATTCCTTTGGCCCCCCAACTCTTATCTTTTCTAAATGATTCAAAAGAGAGAGTTATTAGACAACAAATAAAAAATAAAATGGAGATGATTTTTCCAATTTCCATTTCCTGATTAAAAAGAACTTTTCCCATTAGTCCAAGAAAGACTGGCTGAAAACCAAAGAGCATCAATGTTCTTCCCGGGCCTAGAATTGAAAAGGATTTAAGTAGAAAGATATCACCTACTCCAAGTCCAATAAATCCTGAAATAAAAAAGAGAGCGACAGCGAAATTAGAAATAGCATAGAATTTTTCAAAGGATAAAATAAAGAAGAGGAAGCATACAAAAGCAATCGAGGCCTTTGCACAGTTCATCCACTCACTAGATACTTTGTTTGAGAAGTGTGTAAAAATAATTGTGGCAAGGGCAAAGCAGAAGTTTGCCCCAAGCCCCAAGAAAATATATGATTCCATTAATTATTAACCAAAATCCTCTTAGGTAGTGATATTTTAATTCCGATGGCCATAAGTCTTCTAATCATCTGACTGTATACTTGTTTTTTCACAGTCATGATATTTTCAATACGTGTCCAAAAAGAAAATTGAACAATCATTGAATGCTCATTCATTCCATCAACAAGAAAAATAGGCTTTGGTTCATCTAGACATTCAATAATATCGGCAACGATTAAGTTAAGTTCTTTTTCAACAACCTCAAGCTCAACATCAAAATCAAGCGGAATTTTGATATCAATTCTTCTAATTGGAAAATGTGTCATATTTGTGAGGTTTGACTTCATCAGGGATTCGTTTGGAATCCTAACCATAAGATTATCAAATGTTCTCAGTCGAGTTGATAAGAGATCGAGAGAAACGACAATTCCTCGGTGCTCTCCGACGATTATCGTATCTCCGACTTTAAATGGTCTTTCAAGCAGTAGAAAGATACCACTGATAAGATTTGATGCTGATGTTTGTGATGCAAAACCGATTGCAACAGAGAAAATACCAGCGGCCCCTAAGATAACTTTTAAATCTATTTCAAATAATTTCAAAATAAAGAAGAATGAAATGATCAATAAAAGATAGCGAATAACCTTTTCAATCAACATTCTCTGATGTTCTGTTCTATGACGTGTAAAAATAGGTTTTAGGATATAAGGTAATATCACCGATGCTAAAACTAGTAAGCAAGCATAGATAATTTTAACGACAGTTGGATTTAATAAGTGAAAATTATTCATTAATGCTCCAGTAATACTGAAAATGCTTTCATAAAAATTGTCTGTAGTGCTGTTCTTGCATCAAAAACTTTTTTCAAAGTCTTGCCTGTTATATGTGGTTTAGACATTGCAATTTTAACACTATCTTCAGATTGCTTAATGACAAGAGAATCTGAATACAAGTACCCCTCACCATCCTGATAAAGACGTAGATACTCCGTTAAAACTTTTAACTTATCAATTGAGATCGGACTCGCACCTTCATTATAAACACTAACATGACAAATAAAGCGATATTTCTTTTTTATGATTTCATCAGGGTCTATCGTTCCCCTCGTCTTTACAGCGTAGCAAAGGTCTCCAATTGTTGGATCTTTACCAAACCAAGTTTCCGAGTAACGAATAATTGGTAAATTGATAATGAATTTTCCATTAAATGAAATCTGTAATTTCACACAAGGTGAAACATAGAAATCAACTCTCTCTTTTGAAGGAAGAAAAATTGGTTTCATTGCGCGGAAAACTAAATCCCGATCATGCAAAGTTGGGGCTAGTGAAACTTCAAGCTTACTACCTTCCCAAGACCATCTTGTCTGCTTTGCATTTTCAGGTATTTCATCTTCAGAGTAAGAAAAGAACTCATCGACTTCTTCAGACTGACAGTGGGCCAAGATGACTTCACTCTTTATTTTTTTAAGCCACAATCTCAAACTTCCAATTTCACAATATAATGTCTGTGATTCGGACAAATCGAAATCACGACAGATTCCATATTTCAACACAAAGTCTCCTAAATTGGCCTTTTAACTTCATTCTTTATCAAAATGTCATTACCTCGAGAAGTGAGATCTGACAAAAAGGCCTTTTCAAATTTTACATCAATTACGTAGGCTTTAACATTTAACTTTATAGCAAATGTATTAGAAACTGCAACTTCTTCAAAAGTAATCGCAACTGGCTTCTCAAGATAAACAAATCTACTTGTAATCACGATCTCGTGCAAGAGATTCTTAACCTTTTGGATATCTTCGAAGATAGAGATATAGAAGCTACACACAATCATCATATCAAGAGCGCCACTATTTCCACTGGCCACGACATCAGAGAGAAATTTTGAATTTGGAATTGTAACCAGGTTATCATCGAGAGTCTGTAATCTCACTGAGCGCAGACCGATACTCTTAATCTCACCGTAGAAGTCGGCAAAGCTCACACGATCCCCCACTTGAAAAGGACGGTCAAAGAGCAGAATAAAACCTGCAATAATTGAACCGACAAGGTCTTTCAAAGCGAAACCGATAGCAACGGCTGCCGAACCACCGACAGTGACCATGACTTCCTTGGTAGGCTTAAAAACGATATAGAAGACTCCTATGACTCCAAATAAATAGGCAACAAAAGAAAAGATCGTTGTGATCTGAAGAATAAGAAGTCTCTTACCACTGAATTTTCTTTGTAGACGTTCGGCCCACATATTTACAAATTTTACAAAGAGTACAATTACAACGACTGAACATACGAAGATAAAAATTCTATCGAGCTTGAAAAAATCGAGGATCAGATTTGTAGTATTAGTTTCCATAGATAAAGTTCCTTGATCTTAAGTACTTTATTAAATTGTACTGAGTTGTAATTTCAATCATAAAACGACCATTCTTATCTCTAAAGAGATAGTTTCTCTCAAGACAAACCTTCAAGGCATTTCGAACCAGTCCAATTGGAATATTTGTCGTTTTCTGAAGCTCCGGAATATTTAAATTCTCATGTTTTAAAATATGAGAGAGTACAAATAAAAGCTCATCACTTGATTTTTCAATCCCCTTTGTCTCAATAATCTTTGGGATATTAACATTTAAGAGCCTTCCCTTCTTCAAAGAGAGTGATGAAAGCCAAAGATGTAAAGAGGCGCGAGGGTTTCCACTTGAAACTTCCCATAAGAGTTTGAAGAATTTTGATTCGATTGAAGCATACTTATCGACTTCTTCTTCTGATCTTGTGGCACTAATTAAAGAGTCATAACTTAAGCGAAATTTTGAACTTTGATGTCTTTTCATGATAAGTTCTTTAATTTTTGAGTCGCTCCATCCCTTAAGCTCATAAACATTTCTAAAGAACTGATTACGCCCAAAGGCACGATCAAGATAGATCCAGCTATACTTATTAAATGAAAGTACCCAGAAAATATCACTGGTCGAATTAACAAGATCGACCAAGTAATAATAAGAATCAAAACCACCAGAACATGAAAGAAAAACATTTTGAACTTCATCAATAAAAATAACCTTCTTTGTTACCTTTTGGTCGACTTCTTCACCGATACTATTTTCGTCATTTCTAGTATTACAATATGGACGCAAGAACTCTTTTATCGCCTCTACAGAAGTCGTCTTCGACGGTATTTTTAAATATACCGTTTCAACACCTTCTTCGGCGTTTAATGAATTTTGAATAAAGTGAATAAGTGTCGTCTTCCCGACTCCTTTATCACCAAAGAAGATCGCCGAATGTTCATCGCGGTGATCTTCTCTCCAATCATTTATTTGAGCGATAATTTGATCTTCAATTCCTGAAGCAGATTTTACATAGTCAGCATCTGAATCTGATGAGTTAAGGCTAAACAATTCACGATAAGAGCTCGGAATTTCGGCATAATCCTCTTCAACTTCAATATTTTCAATTTGCTTCTTAAAGAGATTGGCCGAGATTTTTTTTGAGACTTCAAAATCTTCTGTTAGCTTAATAAAGAAATTAAAAATACCAAGAACAATCAAAAAGAACAGAAAATAAACCGCCCTAATTTTCTTAGGAATAAGTCCCGAAACTTTTTCAACATAATCAACAATGATCCCTGAGAAATTTCTTTCAAGATAACTCAAGAAGTCCTCTTCCCAAATCGTTGATTGAACAACAAGAAGATAAGCCGCCGATACTAGTGCGATGATATTGATGATACTATAAACATATACACGTCCAAGCGTCCCTTCAACAAGCACCATCGAAATAAAGTAAAAGAGAAATATCTTAACGATACCATGAGTAGTCTGATGAGATTTCTCTTTAAAGGAAGAAAAGTTACGTGAATCAATACGTGAGATATTACCAAGAAATATCTCAACGACTGATTTGATAAGTTTTGAAATTAGTACAATCTCAACAATCTCAATCAGGAAAAGAATATCTTCAAACTTCTCCATCGGTTTTGCGAGCCAAATGATAACCAGCCAAGAAATTGTGGTGAGATTGTCTTTAACTTTAAACCAATAAGAAATAAAGACATTCACAAATGCCGATGAACGGTTCGATCGGGCAAAGTTAGTAACAAGATCATTAAGAAACTTAAATCCCTGTAAAAAACAGAAATTAATAAAGAAGAGAATTCCAATAATAAAAACAATTGTCATGATATCGGTCACGAGCGCTCTGATTCCCATTGATCCCAAATTTAATTTTTCGCGTGTATAAAGATATTTCTCGAAAAAGAAAGAAACAACACGATAAGGAGAAGCGATAAATTCTTTTCTTAGACTCGACCAAAAGCTTGAATGAAAAACCTTTCCCATGACGTAGCTGGCACTAAGTCCACTATAAAGCTTACTACGAATAGCATTAACTTGAATAAGAAGTGAGTTTTGAATTTTTAATTCATTTGCTTTCTTGTCAGAAACATCCTTTGTAACCTTTTGGCGATAGGTAACTAATTGTTCATGTAGATTAGCAATCTCAAGAACAATATCTTCATTCTTATTTTCGCTAATTCTTTGAGGTAGACTAGTGACTGTTGGGATATCAAAATCAGTTTCAGCTGAGATTATTTTAAGGAAGTTATTTCGAATGATATCAGACCAAATAACATCGACCTCCTCAAATGTCTTCTCTCTATTTTGTGTACTAAGAGTCGAAAATTCCGAGGAGATTGTCGATAGTCTTCTTGAAGTCTCTTCGAATCCTTTTATGTTTTTTTCAAGACTTGTATTATATTCAATACTCTTATTGATAATTTCAATTTTGAGTTTTGCGAGACTTCCCTTAAAAGCTAACAGTTCTTTAACATCACGACTCTTCTCTTCTAGGACTTTTTTCTCTGCTCGAGCAACTGTAGACTCTATTTCTTTTTTTAACTTAAGCGATTCGAGATTCTCTTCAATAAGTTGGTGCTTTAGCTCTGGCAATGATTCCTGAGTTAAAACTCCTTCTTTAATAGCGTTTCCAAGTTCCTTATTCTTAGTTAACAGAGAGAATTTTAATTCTAGGATTCTTTCAAAAGAATTATATAAGAGTTTTTCTTCTTTATTAAGCTTGAGTTCAAGTAAGCATGAATATAGTCCAGAGAGTTCTACTGGAACGATAGATTTTGTTACGCGCTGGTCTTCAAGTTTCTTTAAGTGAAGATCGGCTGACTCAGCGTCGACTGACTCCCCAAAAACATTAGCGAGGCTAGAAGAAATATTTGTATTTCCGGCCAAGATACTTTTTAGATCAGATTCTCTTTCGTTTAAAACAGAGAGTGACTCATTATATCTTTTTAGAGTATCTTTCTTCTCACACTTAGCATAAGTATTAAAAAATAGAGAAAGAATAAATAATAGTTTTAAAAAATTACTTTTTTTCACTCGTACCCTTCTTAAGTTCAATTTCTTTTTCAATATAATCAATAATTAATCCTGCAACATTTTTCTCAGTGGTTTTTTCAATTCCCTCAAGACCCGGACTTGAATTCACTTCTAGGACAAGCGGCCCATTATTAGAACGAATAAGATCAACTCCAGCAACTTTGAGTCCCATCACTTTTGCGGCCTTAATCGCCGTAGCTCGCTCATCAGGAGTTATTTTAATTTTTTCAGCGATACCGCCACAGTGAAGATTTGAACGAAATTCACCTTCTACTCCCTGCCTCTTCATTGTCGCAACGACTTTGTCTTTAATAACAAAGCATCTCACATCTGCCCCTTTTGATTCTGCAATATACTGCTGAACAAGAAAGTGCACATCAAGACCTCGAAGCATATCAATTACAGATTCAGCAGCATTCTTGCTCTCAGCAAGGACGACTCCTTTTCCTTGAGTACCTTCAAGAACTTTGATAATAAGTGGAGCTCCACCAACTGAATTAATAAGGTCTTCAGTGGCATGGGTCGAGTGAGCAAAGCAACTTACAGGCATTCCAATATCATACTTTGACATATGCTGAAGTGATTTTAACTTATCTCGAGATTTTAAAAGGGCCACAGATGAGTTAAGAACATAAGTTCCTCCCATTTCAAATTGCCTAAGAACTGCTGCACCATAGAAAGTGATGCTTGCCCCAATTCGAGGAATAACAGCATCAAATTCATTTAGAATTCTTCCCTTGTAATGAACTTCAGGTTTTCTTGAAGATATATTCATGTAACATCTAAGTGGATCAATAACCTCGACTTCATGGCCACGGGCTTCAGCTTCTACAATTAAGCGACTTGTTGAATACAGTGCTGCAGATTGAGATAAAATACAAATTTTCATTCATTTCCTTCTTTTTTAACAGTTAACCAACCACGGTAAACAAAAATCCCAATCATTACAATTGCGATCGAGACAAGCAACGCCAAGACATAGAAGTAACCATACTTCCACTTAAGCTCCGGCATATTAAAAGGTGAAACAGCTGGATCAAAATTCATTCCATAAAGACCAGTGATGAAACTTAATGGAATAAAAATTGATGTAACGAGAGTTAGTAAACTCATGACATCATTTGTCTTCTTTGAGTTATAAGCTAGGTAGAGATTTAACATATCCCCAGAAGATCCTTTTAAAACTCCATACTCTTCAGCAGCGTAAGAGAGATGATCTTTAAAAGACTTTAATCTCTTTTCAACATCCCCATTCTCTTTACCAATTTCACGATTCATTAGATCCATCAATCTCGCTAAGCTCATCGCTTTATTCTTATAGAAGACAACGGCTTCTCGAAACGCGCGAATCTCATCAAAAATATTTTTATTGCGGAAGATACTTTCCTCAATCATCGAATTTTGATCAGTTAAATTATTAAGTCTTGAAAAGTAGCCCTGACTAAAAAAATCAACCATAACCATATTAAAAAAGACTGGATTTTCAATAATGTCCTCATGACCATCACTCACAAGACTTATGAGGTCACCAAGATCAGACCTTAAAGACTTAGGAAGTAGGATAAATGCAAAGTTTTTAAACAGTAAAAGAGATACCTTTCCACCAAAAGAATCATTCTCTTGTGCAGGACAAAAAGAACTTAAAAATGTATAGTTATGATACTCTTCATACTTTGCTTGGCCGATACTCGTTCCAATATCATCGAGAGTTAAATCATGCAAAGAAAACTTATATTCAAAGAAGCTAAAGTAATCAAATTTAGCATCATGATCCATGAAATAAATTTTAAAGTCTTCACCAGGGGCATTTGCCTTTTCAAAGTTAAACTTATTACTTGGGAAAGTATCTTTTTGGGTCAAGCTATTAATTGAATAAACATCAATATTAATAGAATTTAAATATTCTTCCCCTGGATTCTCACTTTCAAAAATAGAAAGATAAGAATCAAATCGATGGCCTTTAATAAGACCATATATCTTTTTTAAATTCATGAGAAACTACTCTCCTTAATAATATGAATATCTCTTTGTGGAAATGGAATTGAAATATTATGCTCCCTGAAAGCAGCATCAATATGAGTAAGTAGTCGACTTCGAATTGGATTAAAAGCAAATGGCTGGCTAATCCAACATTTGAGAACAAAATTCAAACTCGAATCTGCAAATTCTTCAAACCAAACATTTGGTTCTGGCTCATTTAAAACATCAATCTCTTCTAATGCACAAGTCATTAGAATTTTTTTAACTAACTCAATATTAGAGCCATAAGCAACACCGACTGTACACTTAAGGGCAACAACATTATTAGACAGAGTCCAATTAGTGAGCTTGTTAGAGAGGATATCTGAATTTGGAATAATAACGGAAGAATTATCTAATGTTTCAACGACAACACTTCTAATTCCAATATGCTTAACACGTGCTAATTGTTCATTAACTTCAATGACATCACCAACTCTAATGGGTTGTTCAAATATTAAGATAACACCTGATACAAAGTTATTTACAATATTTTGTAAACCAAATCCAATCCCCACCCCTAAAGCAGAAGCAAGAATGACAATATTCTTATATGTCATGCCAAGCAGCGAAGCTAAGACGGACATGAATATTAAGATGCACATGTAACGAATAACGGTAACAATATTTGGAAAATACTTATGTTCAATCTTCAACACTTCAAGCAGAAAGCTCTCGATGATGAAAACAACAAAGAGATAGACAAACCTCATCATATAAACAGAGAAAATTATTTTAACAGGCATATCGACAGTAAATCGATACTCTCCAACCTTAAAAATTGAAGCACCGTAAAAATCCCCAAAGACAAAAAGTGTCGTATAAATTGACTGAAAAAATAGTATAAAGATTACCGTCACAATAACAGCAGGTGTTGAAGACTTTAAAAACTTATAGAAGTTAGTTCTACTAGAGTTTCTTTTCTTAATGAGAGCAGACTCAATCTTCGTATTTAAAACATAGTAGGCAAATGCACCAATGACGATATAACCTACATTACTGAGGGTAAAATTAAGGAGTGCAACTCCCCCATTTAAAAAGCCCAAAAGATTTAAGCTTGAACCGGCCAAAACAAGAGCAGAGAAAAGTAGAGTTGAATATTTAATAAAAGAGAGAAATGTGAAAGACTTCACAGAGCGATCTTTTTCAGAGATCACAAAGTAAATATTTCTAACGAGCTTCAAAGAAATTGAAAATGTAAGTAGAGACTCCAAAAGAGTAATATAGATATCATCTGCAACGAGACTTACTTTTAATGTTTTTATCACAATAAGAGCGATCACTTGAATATTTATAATTTTTGAAATCTCTTTAAATTCAAGATTTTCAAAAATTTGCTCAGTAATAAGAGTTAATAACCCCTTCCCTAGAGAATTCCATGCGATGATAAATCCGATGGCAAGGGCAAGTCCAAAGAAGAGATTCAGTGGGATCGCATCGACTCCCCCGTTTAACCATAATAAGAATAATGAGAAAACACTAACAGAGAGGGTTTTCTTTGCTTTAAATAGCATTTCTAAAATTGGTCTAAGACGACTAATCTCACTATGAGAATGATCTTCTTTTAAAAAATATTCTCTTAAGAAATCTCCACCTTTAATGATAAGTGCCGTGATAATAAGTGAAAAGAAAAAGTAGTATAAGAGATCCTTGATATTACTTTCTGTATAATCATTAAATTTTAAAGAGTATGATTTAGTTATAAAACTTGAAGAGTCTACCATTAATTGAGTAGGACTTCTTTTAAGCTCTTGAAAAAGTTTTGATCCTTGCCAGGTAAAGAGATCGGAGTTGAAAGATTTATTAAGTTTATTTTGTACAACGACTTTCCAAGACTCAACGTCATTCTTTGATTGATTAATAAAGTCACGATGGGCTTTAACAACTTCAAGTTGATAAGCAATTTTCTTTGCATACTGCTTAAATGTTCTCTTCACTGATTTTGATGACGACTTATTGACAACATCTTCAATCTGAGAAATTGAAACTGACAACTCCTGTGCTCGATCATAAATATTTGTAGCTTCACTCTCCCAGAGTTTAAAATCGGCTTCAAACTTTACGAGTTCAATTTTAGCTTTATTCATCACACTGGATTCATTCTCCTTTCCAAGAGAAAGAATATAATCACTTAACTTAATTTTGATATCAAGGGCCTGCTGATCAATTTCTTTTAATCTCACAAGATTAGTTTCGATGTCACTTAATTCAGTGTTGATTGTGCCCAATGTTTGAAGAAGTTCATTCTCCCCTTGAGCAAATAAGAACGGTGCAATAACAACTAGAAATAGAAATCTAAGAAAACGATTCAACTTTTCACTCCCTCGAAAAGATATTTACTAAATCTTACCTAACTTTCTATGAATTGATGAGAATTATTTGCTGAATCTTATGATATCGGAAAAGACCCAAATTGGACCAATTAACAAGAATTGAAGGTCCTTAAAAAATGAAGGTTTCTTACCTTCGATTTTATGCCCAATAAACTGACCAATCCAGGCAAGTACAAAGACCAAAATAGAACCAGTGAATAACTTATAGCCAATTAGAGGCCATGTAAGTTTGAAGAAGACACACGCTGGAATTGCCAAAAGAGCAAAAACACCAATGACTTTTAAGGATTTTAAACTCGCATAGAAAACTAGTGCCAGAGCAAGAAAGAGATGTGCCCAATTTAGACCAAAACTAATAAATAAATCAGGGACAGGAATTGTCCAAAGAATACCAAGTAACGACCACGTAATAAGTGGTACACAAATCTTATGAATGATTTTATTCGTTCTATTTTGGTGGGATTCTCCGTACTCGGAAAACCATTCATTTAAAGTTTTCATGGGATCATTATAACACAAAAAAGGGCCTCTTTATAGAGGCCCCTCATTAAGTATTTTATAAACTCAGGATATTATGCAGCTTCTTTAACTTCATCAACTTCTTCTGGAGCAAATTCAGCAGCTGGAGCTTCAACTGGCTCTTCAACGACTTTAACTCTTGGAAGGTGACATGATACGATTGTATCTTCTGCATCCATTGCCCACTCACAACCTTTTGGAGGTGTGATATCAGCAAATGTCCAGTGTCCGTTCATTTCTAGTGATGTAACATCAATTTCAACGAATTCTGGAAGATCTCTTGGAAGACCTTTTACTTCTACTTCATGAAGTACTGGATAAACTACTCCACCTTCTTTTGAAGCATGTGATTCACCAACAAAGTGAATTGGAAGAGTAACTGTTGTTTTCTCTGTCGCGCTTACTTTGTGAAATGAAAAGTGAGTAAACTCAGTTCCTAAGTGTCCTCTTTGAACTTCTGAAAGAGCAACAAGGTGCTTTCCATGTCCTTCAACTTCAACTTCAAAAACTTTTCCTGAATGGTGGAAAAATTTTGCTAGTTCGATTCTTGGAACCATAATATTTAGACCTTTATAATCTTTTCCAAATACAACGCCCGGTACCCAACCATCTTTTCTCATCGTAGTTAGTGGTGCTGACGGGTCTCTAAATTTTGCTGCTAGTACATCTTTTGTAGACACAATATCCTCCTGTGTTCCTTGGAATTATTCTCACTATGCTCATCGTCCGATTCAAAAAAACTTTTAGAAAAAAGATTGCTAATTTTATCGGAGCTAAGTAGTCTACTAATCATGAAAATCTCGAAACTTAGCTCACTCTTTATCGAAAAAAGTAAAAAAGGCGTCACAAACGGCAATAAAATAATGATCGTCATGCATGGTCTGGGAGACTCTTTGGACTCTTATAAGGTCCTCGCAAAGGAGATCAATGTCACAGGTCTAAACTACTTACTACTCAATGCCCCTAAGAAGTATTACTTTGGTTATTCTTGGTACGACCTTCCACCTAATGATCCAATGACCGGGATTGAGAGCTCATCAGATTTGATTCTAGAAGTTATTGAGGAAGTAAAAACACAAGGCTTCCAAAGTGAAGATATTTTTCTTTGCGGCTTTTCTCAAGGTGGCTGTATCGCCATGGAGACATTTTATAAGTACAAAGAAAAACTTGGCGGCGTTGTAGCACTTAGTCCACGTCTCTATCCTAAGAATATTCCTTCAGCATTTATCCCAACTCCTCTATTCATGGCCCATGGTCAGTTTGATGAGGTTATAAATTTTAAAGAAACAAAAGAGATTGTTGAAACAAAACTTGCGACAGTACTTGATATTGATTTTCATCACTATGAAATGGGCCACGAAATTGACCCATACGAAATTCTCGATCTAAGAAATTGGCTGAACGATCACCTTTAATCAGTGGTGATCTTCATCAATTATTGCATCATCAAAATACTTAACAGCTAGTGCTAAAGATGCTGGTAACATTGCCCAAAAAGCAACAAGACTCAAAGCAACAAATACTTCCATACTCATATAAATTCTCCTTAAACTATGTTTATTATATTAAATCTTCGGAAGATTGACTAGGAAAATCAAGGAGATCATCTGGTGTTTCAACCTCAACCTGCATGATTTTCTCAAATTGCTTCGAGATTTTTCCTGTCGTCTTATGAATCAGATCCGCATCCTTAGTTACTGTCGAAAGATGCTTCGAGAAATTAGTCCATCTATCTTCATAGCGCTTAAACTCCTCTCCAAGCTTATTAATATGCTGGTGAAGAATACTCATATACTTACTGCGCTCCATATTCATAATGACGCTTTGTACTGTCGTCAATGTCGCCATAAATGTTGTTGGACTCGCAATCCATACTCTTCTTTGTTGAGAGTACTCAATCACTTCAGAATGATATGCATGAATCTCAGCAAAAATCGCCTCGGCCGGTAAGAACATAATCGCCTGATCAGCCGTCACATCTTTAATAATATACTTATCTGCAATATCATCGATATGTTTTTTAATATTTCTAACAAATTCCCTACGTGCAACTTTCTTATCTTCATCACTATCCCCTTCAAACATTCTCTTAAAATTTTCCAGCGGGAACTTCGAGTCAACACAGAGTAAGCCAATTGGCTCAGGAAGCGTCAGTGCCGCATCAACAATCTTTGTATTCTCTAGTTTATACTGAAGATGATAATACTTACCAGACTCTCCAAATACGGAGTTTAGAAGGTTACTAAGTTGAACTTCACCAAAAATCCCACGACTCTTCTTATCTGTTAAAACATCTTGTAGAGAAATAACATTTGAAGAAAGTGACTCGATTTTCTTTTGGGCCTCATCAATTTTAGCTAAGCGCTGAATAATTCCAGTAAAGGTTTCATTTGTTTTCTTGAATCCCTCATTGAGATTCTCTTGAACCTTCTTATCAATTCGATCAAGTTTTTCTTGAACAACTCCATTCATCTTTTCAAACTTCGCTTCAAGCTCTTTTCCAAGCATATCTTTAAATTCATAAAGATCTTTGTTAAATGCGGCCTTTGATTCGAGAAGCCTTTGCACAACACTTTCACTAAGCCCTGCAAAATTCTTTGACAGCTGATCATTATTTCGAAGTAGAGTGTCAGACAGCCCTTGCCCTTGATTTTGAATTAAATTCTGTAAATCAGTAACTGAGCGATCCCCTTCTTTTTGACTCTTATCCATACTTCTAAAAAATACGATAATTCCAATAATAAGTATTTGGAAAACGAGAATGATTATTAGTTGAGTCGTTGTCATATTCTTGCTCTCTTGATTAATTTCTTTAGCTCTTAGATAATTAGAATATATAGATTTGAACACATGGAAGCAACATGAAATACCTAATTATCACATGGGCACTGGCCATTGGACTAATGGTCCCACTTCAAGCAATAATTAACGCGAGGCTATCTTCTCTCGTTGGCGGCTCGACACAAGCTGCACTCATCTCCTTCTCTGGTGGTTTTTTAATTTTTGTTTTAATTGGACTTTTTAATTATGGAAATCTTCCATCTCTTTCAAAAGTTGTCTCACTTCCACCATATCTTTTAAGTGGCGGAATCATCGGCTCAATTTTTGTTTTATCTGCAATTATTATTGTTCCAAAACTAGGATCAACTGGTTGGACAGCACTTATCGTCACGGGACAATTAATGGCATCGCTGATTATGGATCACTACGGACTTTTTGGGCTAACGCAAAAATTAGTTAACTTTCAAAGAGTTCTTGGAGCTGTTCTACTTCTGGCCGGAAGCGCTCTTATAATCAACTTTTAATTCATCATTTGTTTGCTCTTCGAGAAACTGTAGACCATCAACCCAGTTATCTCCAACTCTCACACCCCAGTGCAGATGCGGAGCACTCGATCGCCCAGTATTTCCAGAAAGACCTAAGATTAAATTCTGATCTACCCTATCGCCAACTTTGACATTGATTTTTGATAAGTGACAATACATCGTCAAGATCCCAAGACCATGATCAACGAGAACGGTATTCCCATTGAAGAAAAGTGCATCAGCAAAAACAACAATCCCCTCATTCGCCGAAGTAATTGGCGTTGGTCTTCTTGCTCTAAAATCTGTCCCCGAATGCCATGAATCTTTCTTATTATTAAAAACCCTACGCGAGCCATAAACTCCCGTCACCTTAGATTTTAAAGGTCTCACAAACGGCTTTGAATATAACTTCTGATCTTGAGTAACTTTTGAATACACAACTTTCAAGTTAGCCTTCTCACCTAAGAAGCGATCAAGATCCTCTTTTGAAAGATCCACATGCTTCTTATTCACCTTAATGTAACTCAGTGGATAATCAAATTTCTCAGGTCTCAAATTAAAAATATGAAAGCTATATTTTTGGCCTCGAATCTGGCTCTCTAAAAAACAAGGAATATTTGATTCTTTGCTATTTTCCAAGAACTTATAATTCAATGAAAAGTAAGTCACAAGATAATCACCTTCCATTACCGAAGCGAGCCTATCTCCACCACACAAAATACCATTTTCCGTTAGTGAATCAATATTCTTAGGAATTTGGATTTGAAGCTTTTTCACTTTCCCTGGAAATACTCGATGCTCAGCAACATTAAATGTTGGAAGCACAACCTTCTTTTCTTGCACGATTGTCGAACATGAAACAAAACTAAGTATTAGCAACGGGTAAATGAACTTCAAAACTTCTCCTTGTTTTAATGACTTTTGATCATTATGACTAATTAGTGATGGTTATTCAAATCTAAACTGCTCCCATTAAATGGGGATAATTTCTAAGCATTCACTAGTAAACTATAGAAGCTTACAGCTAAAATTTCTGGCGGCCCAAAAATCACCGTTGTTCGAGCTTCAGATAAGGCTATTTTACTGAGTGAGTAGTAAAATCATGGTAATATCTGTCCCCATTTAACTGGAGCAGTTTTAAAAGTGTGTATTAAAAATGATTTTTAGCGGTTATAATGCCAAGACAGTAAAATTACGGAGATCGCATATGAGTACCATTAAGCCACAAAATGCTAAGGGAACAAGAGATTTTGGCCCAATCGAAAGCAATAGAAGAAATTTTATTTTCTCAACGATTAGAAAACATTTTGAAAGCTTTGGCTTCATGCCACTTGAGACACCATCTGTTGAAAACCTTGACGTCTTAACAGGAAAATATGGAGAAGAGGGAGACAAGCTTCTCTTTAAAATTTTAAATAGTGGAGATTATCTGGCTAAGGCCGACGAAAGTCTTCTTGCAGCGAAAGACTCCCGTGGCCTAACGAGACATATTTCAGATCGTGGTCTGCGTTATGATCTGACTGTTCCATTTGCGAGATATGTTGCAAAAAATCAAAATGAGCTAGCGTTTCCTTTTAAGAGATATCAAATTCAGCCCGTGTGGCGTGCGGATCGTCCTCAAAAAGGTCGCTACAGAGAATTCTATCAGTGTGATGCCGATGTTATTGGAACCGATTCCTTACTATGTGAAGTCGACCTGATGCAAATTTACGAGAAGGCCTTTGCTGACCTGGGAATAACGGATATCTCAATTAAATTTAATAATAGAAAGATTCTCTTGGGCCTTGCAGAAGTCATTGGGGCTAAGGAAAAACTTACTGATTTGACTATTGCCATCGATAAACTCGATAAAATCCCCCGAGAGAAAGTTTTCGAAGAACTCGAAGCCAAGGGCTTCACGAAAGATCAACTAACAAAAATTAATCCTATTTTTAATATCTCTGGAACTAATGAAGAGAAGATTTCAGTTGTTACTTCAATCATTGGAGAGAATGAAATTGGAAAAATTGGGATCGCCGAATTAACAAAGGTACTTGAACTTGGTAAGGAAGTTGGTCTTACAAAGATTGATTTTGAACCAAGCCTAGCACGTGGATTAGACTACTACACTGGCGCTATCTACGAAGTAAAACTCGCCGATGGAAGTATGGGAAGCATTGGAGCAGGAGGACGCTACGACGACCTCACAAGCGTATTTGGAGTTAAGGACTTACCGGGAATAGGAATATCTTTTGGTGCCGATCGCATTTACGACGTTATGGAGACCAGAAGCCTCTTCACAGAAATAGATAATAGTATCGACTACCTCATTATCAACTTCGACAGTTCAATGGAGCTCGACTATCTTAAACTTGCAAACAAGTTAAGAGAAGGTGGAAGCTCTGTTGAAATTTATCCAAGTAATGCGAAACTTAAAAAACAAATGAGCTACGCAGATAAGAGAAAAGTTAAGCAGGTTATCTTCTTTGGTGAAAATGAAAAAAACGAAGGAAATATTAAGCTTAAAGAACTTGCGACAGGTAAGGAAGAGATCAAGGCAATATCTAAACTATAGACCAGAAACACAAAAGGCGAGCAATGCTCGCCTTTCTTATGTATATACTCAGTACTAATTAAGCAAGAATATCGTATGGTCTAATAGTTTTTCTACCATTAGCTGCACATTTCTTTTGTGCTTGATCAACGATCCAGTATACATATTCATTCATTGCATTTAGTGCATCTGAAGATACGTTGAATCCTTTACCTTTTAGAGCTTCTTTAGTTTTTGAACCAACTAATAGCATTTCTTTTGATTTTGCAGCAGCTTTTTTCGCTGGAGCTTTTTTTGCAGTTGCTTTTTTAGCAGGAGCTTTCTTAGTAGCTTTCTTAGCCATTTTCTACCTCTTTCCTTGTTAGGGTTATTTATAATGAATAATTCATTTTAAAATTTGTATTTAAAAATCGTCAATAACTTTCGCGCTGAAAATCAAAAAAAATACATAATTCTTATTCTAAACTGTATTTTTTAATAATTTCACGATACTCATTACTTTTTAGAAAGTCATTGATTATCTTACTTATTTTTGATTCTTTTAACGAAAGACTTTTTCTAAGACCAAACTTTAGGCGATAATCTTGGTCGATAACATCTGAAACAAAAATTTTTGAAGCAATACGAGGATGCTCATTCATATATTTCTTGATATATGATTTCGTTACAATCGCCATATCTAAGCGGTTATTATATACTCTTTCAATATTTCTATCGTGAGAAGAAGAAACAAAGGCGTTAAACTTTTCTTTTAAAAAATGCTCATCTGAGTTGAAATCGGCAAATTTATAGTGATAACCAAGATAAAGACCTATCGACTTGCCTTCGAGATTTTTAAAATAGTCATTATCTCCTTTATGATTACTCCCTGATATAAAAACTTCACCATCAAGGACAACGTCCCCTTCAAAAACGAGTTGACCTTTACTGACATGATCACCCCATCCCCACTCAGGTGACTCAAAAAATATCCCATCAAATTTCTCTTCAGTAAAATCTTGATATCTTCTTTTTGGAGAGGTTTCATACAATTCAAATTTAAAATCTGCCTGAAACTTATTTATATTTTCAATGAACTCCGGAATTACACCTTGATACTTCCCACCAGCGACTCTTTCGAAGTAAGGAGGAAAAACATACGCTCCAATTTTTACAGTAGTCGCCAATGCAGAGAATGTTATAAAAGATATTACAATTACCTGACTTAAATGTTTTATTTTCCTATTAAAATTCATATTATAATTCTACCATGAGTTTTAAGAATATTTATTGATTTTTTTAATATATAAACTAAAATTTATCAATGAACAGTAACCACATTATACTTGCTACAAAAAAGCTAAGTCGATCATATTTTATATTTTCAAACCAAACAAGCCAATTAGATTGTCTCGATTATAATAAGATTAGCCTACTCTATGTCGACATTGATAATTTAAGCCTCGTCGTTCCTAAGAAATCAATTTCAGAAGGACATCATTTGAGCCTCTACATTTTTCAAAATTCAAAGCAGCTTTTCACCTGATACTTGTTTACTTCGTTCTGCCTA
>CAZQJK010000023.1:14827-54168 GCA_964593545.1 uncultured Bacteriovorax sp. | reverse complement strand
ACATTTTTAAGATCACGCTTTTGAAACGTAATTCCGTTTGAAGTTGATAAGACAGTGACATTTCGAGATGCCGCACGCTTAACGTCAGATTTACTTTCTAATGTTTTCACAATTTTTGATAGAACCTTATCAGCAACAAAGAGATCGTTTTTGATTTCTTGATCTAGGGCTTCCTTCAAGATAGGTACTTCAGAGGCGCCGACTTGCTTGACTGGAACGACACTAATATTGTGTTCGCCTGATTCTTGTGGGTAGAAAGCGAGTTGATCTGAAGTGGTAACCTTTCTAAAAACCTCTCCCGCTGGAGATGTGATATTCACTTCGACGGTATGTCCCTTAGGATTATCCCACTTGAAATCAATCTTCTCTCCTTGTAAAACATCAGACTTTATATGTGAAACGTCGACAGAAATTGGTCGATACTCCTTAATTTGTATACGATCGAGCAACTGACTATTGGCAATTTTTACAAAATAACTTCCTGGGGAAATATCATCAATATTAATTTCACCATTTTTAATCACTTCACTTTTAATGGGCTTACTACCTAGAGACTCATATATCTCAGCTGTTTCCCCTTCAAACTTATTTGAAACAAGATTTATATTTTGCTCAACAAGCGGATCAATATTAGCTGTCTTGACAAGATTATTCATTTTTACTTTTTCAAGATTTGAAGACGATACTCTAACGAGATCATTTGTTCCAACAGAGATATTCGCTTGTCCTTGATTGAGAAGCAAATCGGCCTTCCCCTCTTTGACATCAAGGAGTGTATTGTCATCAATCTTTTTAAGATTAATTACTGACTTGGGCTTAACCTTAATAGACTTAGAAAGTCCAGTACTCGAGCGTATTTTAAAACTTACATCTTTAGGGCCAGATGAAATAGAAATTTGCCCACGATCAAGATTTAATACCAGATCATTTTGATTTTCTGTAATAACGACTAAGGATTTTTTTGGAACATTTACAACAGCTTTTGATTTTATTAGCTCAATATTGATTTGCTCGTCTTGGTTTGCAAAAATTTTATCTCCATTCCAAATTTGAGCATCTCGATTTAAAGGAAGCCAAAACAAATTCCCTATTCTTTTCTGATTTCCTCGACCATCAATCAAACGCCCAACAACGTTACCAGAGCTACTACTTAGCATACTATCCATATCAACTTGATAATAGTAAGTACCTATTGCAATTAATGAAACACCCATTGCCATTATAGCTGAGTCGAAATGTGATAAATTAAACCTCTTGAACATTTTTTTAATTTCAATATGATATAGTTGATAACAAATTTTATTTTAACGCATGTCACGTCACAAGCAACTAGGAAATTAAAGTCATGTCCAGTCGAATGCCTTTTAGTATCAAATCAAAAATCATCCTTGCGATTACTATAATCGTTACCCTAACAACAGCTTTCAATCTCTACTATACTTACCAAACATTCAAAGCTGATAAGGAAGCATATATTTTCGAATCTGCTCAGAGATCAAGTTCACTTGCTCTTGAAAAGATGACTCTTTTTTTAAATCCAATTATAGAAAGCTTACAAAAAAATAATATTTCTGCAATCAATGAGAATGAGAATATTAAAACACTGATTGAATTTTCAAACAATAAGATCAAGATTACCAGTAACCCTGTAAATTATAAAATCGAAGAAAAAGCTCTCTCTAATCAGCTACAATACTTATTAAAAGATAAGAGTGATGGAGTTTATTTTGATAAATATAATTCTGAATATATTCTTGGAATAAAAAAAGGGAAATTTTCGAGACTTGTTCTTATAAATTTAGATGATCTTACAAGAAGTTTAAAGTTAGATAATATTTTTCAGTATAAAGTCATTGTTTCTAGTTTCGTCCTACTTGATAGTGAAGAAATAAATACAGGTGATTTTGATTTTACACAAAACCAAGCAAAAATCATTGACACATATCTTGCTGCAAACTCCTATAACCCTACTTATAAAATTAGTACTTTGAGTTTTATCAGCAAGGAAAAGAGCTTTTCCGTAATTAAACAGATCATCTTAAAGAATGTCTTCTTCGCAGTAGTAATTCTTGGCGTTTGTTTAATACTGGCAGTATTCTTTTCAAACACGATCACAAACCCGATAATACAAATCACCAACAAAACCAAACAAATAGCAATTGGAAACTACAATGGTGAATTACATGTAAAGACAAATGACGAGTTAAAATCTTTAGGTATTAGCATCAATGCAATGTCGCAAAAAATACGTGACTTACTTCAAGACAAAGAGCAGATGATTTTAGCGCTAGAAAAGGCAAATCTACAACTTGAAGATTATAATAAGAATCTTGAAAATAAAGTTAATGAAAGAACTAAAGAATTAAGAGAAGCAAATAACTTTATCAATACCGTTGTTAACTCACTCAATCAAGGTATCTTTGTTTTCAATGCAGAAAACAAAATTTCTGAGATTAGTAATAAGGCCTGCACTGAAATTTTTGATACAGAAGCTATAAACAAAGACGTTCCAACTCTACTTCATCTGAGCCCGACAGAGAGTCAAAACTTTAAAAAATGGTCAGAGATACTATTTTTAAACAAACTTCCATTTAATAGTGCTAAAGCTTTAGGCCCAAAAAGTTTTAAAACAGAAGAACCGGGACATCCAAACTTTAAGTATGTTGAACTAGAGTATATCGCCATGAACAATAGCGAAGATAAACTTAATAATGTACTCGTTGTAGCAACGGACAAAACAATGGAAGTGAATGCGCAAGAAGCTTTTAAAGAGAAAGATCTCTATGTTTCAATGCTTATAAAAATTGTTAAAAATAAACAAGCATTTATAGACCTCTATAATGAAGCTAACGACATGCTCGAAGATTTAAAATTCTCTCTCGGTCACGACAATTTAGAAGATAGAGCGATGATTGTTTTCCATACTCTAAATGGGGGTTTTGCCTCTTACAGTGCAGGATTGTTAGTCAATCAAGCAAGAGCGACAGAGTCTCTGATAAAAAGTTTTGATCACAGTAAAAATAATTTCAATCTCTTCATTCAAGATGAGATTGTAAAGTATCAAGACTTGATGCTAGAGTTCAAAGATGATCTTCTCTCTAAAATTAGCTCAAGTGAAGATATTGTCGAGATAAGTAAAGAAGACCTTATTGAGTTTGATCGCGAGCTTAAGGCCATCTCTTCTGAAGCCCATGAACTATTTGATACTTATATTAACAAGAGGAAAATTTCAAGTTTCTTTAGTAATTATGCTGCTTTAATCGAAAGCTTATCTGCAAAGCTTAATAAACCAATGGCTCCTCTACAAATAGATGACGGAGGAATACGTATTAATCCAGACTCCTATAAAGAATTTTTCTCAAGTCTAGTTCATCTTTTTAGAAATTGCATGGATCATGGGATAGAAACTTCACAGCAGAGAGAAACCCAAGGAAAAGCAGCAGAAGGTCTCATCAAGGTTTCTGCGAAACTTGATTCTTCTAAAATACATCTCAAGATTGTCGACGATGGAGCAGGATTAAATATTCATAAAATAAGAGAAAAACTGACTGAGAACCTTGGTGCTGAGACTGTCGAAAAAATGTCAGACGAAGAAATCTCAATGGCAATATTTTTACCAAACTTATCAACAAGTGAAAGCGTTACTGAAGTTTCGGGACGTGGAATTGGAATGAGTGCAGTCAAGGAATCAGTTGAAAAGATTGGTGGACATTTAACTTTAAGTACTAAGACAAATAAGGGCACAGAGTTTAACTTTGAGCTTCCCCTACTTTAAGAACTTTCCAATTTCATTGAGCTTTGCTTTTAATGTTTCAGTCGTAAATGGCTTTAAGATGTAATTCACAGCTCCTGCTTGGATTGCATCCATTACGGTGGCAACTTCATTTTCTGTACTAATCATGACAACAGGTATGTCTTTGAATCGGTCATCTGCTTTTAGTTTTTTAAGAAATTCAATCCCATTACATTCGGGCATATTAATGTCTGACAAAATTAATCGATATGGTTCCTTTTCATTGAACGCGTCTTCAACTTTAATCAAAGCCTTCACTCCATCTTGAGCAGAGCTTACTTTAGTAAAGCCAACCCCTCTTAACAAAGTAACTATTGATTCTCTTAGTGTGGCCATATCATCAACGACGAGAACCTTAACTTCACTTATGAACTTTTGAGACATTTCTTTCCTCTTATGTTTTATCAGTACTTTACGGTTAGTACCGCCATTCTATTAAGTCATTTTTTGTTTTCTTCATCGTAAGCTTTATCTATTTACATTAGGGAATAATCTGCCAACTATCTAAATATAAAGAAAATGTAAACTAAATGTATTAACACCCCGATGAGATAACAAATAGATATGAGAAAATTAAGAAACTTTCTTAATTTTGTTGAACGTAGGTGGTTAGTTAGTTTGGTGCAGAAAATACTTTTGTCCCTATTCATCATTTTAGTAATATCGAGTTGTAGCGATACAGCAAGTCTTACTGGTAAGATTGAGATTTCAAATATCGTCAATCCTGATACCGTTGCGCCTTCTATCTCGTTTATCTCAACACCAACTGCACTAACAGGAAATAATGAGTATAGCTTAACTTATACAATTAGTGATAACCCTGGTGGAACAGGTATTAGAAATTCATCTCTTTCCTATTCGCCAGATGGAATTACTTACAAGAGTCTAAAAAGTATTGGAAGCGGGACACAGACAGTAAAATTCTGTGTTCCAAATAAAACTCACCCTTTACCGACATTCAAAATTGATACAGTCGATAATAACAATAACACTGCTTCAGCGTCTCTTGGAGATACCGGGCCAAACTATAATATCACGCTTGATACTGAGCCAGTATTGCCATCACTCACTTCTTCAAATGGAACTGTGACAAGTACTAACTCGACTAAATTATTTATCGATGCATGTCTTCAAAGTAAATGTAGCGTGGATGCAATTTTCTATGAAGCACCAACTAATAATATTTCAATCGCTCTTAATGGAACACAACCAACTGCAGGAGATGCTTCATGGGTAACATGTGCTGATGCTCTTGCTAATGGTGTTGATTCACCAACATTTTTAACTGACAATGATTATGATTTAAAGGTTTGGGTTAAGTCTGAAGATACTGACTATGACTCAACACCAATTACTCATATCTCTTCTTCAAGTAGTGATATCACGGTTACCTATGATACGACAGCTCCAGATAAGTCGAGCATTGTTATCGAAGGAACAAACCTTACTGGTAAATCTCTAGGGACATATCGTTTCACTAGCTGTGGCGATATTACCAAAGTCATGATTAATAAAGCGGGTGCTCCCCCACTATCAACAGATAGCGGTTGGCAAACGTGTACTGATACAGCATTTTCTCTAACATATAATGACTTTTTAGAAGGAAATAATAACTTAAAGTTTTGGATCAAAGATTCTGCTGAAAATGTTAACCCTGGCTTCATTCCATTCACAACTAATTATGATCCTCCTAATATAACAGTTGTAGGCGGTCCCACAATCTCGACTTCAACAGCAAATATGACGATTGAATTTTGTGATGAAGCATCAATTACTCAGGTATTTTTTAACGAGACAGGAACCCTTCCGGCCACAGGTGATTCAGGGTGGCAGTCATGTAATACGGCATCTGGTCATTTTAACTATGGACCTCTTGCTCCTGGCTCAAGTACATTAAAAGCATACTTTAAATATGCTGACGGTTTAATTTCTCCAAACCCAAAAGATGTGCCAGTATATTTCAGTCCAACTGTTTCTTGGGTAGAAAGCCCAGTGACGAGAAGACCACAATCAACTTTTACGCTAGCATCTTGTGAAGGAGTTACTTCCGTTTTCATTAAAGCTCCAGGACCTGCACCAGCAGCCGGTGATGTAGGTTGGCAAACTTGTTCAACAACAGCAGGAGCAATAAATTTCGATGGGCTTTCACAAGGTACTCAGACTTTAAATTTTTGGTTTAAAGATGCATTAGAAAACGTCTATGGAGAAAATGCAACAAGCTCTGTTACATTTACACCTCCTCAAACAAGTGTAAAAGATGCACCAAGTATTTCAACACCTAAGGCTTACCTTACAGTAGACACTTGTACTGATATTCAGCAAGTTCTCATCACAATGGATAATGCAACAACACCGACAGGAGCAGAAGGTAGTTGGGTAAGTTGTAATACTGCAAGTAACGCTCTTCAATCTCCAAACTTTGGAACTGACGGATCACATACAATAAGAGTTTGGTATAAATTTACTGATAACTATGTCATGCCTGTTAATAATCAACATATTGTAAATTACACTTCACCAGACGTGACACCTCCCCCATTAACAACAGGAGATGGTGCTTTAGCAGATGTAACAGTCTCACTTGACAATGGAGATGGAGGTGGTCCGCCACCAACACTTCTGGCCAATGACTCAAGAGCAGACTTTACAATTAGCTCTTGTACGCCAACTGCTGATCCCCTTGATAATATCTCAAAGGTTTTCGTTGGAACATCATCGACTGCTCCACTTGCCGGAGCGGCCGGTTGGCAAACATGTTCAACGACAGCTTCAGCAATACAATCTTCGACACTACCAGATGGTACAAATAATTTATATATTTGGTTCAAGGATGAAGCTGGAAATATTAGTACAACATCTATCGACAAGACAGTCATCGTTGATACCTCGGGAGATGCTGGTCCACCTCCAAGACCACTTGTGACTGTTGAAAATGCTCCAACATTAACAACAGCACCTGCACTAATGACAGTTTCAACATGTACAGACATCGATCAAGTCTTTGTGAATAATAATGCTGATCCGCAACCTGCCTCTGGAGATATTCAATGGCAAAACTGTGATATAGCAACAGGAGCAATAAACTACCCTATTGATGTTGCGGGAGACTATACACTTCAAGTATGGTTTAAAGATACAGCTGGTAATATCAACCCTTTGCCTCGTAATGTTTCATTTATTTTTGATCCAGTCGCAAGTACACTTCCTGAGCCAATATCATACTGGTCATTTGATAATACACACTACTTTCATAATAAACTTATCGATATAAAAGGATCATCACATCTCAAAGTAGCTTCACCTTCAACTCTTAGTAAGATTTCTGGAAAAACAAAAGAAGCACTTGACTTAGATGCTTCAAATTATCTCGTGACTGAAAATAGTACGTCATTAAAACCAACAGTAGCCGTAACACTTTCGATGTGGGTAGATCTCGTTGGTGGAGATGGTACGACTCAACATATTGTTGGAAATATTTCGAGTGGTGGTGGATATGGCCTAAGACAAGAATCTAATGAGCTTCGCTTCTACGTTAATAGTAATTTTGTAAAAATACCAACAACAGATTATTCTTCTGGTTGGCACTATATAACTGGAACCTCTGATGGACAGTATATTAAAATTTTCCTTGATGGAGTTTTAAAGGACACACTAGACCTCGGAGCTCCAGCTAATATTAGCTACGGTTGTGCAAAGGTATTTGCAATCGGTGCTTCAGCAGCGACATGTACAGATAATGTTGATACTTTAAATAAGTTTTCTGGTTCAATCGATGAATTAGTTTTATGGAATAAATACTTAAGCGATACTGAAGCGTATAATCTCTTTGTTGATAATCAAAATAAATTTAAAGTAAATTATTCAACTACACAGCCAGTAGACATTTCTACAGCAAGCTTCTTTGGTGTTTTTGAACAAACGGCACTACTCTCGATAACAAACTGTTCAGATGGAAAATTTATTTATCTCGATGAAACCACTCACCCTCCGACAATTGATTCAACAAAGTGGATTCCTTGTAACTCTGTTCCTGGGGGATATTCTGAAGCAAAATTATCACAAGGGGCTCATGAACTTAAGGTATGGACTAAGGATGAGTATGAAAATATTTCGGCCGCTTATCAAAAGGTTGATACTACAGTAATCAGTGTTGTTAATGTGGATAAACCCGTTATTCACTTCAATTTTGATAACACTCATTCAACAGCACTACAAACACAAGATTTTTACTCTCACCTAGTCGCTCTTAATAATGGAGCAACACATAATGTTCCAGCAATCCAAAATGAGGGATATAAGTTTACAAAATCTGAAGGTGATTTCATTGAAAGTAAATATGCTTCGAGCTCAATGATAGAAAAAGACCTAACTTTTTCTGTGTGGGCAAAGCTTACTAAGAACGATAATAGAAACCAAGTTATTGCAGGAAATAGAATATCAAATTCAGGTTATTCGATCGAGATTGATGGACCGAATGCAGAGTTAAAATTCATCGTCGAAAGTATAAGTGGAAAGCGCGAGTTAGCAGTTACGACAACAAGTTTTCAAACAGATTTTCATAACCTTGTTGGTACGTATGACGGACAAGTTGCGAAATTCTTTATCGATGGAAACTTAGTTGCATCAAATGACTTTGGAAGTTCTTCGAATATTAATTATACTTGTCTTCCTTCTTTTGTCATTGGAGCTGGAGCAACTTGTAATCAAGGGGCTCTTGCGGGATCACACTTTGACAGTACGATTGATGAAGTTATCATTTGGGATAAAGTTATCTCTGATACTGATGTTGACAATATTTTTAACGGACAAGACACTGTTCCTCCAGAACCAGCAGATGTTACACCAAGAAATAATGAATACACAGTAGGAATTCCTATTGTTAGAGTAAATATTGAAAACTGCGATGATATCGCAAGTGTCTACGTGACTAATGATACGACGGCTCCAGTTGCCGACGCTGCCAACTGGCAAGCTTGCTCTATATCAGGAGATAAAATATATTCTAACCTCCTTGATAACGGAGTTAACACTGTTAAAACTTGGTTTAAAGACGCAGCAGGAAACGTCAGTTTAACATCAACTGATATGTCGATAACATTTAATTATGATTTCACTATTCCTGAACCATCTTCTTACTGGACTCTTGATGATGTCAATATCGTTGGCGCAACAGCAATCGATGTCACAGCAGGAAAAGATGGGATTATTTCAAATTCTCTACCTACTACCGGAGCTTCATTTGAAGCACTAAGATTTAACGGTACAAGCTCAAATATTCTAGTAAACTACGATGCTACACACCAACCAGCTTCTAAAGTTAGTTTAAGTGCATGGGTCAATGTAACATCTTGGCCAGTAAGTGATCAGTATATCGCAGGTAATTTAAATGATGGCGGTTATGCACTTGTTCTAGGCAATGGAACAGTGGAGTTCAGAGTTAAATCAAATGGTGTCATCCAAACTGTTAGTACATCTTCTGGAGCACTTGCCACTGCCACTAATTATATGATCACAGGTGTCTTCAATGAAGGATTTCTAAGATTATTTATAAATGATGCTGAAGTTGCAGTTTTCGATATGGGTGCAACATTTAATATCGACTATAGCTCAACTAATGCATTTGCCATTGGAGCTTCTGCTGGTACGGCCAATGATATCAGCGGAAATTATTTTTCAGGAATGATTGATGAAGTTTCATTCTTTAACGATGCACTAACTGATACTGTTGTAACAGAAATGTATGCTCGTGGATCAGTTGGCGACAAGATCTTCTATGACGTTACTCCTCCTGAAGTACCGACAACTCTTAATTTAATTTATTACAACTCTCTTGTTTCAAGAGCAAACTTAACTTCAACAGACTGTACAGGAATTGACTTCCTAATTGTTACAGCTTCAAAATTTCCTCCAGATAAGAATGATGAAGATTGGCAAACTTGTAATACACTTACAGGTGGTATTCTTTCAAAAGAACTCGACCCATCAGACTCATACGGAAAAGTTTGGACCAAGGACAAATTTGGTAATATTTCGAAAACTTTTGAGTATACCCCAATTACGACAAATTATGATCTTCCGATTGCAAGACCTGTTGTACACTGGACATTTGATAGTGCTCACAACAACTCAACAACAAGAAAACTAAAAGATCGAATTTCTGGAGCCGTTTTAACTAGTGAACATGGAATATGGGAAGACACTAATCCTCATCCTGCTGTCACAACATATGGTTTCGTTCATCATCCGGAAGGAGATTCACTTCAATATAATAGACCAGGTGTTTTAAATGAATCAATTAAGCAAGCATCCACTAACTTTACGAGATGTGATAACTGCGAGCACCTAAGAATTCAAGATAAAATGTCAGTTTCGGCCTGGGTTTACATTCCAGCAAATCATAGCTCTTCTGATGATTACATCCTTGGAAATTATGACGGAACTAGTGGTTATGGGATAAGATTTCAAAACGATGCCCCAATTGGAGCACGTCTCGAATTTATTTTAAAACTTGATAACGGTGAAACTTTAAAGCCTTATCTTGAGACTTCAAGTATCGCTACCGCCTGGCACTTAATCACAGGTGTTTACGATGGACAAACAGCATCTTTATACGTTGATGGTATTTTTGTAAAAAGTTTTACTTCTTCGACGGCTAGTACGATCTCTCATAATACAGGGATTAAGTTCGCTGTAGGAAACGCTCCAACTGGTGCAACACTACCAATTGATTGGGGAAGCGGAGGACCGACTATTGACTCAACATACTCATCTGGAGAAATCGATGAAGTTTTAATTTGGAATAAACCACTAACAGGATTAATGGTCTCTTCTTTGTATCATAATGGAGCAGATATCATTTATAGTGCGGACACTACAGCTCCTACGAACCCTACTCTTCGACGAGAAAATCAAAGAGAGACAATTTATGATGATAAGTTATATTTAACAGTAAATTCATGTACTGATATTTCAGGAGTTCTTGTAAACGAGGGAACACAGCCTGACAAGCAAGATGATCGATGGCAGATTTGTAGAACAAGACCAGGGTCTTTTAATCGTGGACTCTCTGAAGGTGGACACACTGTAACGCTTTGGTTTAAAGACCTTGCTGGTAATGTTACTCCTGTTTCTTCTGACTCTGTGGCATATTATAATAACCTCACTCTTCCTAAAGCTAATGCATACTGGCCTCTCGATGAACAGACTTATGTCAGTCGAAAATTTAGAGACGTCATGAGTGAGAGTCTTGAGCATGATATGTTTGCGTATAATTTTGAAACACCTCTAAATACTATCTCAGGTTTTGAGGCCGGAAAAAACTTAGATGCTGCAAATCTTGGGGGAAGATCATACTTAACAGGTGATGTTTCAATTCTAACTCGTCCTGTAAATGAATTAACTCTTAGTGGATGGTTTTATACAACTAATGGCGATACGGCAGAGAGAACTTTAATTGAATCAGCATATAATGACAGAGTTGCAGCAGCAACAGATGGCTATCGCCTCTATCTCTCTGGAGGAGTTGCCACATTTAAACTAGGGCTAACAATCGCAGGAGAAAGAACAATCTCAGCCAATATGGCAGGAGTGCCAACGGGGTGGAATCACTTCACGGCGGTATTTGACAATAACACCATGAATCTCTTTATCAATTCAACTCAAGTAGCAACAGCGACATTACCTGAAAATGATTTTATTAAATGGGCATATTCTCCAAGACTAAATATCGGAGCACTTGTTGAGACAGCTTCAACAAGACCAGGTACTTTCTTTAGTGATAAAGTTGATGACGTTGCTCTTTGGGGGCAAGCACTAACACAAACTGAAATCAATGATATTTATGCAAAAGGAAATGCTGGACAGTACCTATTTGATGTTAGGAAAGCTGCGGAAAATGTTAATAATGCTTACGTATATCACTATGATAATTTTGAATCACGCACAAAAATAACAATACTAAATTGCGATAATACACCTTTTGTCTATGTAGGTGATCCATCAGTATCTTCCCCAGATCCAAAATCCAATGACTGGAGACAGTGTAATACAACACCAGGTGCAATTATTTCAGCAAAGCTTCCTGTTGGAACTCAGTATGTAAGAATTTGGTCTAAGAACCTCTATGGAGATATCTCATCAGGCTTTGCATTACTGGAAATTCCATTAATTGATGATGATGATGATCTTGTTATTCCATTAACATATTGGTCATTTGATCAAGATCAATTTATTACTGATCGTTACTATGACTTAATAACTGGAAATAATGCAAGACTAGCAAGCACTAGTAACTACGCAAAGATTAAAGATGCGATTAATGATGGTGTCTCAACATCTGCATCAAATTATCTCTACAATACAAACTACCATGCCTCTGACGAAGGCCTAGGTCTAACAATTATGTTCAATGCTGTATTAGTTAATGCTGATGCAACATCGAAAGCTTTCTATAGTCATGGTGGCACAATAATCCAACAAACTGGTGGAAATTTAAATTTTCAAGTTAACCGAGCTTATGACACTTCTTACTCAACTTATATATCAAATACTCCGTCAGTGAGTATTCCGACTGCTCTGATTGCAACAGGTATTCACCATATTACGGCACAGTATGATGGAAAAAATTTAAGCCTCTATATTGATGGAGTAAAAAGAGCATTCTTAAATACTGCTCAAGACAATTTCTCTGCCGATGCATTTAAAACCCTCGAGTCGGGCCCAGGTGTCCAGTATATCAACAGGTACTCTTCAACTTTTAACAATGGTCTCATCGACGAAGTCATGATTTTTGATGAAAATTTAAATGAAACTCAAATCATTAGTTACTATGATCGATTAAAAGCTAAAGTTTACACCGCTGACACGACTCCTCCAGCAACAACACCGACAATCTCAGTGGACTTAAAAACTTTTGGAGGGGGTAAATGGTCAACAAATCTCGACAAAGAGAACTACTTAACAGTAAGTGACTGTAGCGACATCGCTGGTGTTTTCATCACAGTCAATGATGTATCTGTCCCTCTCGAAGATAGTATTGGATGGCAATATTGCTCAACAGCTAATGGTGCAATTGAAATTCCGACACTAGCAAATGGAGATAATACGATTAGAGTTTGGCTAAAAGATGCTGCCGGAAATGTTACATCAGTAAGTATTGATACTGTTGTTAATTACACAGCACTTCCAACCCCAACACCTCTTGCCTATTGGAGCTTTGATAGTAATACCATCTATGCCGAAAAAGCATATGAACCAGCAAATCGTCTCGATGCAGAACTCAATCACTTTGCAAGTGCGACTGGTAAAGTTGGAGAAGGACTCGACTTCACAAACTTAAGAACTCATGCAAAAGTTCAAAATAGCTCTTTATTTAAACCAACAGAAGAAATTTCAATTTCATTTTGGACTAATATCCGAGGGGATTCTGGAGCTAATACAGGAACGATTCTTTCAACGATGAATAATGCTGGAGATGGATATCGAGTATGGGTAGAGAATAAAAATACAAGTAACTACAGTCACCCTGAATATAAATTTGTTCATTTCTTTATTTCTCTCGATGGTGTCGAGTACAGATCAACTGTACCTAAAGACTATATTGGTTATAGTAGTTTAAATCACGTTACAATTACCTTTGATGGAAGACGAGTTAAGTGGTTCGTCAACGGTATATTTAAACACGAAGATGACTTTATTGTAAGACGAGCAATAACTTATGATGGAGCATCGAACACACCTCTCTTTATTGGAGCGGGAGTAAGTGCATCAAATCAAGCAAGTGATTTATTTGATGGTATTCTTGATGAACTGGCAATTTTTGGTAAGGCACTGACGCCAACACAAGTCATGGATCTTTACACAAAAGGAAATACAGCTCAACGTCTCTATGATCCTGCGAGATCTGTAACTCCCTCAAGTACGATAGGAACTATTTTTGATAACACTTCAGCATTCTTTTACGGAGATAGAATAAGAGTTACAATTAGTGACTGTACAAATGTCGATCTCGTGCTTGTAAGTGACAGTGTGACTGCACCCTCAGCAACAGACGAAAACTGGCAAGCATGTAACACAATGGCCGGTGGAATCTTATCTGCACCACTAGCAACAGGAAGCTTAATTACTCCACGACTATGGATGAAAACATATAATGGTGTTATTAACGTAACAAGTTCGACTTTAAATGGAGCAACTCTCACTTTAGATACGACAGTCACGATTCCAAGACCAGGTACATATCTCACACTTGACACGACAACTTCTGGTCATACAACAGCGACTAACTTCTATGACCTCATGAATTTTAATGCTCAATCAATTAATGGAACGATTCCAACAGGACAAGGTCCAAGCGCAACATTAATTGACGGTGCAGCCGTAAAGGGTGGTCAAGACTTTAATGGAATTGATCAGTATATGTATTTCCCACCAACTGCAGCAAATACTTATGAAGACCACTTCACCCTATCAGTGTGGGCATATCTAGAAAAAGCAGATGCAACGAATGCCACAATTATTTCAAATAAACAAAATGGAACAACGAATGCAGGTGGTGCTTCGATTCGAATCAAGGATTCAAAGCTTGAGTTTGTCATGTCAGTCAATACTACAGATACTCTTGGTCTAGTCGCAAGTGAATACGTTGTATCGCTGAGTAACTACTTCTATTCTTCTGGAATACATTTAGTGACAGGAACATTTGATGGCAAAGTCTTAAAGCTTTACCTCGATGGGGTTTACATTGATAAATTCATCATCCCATTTTATAAACCAGGTGAATATTATTCTTATAACAATTATGTTACTCCTTGGTATATCGGTGCTGAAGCAGGTGATGGCATGCCTGAAAGTGCTTCATACTACAAAGGTATTATCGATGAAGTAAATATGTGGGGTATCGAGTTAACAGAACCTCAAATTATCGCTCTTTACAATTATGGTGCACAATATAGTCTTACAAATAATGCTGATGGAATTGCTCCATCTGACCCAGGAATTACGATTAAAGAAAACAAGACAATTGTAACGTCACCTTTTTCATTCTTTAACACTCCATCGTGTTCAGGACTAAACGGTGTTCCTATAAACTCTATTTTCATTAAAGTTGATGATGCGACTCCTCCTACAAATTTTGAAACTGGTTGGCAGTATTGTACAAAAGAAGTCGATAAATTAATCAGTTCACTTTTAAATGAAGGAAATTCAACGATCTATATCTACTTTAGAGATGAAGAGGGAGATATTTCTTCAGCGACGACATTTGATGTGACTTATATTCCACCAAGCTTAATTAATCCTCGAGCATATTATAATTTCAACGCTAATATGAATGATTCTCAAAACAAACTACACATTAGAAGTAATCAGCATTACTCTCCTACTGGAAAAATCGGAGGATCTTACACTATTGATAACAGCTTAACTTCCGGCGGGATTATGACAGGTCGTACTTATCTTGATGACCTTAACTTAACGAAGAACTTCTCAATTTCTCTTTGGTATAAATCTTATCAAGATGAAACAAAAATCTTTGAAATACCAAACCAAATTACAATATCTAAAACACCTGATGAAAAAATCCAAGTGGCAGTGAAGTCAAAATGGTGGGGAATTGATACTTACAAAACAAATGACAGTGTTGTGCCAAACACATGGAGTCATATTGGTGTCATCAGAGAAAATAGTACGGTCAAAGTTTTATTAAATGGAAAAATATCAGTATCATTTAATGTTAGTGATCAAAATCTCTATCCAGCAGCAAATAACTTTACAATTGGTGAAACAGACAAGGATATGGGTCTTGACGAGCTTGCAATTTATAATAGTGAGCTAACGGTTGATCAAATGCAGTACCTTTACTACCGTGGAGAGAAAGGTGAAGTTGTAGCAACTAAGCAGGTTAATTATCTTCCGGCCGTCACTCCAAATCACTACTATACTTTCGACAATATCAATATTGTTACCACTACACTTGCAGATACCGGAAAGGATGCAACAGCACCGCTTACTTTAAATAATGCTATCACAACGGGTCAGGCCGATGCGAAAGTTGGTGAGTCTTTCTATATTAAAAGATATGAAGATATTGTTGAAGATAATGGTGGAAATATAGTTGGTCCTCCGCAATACCTTGAATCAAGTTCATCTCTAAATCTAAATACCGATTTCACAATTTCAACGTGGGTTAAGTTCTCAAAAACGACATATCCATCAACTAATCCAAAGACTGAAACGTACACGATTCTTTCACAATGGGGAGATACCGCGGCAGAACAAAGTTTTTTATTACTTCTTGATCGAACAGATAATAATGGAAAAATTAAATTTCATTATAGACTTGCTAATAATGGATATGCTGTTACAGAGTCAACTTATGATTCGATACTTGCTTCAAATACTAATTGGCAACATGTTGTTGTTAGAAGACTTGGGAATCATATTGCAATTTATATCAATGGAAAGCAATCAGGTTATCGATCAAACCTCCCAAATTCAGCGTTAAAAACTGTTACAACGAAGCTTAGAATTGGAGATATCACAAGTAGTACTACTGATGAAAATCGCTTTGAAGGTTTTATCGATGAAACGGCAATTTGGACGAGTAAAGCACTCGATCATGATCAAATTTATAACTTATACTCTCGAGGAGCTTCGGGGACTGCCGTAGCGACAATGCCATTTCTTGCCCTTTCAGAACCAGGAGCTGCAGTCGACAATGCAATTGTTAATATGAAAGTTAATGATTGTAATGGTTTTGATTTTGTTTGGATTGCAAAATCTGTAGATGCAACACCTACCTCAGGATCAACAGGGGCCGGAGATCAACTTGGGTGGCAAGCTTGTTCGACTCTAAGTACAGCTTTTTCTACACCATCACTAATAGATGGAAGTAATGACCTTATTATCTACTTTAAGAAATCAGGAGTGGTTTCAACTTATACACAAGCCGTAACAATTGTTAAGAATGCTTCAGATACAACACCACCAACAGTACCATCTGTTCTACTTGCTAGCGCTGAACCGACGACTTCGGCAATTGCAAAGTTCACAGTGGGAAGCTGTGCTGATATTGCCGGTGTATATGTTGGTCTCACTGGCCAGCAAGCACCACTGGCAACTGATATTGAATGGCAGGGATGTTCAACAATTGCTGGTGCGATTACTTATCCTAAATTAAAGAGTGGCTCAAATAGTATTAGTCTCTGGTTTAAAGATTCATCTGAAAATGTGACAACTTTAACAAGTGACTTTGTCATTACATACAATACTCCAGCACTTCCAACTGCTTCGCTCTATCTACCATTTGATAGAGAGTTATCTGGTGCTGCAGGATCATATGATCTCATCAATTCAGATTTCTTCGCTGGTGTTAACAATACTGATATCTATGCCCTTGAAGAAGGAAAAGTCGGTGGTGCAATTTCAAGTACGGCAACAGGATATCTTGAAAGAGAATCAGGGGCATTATCACCTACGGATAAATTAACATTCAGCTCTTGGATAAAGATTACAAAACCAACGACAAGATCAGTTATTTATAGTCGCTGGGATAACAATACGAGTAATAATCAATTCTCTATTGAAGTCGACGAAGAAGGAAGACTTTGCTTTGCTTTCCAAACAACAGGCGGAGGCTCATGGAACTCATCAAGTTACGCGAGACTTTGTTCGTATAATAAAGTGAATTTTGGACAATGGGCACATATTGCAGTTGTTAGAGATATTACCGATTTAAAATTCTATATCAATGGTGAAGTTGAAACCTCTGATGTAATTGACAGTAATAACTTTAAAACTGTTTCCCCTCCTGTTGCTCATATTGGTGCACAGGCACGAAACGGCTCTTATTACACAATAGGTTCAATCGATGAATTAGCAATGTGGACAGTAAGTCTTACTCAAGATCAGATTGAATCAATCTTTTCAAGAGGTAATAATTCGATTGCACTTAATAAATATATCCAGCCGCAAGTTCCAGCTGTCCCAAGTTACTATTGGACTTTTGATAATGCTGATTACACCGGAGGAACTTATGTTCTCGCGGATAGAATGGCCGCAATGGATCTTACAAATATTCAATCGGCATCTCTAACTTATGCTCAAGATGGCGTAAATGGTGTACTTAATGAATCATTCAGCTTCTTAAACGAAGAACACCTTCTTGGTGGTCCTTCAATTGCTCTAGGAACTGAATTTGCAATTTCAACATGGGTCTACCTCGAAGATGACTCTGATGATGATGGCTATATCCTTGGTAAGTGGGCAACTGGCCTTGAGGAATTTAGACTTTACACAAGTGCTGGAATTGTTAAATTTGATTTCAAAACGGCCGGGCTTACTAATAGTATCGAAGCTCCGAAGACATTAACTTATGATTCTTGGAATAATATTATAATAACAAGAAAAGATGGAGTAATTAAGCTTTACATAAATGGAGCATACGAAGCTGTCAATAATGCAGTTTCAGTTAACCCAGTTCTTGATACGGCCACAAATCTCACAATTGGTTGGGACGGATCTGGAACAGATAATTACTTTACAGGACTAATTGATGAAACACTAATTTATCATCAGTCGCTTGATATGAGACAGATCGATTATATTTATAAAGAAGGAAAAGCTGCAAGAGCACTTCCAACGACGATTAAAGTAAGTGCTGCTCATGCATCAAATACAGTCACAGGAACAGATGTTGATCTTACAATTGGAGATTGTCTCTCTTTCACAGAGGTAAAGGTTCAGGTTCTTGGCACTGGCGCACCTGCAGCTGGTGCAGGTGGATGGTTAACATGTAGCGAAGTTGTCGGAGCAATTAACTACTCAGGATTACCTGCGGCATCGACAACGACCTTAGAAGTATGGTTTAAAAATGGGGCAACTGTTGAAGGTGCTGCGACGACAACTATTGATATCACAACACCATAATTTTTAGAATTGGCCTGTCGTTAATAAAACTAATGTACAGGCATTTTCACATGATACACCTATTTTCTCTAAGCTCTTTGCAAGCTCTTTATTTTCGCTACCTGGATTAAATATTACTCTCTTTGGTTTAAGCTTGATAATACTCTGTGCTAGCTCACTTGAGATCTTACAATTCACATAGACCGTTAATGTATCAATAACTTCATTCACCTCTGCGATCGTATGAAAGACTCTTCTTCCCTCAATCAAGTCCTTAACAGGGTTAACTAAAAATGGTCTGTGACCGTGTTCTTCAAGCATATGAATGGCCTTATATGAATATCTTTCGATATTATCACTTGCACCAAGGACAAGAACATTTTCTGGTTTCATTACCATGTTCCTGTATTTTGCATTGTATCCCATGGAGCTTTTGGTGCGAGCTTCCCACCCTTTTGTAAAAGTTCGATCGATATACCATCTGGAGACTTAATGAAGGCCATATAGCCATCTCGAGGTGGTCTATTAATTGTGACACCCGAGTTCATTAGCACCTGGCACTTCTCATAAATATCATCAACCTGAAAAGCGAGATGTCCAAAACTTCTGCCATTTCCGTACTCCTCAGTATTATCCCAATTATGAGTAAGTTCAACCTCTGGTTCACCAGCAGCCGTTGCAAGATATATTAGAGAAAATCTCCCCTCTTCAAAATCGAGTCTCTTTGTCTCAACAAGACCAAGCTGATTAACAAAGAAATTCATTGATTTATCTAAATCTAAAACCCTTACCATCGCATGTAGGTACTTCATTACAACCTCCAAAAATTGTCTAATATCTATACAGTTCGTACATATTTTAACATAAACATATCATGAAATCACAAACATAGACAAAATCAATGGCACAACTATTGCTTCTAATACTGAATATCGTTATAACAAGAAAGTACCAAGCAACAAAGGTATTGGAGCTCAAAATGAAAATTGAAAAACTAACAGACTGGATTAATGTAAAAGAGAGACCACTTGTTATAGCAGGACCATGCTCAGCGGAAAGTGAAGAACAAGTTATAGCCATCGCAAAACAATTAAAAGAATCTGGAAAAGTAGATGCGTTTAGAGCAGGTATTTGGAAACCAAGAACACGCCCGAATACTTTTGAAGGTGTCGGTCTTGTGGGTCTTCCTTGGATGGAAAGAGTAAAACAAGAAACAGGACTACCAATAACAACTGAGGTTGCAAATGCATCCCATGTCGAATTAGCACTTAAGCACAATGTCGATATTCTTTGGATTGGAGCAAGAACAACAGTTTCTCCATTTGCTATTCAAGAGATAGCTGATGCTCTTCGTGGTGTCGATATTCCAGTAATGGTTAAAAACCCAATTAACGCGGATCTTGCACTTTGGATGGGAGCGATTGAGAGATTCTCAAATGTTGGTCTTACAAAACTAGCAGCGATCCACAGAGGTTTTTCAACAGCAGAGAAATCAAAGTATAGAAATAAACCAATTTGGTCATTACCAATAGAGTTAAAAAGACTCCTTCCAGATCTTCCTATTATTTGTGATCCATCACATATTGCAGGTGACAGAGAATTTATTGGTGAAGTTTGTCAAAAAGCGATGGATGCAGGAATGGATGGTCTCATGGTGGAAACACATATCACACCGGACAAGGCACTAAGTGATGCCGCTCAACAAGTAACGCCAGAAAGTTTAAATAAAATTATTGAGCAACTATCAGTAAGAAAACTTCAAACTGAAGATAAAACTTTTGAAGAAACACTACAGAAGCTTAGATCTCAAATTGATCAAGTCGACAGAGAATTACTTGAGCTTTTACATATGAGAAAGAATATTATTTCAGAAATTGGAATAGCAAAGAAAGAAAATAACATCACTCCACTGCAAATTGGTCGTATGGATAGCCTCATGAAAGACCGTAATGAGCTCGGAGTGAAGCTTGGACTTGAAAAGAGATATATTGAGGAATTATTTCATGTAATTCATACTGAATCTGTTAGAGAACAAACTAAAATTATGAATGACTTTAGTGGTAGTGACGATTAAAATATTTGGTAAATCATAACAATGAGAACTGAATGAATAAATCAAAACTATCTGATAAAATATTATCAATTGCTCCTTCAGGGAGCATTGCTATTTCACAAGCTATTTCAGAGTTAAGAGAACGCGGAGAGAAAATTATTGGACTCAATGTTGGAGAGCCCGATTTCAAAACACCCGAAGTTGTTTTAAATGCGACAAAAAAAGCTCTTGATAGTGGTCGTACAAAATACTCTCTTGTCAGTGGAGAAAAAGAACTAAGAGAAGCTATTTCAAAATACTTCTTTGCTAGAACGGGAAGCATTATTGGTCCACAAAACATTCTCGTTGGAAATGGCTCTAAACAAATCATTTATAATGCCTTTCAGGCAATCCTAAATGCTGGAGATGAAGTCATCATTCCTGTTCCCTACTGGGTCACAATCCCGGAGTCAGTTAAACTGGCCGGGGGAGTAAGTACTTTTGTTGATAGCCAAGACGATTTCCATCTTGATCTTGATAAAATAAAAGCGGCCATTAATAAGAATACAAAAGCGATCTATATCAATACTCCAAACAATCCAACAGGTATTGTCTATAACGAAGATGAGCTCTTAAAGCTAGGAGAAATGGCAAAAGAAAATGACCTCTGGATCATTTCTGATGAGGCCTATGAGTCCTTAATTTATGAAAGAAAGTTTGTTGCAATTAATACTTTAAGTGAAGATCTTTTTGAAAGAACAATTTGTATTCAAAGTTTCTCTAAAACATTTTGTATGACAGGATTTAGGCTTGGTTACATGATTGCCAATGAAATGGTCATCAAAGAAATCGATAAATTTCAAGGTCATCTCTGCGGAAATGTAGCCCCATTTACTCAATTAGGTGCTGTAGACGCTCTCGCTATACATGAGCAAATATCTCACCCGCTAGTTGAAGAGATGCAAAAGAGAAGAGATATAACATTCGAATTATTCTCAAAACTTTTTGATTGTCATAAACCTGAAGGTGCATTTTATCTCTTCTTAGATATTTCTAAATATATTGAATCAGGAAAAGTTAAAGACTCAGCTGGCATGGTTCAATTACTCATAAGAGAAGCAAAAGTAGCATTAGTCCCAGGATCTGCTTTCGGACAAGAGGGTTATATAAGACTTGCCTATACTGCTTCGATTGAAGAGCTTAAGCAAGCATATGAACAAATTTCGAAGGTGTTAGCATAATGAAGATTGGGATAATTGGATTTGGTCGACTAGGTAAATTAATTACAAAGTACCTCGCTCAAGACTTTGAAGTTCTTGTCTACGACATCATTGATCAATCTAAAGATGTAGAAAAATTAAGGGCAAAACCTGCGACATTGCAAGAAGTATGCTCCTGTGACGCGGTAATTCCTTTTGTTCCTATTAGTGCTTTTGAAACTTGTATTAAAGAAATTGCACCTCTTTTAAAAGAAGATGCACTTGTTATTGATGTGTGCTCGGTAAAAGAAACTCCCGTAGAGATTATGAATAAGTACTTGCCTCATCATATTCAAATTCTTGCAACACACCCTATGTTTGGTCCTGACTCTGCAAAAGATACCCTTTTTGGATCCAAGATTGTAATTTCAAAAATAAGAATCCAGGAAGAACTATATGCAAGAATTATTTCATACCTTAAAACAAATGGTTTAAAGGTTGTTGAAGTAACACCAGAAGAGCATGACAGACAAATAGCAAAATCGTTAAACCTGGCCCATCTTGTTGGGCGCGTGCTCATCGATTTCAAAGCAACTCCACAAGAGATCGATACCAAAGGATACCGTCGTTTACTAAAAATTTTAGAGACTGTAGAAAATGATTCTTGGCAACTTTTCAAGGACATGAATAAATATAATCGTTTTGCGAAACAAACGACAAACGACTTCAAAGATTGTCTCTCAAAAGTATTACAAAGGTTAGAAGATTGAAAATAGCATTCCAAGGTACTAAAGGTTCATATTCAGAAGAAGCTCTCTACAAATATTTTGGCAAAGAAAATATTATACCAACCGGACTCGCATTAAGTGAAGAAGTCTGTGAGGCACTCGATCAAAGAGATGTTGCAGCAGCAATCCTTCCAGTTGAAAATAGTATTGTTGGTAATGTTGATGTTAATATGGACTTAATTTTTAAGTATCACTTCTACGCCATTGGTGAGTTATACCTCCCAATCAAACATTGCCTTCTTGCAACTAAAGGTACAAAGCTACAAGACTTAAAGAAAGTTTATTCCCATCCAATTGCTCTAGCCCAGTGCCATGATTTTTTAAAGCAACATGGCATCCAAGCGATACCAGAGTATGACACTGCAGGAGCGGCCAAACTTCTTAGTGAATCAAATGATAAGGAGACGGGAACAATCAGTTCAAGTCTCTGTTCTGAGTACTATGGACTCGATATCATTAGTAATAATGTTCAAAAAGTTCAAAATAATATCACAAGATTTTTAGTATTTATTAAAGAATCACAACGTCCGATAGTTGTTGGAAACATAAAAACAAGTATCGCATTTTGTACAAAGCACCATCCGGGAGCACTTCTTGGATGTCTTCAAGAATTTTCAAACAATAGTATCAACTTAACAAAACTAGAATCTCGCCCAATTCCTGAAAATCCATTCATGTATATTTTCTACATTGACTTCATGGGCAGTATGGATGATTCCAATACTATCACATGCCTAAAAAACTTAGAGGAGCACGCGACAAGTATTAAAATTATAGGATCTTATCCTTGTGGTGATCGTCCAGATTTGATGTAAATCGCTTTGATACAACAAATTTAAAATAGAACATCTCTCCGACCATAAAAAGAGCGAAACAGATATAGAAACCAATTGTTTTAAAAAACGCCCATGTCGAAGTTGAGTAATACTTAGCAAGTACTCCCATAAAGAGCCCGAAAATTAAAAGAAAGAATGCCATATGTCTCTCTAAAACAAGTAAAATCTCTTTTGGTAGTCTCATTTTCAAATTCATATCTGCAGACATTGTCCACATTAAACTCTCTCCTCTTAGTCCCTGAAAAAAGAGATAGAGATAGAGAATAATTCCAGTAAACATTGGCTGAAGTTTAAACCAAAGCCCATCCTCACCGATAAGCGAGATTGGTCCAAGTATAAAAAGAAGTACAAAGTTTAGTTTACTTAGCGAATGGACATGTTTAACAAAAAGATATTCAAGAAGAATCTCGACACAGGCCAGACCCATTCCACCGATCACAGCAATTTTAATTGAATAATTCTCTTCGAGATACCAATAAGCAATTGCCGGCAAGAAAGACAGAAGGTAGAAACTCTTAGAAATTCCTATCCCTCCTTGATTTTTACTTTCATTTTTATTTGTCACACAGACCCTTAAGCAGCATTTCTCATATTGCAAAAGTATTCAAATTCATCTTTGATACTTGTTGGATCAAGGATATCAATTTTATCTCGGATAGAGAATAACCATTCATAGAGATAATCTGATTTTTCTACTGAAGCTGCCCAGATAACATCTCCATATTGATTTGTTGTGGTGTAAGGATTTCCTAAAAATATTAATTCGCTAGGCATCGATATTTCACTTCCATACTGAATTTTAATAACAAGACGTTCATCACTGCCGGCAACAAGCCTCATTGCATTAATAAAATCTTCAACCTCAAGTCGAGAAAAGAAAGATCGATAATCACTTCCTCTCACTTCCATCTCACTTATCTCATCTATTTCAATAGTAAGAAGTCTCTTCGTTTTCACATCCTCTCCAATGAGAGTCAATGAGTTATCAAGAAACAAAAGCCTCCACGGAAGAATCTCCATTTGAGAGTCATTCTTATAAGTCAAACTACAGCAGCGGCTCGTTTCAATACAGTTTTGTAAATCTGCCGCAAGCTCACGGTAGAAGCTTTTTTGGATGATAAGATCCCCAAACTCCTTGTGCCAAGACAGCGGTAAAATCTTATACCCCTCTCCCTCCTCTTGAAGATTAACAGTTAGGCCAAAGTAATGTGCCTGCTCTAAAAAGATAAAGAAAGTATCTTTTTCAATTTCATGTTCACTTAAAAATTCACTTAGTTTCGTTGGGACCCTTAACTCTTCCAGATGAAAAAGAGTGTTCCAAAATACGTCACTGACTTCAGCGCAATTGTTTGTCATGTATGCTCCATTAATAACCTATGATTCTTATCGGGTACTGCCATTTTTTCCTTTAGTGATTTTTAAGAAAAAATAAGAGATAATTAGGCCATGATATTAAAATCATTAATGAAAAACCCAATACTTATGGTCGGAATCCTCTTCATGGCAATCTTTCTCTTTCAATTAAGAGATAAGGGATTCTTTACCAAAAGGGCCAACTCAATGATTCCAACCTCGTGTAAGTCTGTCATGGTTAGGCTTGCAAAATATATGAACGAGTCTTGGGAAATGAAGTGTAATGGAAATAACCTCCTAATTGAAACCTACGTCGATCCAAAGGTCATTGATTACAAACTTAGAGATCCAAAAGCACTTAGAGAAAAAATGTATAAGGCCCTGGCAAACTCTTACTCAAGCGTTTCACGTTACTCGGCAGAAGACAGCCTTAGTCGAACTAATATTATTAGCTTAAGGCTTATTCATCCTTTTCTAACTTTGAATTCAATGAGTGAAGGAAAACATGTCGTGAATATTAAGAATATGAAAAATCTTTCAAACTTATCGAGACACTTTGAGCAAACTATCCGTGTTCAAGAAGTCACAAAATAACTTCTCCTTTTCTGCGCTAAAAGATCGATACTCACCTCGACACTCTAAACCATATTGGAGAGCATGAAGATATAATCGGTCTGCTTCCTTTGCCCCATAAAGAGTATCACCGGCGATAGGATGACCTAGTAGTGATAGTTGCGCTCGAATCTGATGACGAAATCCAGATTCCAACCTCACCTTAACGAGCGTAAAACCTTCAAGTATTTTTAAAGTGGTCATCGAACTCGTACACTTTTGCCCGCCCTGATCTTCTTTAATTATTGCGCCTTTTCGACTTGAGCCCTCAAGAAAGTGAATAACCTCTCGATCAATTTCAAGCCTTCCTTCAACAATTGCGAGGTAACTCTTTTCCTTGATCAGGCTTGCAAAGTCTTGACGAAGTTCATCATGAAGACTTTCATCCTTCACAAAAATAAGTACACCACTAGTCTCCTGATCCAAACGATAGAGCAACCCCCTTTCGCTATTTGTACTGCGACCAGAGAGAAAATTAATTTCAAACTTAGACCTTAGGAAGTTTAAGACAGTCGCTCTCTCACTATACTCAAGAGGGTGCCCGTGAATGCCAAATGGTTTATTTACGACAATAAAAGTTTCATCTTCAAAGAGAACCTCAATTAAAGGTCCGATATAAGAAGAATTAATCATATCGTTATTTATTAAGTCCAGTGGAACTTCGATGAGATCATGGTTTCTAACATTCTTTGAAAGAAAATTCTTCGGTAAGTGTTTTTTTAATAAGTTTGAAGATAAATGAAGCTCCTTCTGTAGGAGCTCCTTAATTGTAGAATATTTTGAAAGTGAACAAAAACTAGTTTGAATTTTCATGATTAGTGAGAATCTACTTTATGTCCATTACTTTGCAAATCTGTTTTTCTTAAAATAAATTCAACTCTTCTATTTTCAGCATCGATCTCTGACCGAGATCGACCAGGAATCGAAGTTGTTTGAGTGTCACCATAGAAAACAGTTGTTATTTTATCAGGAGAAACTCCCCTTCTAATTAATGATCTTGAAACGGCCATCGCACGCGCAGCAGATAGCTCATAAGCATCACTCTTTCCATCGATAGCAACCTCACCGCGAGCTGCGTGACCGACAACAAAAACTTTCCACTTCGTATCACTGAGCATTTTAATTAGTCTTGCATAAACAGGCACAGCAACTTTAGTATCTTCAATCTCAATACTTCCAAGCTTAAAGTAAATCTTATCCTTAACTCTAACCTTCACACCCTCTGGTTGTTCGTACACATCTACAGATTCAGAAAGATCATATTCTTTAATATCGTATTTCATCTGCTTTAAGACTTCATCAGACTCACGATTAATTTCATGTTTATCTAAGATACCTTCCATCGTAAGAAATTCAATTGGAAAAGGTTGAATTGGAGTTTGAGATTCCATCATTGTTGGAAAATTATCTGGCGATTTACCACGTTGAATAACTTCACCTTGCTTTAAAACGTTTCCACCAAAGGCATCACGAATTGAACCAAGTGCAGCCTCATACTTTGCAGTTTCTGTTTTTGCAAAAGAAAGTAAGAGAACAAAGAACGTAAGAAGTAGCGTAACGAGATCCGAAAATGTCGCCATCCACGCGGGAAGTCCGGGTGCACATGGTGGGCACTTGGTCTCAGCTGGTGCAGCATCTCCATCTCCACCACCGCCATTTGTATTTTCGCCTTCTTCTGCCATCTCGTCCTCCGTGATTTTGGCCTAAAAAACTATTCTCCGCCGCCTTCTTCACCAATATTTCTTTCAGCAGGAGGTAAGAATGAACTTAATTTTTCAATAATCATTCTAGGGTTCTCTCCAGCTACAATACCGAGTGTTCCAGCTACGACAATATTCATTGCAGTTAGTTCATCCGCTGATCTAAACTTAATTTTATTTTTAATCGGGTTACAAAAAACGTTGGCAACAACGGCACCATAGAATGTCGTCAAAAGGGCAACGGCCATGGCCGGACCAATCGCAGATGGATCAGATAAGTTCTGAAGCATCTGTACCAGTCCAATCAGCGTCCCAATCATCCCCATCGCAGGACCATCATCGGCCATACCACCAAAAATATCAGCACCAGTTGTATGTCTTGCTTCCATCGAGTCGATGTCCATCTGTAAGATAGCTGCAATGACTTCTGGCGGTCTATTATCAGCAGCAAGCGTCATTGCCTTCTTCATAAAAGCATCATCAATCTCTGCTTTCTCAAGGGCGAAAACAGACTCTCTTCTTGCAAGCTCGGCTAGATCTTTAATTTTTAGAATTACTTGTTTTGAATCTGCGGGTGTTGAAAATACAGATTTTAAACCAACTTGAACAATTGATTTTACAGACTCCATCGGCCATTTAATAAATGTCGTTCCAATCATTCCTAGACCTACTACGAGGAGCGAAGGAACATCGACGAAAATCATTAGAGATCCACCAGCAAGAATTGATCCTATGATGGCGATCATCGCAACGACTAAACCAATGACGGTAGCTATATCCATAAATACTTCCCTGTACAATATTATTGTTTCAGGATAACTATCGGAAATTGTAAACACGACATTAGGGAAATTTAGTTAAATAACTAAAACTAGGAAAAAAATATCTAGAAAAAGTACTTCACTCAACTAAATCGGAATCTTCCCAGCGACTTCCAACTGGCTTCGAAGGGCGATTAGCTGGTTTCCTACTTGATGAAAGAATATTTGCGAATGGATTTGAACTACCACCTCCACTCTTTACTAAAGGTCTGCTTGTTTTTTGTACAGCAAGGTCACTAATTTTAGAATTGGCCATGCTTAACATCTTTTCTAATTGTTGAATTTGTCCTGAAAGCTTTTTATTTTCTAGCGCGCTTTCAATATTCATCATTGTGTCCACACGCCCCTCTGATTGTAACTCAGCTGTTTTAGCTAATGCTCGAGATAGCTTTTCATCGAGATCAGCAATCTTTTCTTCATAGGACTTTTGAATCTGCCCTTTGTCATAAGATGCTTGGGCAAGCTGATTAGATAAACTTGAATTTAGCTGCAATAGATAAGCGACAGCAAAAACAAGTGAGAGAGTAAAAATAAAATGTAACTTACCTATAAAGTTACGATTCACTTTAGCTTTCTTTACCGTTTTCTTTAGAGGTTTCTTTTGTTTTGGGGCTTGTCCAAATACTGCAATTTCATCATCATTATTCATAGGACTATTATAGGACAGATTTTTAAATATCGAAGAGAAGTAAGTTATTTCTTTAAGTTAGAGCATATCAATAAATTTTACGATGCCATAAAAAAGGGCCATGCAAAGCATGACCCCCTTCTTTATTGTATAGAAACAATTCCTATGTTTCGAAATTATTTAGTTGCGAAAGTTTGATCTAGAAGCTTTAGCATTGATGCTCTTAGCGCCTCCATTGATACTTCCTCTCCTTCAAGAAGTAATTCCTTCTTGATGTAATCCATTGGAACTCCTGCTATATCAGAGAATTCTGCTAGATTAACCTTGTTAACATCCTTGTTCTCTTTACCTATTTCTAAGGTTGACATAAAACACTCCCTTGTCCTATACTCCGAACCCCGACATCAATGTTAGGGCGCATTCCTTTGCTACGTATTGTCACAAAAATAATATCTATCTGCATTTTACTATGTCAAAACATACTGACAAGATGTAAGAATTTATTAGAATCTGACTAAATTAGTTTTTTTTAACAGTTGAATATTGAAGTGAAACTTTGAACTTTAGAAATCATTTCATCGTACTCATCATCGCACTTACTCATCAAAGTAATGCCTCCACCTGCACCGTATGTGATGTTTGATTTTTCGATATCAATAAAAGCCGTACGAATATTAATCGATGATGTTTTAATTTTTTCATGAAGAATAATAGTTGATCCGGTGTATACGCCTCGAGATTGTTTTTCAATTAAATTAATTAACTTTAAGACCCTCTTCTTTGGTGCACCAGTGATACTTCCACCTGGAAATAGAGACTCCATCACTCTCAAAAGATTTACCACATCATCGAGCTTCACTTTGATCTCGGAGTACTGATGATATAGACCAGGAACCTTAAAGACCTGCTTGTTGTTAACAACTTCACTAAAACTATTACCAATGCGAGAGAGATCATTTCTTAGTAGATCTGTAATGATACTCAACTCACAATTATTTTTTTCATCATCAATTAAAAGAGTCAGATCAAGCTTGTCACTAAGCGTCCCTTTTATTGGTCTCGTGTATAACTCGTTGTCGACGATTTCAAAAAGGCATTCGGGTGAGTTACTTAAGATCAAAGAATTGAAATTTTCTATATATATTGAGTGCGCGTATTGAGATAGCTTTTCACTTGAAAGAAATTTTTGATAGAGCTTTGAAGCTGGACACTTAAAACTTAAATCAAATACTGAAGTTAGATTAAGTTGATAACAATTTCCATCTAACAAGTTTTGATTCACTTGAAAAAATTTTTCAAAATACTCATCTCTTGAAATTTGGCTCACTATTTTTAAATCAATCAGCTCAGCAAATGGTTTGAGATCAAGCTCTTCACTCTTAGTAAACTTCAAATAATCAAATAGAATAATGTCATCAAGAGGGACTTCTCCTAACTCAAGAATGCTTCCAACCTCATAGTGAAAATTAAATACAATAGGAAGATCATAATCTTTCCTAAGATTAAACTTTTCTAAAAATTCTTTAAAAGTATCGAGACAAAAAGGTTGAATCTCACCTGTGCACAGATTGGTAATTTTCTTGGATGTGAAACGATATCCTTCATCAAGTTCATGACAAAGGATGACTTTTCCATTTTTAAAATAGGTGGAGTGAGTCTTAGTTAGAAGGTGCTCTACTGTCATCATAAGCAACGTTCTCAAAGCTTGTATGGGCCCCAACAAAGGCCATCTTAGCTGTACCAACAGAACCTGCCCTGTTCTTTCCTACGATAACTTCAGCGATCCCAGGCTCTTTAGTATCAGGGTTATAATACTCATCACGATAAACGAACATTACAATATCCGCATCCTGCTCAATTGCTCCAGATTCACGAAGATCGGAAACGTTTGGTCTCTTATTAGGGCGAGATTCAACAGAACGGTTAAGCTGAGAAAGTGCGATAACTGGACAATCAAGTTCCTTGGCCATCGACTTAAGGCCTCTGGAGATTTCAGAGATCTGTTGTTCTCGAGATAGCATTTTATTGTGTGAATTCATCAGCTGAAGGTAGTCAATTACAATGAGAGCAAGACCCTGCTCGGCCTTAATCTTACGACACTGCGACTGAATATCTAAAAGAGTAATACTACCGTTATCATCGATATAGATTGGGAGATCTGACAATGCCTGAATCCCCATTCCTATTTTTCTTAGGTCAGTATCATCAAAGTTCTTTTGACGAATTTTCTTGGCATCAACCTTTGCTCGCTGAGTAAGGAGTCTCATCGAGAGCTCCTTCTTCATCATCTCCAAAGAGAAGATAGCAACAGGGAGCTTCGAGTAGTCACACGCATTTTGAGCAACGTTCAATGCCAATGCCGTCTTCCCCATGGCAGGACGAGCAGCAAGAACGATTAGCTGCCCAGGTTGCATTCCAAGCAGTAATTCATCGAGACTATTATAGCCCGTTGGTATACCTTGTATTTCACCTGGTTTTCTTGAAGTGTCTTCAAGTTCTTTTATATTTTCCTTAAGACAGACATTGAGTTTAGTTAAAGCACCTGTCTTAGCTTCATTTGTTAATTTGAAAAAACTAGATTCAACTTCTTGAATAAAGTCAGCGGCATCACCAGAAAAAGTGAGACCCATATCGGCTACTCTTCTCGCTGTGCGAACAATTTCTCTAAGCGAGGCCTTATCTTTTACAAGCTGAGCATAGTGCCTAATATTTACACTTGAAACTTGATCTTCAGTTATTTCAAGAATAAATGCTTGTCCACCAAGTTCTTCAAGCTTTCCACGAGAAGTCAGGTATGAACAAAGTGTTACATAATCAATTGGTCTTCGAGAGTGGGCCATATCTTTGATCGCATCATACACTACACCGTACTTAGGGTGATAGAATTCCTTACCATCAAGCTTTAAGTCACTAATCTCATCAAAGGCTAGGCTATCCAACAGGAGACATGAAAGCAGTGATTTTTCAGCGAGTAAATCGTGCGGAAGTTCTTTTACTTGAGAGTGTTGATTAGACATATGAAGGGCACCTACTATAAAAGAACAAGGCCTCAAAAAATGAGGCCCTGTTTTATGAAATTTTAGAGATTAACCTCTAAGAATTCTGTTTGCTTCTTGCTTAAGTTTTTCGTCCTCAGTAAGTTCTTTAACTTCACCTGTTGGATTTTCCTCAGCTTCTGCAGCAGCAATTGCAGCTAGAGCTTGCTTTTGAGCAGCTAACTCTTCAGCTTTTTTAAGGTTTTCTTCTTCTTGAGCTGGATCCATTTTTACTGTAACAGTAAAGTTAGCTTCAACTGCTTTGAAAAGTTTTGCCTTAACATTGTAAACTCCTAATCCTTTGATTGGTTTATCAAGAACTAGAACTTTTCTTTCTACATCGTACCCAAGTTTAGATAGTTCAGTTGAAAGATCTTGAGTCGTAACAGAACCGAATAGTTTCCCACCGTTTCCAACTCTCTTAATCATTTCAATTGCAACACCATCAACTTTCTTAGCTAGGTCTGTAGCAACTTGTTTTTCTTCAGCAACTTTTGCTGCAAGAATTTTTGACATATGCTCAGTTTGAGCTTTATTTGACTCATCAGCTAGAACAGCTAATCCATTAGGGATTAAGAAGTTTCTTGCGTGACCAGCAGAAACGTTAACTGTTTGACCAACGTTCCCTAAAGTTTTTACTTTTTCTTTAAGAATGACTTTCATGACATATCTCCTTAATTCATTTCTTTTTGAAGTATTTTCTAAAGTTGACCCATGTATCAAAAAGGCCAGCGATAGCAACGAATTGGTAACCGTAAAAAATTGTCATAATAGTCAAAAGATTTCTAAGAAGTCCGAAGATTTTTAGATATCTTAATAGATCTACATATATTCCCATTCCTTGAAAGAAGTATAAAACTCCTAAACCAAGTAAAATATTTCCACCAACAACTTCTGCAGTTTCCCCACCTAAGTACTCTGATCCAACAAATAAGCCGAAGCCTATAATGACGAAATAGACGACAAAGTCTGGGACTTTAAACTTAACAAAATCACTTAATCCATACTTATAGTTATGAAGACCTTGCCACAAAGACTTATTTCTCATAACCGTAAATGTCGACAACCAAAGCACAAAGAAAACAAGAACAAAAACAAGTGAGAAAATCCAGTTATAAAACTGTCTTAAAACCTCAACCGGGTTTGACATAAATTGTTCAATTTGTCTGGCATCGTCGCCACCATTTTTAATAACACTTTGATAATTCTCGGTGCTTTTTACCCCATTTGCATATTCAACAATTTGTTTTTCAAAAGTAGCCGTCAGAGGCTCTTGAGAAACAACATTGGCCGCGAATACAAGAAGTCCAATAGCACTTAATGAAACCAGACCACGAAGAATAAAACCTTTAACAGGATGCTCCCCTCTTACAACTATTGTGGAAACCATGAAGCCAACAATTGTGACCATAACCATGATGACACTATAGATAGAGAGCTCGGCCATTGCTGGAACAGTTACAGACAACGCCATACTTGCAAGAATTGCAACAAGCGCGACTGAAAATGTTTGAACAAAGCCATACATTAAAAATGCCATAGCAAGTGGTATTGGAGAAAAGATCACTAACGGACCTACAGCACACAATATGAAGGATACAAGACACAGGAGAATTAGCTTTAGAAAACTAAGCTGTCCCAATACTTTCTTTTCAGTATTTTGCGTTGAACCTGAATATGTGTTTTTCTCAACAACCATTACGAAATATTTCCAGCTAACTATTCAGTTAAGTTTCCAGACAAGTGAGAAGCTAAACCAATGTTTCTTGCTCTCTTAATTGCTGATTCAACATATCTATGGTGCTTTCTAGAAATTCCAGAAACTCTAGATGGTTGAATTTTTCCAAATTCATTTACTAACCAATTAAAAGTTTTTGGATCTTTCCAATCTGCAGAAATGCTGTTTGACTTAAACCAACAGTTTTTTCTCTTAGAAAATCTTCTTCTATCCTTGTCTCCACCTTTCTCTAACTCATCAGTTTGAGAACCATTGTGCGCTTTTGAATGAGGAGTCTTGTATTTTTTTACAATCTCTTCCGCTTCAGCGTCAATGTCAGATAGTTTAACTAGAAGAATCTTGTGAACGTCGTCACTGATCTTAGTACGTCTGTTAATTTCGTCATTAAGTTTGTTATTCCCCTTAATGATAAAATAAACATAGTGACCGTGTGATGCACCATTTTTTGCAACTTGCGCAAATTGTTTTCTTCCCCAATCATCTGTAAGAAGAACTTCACCTTCGTACTGACCTGCAATTTCTGCGATCATGTCTTTAAGAGAAGCCATTTGCTCGTCAGTAGCTTCTGGTCTGGCTACTAATGCCATCTCATAAATCATACAAACCTCCTGAACAATATTATGATATTGGCCCAAATCCACAATTGGTTTGAGCGATATATTTGGTTTTACTAAATGTCTGAGGAATTTAGCAATTTAGATGCAACTAGTAAAGTGATAAAAACTGCTCTATTTCAATATTACAAAACTATATGATCATGTTCAATTGGCAACATATCTTAACAGTGTACGCAATTTGACAACAATCGTTGACGATTTTGCAACTCACCAAGTCAAAACATGCATAAAACTCCATGATCTCAGGTATTAAGTTAAGATTAGTTAATATAAACCGAATAGCTTCTCAACTATTTCTTAAGAAAAAGCGGTTCTATGGCTAATAAAATTTTAAAACTAAAAATCTTGTGTTCGATGTTACTTTTTGTAGCAGGTGTTGTCGTCTACAAGAGCCTATCAGAATCAACAGAATCTACTAATATCATTAAGTCATCTAAGAATTATAAATTTAACAAGGGTAGTCGCGCTGCAGAGCAAAAAAAAGCGAGACTAAACAAAAGAAATCCAAGCTCCATTGTTAAAATCAATCATGGGTTTAAAGAAGTGCTAACAGATGCACAATATACAACTGACTATAGTGGAGATGTTTCGGTTGCAAATAAAGGTGGAGCTCGAATTGAAAAAGCTTCAGCTACGAGTTTCTCGCAAACAACACCTCAGACAACAAGACGACCAAGTAGTTCTTTTTCACAAGCGGACACGACCGTAACAAATCCAGAAAGTTCATCCTCATCACAGTTACAAAATAATTCTGAAGAAATAATAGCAGGAAATCCAACTTATAAAGACGCAAGCAAAGAAAGCACGGAAAACGAGAGCTCTTCTTCAAGCTCAAAGAAGACGGATGCCGTAAAAGTCTCAAGCCCTCCTCTCGTAAAAGGAAAGATCCCACCTCTCGTTGGGATTATCGTCGTTGATTCTGGATTCAGTATTGTAGAAAATGCTTACTCTGCTGCTTCAACCTGTACAAACCCAAAAATCACACTCTTTGACATCAACACAATGACAGTCCTTGCAGATAATCCAATTACTGCGGAAAGCTTAAGCACGACGACAAATTTTCAGTTTGAACCAGTAGGACTTAGTCTCGATATAACTAAGCCAACAAAATATCTTCTTAAAACTTCAGGTTGCGATATCAACTACGAAAGAATTGTGACGAGTTATTTTACTGAGCAAGATCTTACTCCAACCTCAACGCTGGTTTCAAAAATTATTAAGTCAGCAGCAAGTATTGACCTTGAAAATCTTGATGGATCGAAAATTGAAAACTTTATTATAACAATTGACTCTCAAATTAATACAAATGATGAAATTGAAGCTTCTTATTCTATTCTCGACTCAAACCCTGCAACTCAAGCGAAATTTGAGGAAGCATTTGAAGGTGAAAACTACCAGGTTTTAGCAGATTCTGCACCAGACATAACTGAGCTCACAATACCCTCAACGCTACAAGAGAAAGTGGCTTCTATCATCAGTGTTCAAACTCAACACTGGAATACAGCATACACGACGGGCTATGAATGGCATATTGATGGACTAAAAGAGTCAAATCTCGCATCTTGGTCTTATACACCATCAGCGAACTCAAAGAGAAATATTGAAGTTAAGCTCTATATTGGAAAAGCTGTCGGAGCTGCTGGAAGCGATGTTGATCGAACACTTCCATATCACGAACTAACTTATAGTATCGATATTTCTGACGATGCTCCTACTACCGCTCCTAATATCGCTCTAAACAGTGGAAGTACAAACCCTACTCAATTACGAAATATTTTAATTGATGTTTCAACAGGAGCTGACCTTGGAGGATACTTTCAAAACTGCGAAAGTTTCTCAAATTTTGCAATTACTGAAGGTTCAACAATTCCACTTCCTGCAGATTTTTCATACACATGCACTACACCAATTACACAGGTGATTAATCCTTATTCACTTACATCAAGTGATGGTGATATTGAAGTTAATATTTGGGCAAAAGATATTAATGGAGATATCAGTGCGAAGAAAACTTTTACCGTTAATCTCGACACATCTGCTCCAGCGATAACGATTGACTCTCTTGCAGCAGCGTACCGAGCAGATACAACTTTAACACTCGACTGGACAGTACTTGAAGCTAATCAAAATTCAGCAAATCAACATATTGTCGAGTTTTTCGATGGATCAAGTTGGAATACATTACCCCCTGTTGCCTCGGCTAATGGTTTTTTAAACAACCAAGCTTTTTCAACTTCATACCTTCTTCCAAATATTTTAGTTTCAAATGCAAGACTAAGAGTTTCTTTAACCGATGTTGTTGGTAATACTGGAGTTAGTGAAACAGCTGACTTTGAGATTCAAAGGCCAACACTTGCAATTTCTCCGACGTCATATGATTTTGGATCTGTTCTAAATAACTCTCTTGGAACAAATCATACTTTTACCATTTCAAATAGTGGAACGGCTGATACTAAAGATTGCTCAGTCGCTTCGCTCGCAGCTGCAAATGCTTCAGAGTTTGAAATTACTACTGATAATTGTGGTTCTGGTGACATCGGTCCAAGTGAGAGCTGTGACATCATCATTCGACCAAAACCGACAACCAAAGGCTCAAAAGTAGCGACGATAAATTGGACGTGTGGCTTAGATAGTGTTGTTTCAAATCTTTCTTATAACTCTAGTAACAATATTCCAACAGTTCCTAGTGACTATGCACTTTCAGTCAACGAAGATAATACCTTAAACTTTTCAGCGACAGTTGGAAATGACATTGATACTGACCCACTAACATATACAATTACTTCTTCGCCAAGTAATGGAATACTTTCAAATTGCATGGCAACTGATGCTGACTTAACCTGTGATTACACGCCTAACTTGAACTACAATGGGGCCGATTCATTCTCTTATAAAGTTAATGATGGTACTGCTGATTCGCTAAGCTCTGCGACAGTTAGTATTACAGTCGTTCCAGTTAACGATGCTCCAACTGTTGCATCAACACAATCGGTTTCAACAAATGAAGATACACCGATTACATTTGATTTAAATCTTGGTTCAGATATTGAAGGAAGCTCACTTGATTATATTAAGCTAACCGACACAAGCAATGGAGTAATATCATGTACAGGAGGGACATCGAGATCTTGTACGTACACTCCAAGTTTAAATTATAACGGTAGTGATTCATTTACTTTCAAAGTTAATGATGGTGACTTAGATTCCTCGACAGCAACTGTAAGTATCACAGTCAATGCGATTAATGATGCCCCTACTCTTGTTGATCCGCAAGCGGTTGCTACTAATGAAGACACTCCAATTACTTTTGATCTTGGTATTGGGTCAGACACAGAAGGCGACACACTTTCATATATCAAAGTGACAGACACAACAAATGGAACAATCACATGTACAGGCGGAACTTCCAGATCTTGTACATATACACCTAATCTAAATTTTAATGGTGCCGATTCTTTTACTTATAAAGTAAATGACAGTGCACTTGATTCAAATACGGCGACTGTTAATATTACCGTGAATGCAGTTAATGACGCTCCAACACTTGCTTCAACTCAAACAATAAATGTGACAGAGGATACGACTCTTAACTTTTCTCTTAATAGTGGTGCCGATGTCGATGTCGACACACTTACTTACATCATCACTCAAAATCCAGCAGCTGGAACTTTGACTTGTACAGGTGGAACTTCAACGAGCTGTACTTATACTCCCGTTGCAGATGACATCAACACTTATACTTTTAAGTATAAAGTTAATGATGGAAACCTCGACTCGCCTGAAGCGACAGTCACAGTAAATATTAATAACACAAATGATGCACCAGTTATGATTGGTGATCAAACGGTAACAACAAATGAAGACACACTGGTATCTTTCACATTAAACGGTGCGACTGATATTGATCCAGCTCAAACGCTTGGTTATAAAGTGATCACTGCCCCAAGCAATGGAACTTTATCAAACTGTATTGGCGCTGCTGGATTCACGACAGATATAACATGTGACTATACTCCAAATGCAAACTTTAATGGGACTGATTCTTTTACATATCGAGCAAATGATGGCGTTGCAGACTCTGCAACAGTTTCAACTGTGACGATAAACATCACTCCTGTAAATGATGCTCCTACTTTAGTGACACCACAATCATATGCAACGAATGAGGATACTCCACTTACATTTAACGTGGCCGCAGGTGCTGATATTGAAAGTGATACACTTTCATATATTAAATTATCAAATCCTTCTTCAGGGACTCTCACATGTGTAGGAGGAACTTCCCGTTCATGTACCTTTACTCCTGTCGCAAACTATAATGGAGCTGTTTCATTCACTTATAAAGTTAACGATGGCGCACTTGATTCAAATACAGCAACTGTTAATATCACAGTCAATGCAATCAATGATGCTCCAACTCTAGTCACTCCACAATCATTTGCAACAAACGAAGACACTGTTTTAAATTTTAACTTAGGTCTTGGCTCAGATATTGAAGGTGACACACTTTCTTATATTAAATTAACAAACCCAGCATCAGGGACAGTTACTTGTACAGGCGGAACTTCAAGAGCATGTACTTATACTCCGGCCCTCAATTACAATGGAACGCTTTCTTTTACTTATAAAGTCAATGATGGCGCACTTGATTCAAATACGGCGACTGTTAATATTACCGTAAATGCTGTTAATGATGCTCCAACACTAGTAACACCACAATCTTTTGCAACAAATGAAGACACGGTTTTAAATTTTAGTTTAGGGCTTGGTTCTGATATTGACGGTGATACTTTAACATATGTTAAATTAACAAACCCAGCATCAGGGACAGTTACTTGCACGGGTGGAACTTCAAGAGCATGTACTTATACTCCGGCCCTCAATTACAATGGAACGGTTTCTTTTACGTATAAAGTTAATGATGGCGCACTTGATTCAAATACGTCGACTGTTAATATTACCGTAAATGCTGTTAATGATGCTCCAACACTAGTAACACCACAATCTTTTGCAACAAATGAAGACACGGTTTTAAATTTTAGTTTAGGGCTTGGTTCTGATATTGACGGTGATACTTTAACATATGTTAAATTAACAAATCCAGCTTCTGGGACACTTACTTGTACAGGCGGAACTTCAAGAGCATGTACTTATACTCCGGCCCTCAATTACAATGGAACGCTTTCTTTTACTTATAAAGTCAATGATGGCGCACTTGATTCAAATACGGCGACTGTTAATATTACCGTAAATGCTGTTAATGATGCTCCAACACTAGTAACACC
>CAZQJK010000023.1:0-14727 GCA_964593545.1 uncultured Bacteriovorax sp. | reverse complement strand
CTTGTACAGGCGGAACTTCAAGAGCATGTACTTATACTCCGGCCCTCAATTACAACGGAACGGTTTCTTTTACGTATAAAGTTAACGATGGCGCACTTGATTCAAATACGGCGACTGTTAATATTACCGTGAATGCTGTTAATGACGCTCCTGTAATGGCATCAAATCAAAGTTTTTCAACTGATGATAACGTTGCATTAAATTTCACTATTTCAAATGCGACAGACGTCGATGGAGATTCTCTCTCTTATAAAATTATTTCTGCGACTTCAAACGGTACAATTTCAAACTGTATTACGACTGGAACTTACGGAACAGACTTAACATGTACTTATCAAGCAAACACTAATTTCAATGGAACGGATAGCTTCACCTATATCGCTAATGATGGTACGACTGATGCCTTATCAACTGCAACTGTAACTTTTACTGTCTCTGATAAAACACCATCAGGAGCACCTCCTGTTATACTTGCTCATACTCAGTATCGAAAAGTCATGGGACAAAACCTGACGGCGACTTCATGTTCAGATATAAGTGCAATTTTTATTAATGCGGGAACTCAACCAACTTCAGGGGCTGCAGGATGGCAGACTTGTACGACCACAGCATCTGCACTTACGTATACACTTGCCTCGGCAACTGAAGGAACGCACACGTTAAAAGCTTGGTCTAAAGACGCATACGGAAACGTATCAACACTTGCTACGAATATTACAGTAATTTATGATATTACTGCTCCAACATTAGCAGTGCCAAATCCAGGTTTACAAAGAGGTGGAGATGCGATCACCCTTACATGGACGGTCACAGAAGCAAATATTAGTTCATCACAAAACCATACAGTCCAATACTGGAATGGCTCTTCTTGGGTAACTATCACAACAACAAAATCAGCATCAAATGGCCCATTAAGTGGAACAACATTTACACAATCATGGACAACTCCATCTTTAAATCGAACGGATATTAAGATAAGAGTTAGTCTTACAGATTTGGCCGGAAATAATCGCACATCAGATTCGACGACTTTCGAAATTGATTCAACGGCACCAGTTTTAACATTTACCTCACCTGCGGCCAATAGTTATCACCAATCATCAGCAACAGTAACTGGAACTTGTGAAACTGGCCTTGATATTAATTTCAGTGGAAATATTCCAGCAAGTTTCAATCAAACATGTTCAGGAGGAAGTTTCTCTCAGTTAGTAAACTTTGACTCAGGGGATGGAAATAAAACAATCACAATTTCACAAACAGATGCAGCTGGAAATACAACAACCACTTCAAGAGTATTAATTAGAGATGAGATTGCTCCAGTTATGGCCAAAACTTCTGGCCTGTCGCCTGACTTTACAAGATTTAATCAACCAAATGCTTGGGGTGGTACTTGTGAAGGTAACTATACAATTTATGTAACAGGTGATGAAAACACATCATTCTCATGTACATCAGGAAGTTGGTCTTGGACTCCAAGTGCGAAGACTGTAGATGGAACATTTACTTATAACCTTGTTCAAACAGATGGAGCAGGAAATACATCAACTCCTCCACTCTCTCTTTCTTGGCAAAGGGATGCAACTCCTCCAACTTTTAATGTCAACACACCAGTTGCGATTGCCGCAAGTGCAACAGTTACAATCACAAATAATCTTGACTCAGTAACCTTAACTGGTAACTGTGAGGGAACAAATACCATTACTGTTTCAGGTGGGGCGACTGATGCTTTCTCATGTTCATCTTCAAGCTGGACGTGGACAACTGCAACGACAACGACCGATGGGACAAGAACATTTAACTTCTCTCAAACAGATCCAGCGGGAAATACATCGACATTAACAATGAAGCATACTCGTGACACGACAGGGCCAGCTCTTACAATTGCTCTTAATGTGGTAAAAAATAATGGTAATACTGTGACATACTCAGGTGGTTGTGAAACGGGATTAACGGTTAGTGTTTCAGGTTCAGAAACTTCAAGTACAACGTGTCCTTCAGGGACTTGGTCGTGGACAAGTGCTTCTCAGGCAACTGATGCGACAAGAAATTATACTTTCACTCAAACCATGACAGTAACACCATTTAACTCAACGGCCGTTAGTGGACAGTGGATTAGAGAGACAAATCCTCCGACAATTTCATTATTTACGACAAGTGCTTCAAATCCATCAAGATCAGCATTTATTCCAATTGATCTTACTGCGACATCTCAAAATTCGAATGTCTACTTAAAGTCATTTTGTATAAAATCAGACGACTCAACAACTCCAACCGTATCCGATGGATGTTGGTTAGATGTTAACTCGCCAACAGTAGGCAAGGCCTTAGCTCAAACACTATCTCTTGACGAATTTCCAAACTTACTTGGTTGGGTTCCAAAAACATTTGATGTCTTTGTTTGGGTTAAAGATGAGGCGGAAAATATCTCTGTTCAAGCAGCAACTATTGGTGTTGATAAAATTGTTCACGGATATGACCCAGGTGTTGCTCCAGAAATTTGGGATGTTCTAGCAGCAAATGTCACGACAGCTTCACTTCCTCCAACGAGAGCGCAATCAAGTGCTCCTGCGGGAAATGATGTCTATATTAGATGGAAAGCTAGTGACAATAATACACTTCCATCTGGAGCGATTACACTTTACTACACGCCTGATGAAATTAACTTCACACAGATTATAGCAGGACTTGATAACGCCAACTATGGCTGTACTGGATATACGCTTCAGGCCAATGAAGGATGTTATAAATGGACCGGTGGTTCACCTCTTAATACAACTTATAAAGTTCAAGTCAAGGTTACTGATGTTGGAGATATCTCAACTCAGCTTGTTTCAAATATTTTAAATGCTGATATGATAAAAATTATTGCTGGTAATACAGAATCAGGTCTCGGAGGTTCTGCTCAGACAGCTCTGTTCTTTACAAGAAAATCTGGCTCGGAAGCAGATCCAGGAACTCTTGTAGCTACCAATGATGGACGTTTCTATGTAGCAGATTATAAACGTGGGATAATAACTATTGATCCAAATGATGGAAAGCAAAAGGTCTTCATTCCAGGAACAGGTACTTCATCAGGAGATGGAGGACCAGCTGTTAATGCGACCTTAAGATATGCAACTAAAATTGCTCTTGATTATCAAGGTCGTCTCTTAATTTTAGATACTGATAGAATTAGAAGAGTTGACCTTAATCAATCAACACCATCCATTGAAACAATTATTGGTGGCGGAAGTGACACAGCAGATACAGTAGCCAATCCGCTCAATCTTAGCTTTACGACTTTGTCTTCAAATTCACTTTGGTCGCGAGGATTACCATTTTTTGCACTTCCAAATGGCGATATTTACTTTATGACTGAGCATTCTTATATTAATCCTACTCACTCAGGACTTAGAATTAGAATTTATAAGGCAGCGACTGGTCAAGTAACTAGCAAGTACTTAACAGGTGTTGGTGACGGATACAATGCAGCTCAAGATCTCACGAAGTGTCGTCTCTCTCAACCTGGCTTTCAATTTAATCCGGCAAATTCTCAAATTACAGGAATTCAATCTCGTGTTTATAAAGTAAATAGCTACACTGATTGTGATAATAACCCTACTGCAACAGATGGTGATCGCCATGATGTTGCTTACTACGACCCCTCAACATTTACAGCAATTCCAGCACTCGATAATTGGGCCGCATACTATTATTACCAAAATACAACTGCAATGGATGGAAACCTCTATCGTTTTATTTATAGAGACTATGTTCAACGTATAAATTTTGATGGAACAACGACTCGATTAGTTGGAACTGGCACACGCGGGTTTTGCGTCGATGGAACACCTGCGACTTCATGTAATGTTGATATTCAAGATGTTTTCATTACTCCTGCAGGAAAAGTCTATATGCTTGAGGGTGGGCAAATTAGAACTATCGATGAGGATGGGAATATTATCACATTATTTGGTCAAAGAAGAGCCTATGGAGATGGAGTCAACGCGCTTAATGCAAGGTTTGATTATATCAATACAGTGAGAAGATTAAATAATGGAAAATATATTGTTGGTGACAGTGTGAGTTACTTTCTAAAAGAATTCACAACAGAAGGAAATATCAACACAATTGCTGGAAATGGAAATAGCGGAGTCCCTGACTTTACGACAGATGCGACACAACAGGGCCTCTATGACGTCACTTGGATGGATACTAACAATGCAACAGGAGAAGTTTACACTAGAGGATACAACGACAGGGTGAATAAATTAAATAGATCGACCGGTCTTTGGGAGAGGGTTATTGGTTGTGGCTCAACCGATTACTGGAATAACGATGGAAGCCCTGGAGCTGATAGACGCTGCGGAGGAAGTCAAGGGTACACTCTTCCACTTGGTTTTGACGGTCAAAAGTTGTTAATTTCTACAATGAGACACAACGGAACAGATAGTCATTACGAAGATTTTATGTGGAAGTTTTATGATTCTGCTGATTCATACAGACAAATTCACTTAGCTGGAACAAGCGGTGCTGAAACTTATACAGGTGGCTATGCTGGTATATGCACAAGTGGTTCAACAGCATCGACATGTAAAATGCCGTACTACTCCTACACTGGTTTACCAACTTATGATTCGACAGGGAGTCGATGGATTTTTTCACAGTACAAAGACCACTCAACATTAGGAAGAAATATATTTAGTGTTACTTCAGGTGGTAATGTCACACAAATCGCAACACTTGCAAGAAGACCACTTTATGGTTACAAGTATTTAAAAGTTGGCGCCACAGAATATCTCTACTACTGTTATGATAATGGCCGAATTTATCAACACAACATCACAACAGACACAGATATGGGTGCTCTTGCATGGCCAGTCTCAAATCTCTACTGTCGAGGTTTAAGTATGGAATACAATCCAACTAATAACTCTCTTGTATTCCCATTCGAACAAAATGGACTTTACGGTGTTGGAGAATATTTCTTACCATAAAAAAGCGGCCTTAGAGCCGCTTATCTTTTCTAGAATAATGCATTCTCTACAAGTGGAACCACTTCAGTTGGACAACTTTGAAGTTCTTTATTAAATGCAATAAGCTTCATACTATTTTGATACCAACGAACTTCAATTAGTTCATTAGAAAAACGATCTTTGATAAAAACAATATCACCATACATTTCATCTTGTGGAGTCACAAGATTATCAAATGCCGTAACTGTAACATAACCTTTATACGACGTAGAATACATTGGAGATTCATAATCAGCTTCAAACTCATTATTTGAATTATTAAACCACTTATTAATATTTTTAGAAATTGTTGAAAATGACTTCTTATTTGAAAATTTAAAACCTTTGGCCACAAGTTCTGCGTTAACACACTCTCCAGACCAAGCACTCATCACAAAAAGAAAAGAAATTAAAATCTTCATTGGACCTCCTAAAAATTGTTTATTGATATATTACAACTTTTAAAAGATCCAAAGTCAAATTTGGTTATCCGAAGATCTCAAACTGCTCAACATGATATGAATTTTCAGAACGAATCTGAAGAGTCACTCCATAAGCATCTTCAAGAGTATCGATAAGATCAAGATCCTCTCCACAAAGCCTCGCCGTCACTTCCGGGTGGGCAAAGATAGAAATCTTTTTCACATTCTCGCCAGCATTCTTAAGTGTTTTATTAAGCTCTCTCACAAGTTCATAACAAACAGTAAGAACGGTTTTAACTCTCCCTGTTCCTTCACAGTAGTGACAAGGCTCACAGAGAATTCTTGTGAGAGTATCTCTTGTTCTCTTTCTTGTCATTTCAACAAGACCTAAATCAGAGATTGGAAGAACTTTTGTTTTTGATCTATCTTTTTTGAGAGCTTCAACTAGTGTATCGTAAACTGCGTGACGATTTTCTTCTTTTTCCATATCAATGAAATCGATGATAATAATACCACCACAATTTCTTAGTCTTAGTTGATATGCAATCTCTTTTACGGCTTCAAGATTTGTTCTTAAAATTGTTTCTTCAAGAGTTTTTCTTCCAACAAATTTCCCCGTATTAACATCAATAGAGACAAGTGCTTCTGTTTGATCAATGTTTAGAGAACCCCCGGAGCGAAGGTATACTTTATTGCTTAGCCCTCTTTCGATTTCAACATCAATTCCATATTTTTCAAATATCGGAGTTGTCTCATCATAGAAACGAGCATTACCTTTCAATTCAGGAAGATATTTTAGTGTGAACTTTTCAATTTCTTTAACACCGTCTTTAGTGTCAATAATAATATCATCAACATCTTCATCAGTGATATCTCTTAAAACTCTTTGAATAAAAGTAAGATCTTCATAACAAACAAACGGTGCATTTTGTTTTTCAAATCTCTTTTGCACTTCCTTCCAAATTCTTACGAGCATGTCGTAATCATTTTTCAAAGTTTTATAACTACTCCCCTCTGCTGCTGTTCGGGCAATGATCCCTTTACCTTCAGGGCGAATTGTATCAAGAATATCTTTAAGGCGATCTCTCTCTTCATCATTTTCGATACGACGAGAAACACCAGTGTGTTCAATATAAGGCATGTAAACGACATAACGACCAGGAAGAGTTACATGTCTTGTAACTCGTGGGCCTTTTGTCGAGATAGGCTCTTTTGCGACCTGAACAATAATCTCATCTCCTTCTTTAAGAAAGGACTCAATTGTTGCGGCCTCAGGACGAAGTCTCATATCGACTGCATCGGTAAATGTACTTAACTCATCTGGAATAATTTTTCCACGAGTACTCTGCTCTTTTCTCTGGGCCTCTGCCTTAATTGCCATTTCTCTTTGTTCATCGAGAGTTGGCATATAAGCATCGTCAACATAGAGAAATGCGGCTTTTTCAAAACCAATATCCACAAATGCTGATTGCATACCAGGAAGAACGCGCAGAACTTTTCCTTTATAGATATTTCCTACTCTTGGGTGATTTACTGAACTATCTTTTTCGCGCTCGAGTAGATAATCCAAGATTTCACCATTTTCAACAAGAACCGCTCTCCATTCGTTGAGGGTCTTGTTAATAATTAAATCTTTAGACATATATATTCCTATTTAAAATTGTATAGTATTTTTTGATGCTCTTATAAAAACATACCCGCAATACACGCAGTCATCAAGCAGGCAACAGTTCCCGCTATCAGGGATTTTATCCCAAGACTCGCTAAATCCTTACGACGATCTGGTGCGAGTACACCAATTCCACCAACTTGAATCGCAATCGAGCTGAAATTTGCAAAACCACAAAGAGCATATGTTGAAATCGCGACCGCTCTTGGAGACATTGTTGCCATCTGCTTTGTTAGATCTAAATAGGCGACAAATTCGTTCAAGATTAATTTCTTACCAAGAAGTGATCCCACGACCTGACAATCATTCCATGGAACACCCAACATAAAAGCAACTGGAGCGAGAACATAACCTGTAATTAGTTCTAGTGAAAGTTCTGGGTGATCAAGTAGACCACCAAACCATCCAAGCACTCCATTAACCATTGCAATTAATGCAATGAAAGCGAGAAGCATAGCACCAACATTAAGAGCTAATTGAAGACCATCACTGGCCCCCATTGCTGCAGCATCAACGAGATTTTCACTTCTCTCTTCAATCTCGGCCTTAACTACACCCTTAGTCATTGGCTCTTCAGTTTCAGGTAATAAGATTTTAGCACAAACGAGTGCTGCCGGAGCAGACATCACGGAAGCTGCTAATAAGTGAGCGGCGTCGATTCCAAAGCCTACATAGGCCGCAAGCACACCACCGGCTACAGTTGCCATTCCACCAGTCATCAAAGCAAGAAGTTCTGATCTCGTCATTTTAGAAATGAAGGGTTTTACGACAAGCGGTGCCTCTGTTTGTCCTGCAAAAATATTAGCGGCTGCCGATAAAGATTCAGCTCCCGAAGTTCCCATAACGACAACCATTACCTTGGCCACGATTCGAATTACAAATTGCATCACACCAAGATGATAGAGAACACTCATTAATGAACTTGTAAAAATAATTGTTGGAAGAACCATAACAAAGAAGATGAATCCAAATTTCTTTGTATCTGTAAGAGGACCAAAGATGAAACTTGAACCTTCCGAAGTATAATTTAAAATTCCTGTAAAAAGAGCTCTCGCTCCTTCAAAAAATTCCTGACCAAAAGATGATTTTAAAATGATAAGGCCTAAGAAAATTTGGAGACAAACCCCAGAGATGACTGTTCTCCAATTAATATTTTTCCTATTACTGCTAACAGCAATGAGAAAAAGAATTAATAACATTAGTCCGAAAAAAGAAATTAATCTCTCCACTAGTAAACTCCAAGGTAAGGTACCCTAGAAGTTTACATAGCTTGAGCTGAATTATCAATTATTTAGAAAGAAAATGTATATCCGACCTGAGGCTGATTTAAAGATGACTTATTCTTGGCTGCGTAGTTATTTGCGGCGTGCCATTTTACGCGATCCTTAGTTGAGAAATCTTTAATACTTGCGCTTTCAATATACTCTTTAGACTTACTTGCCTGACTATATGCAACGACCCCTACACCAATGATAATACCGATTGCTGCACCAACAACAATATTTTTAAAGTGGTCACTTGGCTCCTCAACAAAAGAAAGTGTTGATAGACCTAGAACTGCTCCACCAGCGCCTAATCCTGCCACAACCGCAATATCCTTTATCGACTCATCAGCGAAAGTTGAATTATCTTGGGCATGGGCCACTGGGGAAAAAACTAATACTAGTGATGTGCAAAGCATCAATAACTTGCTTCTCATTTACTTGTCCTCGTAACTAAATTCCTAAAGAAAATTACACTATTTGCAACTTTTCTCGAGATTGACTATATTAAGTCCTTATCTCTTCTCAACCTTAATGGTACATTGCCCTTTTTTGATTAGCAATGCTTTAGAAAACGGAAATTTGAATGACGAAAAAAAATAACTTTAATGCTTACTCAATTATTGCAAAAAAACGTGATGGAAAATCATTAACTGCTGACGAAATTAACTGGATGGTTAATGGTCTCGTCAGTGGTGAAGTCGAACAATATCAAATGACAGCACTACTTATGGCAATCTACCTCAATGGTATGAGTGTCAGTGAAACCGCTGCTCTTACAGATTCGATGCTCTACTCTGGAAAAACTTTAAAATTTAAAGGTGAGAACGTTGTCGACAAGCATTCAACTGGAGGTGTTGGAGATAAAGCTTCCTTCGTCCTCGGTCCTATTGCAGCAGCGTGTGGAGTAAAGGTTCCAATGATGGCCGGACGTGGCCTAGGCCATACGGGTGGAACTGTTGATAAGGTTGAAAGTATCAAGGGTTTTAAAACGGCCCTGACTCTCGAACAATTTAAGAAACAACTTGATAAAGAAAAGATCGTTCTTATCGGACAGACAAAAGATATCGCACCTGCTGATAAAATAATTTATGGACTGCGTGATGTCACTGCAACAGTAGAATCCATTCCTCTTATTACAGCTTCAATCATGAGTAAGAAGCTTGCTGAAGGGGCCAATGGAATTGTCATGGATATCAAAACGGGTGAAGGTGCCTTCATGAGTGATATCAAGAATGCGAAGGCCTTGGCGAAAAGCCTTAGAGATACAGCGAAGAGATTTGATAAGAGAATGGTAACTTATATTACTGACATGAACCAACCGTTAGGAAAGTATGTTGGTAACTCACTTGAGATTATTGAGTCAATTGAAACATTAAAAGGTAATGGTCCAAAAGATCTTACAGATATTTCAGTCAAGCTTGCAGGAGCAATGATTTATATTGCCAAGAAAGCATCTTCTCTAAAAGAAGGTGAAATGATGGCGATTGAATCAATTAAGAATGGTAAGGCCCTTGAAGTCTTTAGAAGACTAATCAAAGTTCAAGGTGGTGATGATAAAGTTATCGATGATTATTCTCGTCTGCCTCTTGCAAAAATTATTACATCTTTTAAGGCTTCTAAGAGTGGCTACATCAGTAGTATTGCTTGTAAAGAAATGGGGCTTCACTGTGTTGCTCTTGGAGGCGGAAGAAATAAAGCCTCAGATAAAGTAGATCTTGGAGTTGGTTTCATTTTCAACAAGAAAGTTGGAGATAAAGTAACAAAGGGTGAAAGCCTTGTTGAAATCTATCACAACAAAAATCAAGCAGCCGTTGTTAAAGATATAATCAGTTCAATGGGTAAAGAAATTAAAATAGCACAATCAAAAGTAGCTTCACCTAAGCTTATTTTTGAAATCAAAGAAATATAGAATAGGGATTTTTTATGAGTACTTTAATAGATCAATTAAATGAATCAGCAGAATTTATTAAATCAAAAACACAACTGAGACCAACGATTGGAGTCGTTCTAGGATCTGGACTTGGAGAATTTGCAAATTATCTTGAAGATAAAATTGAGATTCCTTATCAAGAAATTCCGGGATTTAAGAAAACAACGATTATCGGTCATGAAGGAAAACTTCTTATTGGTAAAATTGGAAGCAATACTGTCGCTGTTATGCAAGGACGTATCCATGCATATGAAGGTCACTCTCTAGAAGAAGTTGTATTTCCTGTAAGAGTTCTTGGAACACTTGGGGTTAAAAATATCATCCTTACAAATGCGGCGGGTGGTATAAATACAAACTACAGACCTGGACAATTAGTACTTATTGAAGACCATCTCAACCTTACAGGAAATAGTCCTTTAGTTGGTCCTAATCATAGCGAACTTGGAACAAGATTTCCTGATATGAGCTTTGCTTGGCACCCTGAACTAAGAGAAGTAGCTAAAGAAGCTGCAAAGAAACTTGGTTACAAGCTTGAGCAAGGTGTTTATGCAGGTGTTCTAGGCCCTTGCTATGAAACTCCAGCAGAAATAAGAATGTTTAGAAATATGGGTGCTGATGTCGTTGGAATGAGTACTGTCTCTGAAAATATTGCTGCTGTTCACATGGGAATAAGAGTTCTTGGAATTTCTTGTGTAACAAATATGGCCGCAGGCATTGAGAAGGTCGCCCTCAATCACGACGATATTAAAGATCAAGCAAATCAAGTAATGAAAACATTTTGTGACTTATTAACTCAAGTAATTCACGCCCTTTAGAAAATAATGCCATCGGGTCTCAATTTTGACCGCGATGGCAAGATTATATATAGTATTAGTACCAATAATCTCAATGCTCGAATGAATATTCGGCTTTAGGCAAACAATGAAAGAAAATTTAAATGACCTACAACCAGAAAGTGATATTCTATCTTCGCTAAAATTTTGCGTATTTGATCTTGAAACGACTGGTGGAAATACCAAGACAGACAAAATCATTGAAATTGGACTTGTTAATATTGATGGAAAAGAAATAGGCGAGAAAAAATCTTACCTTATTGATCCAGAAAGAAAAATTCCAGATTTTATTCAAAAACTAACTTCAATTAAGCAGGCCGATGTTGAAGGCTGCCCTAAAATTGATAGTGTCATGGAAGAAATTCTTGAATTCATTGGAGATAGAGTCCTTATCGCTCACAACTCTTCATTCGATGTTCCTTTTTTAAATTCTGTTCTTAAGAGACTTGGGCGTCCAGAGCTAAAAAATAAGAGTATTTGTACTAATCTTATGACAAAGTACTTAATTCCTTCACTGATGAACTCAAACCTCAACTATATGAGTAAGATCTTCAAGATAAAGCACACAAAGGCTCACCGAGCACTTGATGATGCTGATGCGACGGCAAAGCTCTTTATAAATTATTTAGATATTTTTGAAAGTAAGGGACTGACTAAAATCAATCATCTCTACTATCCAAAGAATAGATTTGAGCTTGATCTTGTTAACTATAAGAAAGACAGCTCCGTCGATGAGATAAGAGCTAAAATCTCTAAGATGCCTGCTCCGTATATTGTTTCTTTCAAGGGAGAGAATGGTGTTATCCTCTTCGCGTTCCCTTGCTCTAATGATTCAAGAGAAGTTGAATATATTATGGAGAAGACCACATCTCTAAACTGGGAAACAATGACAATAAAGCTCATTGGCCCATTTACTGAAGTTCTTCTTAAGTACACTCACCTCTTCGCTAAACTTGATCATGAAAATAAGCAGGATGTAATCACAAAACTTTGGGACCTTCACCTTCAAAAGAGTGAGAGAAAAGAATTACTATCAAAAGCTCTGGAATTTGAGAAATATGATTTCCTGATCATTAATCATCTCGTACCGGAACAATATACAATCTACCCTCTCGCCTCCTTAGGACATAAGAGTGAGTTAATTTTTAGATATCCCGGACATAAGAAGAAGCTAGCTCAGTATATAAACTCACGCGGTAATAAAGCTGTTAATAATAAGGTAAGAAAAGTAAATGTACCTCCACAGCTTAAAGAATTTATCGATTGTTATATGGCAAAGAGCCAAATAGAGAATAAGGAAGTCTTCTTTTTTGATAAAACAATTGCTATTAAGAAAGTCGATGATTTCTACGAAGCTTTTGAGAAATTCTTTCTAAAGAATAAGAATATTTATAACTATCCTCAAAAGTATATTTAATTTTCAAATATTGAACTAATTTCAAAACCATCATCTCTAATCTTAAGTCCCATATTATCCATTTCAAGTAAATGGATAATAAGCTTTTGACTTAAGCTCTTTCGATCGGCTGAACTTAATTGGAAAGACTTAACAAGAACGATAAGACAATTGTCATTAAGCTCAACACTCAGACAAAGTGTTTTCCCAATATTTTCATCAATAAGCTTTTTATGAGATAACAGAGTCAGTAATTCTCCAAAGAGTAAGTATATAACCATTGGTAAAACTACTGATTTACATTCAATTTTTTTAATTTCTTTTTGGATATCAACATTTATATTGAGACCCGATTCAATCACTCTAAAACGAAGAAGCGATAGTGATTGGTCAAGAATTAATCCAAGTGGTTTTGTTGATAGTCCACTAACTTTATATCTTGAAAAACCTAGGAAGGTATCAACAAGCTCCTTACATCTAATGGCACTATCTTTTAAATCTTTTAATAATTTTAAATTTTCATCGTCCCATTCTTCAAATTCGAGAATCGTCACCGCAGCTAAAATTCCGGCCACTGGATTATTTAACTCATGAGCAATCGAGCCAGTTATAATTCCAAGCTCCGACTGATGATCTAATTTGATTCCATCTTTCTTTTTAGACATGATAAGCACAAAAATGGAGCCAACTGCTTCGATTTTATTTTTTTTAACTTTATAAAATTGATCGTTTATATCGATCCAATCATCATCTTGATAATCAAGTAAGTTACTTGGTAAAATATTTAAAGCGGAAAATAAATCATTGAATAGAACAACTGCGCCATCATCGTTAACAATAGCAATTGGATATTCTATCTTAGAAACAATATATGAGAGGTTAGAATAATTAAGAACACTGGCCTCATCAGTTGTACTCACCTTCACTTCTTTACATACTTCGCTGATTGCTAAGTTAACGAGGTCCCATGTTAATAAATTATCATTACACTCATCTTTTAAATTACAAAGGACAAGTAGTTCATCACGAATAAGGCAAAGTTGTTCGGTCAGTTGAAAATTTGAACTTTCACTCTTAGAGATTACAACAACATCAAAAATATTTTTAAATTCAAGGATTCTAAATACTTCAGCAAGAAATTCTTCGCCTTCCATTGTCCTATTATAAACATCTCTAATTATGCCATAGAGGTAAATAAAATAATTAAAAATTTCGACTTCTTTAATTGATTCATCTGCCCTCGAAATACTAGTTTTAGATTTTTCAGATCTCTTTAACATTCGATAAAATAATGAATCAGTCAGAATAATATCCCAAGACATAGCATCATAAGGAAAAAGTGAAGAATTAGAATTTATATAATTATATCCGTCAGAAAAAAGAAAAAGATCAGCCTTTGATTCATCATCTGTTTCCTTCAACTTTTTAAGTTCATTTGGGAATGTGGAATTTTCACATTGATAATAAAGAAGAATTTCGTTCTCTTTATTTTCATCAGCATTTTCAAAAAAGAGATCTCCACCTAACATATCAACCTATACTTTCTTAACTTCTCCACTTCCATCATTGAAGTGTAGCTTTAGGACTTTGTTCTTATCAATTTTTTCAAATTCTTTCTTACTCGTAATTACAGTACCTTCAACTTCTGTATATGCGTACCCACGAGATAGAATACTCTTTGGGTTTAGTGCCGTTAGTAATTCATTTTGTAATTGAAGGTCACGAGTTTTCTTCTCGATCATTTTTTTTATATTTGATTTCATTGATGTAATTAGAATATCTAATTCATATTGAGCTTCAGATAATGAAAGAAGTTCGACTTTTCGTTTTAAAACATTCCCATTCTCTAGTCTATTTTGAAAGACAGCAATTCTCTTCCAAAGCTTTTCGAGAATCTTTGCCGGAGTCGCATTTGATAAATCATAGCGATGCTTTTGTATTTTAGATTGAATCGATGACCTTAAGTGTTTTTTGTTATTCTCAAGTTTTTCAACGATTTCTTTTTGCTTATTCGTAAGAATTTCTGCAGCAGCAGAAGGCGTCTCGGCACGTAAATCAGCAACAAAATCAGAGATCGAAAAGTCGACTTGATGTCCAACTGCGGAAATCGTAGGTATTGGGCAATTGTAAATATCCCATGCAAGCGCTTCATCATTAAACGCCCACAAGTCTTCAAGGCTCCCTCCACCACGCGTAAGGACGATGACATCAACACACT